>JANNAN010000022.1:0-11468 GCA_031384385.1 Candidatus Tayloriibacteriota bacterium | reverse complement strand
CAACGGTTGAAGAATTTAGATCTGCTGAACCTAGTACTGTTGATCCATCAGTAATATATAACTTCTTAAAGATCTTATTATATATCTTTGTTTCAGTACCTAGATTTAACTTAACTCTTTGAATAGCGATATCAGAAGATTTTACCTCTAACTTAACTCCTAAAACTGGAACCATCATATCTCCTTCATAAATTGAAGAAGCTAGTCCTGAATTTGATTGTGTAGCAGAAAGTGTACCTTCAACTCCTGGAGTTGTAATTGTTCCTGTTCCTGGTGTAACAACTACTGGAGTTGTCCCTGGACATGTCCATCCTGCTGGAGCTGTATAAGCAGCTGGGCATGGGAATGGAAGTGTCATTGCTGTATGTTCAGCTGGTGATCCATTAAGAGTTGCGCGTGTAAGTGGTCCTACAAAACCTGTTGCAGGAACATTTACTGATTTCTGATAAGCCATAACTGCAGTCTTTGTTTGCTGTCCAAAGTATCCTGCCTTTGAAGCATCTGCTGCAACTGCTGGGATATTGAAACCTTTACTGATTAACCATGTTTGTAGAGCAGATACATCTGATCCTGTACTACCAACACTTAGATTTTTGTCGAATGATGCAGCAGCAACTGACACGAATGCCAAAGTTGCAATTGCACTTGTGATAATTAATTTCTTCATAATAATATTTATAATTTAAGGTAAATATATTTCGTTTAATTAATAATGTTTGAAATATATCTACTCTTTACTAACTTAATAAACTGATAAAACAAAACTGACTATCACTAATCTTTTTGATTCATATATCGACACAAATCAAAAAGAATAGTTGCGAGGGGAATAAGTCTGAATTTCATGTATTTACTAACCATATCCGTATAAGAAAATTCTGTAAAATATATACTATTTAAATTGTCAAAGGCCGTTACAAAACATTATACCCCGATAGGTACATATAGTGCAAAATACTATGTGGATAACTGCTATTATTACAGCCAGTATTCACCCCCCTATACTACATAAAAAGCACTAAGAAGTCAAAGAATATGTACTCCAGCGCCTTTCTCCATGTTTTTTAACAATACCTTTTTCGACAAGATCAATAAGTTCCCTTTGAATAGTCTTTTCACTACAATCAGAAATCACCTTAACGAAGTCTTTTATCGTAAGATTTGAATCCTTTTTTAAAGTATTTAGAATGACATTTTTTCTACTATCTTTCTTGTCCTTTATAATTATAGTCTTGCTAAGCCTTGGTTCTATGTGTTTTTGAATATTTGAATGTCCTTTAGATATTTCAGGAGGAGTATCTGTTGCGAAAAATTTATCAGATAGAATAAATCCATTTTGATTTGCAGAATTTATACTTTGATTTTTTAAATAGTCGACAAGATTCACAATTTCATTTATCAAAATAGATGAATTCATTTCTGAAATTAACCCTGATATTGTTGATATATTTAAAAAAGAAACGAGTTGAATAGAGGAAGTAAAAAATGATTGAATCAATTTATTTTTATCAACAGATTCAGTTCCATTCAAAGTCATCAGTATGGATATTAAAGACATACCACCTTCTCTCAATTCCCACTTCATTGGTTCACTATCTTTTATTAAACTTGTTACGAGATAAATGGCTGATAGAATTTTCTCTGTCTTTTTAAAAGAATATACTAAATGATCACCATTATTAAATAGTCCTACATCCTTATAATTATCATAGATATTTTTCATTGTCTTTTATCTAAAAATGTCTTTTATTAAATAATTTAATTACTGTCTTATATAAAAAGTCACTTAATTTAGTATCTCTATTATATAAAAGTCAGTGTCCTTATGTAAAGGGCCAATAGTTGCTATGACACAATGTAAATATAAATACAATAGTATATTTTTATATGGTATTATATTCATATATGGCAATCAAAAAAAAGACGAAATATACTAGTGATAGAAATAAGTTTAAAAGTGAGATAAAACAAGAAACTTTACAGGCTGTTTTTGCAATATTATTCCTTGTTGCTACCTTATTATCAATACTCGCTCCATTCCACTTAGCAGATCCGATTGGTCAATACATTTACAATTTTCTGAAGGGTTGGTTCGGCTTCGGATATTTTCTTCTACCTATATCATTTTTAATGACTGCTATATCTTTCGTTAAAGGTATTAAAACTGATTTCAGATTACCAAAAGTTATTGGTATTTTTTTATTTTTCTTTTCTGGACTAGGACTTATAGATTTACTTGCCGTAAATGAAGGTGGTGTCTTTGGACATTGGATTGCATATCCTCTTATAAGTATTCTTGATGTCTACGCTACTGTTATTCTTTTGGTATCATTCATCGCTATTTCTATAATAATAGTTTTTGAAGTTCATATATCACCCGAATATCTGAAATTCTGGAAATTATTCAAAAAAAGAGAATTGCCTGGAATCTATGATGATGAGAATGAAGAAGAAAAAGAGAAAGAATCAGCAACTCAAATAGAGAAGGTTGTTCTTAATGTTGAAAATAAATTAGAAAAAGAAGCAGTTCAATTAAAAGCTGTTGAACAAAAAAAGAAAATAGACAAAATCAAAAAAGTTGAAGAAGGTGATGAAATAGAAATGATTTCAAATCATAGTTTAATACCATTTATTCCACCACCTCTTTCATTACTTGAAAAAGATAAGGGTAGGCCAGAAACTGGAGATATCAAGGCAAATGCAAATATTATAAAAAGAACTTTGCAGAATTTCGGTATTGATGTAGAAATGGATGAAATTTCAATTGGACCCTCAGTTACTAGATATGCATTAAAACCAGCAGAAGGAGTCAAACTTTCGAAGATTGTTGCATTGAATGATAATCTTGCTCTTGCCCTTGCTGCTCACCCTATTCGTATAGAAGCACCAATTCCCGGCAAATCTTTAGTTGGTATAGAAATTCCAAATACAACAAAGACAACGGTCGGACTTGCTACACTTCTTGGTTCAGAAGAATATCAAGATTCAGAAAAACCACTTCTTATTTCACTTGGAAAAGGAATTTCTGGAAAATCACATTTTGCAAACCTTGCAAAAGCACCTCATATGCTTATTGCTGGAGCAACTGGTTCTGGAAAATCTGTAACAATTCACGCTATTATAACTTCCCTACTTTTCCGAAATTCTCCTGAAAATCTAAGATTCATTATGATTGATCCAAAACGAGTAGAACTCACTCTTTACAATAAAATTCCACATCTTCTTACTCCTGTTATTACTGATGCAAAAAAAGCTATTCTTGCCTTAAAACATATGGCAAAAGAAATGAGTCGAAGATATGATATTTTAGAAAAAAACAAAGTTCGTGATATTGATTCATATCACAAAACGATACTGACGCCAGCGATTGAATACATAAAGAAAAATCCTGATTCAAAAGAAAAACTTCCAGAATCAATGCCTTTTATTGTGATTGTTCTAGATGAACTTGCAGATATTATGCAAACTTATCCAAGAGAACTCGAATCAGCAATCGTTCGTCTTGCCCAAATGAGTCGTGCTGTTGGTATTCATCTTATACTTTCAACACAAAGACCTAGTGTAAATGTTATTACTGGCCTAATCAAAGCCAATGTTCCTACTCGTGTGGCTCTTCAGGTTTCTTCTCAAATTGATTCGAGAACAATTCTAGATGCTGGTGGTGCTGAAAAACTTCTAGGAGCTGGAGATATGCTTTATCAAGGAGGTGAAATGTCAAAGCCACAAAGACTTCAGTCTGCTTATATTACGGAAACAGAAGTAAAGAAAGTTGTAAAATACCTTATTGATGCATATTCAGGTGAAATAATGGATCAAATTAATCTTACAAATGGAGATGAAGAACCAGGAAAGGATGCCATTTTCTCTTCAAGTTTTGATACTGAAGATGATGATTTAGACGATGATGATGATTTACTAGAAGAAGCAAAAAGGCTAATCATAGAGAACAATCAAGCATCAACATCATTTCTTCAAAGAAAATTAAGTATCGGTTATGGTCGTGCGGCAAAAATCATAGATAAATTACACAAAAGAGGTATTGTTGGACCCCCAAATGGTGCGAGGGCTCGTGAAGTTTATGGAAATGTTAATGATGAGATGCCACCTTCAATTGAAACTGAAGATGCAGTGGATACAGAGAGTAGCCAAGAAAATAAAGATGAATTAGAAAAACCGGAAAATGAATAATAGAGAAGGAACAAAGAAAATCTTAAAAATTAGCATTGTTTCTATAGTTATATTAGTACTTATTAGCTATGCTCTTTTTGCTTCTCACAGTCTTATATCTGGACCAGAAATCATAGTTACAGAACCAGTATCAGGAAGTACAGTAAATATATCCAGTGTAATAGTTAAAGGTATTGTTCTACGAATTCAAGATATTAAATTAAATGGAAGACCTATTTTAATTGATAAAGAAGGAAATTTTAGCGAAACATTACTATTATCTCCAGGATATAATGTTTTTTTACTGTCAGCTGAAGATAAATTCAATAGAACTATCGAATATAAATTAGAACTTGTCTATCAAAAATAAATTTTAGTAGTGGTATAATTCCCTCTAGTACCCACCCGTATTATTTTAATTATTAAAAAAATGGCAAAAAAAAATAAAGAAATAAAAAAACATGAGAGCGAGGTTGAGGAGAAAATAGAAGAGATTAATGATGAAGGAGAAGTCAAAGTAGAGAAAATAAAAAAAGAATCAAAGAGAGTTGATCCATCAGATAGTATCAGCACCACGCTAGATGCTATCCGTTCAAAATTTGGCGATGAATCAATAATGAAACTTGGTGATAAGCCAAGAGTTAATGTAAATGCAATTCCAACAGGTTCTATTGGTCTTGATGCTGCTTTAGGTATAGGAGGTATGCCAAGAGGAAGAATCATAGAAATCTTTGGCCCAGAATCTTCTGGTAAAACTACCCTTTCTCTTCATGTTATTGCTGAAGCCCAGAAACTTGGCGGTATTTGTGCATTCATTGATGCTGAGCATGCAATGGATCCAGAATATTCAAAAAGACTTGGAGTAAGAACTGATGAATTACTTATTTCTCAACCAGAATCAGGAGAACAGGCATTAGGAATTGTAGAAAGCCTTGTTCATTCAGGGAAAATGGATGTAATCGTTATTGACTCTGTTGCAGCATTAACTCCAAAAGATGAAATCGAGGGAGATATGGGTGCTTATCATGTTGGTAAACAAGCCCGTCTTATGTCACAGGCACTTAGAAAGTTAACAAGTATCGTAGCAAAATCAAAAACTGTAGTGATTTTTATAAATCAGATTAGAATGCAAATCGGTGTAATGTTCGGCAATCCAGAAACAACTCCGGGTGGAAAAGCTCTAAAATTCTACACATCAGTTCGTCTAGATATTCGTAGAATAGCTCAAATCAAAAAAGGAGAAGAGATAATGGGTGGTCGTGTGAGAGTTAAGGTTGTAAAGAATAAAGTTGCTGCTCCATTTCGCCAAACAGAATTTGATCTAATGTACAATGAAGGAATTTCTCAGGAGGGTGAAATAATCGCTCTTGGAGAAAAAATGGGAATCATTACAAAATCTGGAACTTCATATTCTTATGGAGAAACCAAGCTTGGGCGTGGATATGACGCTACAAGGCAGTTTTTAAAGGAAAATGGTCATGTTAAAGATGAAATACTAAAAATAATCCGTACAAAACTTGCAGAAGAAAAATAATCGTGTATTATACACCCCATGTCAATGTTGGAATATAATGAAATAGTGGAAAGAAAATATATTGTTTTAGACGGACAACCATATGAAGTTATTACTTCTCATGTATTTCGCAAACAACAAAGAAAGCCTGTTAATGCTACAAAATTAAAGAATCTTATCACCGGAAAAGTTACTGAATATTCTTTTCATGTTTCAGAAAAAGTTCCCGAAGCTGAAATAGATTCTAGAGAAATAAAATATCTTTATGGAAATAAAGAAGAATATTGGTTCTGTATTCCAACTGAGCCAAGTAATCGCTTCAATTTTACTTTTGATCAAATTGGTTCAAGAGTTAAATTAATAAAGCCAAATACTATTATTTCTCAGCTAATGTTCGGTGAAAAAACAACAGGTTTCAAATTCCCTGCTATGGTTGAATTGAAAGTCACAGAAGCTCCACCAAATATCAAAGGTGATAGCGCGACTGGAGGAAATAAGGTTGTTATTGTAGAAACAGGTGCAAATATAGATGCTCCATTATTCATAAATGAAGGAGACATCATTAGAATCAATACAGAAACTGGTGAATACAGAGAGAGGGTTGGGAAATAACTAGCGAAACAAAAAGGACTATCGAGATAAATTGATAGTCTTTTTTGTTGTGTATTTAAAAACATGATATATTTTATTGATGCCACTTTTATTTCAACCAAAACCAGGTTCAGTAATCTATTGTGATTATAATGGTTTTGTCGCGCCCGAAATGATAAAGAAAAGACCGGTTATTGTTATATCTAAACATAAACATAATTCAAAACTAATAGCAGTTGTTCCAATAAGTACGACTAAACCTGACAATATTCTTGATTATCAAATTGAAATGGATTCACAGTTTTGTTCTATTCACCTTTCAAATAAGAAATCTTGGGTTAAATGCGATATGATTAATGTTGTTTCACTAGAAAGATTAAATTTAGTTCGTGATAAAAAATCAGGATTACGTCACGCACCAAATGTCGGAGAAATTTTCTTAAAAAAGATAAAAGAATCAATTAAGAAAGTTCATAATTTATAAAGCAAAAACCGCCAATAAGGCGGTCTCTACTGAGGACATGGCCAGTTTGCTTTCACTGATTACCATGTCCTGCCTAGTTTCCTAGGTCTTAAAAGCCCCAAAATGGGAACACTTTAATTATAACATGAGCTAACGTGTAAAAGTCAATACTTTAATAAAATAATATGAAAATAAAACTAAAAACAATGAGTAAAGAGATTGCAGAAATTAAGGAGATATTTGAAGCTTCAAAACAGGTTAAGGGAGGTAAATACTATACTGGGGATTTGAGGGACATAATTAAGGAAAAAAGAAAGGGAGAATTAATTATAAATCAACTAAAGAATAAACATCCAAAGCTACCTCATCGTAGGGATGAACTTCTTTAATTGCTTTTATAACTTCGTCTAATTTACTTCTTTCACAGACTGTTTTTATTCTTTCTTCAACAACTTCTTCGAAGCTACCAACTTTACCGACGTGTGGATTAGCTCCATCCTCAGGTTTGAATCTTCCAATACCCCTTGACGAAAAAGTACAATAGCTATAATTACCAATCTTCCCTGCTCCAGCTTTACCCATAGCCTCGCGGACAATATCTGTATGAGTTACTGGAACAAATACTACAATTTTTACATTTTTTGAAGGCATTTTATTTTAAAAATAATTCAACTTTATAAAGCAAAGATTTTACCAGCTCTGACAAATTTTTGAATTGATTATCTTCAGTAAAATTAGAATAATCATACCAATAATCTTCTTGATTATTGTCGGGTTGTATTCTTAATCTATCCTCATCACGAGCATTACCATAATTTAATTTTTCAAATGGTAAAGCCTTTTCAAAAGGTAATAATTTATTTGGATCTAGAAAACCTATTTCTAGCACAAAACTCCCTCCATAACGATTAAACTGAAAGGATATAAATTCATATTTATTATTTTTCATTCTTCTGAAATGAGGAAAAACACCTGAAAAAACGAGTGATTTAATTTCAGGTACAACAATATTCTTAAGTGATTTAGCCATCTTTTGCTTACTTTCCTTCAAATTAGTATCCATCCCAAAATTATACCAGAAAAAGCATGTATTGATTAGTCCCACCCGATCAATGACATGCTTTTTCTTTTACCTAATTATCTAGCGATATAAGGAAGTAGACCCATAAATCTTGCATACTTTACGGCTGTAGCTAGCTGACGCTGACTACGTGCGCATACGCCTGATTTCTTTCTACTGATCATACGACCGTGTGGATTAAGAAATTTCTTTAGGATTTCTGTATCTTTATAGTCTATATTTCTTATATTATTTTGTGAGAAGTAACACTGTTTATTCATATATTTTGTTAATTATTAATTAAAATGGAATATCGTCTGGATTTATTTCTTCTTCTGGATAATCGATTGTATCTACTGCTGGCGCATCCTTTTGTGATGCATCTTCAGCTTGAACATTTTTTGCACCTGAAGTTGGGCTTATTGCTCCACCTCTTGGACCAAATTGTACTCTATCAGCTACAATTTCTGTTCGATACTTCTTTTGTCCATCAGCACCATCCCAAGAACGAGTTTGCATTCTGCCTTCTACAAAGACACCTGCCCCTTTTTTCAAATATTGAGCTGCAGTCTCTGCTTGACGACCGAATACTACTATATTGTGAAAATCTACAGCTTCTTTCTTTGCACCAGCTTGATCTTTCCAAACTCTATTTGTTGCTACACTAAAGCTACAAACCTTTGAACCTGATGGAAGTGCCTTTATCTCTGGGTCTCTTGTTAGATTCCCGTAAACTATTGCTTTGTTTAAATACATACAATTATATTTTTAAGCTAATAATCCCTAGAACTATACCTCCTTCACCATTTCATCAATACTTTTATCTAACTCTTCTGGAGATACTACCTCTACAGGGACTTCACTTACAATATCATTGGCCTCAACAGGCTTTACGATAGAAGCAACAGCAGCCTTCTTACCAAGATAAGTATTTCCATGTATTGTTGTGATAATAAGACTTCTTAGAATATTCTTATTCTCATCAAAAGCTTTCTTTACAATCTCAATATCCTTTTTTGCAAGTTCAAATTTGAACCAACCAAAATAACCTTGAGTAAATCTAATATTTGCAGTACCAATCTTTTTGATCATTGTATACGCCAATGTTCTAAGTTCTGGTGCTTCTTCCCCAATAAAATCTGCGTTCTTCTTTGAAAGAACCTCCTTAAGAATAGCTACTTCAGAAGCAACTTTTTCTTCAGGTATTGAAGATACAAGCAAATATCCTATTTCATATACTTGCAATGCATCTTCCTTTAAAACTTTATCCATTTGTTTTTATGTCTTCAAGACAAGAGTGACAGTAATTCGCCCTATAACAGCGAAGCGTGACCCGTGCGAGTCAGGACTGTTCACTTATTTAGTTGATAATTTGCACGTATTTGCAGATTATCATACTAGTCGATAAAATTCAACGCCAATGGTGAAATTGGTATCAATCACTTTATCAAATAGAGATAAAGAAATTATAAAGATAGAATAAAGAAACGCTGTAGACGAAATAAAGAAATGATAAAGATTTACGAAATATAGCCTTATTTATGCTATTATTTATTTTATGAAATATATAGATATTCACTGCCATCTAAATTTAGAGCAATTTGATCTTGATTATAATGATGTTATTGCCCGTGCTAAAGAAAAAGGAATTGGAATGATAATTGTAGGTACAAATTATAAAACATCACAAAAAGCAATCAAAATTGCTGAAGAAAATGAAAATATTTGGGCAATTATTGGACTTCATCCTGCAGAAATTCCATGTGAACAATTTGATTATGAATCCTATCTAAACTTAGCTAAACATATAAAAGTCGTTGGGATTGGAGAAACCGGCTTTGATTATTTTCGACAAGGATATGAAAATAAAGCATTACAGCAAGAAATTTTTGAAAAACAGATAATGATTGCGAATGAGGCAAAAAAACCTTTGATGCTTCATTTAAGAAGTGGGATAGACAAAAATCATAATGCATACAAAGATGCTTTAGGAATAATCAAAAAACATTCAAAAGTTCATGGTGATGCACATTTTTTTGCTGGCAGTATTGAAGAAGCAAAAGAATTCTTAGATTTAGGTTTTAGATTATCTTTTACTGGTGTAATTACATTTGCTAGAAATTATGATGAAATAATTAAAAATACTCCACTAAATATGATTATGTCCGAAACAGATGCCCCATTTGTCGCACCAATATCTTATCGCGGAGAGAGAAATGAGCCTGCTTATGTCATTGAAGTGGCAAATAAAATCGCTGAAATTAAAGGAGTGCCTTTGGAAATAATGCTGAAGCATCTTGTAGATAATGCCAAGAATTTGTTTAATATACGATAGTTACTGTCCAGTATATTTGTATGCTCCAATATCCCATGCACCAGTTATAGGTCGAGTATTCCCTAATATATCCTTGCCAAAATCTGGACAATTTGCACATGTAAGAAGTATTCCTGTATTCACAGTTGGATCAGAAGCATGCGTTGGAGCATATTTATTTATAATTGTATATCCCAGTCCATTTGCTTGAGACAATGTTTGAATTACATTATTTGTATTTGATATAATACTCATATTACTTGTATCGAATACTCCAGCTATGAAATGATTATTCCTACTATCAAGCTTCATTCCAAAAGTTCCAGTATTTGATCCAGCACTACCATTTCTACTTGAATCAAATGTATTATTCCAAATATATGATATTAGAGCTGAACTCGTGGTCATAAATTTAAATGCAGGATCCCATGTATTCCAAACTATATTATCGTAGAAATATAGAATATCACCAGGACTTCCAAAAATCATACTCGCAGCATACGGACCACCTTCTGGTAATTCATCATGAATATAGTTGTGATGAATATAGAAAGTTCCACTATCTACCGCTTCGATAGAATTTTCATGATATTGATTATTTCCTGCTACAAGTCCAGAGAACGAATGGTATATTGGGCCAATATCAGAATAAGCAACCTCACCAGATGGATGACCATTTATTATGAGACCATTCGAAGCATTTTTGATAATTGAATTTTTAATAATAGGAATATGATAAGCTGCCATTCCTGAACCATTATTTGGTACTTGTGTCTGACCACCATCAATTATGGTATTCAATATTGACGATCCTGCAGAGTAAGGAGCATTACCACCTCCAAGCACTACTTGTAGATCATCTCGTCCTCCTGCAGAATAACTAGCATGAGTCCAATTGTGGAGTAAGCAATTTTTTATAATTACATTTTCACTCGTACCAAGCCAAATATATGATGCTCCATATCCAGACACCCAATAAAAATCTTTCATTTCAATATTATCAATAATAATATTACTCATTGCATCAAGACCGTATACAAAAGTATTATTTACTAGAATAACCTTACTTTCAGCACTAAATATTGGTTTACAAAATGAAGTTCCACAAACAGAGGAATTGAACCAAGAAATATCTGCACCGTAATAATCAGGATTTGTTATAGTACCTCCTTGCTGTACACCAATCTCAGTTCCCTTATCACGAATATTGATTGGAAAAACAACATTTGGCCAAGTCACACCGCCCTTGAATATAAAACGATCTCCTCTTTGATGTGTATAAGAACCTGTAAATCCATTCATATATGGATGTCGTTTCCAAGCTAAATTTGCTGAATTTCCAGTGGCACTATCATTGCCC
>JANNAN010000020.1:0-1681 GCA_031384385.1 Candidatus Tayloriibacteriota bacterium | reverse complement strand
CCGCCGATGTCTTGATTGTAAAGCGAGAGCAGACCAAGAGAAGAAAGGAAAAGGAGTCCGATACCTAGCATCTTTGATGTGCTTGCAAAGCCCGTGTCTGCTCGTGGTTTAAGAAGCGTAAAGACATACATCAGACAGGTAAGAGGTGCCAGTACAAACCCGTATCCAAAAAGCGCCTTGAGGGCAGTGTGGGTGAGGTCGCCGATGAAGCCTGCGTACCCCATACTCGAAAGTGTAAAGAAGAGTCCGAGTACTGCAAAGACCACAGCGCCAATGCCTTGCTTGGCTTGTGGCGTCAGGTCCTCAAACATCGGTGTACGCTCGCGCTTCTTTTTACGTTGCTGTGCCATATATATGTCACCACATAATATCACGCGCTCTAGATGAGATTTACGTATATATGTGCAATACACACGCATGTATGAAAGACGCGTATAACAACACAAAAGAAAGTATGGTGGAACTAGTAGAGAGAAGGCTATAGGTATAAAGTACATAAAAGTCTTTATTGACCTAATACATGAGTATGTCCGATGTTGACCTAGAGAGTTTTGTTAAAAAGGACACAGAGCTTATATACGACAAAGTCTTTGTGAACAAAGTATATAAAAGGACAGAACGTGTCTGTAATGCGTTGTTTTATATAGTAGATAAAATAGATATTAAGGACACAGGTACCGAAAGCATTCTTATAGGACATATAAAGAACGCCGTACCAACTCTTTTAAAAGACGCATCAAACCTACTTGTTCTTGATACTGTCTCTGTAAAACGCCACCTTGTCTCTTTCGGCAGCTCGCTCGTATACCTCTCGTCCCTCATCACGCTTGCTGTTACTTCAGAACGTATGCAGGCTAGCTATGGCGGACTCATCACTCTTGAAATAGACACACTGCTCTCCGAGCTCGAAGTCTATAAAACTAAAGATCGAGAGGTAAAAGCAGTGAAGCAGACAGGCGCCCGCCGCCGTTTTGCATCCTCTGGAGCCTCAATGTCACCTGCGTACACAGGAGAAGGAGAGGGCGCTGGTGAAGAAAACATACGCACGCCACGCGTAGATGGCGCTAGTCGTAAAGAACGCATAAAGACAATTCTCCGTGAAAAAGGTCAAACGGGCATAAAGGATATATCAGACAGTATAAAGGACGTAAGCGAAAAGAGTATCCAAAGAGACCTTAACGAACTTATAGAAACAGGTGAAGTTGTCCGTATTGGAGAGCGCCGTTGGAGTACTTATAAAGTTATTTAGAAAAGGACAAGTACGACAATGAAAAA
The DNA here is from genome assembly GCA_031384385.1 of Candidatus Tayloriibacteriota bacterium. Lineage (GTDB taxonomy): Bacteria > Patescibacteriota > Minisyncoccia > Phycocordibacterales > PALSA-1337 > CAIOGI01. Next base: position 406 of record JANNAN010000020.1, on the reverse strand, counting down.
CCTGTCTTTTTACAAAAAGACAGGTTTTTCTCTACCGTGCGTAGTAGTAGATAGAGCCCTTTATGACCTTTATGCGCAGATGAGCTGCTATGGGTGTTTTGACATCTTTTTGTCTCATTTTCTAACCATAAAATGTGCATGTAAAGCTGTAAGAATATGCCATTCACCTTCGTCTTAAGTGTGAGAGCAGAGACCTGATTCATTTGACTTAAAAGCATCAAAAACGTATGCTTTTGGTAAGTGTCCCTCCTGCGGCTTCTTGTAGTGTATAAGGAGCTGTACGTATGGTCACTATCCACAAAGTCACTGGAGTTAGACCACTTTTTTGAGGTATACTGTTTTCTGTGCTTCAGGCACGCATTTTTGTAAGGCAATGTGTCACAAAATGCACTGCATGAATTGTTCT
>JANNAN010000006.1:0-1761 GCA_031384385.1 Candidatus Tayloriibacteriota bacterium | reverse complement strand
ATAATATTGCAGATCCGGCAATAAATTCTATTATTATTCAATTGCTAAATATCATTGAGGCACAAGCCAAAAAGATCGTAGATTTGCAGGAAGAAAATCAAACACTGCACGATGAAAATAATCGATTAAAAGGTGAGCAAGGCAAGCCTAAAATCCGCCCACAAAAAAAAGATATATCTTCTGAAGATGAAAGAAACAGACGTAACAAAGCAAAAAAGACTAAAAAATCTAAAGCCAAGAAACAAAAAATAAAAGTCGATCGCACAGTGATTTGTAAGGTGGATAAAGCAGATTTACCACCAGATGTAATTTTTAAGGGGCATGTGCCTGTTATTGTCCAGGATATTTCTATCACAACAGACAATATTAAATTTCAAAAAGAAGTATATTATTCTCCCTCATTACAGAAATCATTTATGGCATCCCTTCCAACTGGCTATGAAGGTGAATTTGGCCCGAATATTAAAGCTTTAATAGTAAGTTTGCATTACGTACATAAAATGACTGAACCAGCAATTGTAGACTTTCTAAGAAGTCATGGTACATTTATTTCGGCAGCAACTATTTCTCGCATGGTTACTGATAATCATGATTCTTTTCACCAAGAGAAACAAGAGATTGTACAGGCTGGGTTGCCATCTACTGTTTACCAACAAATGGATGATACAGGTGCTCGTGTTAATGGGGAAAATTATTACACTCATATTCTCTGCAATGAATATTATACTGCGTACTTTACCAGACCAAACAAAGATCGTCTAACTATTTTGGAAGTTTTGACACAAGGAGAACTGACGTTTCAATTTAATGAATTATCTTATGCCTTCATGGACTATATGAGATTACCGAACAAAACTATTGAGCTATTAAAACAGTTGAATCCTGCGCCAACAATGAATAAGGAACAGGTAAATGTGTTTCTGGATAAATTATTTCCAGATTTACTTAAGCAACAGAGAAATAGACATATCATTTTAGAGGCTAGTGCAATCGCCGCATATCACCAACTACCACATGCAGTTCAAATATTACTTACAGATGATGCTCCACAATTTAAAGAGATTGCCAAACGGTTAGCATTGTGCTGGGTTCATGATGGTAGGCACTATAAGAAATTAGATCCTGCTGTTGCATACCATAAGATACAGTTAGAAAAATTTTTGGATCAATATTGGAAATATTACCATAAATTATTAGATTATAAGCAATCTCCTACAGAAGCACTGTCTATAAAATTATCGAAGGACTTTGATAAACTTTTTTCTGCCAAAATAAAAACTGGGTACAGTCAATTAGATGAACGTATTGCAAGAACAAGATTGAAGAAAAACTCATTATTGTTAGTACTAAAATATCCTAGTATCCCATTACATAATAATGCTTCCGAATTAGGAGCAAGGGTGCAAGCACGCTACAGAGACATTAGTTTTCAAACAAAAAATGAAAAAGGTACTCAAAGTAAGGATACTTTCATGACTATTGTTGCAACTGCTAGGAAACTAGGAGTTAATGCTTTCCATTATATGTTAGATCGCATTAGTGGCAAATTAGAGATGCCTTCTCTATCGAGTTTGATCGGAGTGAATTCTGGTGGTGTACCCTAAGATATGGAGAGGATACCTTTTTCTTTACTACCGGAATGGATACCTCCAAGACGTTGGTATATCTGGAAGGTTCAAGAACAAATATTGCAAGCATTTATTGTATCAACAACTATTCGCATGATCAGTAAACAATATAATGTTGCACGTAGCACTGTAA
>JANNAN010000005.1:0-12576 GCA_031384385.1 Candidatus Tayloriibacteriota bacterium | reverse complement strand
AACCCCCCCCCCCCCCTCGCCCGCGGGGCCCCCCCAAACTTATTGTTCATAAAAAATATATAAAATGTCTCAAAAAATAATAATTACATACAACGATATCATATCTATCAAAAATCTTCACGAAGCATGGGTTGAGTTTGTTCGCGGCAAAAGATATAAAAAAGATGTTGCAGAATTTTCAATGAATTTATCAAATAATATTTTCCAATTACATGAAGACTTAAAAAGTAAAATATATTGTCATGATAAATACATCGCATTTTCTATTAATGATCCCAAGCCTAGAAGTATTCATAAAGCGACTGTAAGAGATAGACTATTACATCATGCTGTATATAGAATTTTATATCCATATTTTGAAAAAAAGTTTATTTATGATTCTTACTCCTGTCGACTTTTTAAGGGTACCCATCGTGCTAATAACCGTTTTAGAGATTTCTTTTGTGATGTATCTAAAAGCAACCATCAAATATGTTAGGTACTTAAGTGTGATATTAAAAAGTTTTTTGCATCAATTGATCACACAATACTTAATCAAATAATTGTTGAATATATTTCTGATTCAGATATCATCTGGCTAATTCAAAATATAATTAAAAGTTTTCATAGTACCGAACAGGGGAAGGGTTTACCGCTTGGTAATTTAACATCTCAGCTTTTGGTGAATATTTATATGAATGAATTTGATCAATATGTAAAGCATATATTAAAAGAGAAATATTATATCCGTTATGCTGATGATTTTGTATTTATGTCAGATGATAAAGTAAAATTAATTAAAATACTTCCTGAAATTGATGATTTTTTAAATAAGAAGTTAAAACTCACGCTTCATTCTGATAAGGTATTTATAAAAACAGTTAGTTCGGGGGTAGATTTACTTGGTTGGATACATTTTCCTGATCATAGAGTGCTGAGAACTTCCACAAAAAGAAGGATGTTTAGAAATCTAAATTTTAAAAAGCCTCAAGAGGCCACTATTCAATCATATTTAGGTTTACTTAAACATGGAAATACTAAGAAATTAGAAAATAAAATTAAAAATATCAATTTGTCGGTATTGGCAAATTGACGAATATTAGCCTTGAAATAGTAATTTTGATTTACTTTCTAATTTTTTTATTTCCTAATTTTAAATTACATTAAATTTATCTAAATTCTACCTTCAAGAATATACTTCGTTTTCGAGATAAAGAAACGATAAAGATTTTGTAATTTTATTCACATTTTGTTAACTGTTTTATATTCATTACATTAATTTAAAATGTAAAAATTTAATTATTATCAAAATAGTAATTAAATAAAATATGAATATAAATTTCGAATCAATTAAGCACATAGATGAGGAAGGGGTGGAGTATTGGAATGCGAGGGAGTTACTCGTGATTTTGGGATATACAGAATGGAGAAATTTTGAAGATGTAATTAAGAAAGCTAAGCAATCTTGTGTTAAAAGCAGACAATTGGTTGGGGATCATTTTGTTAGCGTCAACAAAATGATCAAGATAGCGAAGGAAGCTGTTAGACAGGTTGATGATTATAAGCTTGATAGATATGCTTGTTATCTTATAGCTCAAAATGGTGATTCTAGAAAGGAACCAATAGCTATTGCCCAAACATATTTTGCAATTCAAACAAGAAAACAGGAATTATCTCCAAGTTTATCTGAAAATAAAAAAAGAATTCAAACTAGAAATGAAATTTCTGATAAAAATAAGAAATTATTTAGCACAGCCCATTTGGTTGGTGTTTCTAATTTTGGAAAATTCAATGATGCGGGGTATAAGGGTTTGTATACTATGTCATTATCTGAAATTGAAAATAAAAAATCCATAAAGAAAGGTCAATTATTAGATCATGCCGGTAGCGAAGAGCTTGGTGCAAATTTATTTAGAATCACACAAACAGAAGCAAAGCTAAAAAGAGAAAATATTAAAGGTAATAATCAAGCAGAAATAGTCCATTTCGATATTGGTAAAAAAGTAAGGCAAACAATAAAAGAAATTGGTGGTGAAATGCCTGAAAATTTAAAACCAGAAGAACATATTAAGAAAATTAAGAAAGATATGAAGTTATTAAGCAAGAGGAGCAAGAAATAGTTTTTTTTGCCAAAAATGCTAGAATGTTCATATGAATGAAGAGCCAAAGCCAGTTAAAACCAAAGTAGTAGAAACAGAAGAGAAAATACTAGAATTTTGGGAAAAGAATAATATTTTTAAAAAATCATTAGAAAAACCTTCACCAAAGGGTGAATTTGTTTTTTATGACGGTCCTCCATTCGCAACGGGTGAGCCACATTATGGTCACGTAGTTCCTGGAACAATAAAAGATATAATTCCTCGCTATAAAACTATGCAAGGATTCCACGTTCCTCGTCGTTGGGGTTGGGATTGTCATGGTCTTCCAGTTGAAAATATAATTGAAAAAGAATTAAAGCTTGCTTCAAAAAAAGACATTGTTGATTTTGGGATTGGTAAATTTAATGAAAAAGCGCAGGGAAGTGTAATGAAATACGCTGATGAATGGAGAAAGATAATTCCTCGTCTAGGAAGATGGGTTGATATGGATAATGATTATCGAACAATGGATGCTGGCTATACCGAATCTGTATGGTGGGCATTTTCTGATTTATACAAAAAAGGATTGGTATATGAAGGTTTTAAAGTTATGAATCTTTGTCCAAGATGCGAAACTACACTTTCAAACTTTGAGGTTACACAGGGTTATAAGGATATTACTGATATTTCTGTTTATGTGAAATTTGAATTAAAAGACGAACAAGGGACTTTTGTTCTTGCTTGGACAACGACACCTTGGACTTTGCCAGGGAATGTCGCATTAGCTGTTGGAGAGAATATTGATTATTTAAAGATTGAAACTGAAGGAATTAGATTAATTATTGCTGAATCTAGAATTTCTGTAATTAAAAATGAATACAAAATAATTGAAAAAATAAAAGGTAAGAATTTAATTGGTAAATCATATAAGTCAGTTTTCCCATATTATTTGAATGATTCAAAATTAAAGAATAAAGAAAATGCTTGGAAAATATATTCTGCTGACTTTGTAACTACAGAAGATGGATCTGGAATTGTACATATTGCTCCAGCTTTTGGTGCTGATGATTATGATCTCTCTATTAAATTTAATTTACCTTTCATTCAACATGTTAGTACAAATGGTAAATTTAAATCAGAAATTATAGATTTTGTGGGACAAGATGTTAAGCCAAAATCTAATCTAGAAGAAAAAGATGCTCATCAAAAAGCAGATGTAGAAATAATAAAATATTTGGCAAAAAATGGCACTCTTTTTGCAAAAGAAAAATTAATTCACTCCTATCCTCATTGTTGGCGTTGTGATACTCCACTTTTGAATTACGCCACTTCATCATGGTTCGTAAAAGTTACTTCTATTAGAGATAAACTTGTATCTGAAAATAAAAAAATAAAATGGATTCCTTCAGAAATAGGAGATGGAAGATTTGGCAATTGGCTTTTGGGAGCTCGTGATTGGGCAATTTCAAGATCTAGATTTTGGGGTGCTCCATTGCCAGTCTGGAGAGAAGAAAAGACAGAAAAAATAAAGGTTCTTTCATCAGTAGAAGATTTGAGAAAATACAGCAAATCAAAAAATACTTATTATCTTTGTCGTCATGGTGAGGCCGAAAATAATGTGAAAAATATGATAAGTTCATTGGTTACATCTTCTCACCATTTAACAGATAAGGGCAAAAAACAGGTTGAAGAATCTGTAAAATGGCTAAAAGATAAGAAAATTCACCTTATCATTTCGTCACCCTTTTTAAGAACAAAAGAAACAGCAGAAATAATTGCCAATAAAATTGGTATTGATAAAAATAAAATTATTTTTGAATCGTTATTGGGTGAAGTAAATCTAGGAATTTGGAATGGTAGAGCTATAGATGATTTCTTCAAAGAATTTAAAACAGAAAATAGATTTGTTGATACTCCACAAGGAGGGGAGAATTATAATGATATCAAAAAGCGCATGGGTGATGTTTTGTATAATTTAGAAAAAAAATATAAAGATAAGAATATTTTAATTGTGTCACATCAGTTACCTTTATTTTTCCTTGAAACTGTTGGACGAGGAGAAAATAAAGAGCAAATTTTAGAATTACTTAAAAAAGGTTTCAATCATATTGAAAATGCAAAACCATTTAAATTAGATTTCTATCCCTTGCCTCATAATGCTGATTATGAAATTGATTTGCATAGACCATTTATAGACGAGATAGAACTTATATCTGAAAATGGAAATAAATTAAACAGAATTCCTGAAGTTTTTGATTGTTGGTTTGAATCTGGTTCGATGCCTTTTGCTTCAAATAATTATCCAAAAAATAAATGTAATTTTAATCCAAAGCCCGGTCCATTTACAAAAATTCTTGGAAGAACAAAGGGTTATCCAGCAGATTTTATCGCAGAAGGTCTAGATCAAACCAGGGGTTGGTTTTATACAATGCTTATACTAGGCACAGCTCTTTTTGGAAAAACTCCTTATAAAAAAGTAGTAGTTAGTGGCCTTGTTCTTGCAGAAGATGGACAAAAAATGTCTAAATCAAAAAAGAATTATCCAGATTTAATGTTAACAGTAAATAAATATGGTGCAGATGCTTTGAGATATTTCTTAATGGCTTCGCCCGTTGTTCATGGTCAGGACTTTGCTTTTTCAGAAAAAGGTGTTGATGAAGTTGTGAAAAAACATATTGGCCGTCTGAATAATGTTGTTACATTTTATGAAATGTATGCAAGTATAGAAAATAAAAATATTATAAGTAATAATTCACTAGATTTATGGATAAATGCTCGTTTAGCAGAACTTACAAAAGAAGTTACAGATAATCTTGAGAAATATGAAATCGATAGAGCCCTAAGACCATTTGCTGATTTTATAGATGATCTTTCTACTTGGTATATTCGCCGTTCCCGTGATCGTTTTAAGGGTGATGATTTGGTAGATAAAGAAATGGCACTTTCTACAACAAAAAATATTATTCTTGAGTTTGTTAAATTACTTGCACCTTTTATGCCATTTATTGCAGAAGATATTTATTTGAAATTAAAAGGTCAGAAGGAAAGTGTGCATTTGGAATCTTGGCCAGAAGTAAGGAAGTTTGATAAGAAAATAATTGAATCAATGAAATCTGCAAGAAAAATAGCATCACTTGGTCTAGAGGCCCGTATGAAAGCAAAAATAAATGTTCGCCAACCATTAGCAAAACTTTCTGTAAAGGGTTCTGTGCCCTTGGATTTAATTGAAATAATAAAAGATGAAGTAAATGTAAAAGAAGTTATTTCAGATAAAAATATTTCAGAAGAAGTAATTCTTGATATTACAATGACTTCAGAATTGAAAGAGGAAGGTTTGGTACGTGAGTTGATCCGTTCCGTTCAGGATTTGAGAAAAGAAAGTGGTTTAACAATTCAAGATCGTGCGATTTTGACTGTTTCAGCTGAAAAAGTATTTACTTATATTATTGAAAAAAATAAAAATACTATTTCCAGTGCTACTTTGTTGAAGGATATTAAATTTGGAAATTTGGAGGGAGAGGAGACTGCAGTAGGGGAATATAAGGTGAAGTTGAGTATTGAGAAATAAAGCTGTGCATCATATTTATACAACTCCAGCATTCATTGTTCATAGTGGTCCACACGGTGAGGCTGGAAAATTTTTATTATTTTTTACTAAAGATTTTGGAATGATAGGTGTTGTAGCACAGGGTATACGACTCAATCAATCAAAACTTCGTTATCATATTCAGGACTTCAATTTATCAATGGTATCAATAGTCCGCGGAAAAGAAATCTGGCGACTTGTAGGGGCGCATGAAATTGAAAATGAAACTGAATCAAATTTACTTCAAATTAAAATATTGAAATTATTGAAGCGATTACTGCACGGAGAAGAGAAGAATGAAAAACTTTTTGAAATAGTTGAGGAATTATATAAAAATCAAATAAAAGATGGGGAAGAAGACTTGGTGGAATGTTTAGTTGTATTAAGGATATTAAATACACTTGGGTATATAAAAAATACAAAAGAATTGAGTATTTTCTTGGAAAACAATTTGATTAGCCATGAATTAATTACATTAATAAGACAAAAAAAGCTAACTATTATTGATGTGATTAACTCAGCACTAAAAGAGAGTCAATTATGATATAATATTTTCTATGAATTCAGATGATAAAAGTGGAATTGAAGATCTAAAAAAGTCTCTGTATTCTCCGAATACTCCAGATATCAGGACAAAAAGGAGATTACGCTTTACTACACAAGAAGTCGATGTAAAAACAGATTGGGAGCATCCAAAAGAAGTAGATGAAAGTCTTGAATTAAATAAAAAATATAAAGATAATTCCATGTCATTTTTCACAAAAATACTCATAGCATCTATAATTATTTTTATTATAGCTATTAGTGCTGGGGCTTATCTTCTATTGAATGGTTCAAATATTGTTTCTGCAAACAATATTGATATAACAATTAATGGTCCAGTTTCTGTTGCTGGTGGAGAGCCTGTCTCATTTGATATTCAGGTTTTAAATAAAAATAATATTAAATTGGAAATTGTAGACCTTTCAGTAGATTTCCCAGCTGGAACTGTTGAGGCTAGAAATACTTCTCAGGAATTAAAAAATTTTCGTGAATTGATGCCAGATATTGAAATTGGTGGTGTGGGCCAAAAAACAATTCAAGCTGTCGTTTATGGTGAAGAAAATAGTAAAAAAGAAATAAAAGTTACTGTAGAGTATAGAGTAAAAGGTTCAAATGCAATTTTCCAAAAAGAAAAAATATTTGATCTTTTGATTTCGTCTTCACCTCTAACATTATCCGTCTCTTCATTTAAAGAAGTAAATTCAGGTCAGGAATTTGAGATGGCACTTACGATGACTTCAAATTCAAAAGAGGTTATTAAAAATTTATTAATAAAAGCTATTTATCCTTTTGGTTATCGTTTTATTTCATCTGATATAAAAACATTTGGAGATACAAGTACATGGAATATTGGAGACATACCATCTGGTGGGAAAAAGATTTTGAAAATTAGAGGTAAATTGGAAGGACAAGATGATGAAACTAGGGTATTTAGATTTAGTACTGGAGCACAAAGTATTAGAAATAATAAAATAATCGGAACTGAATATGTATCAAGCACACAAGAGATTGGCATTAAAAAACCATTTATTAGTATTGGAGTTTCTCTAAGCGGAGATGATGAGTCTTTGGAATATGTGGCTTCTTTTAATAATCCAGTAAGAGTTGAGGTTTCATATTTTAATAATTTACCAACACAAATTATTGACGGCGAAATCCATGTTAAGATTTCTGGTTCTGCATTTGATAAATTTTCAATTTCTCCTGAACAAGGAATATTTCGCGCATCAACAAATGAAATTGTGTGGAATAGTATAACTTCACCGGCTCTGAAAAGTATTGAGGCGGGCGGGAATGGAAGAGTTGGATTTAGTATTACACCAAAAAATCTTAGTTCTTATCAAAAACCAATTATAAATCCAGATATAACAATGGTAGTTAATGTTAATGGAAATAGAAGTTCAGAAAATAATGTTCCAGAATCAATAGTATCAAGCGCTCAGCGTCGTGTAAAAGTTTCTTCAGATATCAATCTTGATGGTCAAATAGTACGATCAATTGGCCCATTTGAAAATATAGGCCCAATTCCTCCGAAGGCAGACATCCAGACAACTTATACTGTTATATGGTCTGTAGATAATACATCAAATTCAATAACAAATGCTCAAGTAAAATCTAGTCTTCCTCCTTATGTAAAATGGATTGGTAAAATAGACCCTTCAAGTGAAGATATTAAATATAATAGTGTAGATGGTCAAATAGTGTGGAATATTGGAAGTCTTGGAACTTATACTTTAAATAACGCCAATCGTAGACAAGTTTCATTCCAAGTCGGATTAAATCCAAGTGTAACGCAGATAAATAAAATTCCAACACTTGTAAATCAGGCAATTCTTACAGCTCAGGATAATTTTACAAACCAAGCACTTGATAGTAATCTAAGTTTACTTAATACAAGATTTAGTACAGATCCAATATTCAAGGATGGTGATGAAAAGATTTCAGAATAATAATTAAATAAAAAAATGGCTAAAAACGAAGAAAAAAAAGAGGAAACAAAGATGGAGAAAATAATTTCTTTATGTAAAAGAAAGGGGTTTGTATTCCAAGGTTCAGAGATTTATGGCGGTCTAGCAGGAACATGGGATCTTGGACCTTTTGGTATTACTTTGAAAAATAATATCAAAAATCTTTGGTGGAAGCGTTTTGTTCTGGATAGGGAAGATATGTATGGTGTGGATGCTGCAATTCTGATGAATCAGAATGTTTGGAAGGCGAGCGGTCATGTTTCTGGGTTTTCTGATCCATTGGTTGAATGTAAAAAGTGTAAACATCGTTTTCGTGCTGATCAAATAGAGGATACTAAAAAATGCCCAGATTGTGAAAGTCCACTTGGTGAAGCTCGTCAATTTAATATGATGTTTAAAACAAGTGTTGGTCCTTTAGACAATGAGGATTCGATTTCATATCTTCGCCCAGAAACTGCTCAGGGTATGTTTGTTAATTTTAAAAATATAATCGATAGCTATCATCCAAAGTTACCATTCGGTCTTGCTCAAATAGGTAAGGCTTTTAGAAATGAAATTTCTCCTCGAGATTTCGTTTTTAGATCTCGAGAGTTTGAACAAATGGAAATTGAATATTTTGTTAATCCAAATAATTGGAAAGAAACATTCGAGCATTTTGTAAAAGAAATTCATTCATTTACAGATGATGTTGGTATAGATAAAAAACATGTTTATGAATTAGAAATAGACAAAGATTCATTGGCCCACTATTCAAAAAGAACTATAGATTTTGAATTCGATTTCCCATTTGGAAGAAAAGAGCTTTATGGACTTGCTTATAGAACTGATTTTGATTTGAAACAACATTCAGATTATAGTAAAGTTGATCTTTCATATTTTGATGAAGAAAAGAAAGAAAGATTTATTCCACACTGTATAGAGCCTTCATTTGGAGTTGAAAGAACAATACTTGCTGTACTTTCTGATGCTTATACAGAAGATGAAATTGATGGTGAAAAAAGAGTTTATATGAAATTTTCGCCAAAAGTTGCACCAGTAAAAGTTGCTGTATTTCCTTTATTAAAAAATAAGCCACAACTCATTGAAAAAGCTAGAGAAATTTATTTAATGATTAAAAAAGAAATTCCGGCGACCATATTTGATGATAATGGTAATATAGGCAAAAGATATCGTAGACAAGATGAAATTGGAACTCCTTTCTGTATAACTGTAGACTTTGAGACTATAGAAAAAAATTCTGGAGTAACTATTCGAAATAGAGATAGTGGAAAGCAGGAGAGAGTAGAAATAGAAAAACTTGTTGATTATATAAAAAATAAAATAAATAATGAAATTTAATCAAAAAATTTTAGAGAATGGTTTAAAAATAGTTACCATACCAATGACAGACAATCCAGCTGTTACTGTTTTTATTATGGTTTCAACTGGCTCAAAATATGAATCCAAAGAAACAAATGGTCTATCTCATTTCCTTGAACATATGGTCTTTAAAGGCACTCCAAAGCGTCCTACGGCATTAGATATAGCCAAAGAGCTAGAATCATTAGGTGCTCAATATAATGCCTTCACTTCTCAAGAATTTACGGGTTATTATGCCAAAGTGAATGCGTCTTATGTAGATACAGCTATTGATGTAGTTTCGGATATTTATTTGAATCCGCTTCTCGATTCAAAAGAAATTGAAAAAGAAAAAGGGGTAATTATTGAAGAAATTAGAATGTATAAAGATATGCCACAAAGACATATTGGAAATCTTTTTATGGAACTTGTTTATGGAGATCAGCCAGCTGGATGGAGTATTGCTGGTACAGAAGAAAATATAAAAAGTTTTAATGTTGAACATTTCAAAAAATATCGCAATGAACATTATGTTGCCGAAGCGACTACTGTTGTTGTCTCTGGTTCATTTGATGAAATTGAGATAATAAAAAAGATAGAAATAGCTTTTTCAAAAATTCCTAATTCAAAAAAGTCGGGTAAACTTTCAGTAAAAGAAGAACAAAAGAAGCCAGAGATTCTTGTTAATTTTAAAGAAACAGATCAGGCCCATATCGTTCTTGGTGTTCGTTCATTTAGTGCGAATAGTGAATATGATGATGCTTTAACTGTCCTAGCGACTATTTTAGGGAGGGGAATGAGTTCAAGGCTTTTTCAAAAACTTCGTGAAGAAATGGGCGTTGGATATTATATTCATGCAAATCATGATTCATATACTGATAACGGTTTGTTCACTATTTCAGCTGGGGTTGATACAAAAAGATTGGAGGAAGTTATTTCTGTTTTACTTTCTGAATGTAAGAAAATAATAGATGAACCAATTTTAGAATCAGAAATGAAAAAAGTTAAGGATTATATTTGTGGTTCATTTATGCTGGGTCTTGAAACTTCTGATAGTCGTGCAGAATATGTAGCTGTAAATCAAATATTAAAGGGCAAAGTTGAAACACCACAGACGGAAATTGATAAAATTCAAGCCGTAACCGTAGAGCAAATCAAGAGTATAGCTAAAAAAATATTCGTGGACGAAGGGTTAAATTTGGCTATAATTGGTCCGTACAAGGATAGAGCTCAATTTGAGAAAATACTTACTTTTAAGAACTAATGAAGACTTTTTATATAACAACCACACTTCCTTATGTAAATGCAGAGCCACATATAGGTTTTGCTTTGGAAATTATTCGTGCTGATGTTATTGCGCGTGCAAAGAAAATTGAAGGGTATGAAGTATTCTTTAATACAGGGACTGATGAACATGGTTCAAAAGTTCATAGAAATGCGATTGCACTTGGATTAGATTCCCAAAAATATGTAGATGAATTATCTGGAAAATTTAAAGATCTCATTCCACTTCTTGGCATCTTGCCCGATATAAATTTTGTTAGGACAACTGATAAAAATCACATAAAAGCCGCACAAGTTTTTTGGAAAATTTGTAATGATAAGGGTTTTATTTATAAAAAGAATTATAAAATAAAATATTGCATTGGATGTGAATTAGAAAAAACTGAAAGTGAACTTGTAGAAGGAAAGTGCTCGATACATCCATTGATGACCATTGAAGAAATTGATGAAGAAAATTATTTCTTTAAATTTTCTGAATTCCAAAAACCATTGCTTGAATTTTATTCAAAAAACCCTACTTTTGTTATTCCGGACTTTAGATTTAATGAAATTAAGGCCTTTGTAGAAAGAGGATTACAAGATTTCAGTATTTCTCGTTTAAAAACAAAAATGCCTTGGGGAATAGAAGTTCCAGACGATAGTCAGCATGTAATGTATGTTTGGTTTGACGCTCTTGTTAGTTATATTTCTTGTCTTGGATGGCCAGATGATCAAGTTAAATTTAATAAATGGTGGATTGGTTCTGAGAATGTAATTCAATATTGTGGCAAAGATAATCTTCGACAACAGTCTGCCATGTGGCAAGTAATGCTTATGGCTGTTGGATTACCAAATTCTCGCCAAATTGTCATAAATGGCTTCTTAACAGGTGAGGGAGGGATTAAAATGAGTAAATCATTGGGTAATGTAGTTAATCCAGTAGATATTATAAAAGAATATGGCACAGATGCTCTGAGATTTTATGTTTTAAAAGAGGCGCAACCTTTTGAAGACAGCCCATTTACTACTGAAAAATTTAAAGAATCATACAATGCTCATCTTGCGAATGGTCTAGGTAATCTTGTAAGTAGAGTAATGAAAATGGCTGAAACAAATGCTGTAATTCTTGATGAAAAAGCTGCGCCGGATTTTGATAAGAAATTACATGCAGATTTTTATACAAAATATGAAATAAATAAAGTCTGTGATGATATTTGGTTAAGAATTCAAAATTCAGATAAATTTATTCAAGAAAATCAGCCATTCAAAACTGTTAAGGTTGATTTGAAAAAAGGAAAGCAACAGATTTCATTTTTATTAGCTAATATTTATTATATTGCTAATGCATTAAAACCTATTTTGCCTGAAACTTCGGAGAGAATATTAAATGTGATTAAAGTGGGGAAGATTGAGATGGCTTTGTTTATGAGGAAGTAAAGAATATCTATTTTTAAGGTTATTTAATAGTAAAAAAGTTATCCACCTATTGATATATCTTTTTTCTAAATAGGTCTATAATTAGACTATATTAATTTAATCTAGTCCAATTTGTTTTATGAAAAAAATATTCAGAGTTGTTGCATTTATAGTGATACTCGTAGGTATTATTTTGGGATATAAAATTATATCTAAACAAAAAATAAAAATTTCCTTTGATTCTCAATTGGCTCAAATCAATACAAGTCTTTCTCAGGGCTTAATCGGATACTGGCCTCTTGATGGAAATGCAAATGATTTCAATGGTGTTTATAATGGTATTACTGCAGGAAGTCCTGTTTGGATTAGTGGATCAGAAGCAAAATTAAATGGCGCTATTTCTTTT
>JANNAN010000024.1:0-22663 GCA_031384385.1 Candidatus Tayloriibacteriota bacterium | reverse complement strand
TATTTGTTGGATTTGATACTGATTGATTTGGTTTATTAATATCTGGAGCAGTAATTGGAACATATTCTACGGCAAAAACAGAATTTGCTAAGATAAGCATTGATGCGGCTGTAAGTGTAATTGTAATTATTTTTTTCATATATTTTTTAATGAAATATCTAATTCATCACTTCCATTTTGAAGGGCTTCAGACGGATTTTTCTTTCCACTAGTTACTGATTCTACTATATTCTGAAAAATACGATTTGATTCTTTTTTATCAGAATCTAACCAACCCTTTGAAATAAGCGCAGAATTATAAAAAATTGAAAGATACGGATCTGTAGAACCAGCACCAATTATATCTCTACGAACTGGTGGTAAATATGAAAGATTAATTATTTCTGTAATTGCAGACGGATCTACAAGAGCATTCAAAACTGTAAATGTAGAATTTATATTTGCTGTACTTTTTACAATTGAAAAACCATACATTGATCCATAAGTGGCTTTATTTTTGCCACCTCTTGCCTGAGGAATCATTGCAACATCAAAATCAAGATTTGGATTTTTTGTACGAATATCATTTATTTCTGAAGCAAAACCAAGATATGTGGCAAGATTTCCAGTTAAGAATGAGCTTCTTGAATTTGGTAGAGAACGATTCCAAGAATAATTTTCATTTGTAGAATCAGAAAATTGATCAAAGAAATTTAAAGCTGGAACTGATGTTGGAAGCCCTACATATGTTCTACTACCCAAAGCACTTGCAAGAGATAAATCAGAATCTCTATAGGTTACAGGATTTCCTGATTGGAGTAATAATGTTCCAAGAATTTCTCTTGCATGAAAAATATTACTAAATTCTCCCAATGCAATGGCACTTTTTCTAATATTTGAATTTACATCTTTTACTGTAAGTTTTTTATTTAAATTTGTAAATTCATCCCAAAATTTTGGATAATTAGCGATTCCTGCATTTGAAAAACTATCTCTATTCCAATACATAACTATCGGATCTACAACAAATGGTAGGGCGATTGAGCCATTTTGACCCAAATATAATTCTGCTTGTTGAATAAATGTATTTTGAAAATCTCTTTGGGCTAAAATAGTATACGGTATTGGAATAATCTTATCTTCATGTCTATGAAGTAAATCTTGAGAGATCAAAATAGCATCAGGACCGGTATTACGAGCTAGTGCCTCAATAAATGTTTTATCGAAATTTGATTCGGGAATTTCAATATAATCAACCTTAAGGGATTGGGCGCGACCAAGATTTGTCTTTGTTATATATTGATTAAATAAAGTTTGTGGAAATGTTCCCCAAATAGTTATGGTTGGTAAATCATTTGCAGAAGATCCTCCCTTAAAGGTAGCGAAGGCAACAACTCCAGCAATAATACCAACTACAAATACAGAAATTAAAATTATTTGAAATTTACTCATGGTTTCTTGAATATAATACCATAATGATGATCTCCAGCATCAAATCCTTTTTCAATTTGAAAACCAACTTTCTGAAAAATAGTTTCTGCAAGCATACGAGGAATTAGAGTCTTTGGACTTAATGGGCTTCCCGCATTCCAATCTATTACCATTAGTTTTCCGCCTGATTTTAATAATCTTTTTATTTCCAAAGCAAGATTATCACGATCTTCAATCATTATTTGAAATAATGTATTTGAAAGTATAATGCGATCGGCAATAGATTCACGAAGTTTAGTGCCTCCAATTTTCTCTATATTACCCCAAATTATCTCAATATTATGTAGTCCTATATTCCCTGCTGAATTTTTAATTTTATTTAGTAAATCTTGTTGTACATCTACAGCGTAGACCAAGCCACTAGCACCCACTCTTTTTGCTGCTTCAATAGTATAGAAACCTGAGCCAGCGCCTAGGTCAACAACCTTCATTCCGTTCAATACTCCGAATTCTGCAATATTTTTTTGTGGATCTGAAAACATGAGTTTATTATAACCTTTATTCTTTTGTATGGCTATAATATTTGTACACAGAGTCCTTTTATAAACAAATAAGTGAAGCCAGTGAATCCCCCTCCCTTAATTTCATAACTCTCACGCCCTGAGTAGATCTTCCTAATGTAGGAATTTCTTTTAAATTTACTCTAATAACCTGACTTTTCTTTGACATAGCTACCATTTCTTCAATATCGTCTGTGACAACTTTGGCAGCAATTAGAGGACCAGTTTTATCTGTAACATTCATTGTAAGAATTCCAGAGCCACCACGATTTTGAACTTTATATTCATCCAATTTTGTCTTTTTTCCATAGCCATGTTCACCCATTACGAATAGAGTTGGATTCTTTGCATCTTTAGATACAATATCTGCACTAATAACAGCATCATCTTTGCCAAGTTTGATTACCCTAACGCCAGAAGCATTTCTTCCCATTTCTCGAACATCAGCTTCTTCAAATCTTATAGACTGACCGTCTCTTGTGGCTATAACGATATTGTCATTCTTTGAAACAAAAGATGCAGACATAAGTTCATCGCCATTCTCAAGAGTAATGGCTATCAGACCTGAACGACGAACATCATGAAAATGTTTTGCTGAACTTTTCTTTCCTGTACCATTCTTTGTAACCATCATCAATGCAAGTCCATCTGCTTCTTTTTTATCCTTTGGCATTGGTAAAATAGATGTAATCTTTTCTCCATCAGCAAGTGATAAAAAATTCATTACAGATTTTCCACGAGTAGCGCGCTTTCCTTCTGGAATATCATACATTTTTATTTGATATGCTTTTCCTTTGTCAGTAAAAAATAAAATATCATTGTGAGCATTGGCATATATAAGGTGTGAAATAAAATCTTCTTCTTTTGTATCAAGATCTACAACTCCAACACCACCGCGTTTCTGTTGTTTGTATTCATCAGGATTTGTACGCTTTATATATCCACCTTTTGTAAGAACTAACACGCTTTCTTCATCAGGAATAAGATCCTCAGGATTAAAGTCCTTCAGAGCGTGTTTTATAAGCTTAGTGCGTCTTTCATCACCATACTTTGCTTTAATTTCTGCGAGTTCATCCTTTATAATTCCACGAACTTTCTTTTCGCTTCCAAGAATTTCTTTTAATTTTTCAATAAGTTCTTGAACTTCTTTTAATTCATCCAGAACCTTTTTTCTTTCTAGACCAGCAAGTCTTTGTAGTCTCATTTCCAAAATAGCCGTAGCCTGTTTTTCTGAAAACTTAAATTTCTTCATCAAATTTGCATGAGCTTCTACAGCATCTTTTGAACCTCTAATTAAAGTAATAATTTCATCGATATGATCTAGCGCCTTTTTTAAGCCAATTAAAATATGCTCACGATCTTCTGCTTTATTTAAATCATATTTTGTTCTACGTCGTACAACTTCTATTCTATGAGTAATAAATTCTTCTAGAAAAGTCTTTAGGGCAATTGTCTGTGGAACTCCATGTACAAGAGCCACCATATTTACATGGAATGTATCTTCAAGTTGAGTGTGTTTATAGATATAATTTAAAACCTTTTCGGGATATGCTCCATTCTTTAAATCAATAGCAATTCTAAGTTCCTTATCTGATTCATCTCGAAGACCTTTTATGCCTTCAATCATTTTTTCTCTAACGAGATCTGCAATTCTTATAATAAGTTCAGCCTTATTTACTCTATAAGGAATCGAGGTAATAATAATTTGGAATTGACCTTTTTTATCCTCTACAATTTCTGCCTCACCTCTAACAAGAATTCCTCCGCGACCAGTAGAATATGCATGATGAATATCTTTTTCACCATACATAATAGCACCAGTTGGAAAATCTGGACCTTTTATAAATCCGAGTAAATCAGTCGTTGTTGCTTCTTTATTTTCTATAAGATGTACGGTGGCATCAATAACTTCACTTAAATTGTGTGGTGGAATATTTGTGGCCATACCTACGGCAATACCTAGTGTTCCATTCAAAAGGAGATTTGGAACTGTAGTTGGAAGAACAATTGGCTCATTTCTTGTTCCTTCGTAATTTGGTCTGAAATCTACAGTCTCTTTTTCAATATCTCTCAACATTTCTTGAGAAATCTTTGACATTTTGGCTTCTGTATATCTATCGGCTGCCGCATTATCCCCATCAATTGAACCAAAGTTTCCCTGCCCAATAACAAGTGGATATCTCATACGAAAATCCTGTGCCATATTTACCATAGATTCATAAACAGCAACTGTTCCATGAGGGTGATAGTTACCAGTTACATCTCCAACAATTTTTGCAGACTTACGAGTTTTCGCACCAGCTGTTAATCCCAGTTCATGTAAAGTATAAAGAATTCTTCTGTGCACAGGCTTCAATCCATCTCTAACATCAGGAAGTGCGCGGGCAGTAATAACTGACATTGCATAATCAAGATATGATTCACGCATTTCTGTACTAATATTTCTTGCAACAATTCCAAGTGCTGGATCTCGTGCTGCTGGTTCTTGATTATTTTCAGTGATTACAGATTTTTTGGCCATATTTTAAATAGATTTCTGATGACTTTTTAATATTTTTACTTGTTTATTATATCAAAAATGATGTGATTTGTCTTGTGAAAGAGGGGTTGACTTATTAGTATTTAAGTTATCTTATTTTTAAATTCTTTAATTTTCCCTATCTCTCTCCTGCAACCATTTCAATATTATCAGTAGAGTACTCAGTTTTATTTGAACTAAAAATTATATTTTTTAAATCATTGTATGCCCCGACTGCACTTGCTGTAATAGAAGAAATTGGAGCTTCTACAATTGTTTTATTATCATTATTTGCATCAGCAACTACAGCTGTAGATTGGAAACCATAAGAAGCAATCCATCCAATAAGAATTAGTGTGCTGAATGAAAATGACACAAGAAAAGCAAACCGTCTTTTAACATGATCTGGCTTTGTATTTAGATTTTTTATATAGTTTTTCATACATCATTAAGTATACTCTACTCCTTTGAAGAATCAAGCAATATAATGTCACCCTCTTTACCTTCCAAATCTTTCTTTTTCAAAGTTAATTTCTGTTCTGATTTTGGATTTTCTCCAGCTTCTTTTAGAAAAATTTTTAATGCGTCTTTTCCACCAATATCACCGTAATGCATTGGGATAATAATCCTTGGTTCAAGAGAAACAGCTAGTTTATACGCACTTACTGGCTCAAGAACTCCATCACCACCAATTGGAACAAAGAGAATATCTATTTCATCAAGGGCTTCAATCGTTTCATTTTTTAATTCTGAATTATTGATTGCACCAAGAAAACAAATATTCATATTTTCAAGAGACACAGTATATATAGTATTGATTAGATCCTTATTGCCATATTTTGATTCTGAAGGAAGTCCCTTTATAAAAACACTATTTACTTCGTATTCACCAGGACCAGAAATAACAAAGGGTTTCTTATCCCCATGAGTTACTTGATCAGTACCATTAAAATCAACATGATGTGTAGTTGAGAGGACAATATCAGCTCCGAAACGACTTGGCTTCAACTTTGATTCTTTCGAAATTGGATTGAAAGCAAGTGTAATATCACCAAATTGAACTTTAAAAAATTCTCCTCCAAAATATGTAATAATCATAAGTAATGGCATTATAGCAGAACATTATGATATCGTTAAGTCATGCAAGAAAATATCTGGGAAAAGGAATATAAGAATCCTCAATTAGTTAGTTTAAGTAAAGAACCAATAACAAGTTTAAAAGACTTCGTACGTTTTTTACGTAAAAAGTGTGGAGTGGAAATTTCTAATTTAAATATTCTAGATCTTGGATGCGGAAATGCTAAAAATAGTTTCTACATAACGGAACAGGGTTCAAATAATAAAATAGTAGGAATTGATATTTCTGAAACAGCATTAAAATATGCAAAGGAATTAGCACCTCAAGGAAATTTTATAAAACAAAGTATTGGTACAAAATTAAATTTTCCTGATTCTTACTTTGATATTATTTTAGATATTACATCTTCCAATTCCCTTTCTGAATCTGAAAGAGAAATTTATTTAAATGAAAGTCATAGAGTTTTAAAATCTGGTGGCTATTTATTTATTCGTGCTCTTTGCAAAGATGGAGATTTAAATGCAAAGAATTTAATTAAATCAAATCCAGGAAAAGAAAAGGATACTTACATAATGCCAGAATTAGGTCTGACGGAGAGGGTTTTTTCTAAAGAAGATATTTTGGCCACTTATGCCCAATTTTTTGATAATTTATATTTAGAAAAAGAAACGCATTATACAAAGTTTAATGGGAAATCTTATAAAAGGAATTTTTGGGTGGGGGCTTGGAGAAAGAAGTAATAATTACTGTACATTTCCCCTCTTTTATACTATAGTACCCCAGTCTAAGTAAAACCGTAATTTAGAGAGAAGATAGCTCGTATCCACAAGCAACTCTCATATTCTTCCATCAAACGAGGATCGTGTGAAAGAAATTTTCTTTCACAACGTCCGAGTGAAGATGGAAAAATTAATATTATTAGTTAAAAAACGGATATAGACATATAAGCATGATTAAAAACACAAAGGATGTAGAAGTAGTTGAGGAAGTTAAAGTTAAGAAAGTAAAAAAAGAAAAAGTCGTAGTAGCTCCAAAACTAGATACAGTGATGGATAGAATCATCAATGAATCTGTAAATCCAGCTTTAGTTGGAGATTTGGTTGAAGGTCCAGTTATAAATATTGAGAAGTCAGCAGTTTATATTGATCTAGCACCATTTGGTACTGGTATTATCTTTGGCCGTGAATATATTACAGCTCGAGATATTATTAAAAAAATAAATATCGGTGATGTTATCGCAGCGAAGGTAGTAGACACAAATAATAAAGAGGGTTACATAGAACTTTCTCTAAAGGAAGCTCGTCAAGCTCTTATCTGGAGTGAGGCTGAAACTGCAATTAACAATAAATCAATTCTTGAACTTCCTATTATCGAAGCAAATAAGGGAGGGCTTATCATACAGTGGCAAGGAATTTCAGGTTTTCTGCCAGCATCTCAATTAAAAACTGAACACTATCCTCGTGTAGCTGATGGCGATAAGGATAAGATTTTAGAAGAATTAAAGAAGATGGTGGGTACAAAGATTTCAGTTTCAATTATTTCTGCAATTCCAAAGGAAGGTAAACTTATTTTCTCAGAAAAAAGCCCTGAAACCAAAGAGAAAGAAAAAATTATTGGAAAATACAAAGTTAATGATACTGTTGAAGGTACAGTGACGGGAATTGTTGATTTTGGTGTCTTTGTTAAATTAGAAGACGGTCTAGAGGGTCTAGTTCACATTTCAGAAATTGATTGGTCACTTGTAGAAGATATAAGAGCTCTATTTAAAATTAATCAAAAGATCAAAGTTAAGGTTATTGAAATTAAAGAAGGAAAAGTTTCTCTTTCTATCAAAGCACTTAAGGAAAATCCTTGGGTTGAAGCTTCAAAAAAATACAAGAAGGATCAACAAGTACAAGGTGTTATTATTAAATTCAATAAGCATGGCGCATTAGCATCAATTGAAGAAGGTATAGCTGGTCTTGTACATGTTTCTGAATTTGGTTCAGAGGAAAAATTAAGAAAAAATCTAGAACTTGGAAAAGCATACGATTTCAAAATTACATTATTTGATGTAAAAGAACAGAAAATGGCACTTTCATTCGTTGGTGAGAAGAAGGGGTAATTAAAATAATTTAATTAAATAAAAAACCACATTCTTGGATGATTGTGGTTTTTTATTTTGTAATTGACTTTATATATTCTTACTAATTTTTAAAGTTAATTTGCCTTTATATTTATCTGAAGTAATTAATGATAAAGCCTCTTTTAAATTATCTAAAGATTCTGGAGACTTCTTTAATTTATATTCTTGTAATGAATATCCATTCTTTAAATATTCTCTTAATACTTCAGTTGCCCAAATGCGAAATTGAGTTGCTTTCATTGAATTTACTCGGTAACCAACAGAAAGGATTGTATCTAAATTATAAAATTTAACCTTATATTTCTTAGAGTCTTTGGCAGTATGTTCCAAAATGGAACTAACTAAATTTTCTTTAAGTTCACCAGATTCGAAGATATTTTTTAAATGTTTTGTAATTGCTGGTCTTTGTGTACCAAATAATTCTGCAATTTGATCCTGTGTCGCCAAAATCGTATCCTTGTTTATATCTGCCCTTAATTCAACCTTCCCATCTTTTGACTGATAGATAACTAAATTCTCTATATTTTTATTCATATCTTTAAAATTAACTTAATAATATGAATATATTACTAAACTGGGATAAAGAAATTCTAAAGACAGAATAAAGAAACGCTGTAGACGGGATAAAGATTTGATAGAGATTGGGGAAATCCTTGCAATTTCCTAGGGGGGGGTAAAATGAACCTAATAATTTAAATTAAATGGAAAAAGAACCTACATCCGAACAACCAATCGACATAAGTGCAAAATCAGATAATACATTTATAAAAGACAATACAGAGAGTATAGAAGTTGATACAATCTCACAATTAAAAGAACATGTGGGTGAAACTTTTATGTCAAAGGAAATTAATATTGCGGAAGAGGATATATTGAGTTTTCTTAAACCACTTAGAGATAAAAATCCGATACATTTTGATAAAAATCGCGTTAAAGAATCTGTTTTTGCAGATGAGGGAAAAGGTAGGATTAATATTCCAGGTGCTCAAATTTTTTCAACGTTTTCAAGTGAAGATGTTATATGGCAAGCAACACAAATCAAAGAACCTTCCGAAATTTTATTTAGTAAAATGGCTATTGAACCATCACCAATATTAACGCCGTGTTTTGCTGGTACCAGTTTGATCTACAAATTAACATTATTTGAAGTTAAAGATTTTCATATTAAATCTAGATACGGGGCAGAAATAACATGGAAAATGGCAGTATACAATGTAGATAAACTTCGTGAAGAAGAGAAAAAACTGTGTATGAAAGGAAAAATCACCTTGCCGTATATTTCACTAAAAGACAGAGCGGCTGATTACCCCGCATTATAAATACTCATCGCCTTCTCTCTTCCCTCCCTTATCAAAACTGGTATTAATTCTGCTACTATTTTTGACATCTTCTTCACTTCTTTAATTTCCTCATCCTTTAATTTTCCTAGAATAAATTTCTCAATCTTTTCATCACCATGTGGAACTTTTGCTGCACCTTTTGCATTTTCTGGAGCAAGCCCAATTCGAATCCTTACAAAAGCTTCTGTCTTAACTGATTTAATAATTGATTCAAGACCATTATGCCCTCCTGAACTTCTATTGAATGAGATTCTTATCTTACCCAATGGCAAATTGAAATCATCATATATGACTACAAGTTTTTCTGCAGCTTTTATACTTTTTATTAATGGTGAAATTGCTTTTCCAGAATTATTCATGAAAGTTTCTGGAGCAACAAGCTTCACTTTTTCTTTTCCGATTTTAATTTCAGAAACTAATGCTTTTATTTTTTTATCAAAACTAAATTCATCTTTTGTAAGTGATTGCAAAATAATTCGTCCAACATTGTGACGAGTATTTTCATATTCTTGACCTGGATTTCCTAAGCCTACGATTATATATGCCATAAATTTTTATAATTTAAGTATGACACAATCATAAATCTTGTGTCAAACGAATATTGGCAGTACAATTACACCAATGAATCCTGAAATCCTAAACCAGCAACAGCCTAAGAAAGAAAGTTTCATAAAGGAAATAACAAAATTCAGCATTATTGCTCTTGCCATCGTAATTCCAATTAGAACTTTTATAGCGCAACCTTTTATTGTGAGTGGTGCTTCAATGGATCCAACATTTGCAACAGATCAATATTTAATTGTTGATCAAATTTCATATCGGCTTGAAAAACCACATAGAGATGATGTTATTATTTTTAAATATCCATTAGACCCGAAAACTTATTTTATAAAAAGAATAATAGCATTGCCTGGGGAAACTATTTCTATGGATAATGGAAAAGTTACTATCCTAAATAAAGAAAATCCAAAGGGTTTTTTATTAAATGAAGACAATTATATAACAAAAAATCATAGAACATCTGATACTTTTACTAGAGAGCTTGGTTTGGACGAATATTTTGTGATGGGTGACAATCGTCCACAAAGTTCTGATTCGAGAACTTGGGGAGTGCTTGAATCAAAATATATTGTAGGTCGTCCTTTTATCCGCTTATTTCCTATTTCAAAAATTTCAATATTTCCTGGAAAATAAAATATATTTATGAAAAAAAATCAGAAGAATACTTCAGATAAAAAATATACTTCATACAATCATTTAGACAAGATTGGTGAGGTTGCAGTCTATTATGGTTTTACTCCACATCAAAGTCCTGCGATCAATAAATCAGATTTAGACTTAGCAAAAAATCTTTTAAATGGGGATTCTATCGATAGTGAAGAAGAATCTCATGCGAGACTTCCACTTCATGTAGAAGAAAAAATTGCACTTTTGCGAATGTTCCATGAGAATAATATGTACACACTTCCACAGCCCTTGATGTTTTATTTCAAAGAACCTTTCAGAGGTTCAATCAAAAAGGGGCATTCTTCATTCCATAGATATTGTGATTTAGAAATAATCGGAGTTTCAAAAAGTATTGCAGAGGCAATTTTAATTCAAAATGCTCGTGCGATTCTTAAAGAAGAAGGTATTGAAAATATTTGTGTAGAAATAAATAGCATTGGCGATAAAGATTCAATTCAAAAATATACTCGTGAATTAACAAATTATTACAAAAAACATCTCAATGATATGCATTCTGAATGCAGACAATTATTAAAAAAAGATCCATTTGAACTTTTGAATTGCCAAGATGTAAAATGTAAAAAAATAAATGACAATGCACCAAAAACAATGGAATTTCTCTCTGAATCAAGTAGAAATAATTTCCAAGAAATACTTGAGTATCTTGAAGCCTTGAATATACCTTACAAAATTAATAATTCTCTAGTTGGAAATAGAAAATATTGCACAGAAACAATTTTTTCAATTATAAATCTTGATTATAATAAAAAAAATAAAGACTCAAAAATAGTAGCTATAGGCGTTCGTTATGATGGGCTTGCAAAAAAAATTGGTATGAAAAAAGAGATTCAAGGTGTTGGAATATCAATTCTATTAAAAAGTAATAATTTAGCATTAAGAAAAGAAGTTAAGAAATTCAAAAAACCAATAGCTTCATTTATTCAATTAGGATTTGAATCAAAACTCCTAAGTCTTTCAATTATAGAAAGTTTAAGGGAGGTTAAAATTTCATTGTGTCTTTCTTTGGCCAGAGATCGTCTTGGGGCTCAAGTTTCCTTTGTAGAGAAGAATCATATTCCATATTCCATTATTATTGGAAAAAAAGAAGCTGTAGAAAAAACAGCTATTGTAAGAAATATTGATACTCATGCGCAAGAAATTATTTCTATTGTCGATTTACCTCACTATATGAAGAAGCTTGATAAGTAATAGGGGCTATGTTACTATGGTTGAACTATGGCAACAAATGTAGAAATAATAAGAAGTGGCACAGAGAATAGTATGGGTACTCTTCGCCGTTTTACAAAGAAAGTTCAAGGTTCTGGTGTTCTTCCTCGTGTACGAAGTCTTCGTTACAATCAACGCGGTCTTTCACATTACAAGACAAAGATGAAAACTTTAAAATCAATAAACAGAAAAGCTGAAATAATGGAATTGATTAAGATGGGTAAAATGCAAGAAAAAACTTCTAGATTTTCAAAATAAAAGTTTTTAAGAGTAAATGTTAGAAAAAAAATTTAATTTGATAAATACCACAAAAGCCAAGCTCCCTAGTTTGGCTTTTGCTGAATTTAAAAAAGCCATACTTGGTAATAAATATGAATTAACTATAATTATAGTAAATAAAAAAGAGATTCAAAAATTAAATAAGCAATACAGAAATATAAATAAACCAACTGACATTTTAAGTTTCCCTTTGTCTGATGGGAACGGTGAAATTTACATAAATCCTGAAATGACTAAAATCGAAGCAAAGAAATTTGATAGGAATTATGAAAACTTTTTTGCTTTTGTAGTTATCCACGGTTTAGTACATTTGAAAGGATTCGATCATGGTAGTACAATGGAGAGTATCGAAACTCGTTTCCGAAAACAATTCGGTATTTGAGTTTCATAACTTAATGGCACGATCAATCATTACTGGAATAGATATTGGAACATATCATGTTAAGGTGATTATTTCTGATGCGCAAGAAAAAAATGAAAAAGGTTTTCCTAAAATTATTGGTATTGGATCTGCAGAATCAAGAGGACTTAGACATGGATATATAATTAATATTCAAGATGTAGTTAATAGTATAAAAAGAGCGCTAGTTGAGGCTGAAAAAAGGGCTGGTGTAAAAGTCAAAAAAGCTTTCATATCTGTTGGTGGAATTGGGCTCGGTAGTATAACTTCCACAAGTTCAGTAATCATATCTCGTGCGGATTTAGAAATTACATCTTTAGATATTAAAAAAGTTCAAGAGCAATGTGAAAAAGACATTCCTGTAAATGCTTCATTGAACAAGAAAATAATTCATTCTATTCCAGTTCATTATAAAATCGATGGAAAAATTGCATTAGGAAGACCTGAGGGAATGAAGGGCAGCAAATTAGAAATTAAAACACTTTATATTACATGTCTTGAACATCATCTTAATGACATTATTCAAGCTGTTGAAGAAGCTGGTGTTAGTGTGCAAGATGTAATGGCATCACCTATAGCAGCTAGTTTAATTGTTCTTACAAAATCTCAAAAGATTGCGGGTTGTGTACTTGCAAATATAGGTGCAGAAACTGTATCTATAGCGGTTTTTGAAAATAATATTCCAGTATCATTAGAAATATTCCCTATCGGCTCTACAGATATTACAAACGATATTGCTCTTGGTTTGAAAGTTCCTCTTGAAGAAGCCGAACAAATTAAAGTTGGAGCAATTACAGGTAGTTCTTATCCAAGAAAAAAATTAGAAGAAATTATTTTTGCAAGACTTTCAGATATTTTTGAATTAATTGAAGCTCATTTAAAAAAAATTGGACGAAATGGTTTATTACCCGCTGGAATTGTGATTACTGGCGGTGGATCTGGACTTTCAAATATAGAAGATCTAGCTAAAGTTGCATTAAGACTACCCTCTCGTATAGGTACTGTAAGTCTTGGTCTTTCTGATAAACAAAGTTACAGAGATTCTACTTGGGCTGTTGCTTATGGTCTTTGTATTCTTGGTCTGCATGCAGATGAAGATATACCAATTGATATTAGCGGTGTTATTTTAGAAAAAGCATGGAAAAAGATCGTTCTATGGGTAAAACAGTTTTTGCCTTAGGTCAATGTTTTCTTTTTTACTTATGCTCTGGTATTATATACCCACTAACCCTTATTTAATCCTTATAACACATGCCTAATATAACACCCGATATTGAAGCTTTTGCGAGAATAAAAGTAATTGGAGTTGGTGGTTCAGGAAAAAATGCAGTAAATCATATGATTACCTCAAAGGTAAAAGGTGTTGATTTTATTTCAATAAATACTGATGCTCAAGATTTACATCATTCCTTAGCAAAAAAAAGAATACATATTGGTAAAAATCTAACTCGCGGACTTGGTACCGGAATGAATCCAGAAATGGGAAAGCGCGCAATTGAAGAAACGAAAGAAGATGTCCAAGAAGCATTAAAAGGTGCAGACATGGTTTTCGTCGCTTGCGGACTTGGTGGAGGAACAGGAAGTGGAGCTAGCCCTGTTGTAGCTCGTACAGCAAAAGAATTAGGTGCACTTACAGTTGCTGTTGTTACAAAACCATTCTTTTTTGAAGGTCAACAAAGATCAAAAATTTCTGATACAGCCCTAGAAGAACTTAGAAAAGAAGTTGATGCTATTATCGTTATTCCAAATGACCGTCTTCTTTCAACTATTGATAAGAACACTACAGTAAAGAATGCATTCTCAATGTGTGATGAAATTCTTCGTCAGGCAGTTGAGGGTATTTCAGATCTGATTACAACACCTGGATTAATCAATATAGACTTTGCAGACATTAGAACAGTCATGGAAAGTGCTGGTTCTGCTCTTATGGGTATTGGTTCTGCCTCTGGTGAGAATAGAGCCGTAGAAGCCGCAAAACTTGCTATCAATTCCCCACTTCTTGATGTTTCAATAAATGGTGCAAAAGGTGTTCTATTCTCAATTGCTGGAGGTGAAGACCTAACAATGTTCGAAATTCAAGATGCAGCAAAGGTTATTACAGAATCTGTAGATCCAAATGCAAAAGTTATATTTGGTACAGTTCGAGATGATAAATTAAAGAAAAATGAAGTAAAGATTACAGTTATTGCTGCTGGATTTCCAGAAGGAGTTCTTCCTAGTGATAATCAAGCAAAGCAAGTTCCATTTAATAATACAAATCCTGAGATAAATAAGAGCAAGGAAGAATCAAGAGGAAAAATATTCAACACTGTTTCAGCACCAACACCGGCAAAAGAAAGAGTAGAGGAAAAGAAAGAAATGAAAAATGATGCCCAAGACGATGATGATGATTGGGGTGCAGTACCAGCATTTTTGAGAAGATCAAAATTAAAGTAAAATTAGAATTCTAAACCATACAAATTTAGTATGAGGAAAAAATAAATAATTATGATTTACGACTTAACAATAATTGGTGGAGGGCCAGCTGGAGTTGCTGCTGGTGTTTATGCAGCAAGAAAAGAATTAAAAACTCTTTTTATTACAAAAGACTGGAATAGCCAGAGTACGGTTTCAGAAGGGATTGAGAATTGGATTGGAACTATTAAAATTTCTGGAGTAGATTTTGGAAAAAGTCTAGAAAATCATCTGAAGGCATATTCCAAGAATTTTGTAGAAATTCATGAAAACGAATCTTGTGAAGACATCGAAAAATCTGAAAATGGCTTTAGAATTAAATCTTCTAAAGGTTCTTACGAAACAAAAACTATTTTAATAACCACAGGAAGTTTCAGAAAAAAAATGGAAATAAAAGGTGCTGATATATTTGAACACAAAGGACTTACCTATTGTGCGTCTTGTGATGGGCCACTTTTTTCAGGTCAAGATGTAGTAGTTATTGGTGGCGGAAATGCAGCATTCGAAAGTGCCTCACAACTTTTGGCGTATTGTAAAAGTGTAACTTTAATAAATAGAAGTGATAAATTTCGTGCAGATCCAATTACAATAGATACTGTTTCAAAGAATCCTCATTTCAAAATAATTACAAATGCAATTACAAAAGAAGTACGAGGTGACAAGTTTGTATCAAGTCTTATATATACAGACCTAAAAACAAATAGGGATATTGAATTATCTATTTCTGGAATTTTTGTTGAAATTGGTTCGATACCAACTACATATTTTGCAAAAAATTTGATTAAATTAAATGAATATAATCATATTGTTGTTGATCCCAAAAATCAAAAAGCCTCAACAGAAGGAATTTGGGCAGCAGGTGATGCTACCGATGGTCTTTATCATCAAAATAATATTGCGGCTGGCGATGCGATTAAAGCTCTTGAAGATATTTATTTATATTTGAAGGCGAGGTAGAGGCGCACTCTCCCCATAGCCCTAATTTCTTTTTCTTTGCTTCTTTTTCTAATTTCTTAAATTCTTTTTGCTTAGAATATGGACTTCCATATGTATATTCACGAGCAAAACCATTTTCTAATAAGTATCGATTTATTAAAAGACCATTTTCATCGTAAATATAAGCTAATAATCTATTATATTTATCAATAGAAGGCTGATTAAAATCAGTTTTTAGAGACACAAAATGATTCAGGAGTATTTTTTTTGTATTATCTGATGCTTCTTTACCAAAACATTGTAAAGGCTTTCTTGGATCCACAGTTTCTGGTGTGTCTATTCCTAACATTCTTACGCGAACTTTTTTATCATCAACTTTAATATCAAAAGTATCTCCGTCAATAACATTAAGAATTTCATATAATTGATTCGGAATTATTACAATTTTTGACTTTTTAAATAAAGAATTTTCAGAATTTGAAAAATATGCAAAAATAGATGTGATTACAATTATAATTGTAATCAAAATTATTTTAATTTTATATTTTTTTAAAATATACATCATATTAGAATATCACAATTATAGAAATTTGAAATAAATTATAGATAGACAAGAATCTTAAAATTTGCTTAAATATGACTTGCTACGGGAATAAATTCTATTGGTAAAAATAAAATGAAAGGCCCAAAATGCTCATTAAAAAATACCCCAAGTCCTTACCAATCGCCTTGGTTTTATTACTGACGCGGTTAGTTACCTATCCAGCAGAAGGTTTCAGCACAAATTGGTCGAGAGAGTTTCTTGACCAATTATCGAAAAATAGTGAGATTAAAATTGATACAAATAAAATCTCCAATGAAATAGTAGGACGAACTATTGTCATTCACATCACTTGTGGATATGGCAAAAATAATAATTCATTTTGGCTAAGAGCAAGCCGAATTAATCAAAAGGATATAGCCGCCAGTAATTATCTTAAGGAAGACGGAAGGACAGAGGAAGTTTTTGGAAAAACATTTCAGATAAAGAGTGGAGTTCATGTAATTGATTTTGATCCAATGTCTTCCAATGATCGAAGTAAGCAGGAATTAAAACGCCAAATGCGTGAGCGTTTAATAATCAATGATAAAATTTCATTCTCACAAGAAGACGGGATGATTATCAAAATCAATAAAAAAAATGATGAGATAATTTTTAATGATTTTGGCAAAATAAAATTCATTCGTCATTTTTGATTTCGTATAAATAACAAGAAAAGCCGGATCCATAATGGAGCCGGCTTTCCCTTTTATACAAAAACCTAACAAATGCAATTAAGCACGTGCTACATTCTTTGCACTTGGTCCTTTTTCTCCGTCTACGATTTCGAAGCTAACAACATCGCCAACTTTTAGTTCAGCAAATGATACGCCAGAAAGATCGTTTGAGTGGAAGAATAGATCCTTTGTCTCGCCTTCACGAGAAATGAATCCAAATCCTTTCTCAGTAAGAGTCTTAATTGTTCCTTTCATGTTATTTAATATAATTTTATTTGAAGAAGCGC
Source organism: Candidatus Tayloriibacteriota bacterium (assembly GCA_031384385.1). Taxonomy (GTDB): domain Bacteria; phylum Patescibacteriota; class Minisyncoccia; order Phycocordibacterales; family PALSA-1337; genus CAIOGI01. The sequence continues at coordinate 5,565 of JANNAN010000024.1, read as the reverse complement.
GACTATTTTCTTGTAAATGAATAGTAACACGTTAATACTTAAATAGCGAATGATTACAGAATATGTTTGTGCTACTCTACGCTCCTACCACATATGATATTTCTTGACTGATAATGTCATTACAATATACTTAAAAAGAAAAGACTAGATTTCTCCAGTCTTTTCTTTTCGTGTGACCCCACAGAGAATCGAACTCTGGTTCTCACATTGAAAACGTGATGTCCTAACCGTTAGACGATGGGGCCGCTAAGCACAAATAAATACTAACATATTTCTGAAAAATGGCAAAAAAATCAATAAAAAGCTATAATCCCATTATTATAAATAATTAATAATAAAATGAAAGGATTTATTGATTTTATTCGTACTCAAGGTGTTGTTGGTCTAGCTGTAGGATTTGTTTTGGGTAAAGCTGTATCTGATGTTGTGGCATCTATTGTTAATGATTTAATCAATCCGATTATAGGTCTAGCTTTAGGAAAATTTGGAAACCTTAATGCAATGTCACTTCATATTCTTTCTGCAAATATTACTTATGGGAAATTTATTAGCGTCTTAATAAATTTTAGTATAATTGCTTTTGTTGTATATTTTGGAGTAAAGAAATTAGGATTAGATAAATTAGATCAATCTAAAACACAATGATAATACTCGGTATTGAAACAAGTTGTGATGAAACAGCTTTGTGTTTACTAGAAATTCAAGAAAATGATGGGGACACTAAATATCGCATACTCGGAAATATAATCAATTCTCAAATAAATCTACACAGAGAGTTTGGTGGAGTCTTTCCAATGCTTGCTAAGCGTGAACATATTAAAAACTTACCCATACTTTTTGAACAAATAATAAAAAATTCAGGCGTATCTGAAAATAAAATTGAAAGAATTGCTGTGACACAAGGACCAGGACTTGAACCTGCACTTTGGACTGGGATACTTTTTGCAAAAGAATTAGGCGAAAAATTAAATATCCCAGTAATTCCAGTAAATCATATGGAGGGGCATATTGTTTCTACATTAATTCTAAAGTCTGATACACATGAAGACTTTCAATCATTAAAATCTATTGAATTCCCCTCTCTCGCATTGCTTATTAGTGGTGGTCATACAGAAATTGTAAAAATTGAGAAGATTGGTTCATATAAAATTCTTGGTTCAACTGTTGATGATGCAATCGGCGAAGCTTTTGATAAAGTTGCAAGAATGCTTAATCTTCCCTATCCAGGTGGACCAGAAATTTCAAGGCTGGCTGAAATTGCACGAGACAACAATTTAGAAAATAGAATAAAACTACCTCGTCCGATGATTCACTCAAAGAATTTAAATTTTTCTTTTTCAGGACTAAAAACTGCAGTACTTTATACACTTAAAGAATTAGGAAATATTACAGATACACAAAAGCAAGATATTTCTAGAGAATTTGAGAATTCAGTTACAGAAGTACTAATTTCAAAAACTAGAGCAGCAATAGAAGATGAATGGCCAAAAACCCTAATAATAGGTGGCGGTGTAGTGGCAAATAAGCATATTAGGACTGCTTTCGAGTCACTTGCCGAGGGATATTCAATACCCCTTTATATGCCAATTTCAGGGCTTACAGGTGATAATGCAGTAATGATCGCCCTCGCTGGCTCTATGAATACAATAAAACCCTCTTCAGAGGGCTTTATTGCCAAAGGTAATTTGAGTCTCTAATTATTTACCGAATAACCATTTTATAAAATTCCAAACCTTAGTTGTTACAGGTGTATTAACAATTGCCGCTGTTTGAGAATTAATATTTCCTGATGAACCAATTTCTGAATTGATTGGAGATGTGTTGGCTGGTGTTAATGAATTTGTGCCAACAATTCCTTGTGCTAGATTATTTTTATAAACATTAATCTGCGCCAATTGTTCTGCTGTTAGAGCAAACGAAGATTTACAATAAATTTCATTAATCTTTTTCTTTGTTGTAAAGAAAACTTGTCCTGATGGAGTTCTTGAACCCCATGGAGACATTGTTTCGTCAATATATTTTGCTTGAAAAGCTTTTACTCCTTCAAAAGTTTTATCGTCAAATTTGCCATTAATATCAACATTAATATTTTCGATATTTTTTAGGAATGTTTGTAGCTTTGTAACTTCAACTGAATCATTTTCTGCACCAAACTTTAAATACCCTGTTAAATAATTACAAGATATTGATGTGGTAGCAATAGAAGCTGATGATGTGGCAATTGCAATAAAATTATTTGAACGAGAACCACTTGAAGAACCACCACTAGAAACAACAGATGAGATTATAGGATTTGCATCTGCGCCTGTTGTATCAGAACCGCCGACAATAATAACTTCTGGAGTAGGTGGAACAAGAATTATATCTGCACCAGTTGTATCAGAACCGCCAATAATAAAATCTTCAGGCAGACCACCTTCTGATGTATTTGCAAATGTAAAAGCTGGAATTGCAAAAATTGCAATTAAAACATATAACATTATCTTCTTAATTTGTTTAAAATTCATATTTTTTCTTAAAATTCTTATAATAATCAATTTGTTCTTTAGATTCAAAAATATAATACTTTATGGCTTAAAAGTCAATAGATAAAAGAAAAGACGCGCTTTATTTCTAAAGCGCGCTTCTTGGAGGTTTTTTCTAAAAACCTGAAAAAATTATTGGCTAATCAGTTTAAAATAACCCTGATTTCCGATCTGTGGGAATGTAATGAGGTCACCAGCATTCATAACTCCCTCGACTTTCCAAATCGGTGGAATTCGTGGACTTGAATACAAAATTGCTGTGGAATTTGTCTCCATATCAGCACCAAGCGTGACTGTTGTAGTTGTCGCACTTATTGATATCCAAGGATTCGATGGCGTGTGTTTCGTATGAAGGGTTTTACTCGCATGATTTGTCATCCCATCAAGAAGTGTCCATGTTCCATTTACTGAATAATCAGAGAATCCCATAATCCAAGCAGTCATTGTTTCTGCATTGGCAGTCACAAAGTAATTCAACTGGGCGCCAATGAAAATAACTTCATTCACGGGTACTTCGCTGATTTTTCCAGATGACGAAGTTGATAGAATCGTATCATTGACACGAGGCCCACCACTTCCCCAAATAATTCCATAAAAACGTGGGGTATAGGTGTAGTTCGTATCAAAAGATAACGAAGCGGTAGTTGCCAAATAATTTAAGGAGTCCGAGGAATTTCCCCTGAAACTTAATTTACTTGGCAAAAATCTATAGTCCGGATCTTTTGCCACTACACGGATAACAAACCAAAGAGTATTGTTTGTAAGTGACGATGATTGAATTATATGTTCTGGCAAAAGCCGATATCCAAGTGCACCAGCTGGCTTCATGCCATTGGCATAGAATTGTTGCACGAGATTCGTACTCCAATTCTCAAATGCTGAGACATTCGCTCTCACAGGTCCAGGAATAGCCCAGATATAGATATCAACTTTGGAATTGATCCCAACACCGAATGTGTTAAAACCAAAAGTGGCACACATCAACATAGTGAACACAACTAACATTTTTTTTATTTTCATAATAACAGTATTTTCTTTCGAATCCGTATTTGTTTTTTGTTGTACTCCTAGCCATTTTTAATTTACGACAAAGAGCAGTATGATTGATAAACTATCACGAAAAATATCTAATGTCAATCTGTAGATAAACATATTAGTTTTCATGTTTTTTGTGAGTTATAATATACTCAAATATGAATATTATAAATCTTGGACAAGCTGAAGTAATTGGTTACGCTCTTTTGTCTGGAGTTTTACCCGCATTACTTTGGTTATGGTTTTGGCTTAAAGAAGACAATTTGCATCCAGAACCAAGAGGATTATTAATTGGAACTTTTTTAGCTGGGGTGGTTGGTATATTTTTTGCAATATTTTTAGAAAAATTTATTCAAGAGGTAGTGATTGATGAAACCTATCGTTACATAACATGGGCTGCGGTTGAAGAAATAATCAAATTTCTAGCAGTAGCCATAATTGTATTGAAGTCTAGATATCTTGATGAACCTATTGATGCAATGATTTATTGCATTACAGCAGCTGTTGGTTTTGCTGCTCTTGAAAATACATTTTTCATAATTTCACCCCTTCATGAAGGGGATATAATGAAAAGTATCATTACTGGTAATATGAGATTCATTGGCGCTACATTAGTTCATATCGTTTCTTCAGCTTCACTTGGTTTTATGATCGGTCTTGCATTCAATCGTGGTATATTTTTGAAAACACTTTCTACGGTTGTAGGAATTGCCATCGCAACTACATTGCATAGTGCATTTAATTTGTCTATAATTAATGCAACAGCGACAGATACGCTAAAAGTTTTTGGATTATTATGGTGTCTGGTTATTATATTACTAATTCTATTCGAAGAAATAAAAGCGATAAAACCAAATAAAAAATAAATTTATGGCAAAAGAAAAAAAATCATTTTTTGAAAAATTAACTGGGACAGTTAGAATGGACGACAAACAAGAGCAAGCTCGTGAAGAAAGAGAAATGGCAAAATTATCAACAGAGTGGATTGAAGATGAAGAAAAAGAAGGTGAATTAACTGCTGATGTTTATCAGACTTCTGATATGTTAATAATAAAAACCATGATTGCTGGTGTTAGACCAGAAGATCTTGATATTTCTATAACTAGAGATTTAGTTACAATAAAAGGAAGACGAGAAGAAGAGAAAGTTGCAAAAGATGATGATTATTTTCTTCGTGAACTTTATTGGGGTTCATTTTCTAGAACTATTTCATTACCAGAAGAAATTGATGTAGACGAGTCAGAAGCAATTGAAAAACATGGTTTACTTATTCTTAAACTTCCAAAATTAGACAAGAAGCGTCAATCAAAATTGAAGGTAAAGACTATTTAGTTAAATTAAAAATAGATAAGTACTTTTTCAGAGACACGAAAGTTTTTTGCTAAAAACTTCCTAATCCTCGGCGACTTCTCGCCTGCGGAGTCTATTCAAAAATACTTATCTATTTTTATAAACCAACTTGGTGCCAAGGACCAGAATTGAACTGGTGACCCTTCCCTCTTCAGGGGAATGCTCTACCAACTGAGCTACCTTGGCGCGAGTCAAAAACTAAATTATTTTAATAAATCACCAAATTTATTTGTTAAACTCTGAACCGTATTGACATTACCTTGTACTTGATCATAAAGACCTAGCATTGTCTGTAAATATGGTTGAATAAAATAATATGCTCCATAAGAAAACCCTATAATCACTAGCCAGTAAAGAATTCTAAAGGTTAAGCTCAAACGATTAGCGCGTTGAATTGACCTAAGAATACCATTATTCTCTTCGGCTATTTTATATGTTCTTTCAAGTAACGACTTTTCTTCTGGAGTCATAAAGAAGAGTATAACAGAATTTTTATAAAAATAAAGGGACACCCCCCTCCCCCTTAAAGCATCTTACTAGTTAACATAGACATGAGCTTGATTGCATTCTCTTGAGAAGCTTGTGTATCGCCAGTTTTTACAGAAGTAAATTTCTCCCATTGAGCTGTTAGATCTGCATCATGAATTTGTCTAAT
>JANNAN010000003.1:0-1960 GCA_031384385.1 Candidatus Tayloriibacteriota bacterium | reverse complement strand
CAGTATCATTTAGCCGTTGCATCTTTTTATGCAAATAACTTTGACGACGCTGAGCTACGAATAAAGCGTATGGCAGAAGATTCTAACTCAGTATGGCAAAGAGAGGCAAAACTTACTCTCGGCAGAATTTATATTAAACGAGCGCAAGCTGTTGGCCCAAGAGATCAGTCGCCACTCCTTTCTCTCTACGCTTCGCAAGATACAGATGACGCGTCTGAGAAAGATTCTTTAAAATCGTACCAAGAGCATATGAAGCGTGCTTATGATTATTTTGTGCTGCTCCGTAAAGACCCCACTATGGTAAAGTATGCTGATGATGTCAGTGACTTCGCTGATTACACTTTTGCACGTGCAAATCCTTTTGGTAGATTAAAACAGGTTTCGGAGGTTTTAAGTAAAAAGGAAGTGTCTGAAGAGGTGGTGACAAAGCTTCTCCCTGACCTTCATCAAGTACAAAACGTCACGCAAATGAAAGAAACCGGAGATGATTTACTCGACTGGCTTTTGGTTGTTGGTAATTATGGAGCAGAGCAGCCACTCTATGACGTAGTGCACTCGCTTTCTTATGACCACTCAGCAAGAGATAAGCAAACAGAACTGGAGGTTAGTAAGCGGCTTTACAGTATTGCTCGGAAAAACTTTCTTTCGCTCCATAATAGTGAATGGGCTTATGCCGTCGCAGCTCTTGCCTCACAAGACAGTAATTTTAAAGACAAGGAGCTCGCAAGAAATGCTGCTCAAGTTTTGGACAAGAAACTGTACCGAGACACAGCCTCCACGGCCGTCTTAGAAAAGGTTGGATTACTTGTGATAAAACACCCTGACTTTTTTACAAGTGATGAAATTCGTCGCTACTATAAACTCATTTCAACGAAAGGAGATGAGCTACAAAGTTTGGCCTTTATGCTGGCTCAGACAAACGAAGAAGCTGGACCATATCTCGATCTAAGAGATTTTAGTTCTCTTTCACAAGAGACATTAAAAAAACTATTTCCTTTTGCAAAAGACGTGAAAAATTATCTCGCACTTGAGATATTTAGGCGAGCTGGTCTTTTTGAAGATTGGCAAACTGCGTCTGAGTATGCAAGATCACTCACATGGCCGCCGACGATGCCCGACTATTCCTCGTACGACGATAAAGGGGAATCACATCAATACTTGGTTGAAAAATTTATACAAGCGCCAGATGATGCAACCAGAAAGCTTTTGTATGTGGCACTCGCAAGTACTAAAAGTGAGATGTGGGCATGTGGATATAAAAAAGATACTGAAAGTGGAAAATCTCCTTTACCTCAATTTATGACAGTAGTAGATACTCAAAAAAGAGAGAATGAAAAGAAGGTTACAGAAAAAAATACTACTGTCTGGATTGGAAAGTATCTAGCTACTCTTAGCTATCAGACGATAGATAAAAATTTTCAAGATGTCATTCCGAGTGCTATGGGGGATTACGTTAGTCTTGTGACGAGGTATAATCATTGTTACGATGATGAAAAGACAGGTTACTCCAAAAAGGTATTTAACCGTCTTAAAAAAGATTTTCCTGACTCTAAGGCATCAAAGGTGACGGATTATTACTACTAGATAAGTCGTACCCTCGTTAACTATTTTGAAAAAATAAGCTTTCATCATATACTAAAAATATGACTACACGACCTCAGAGATTCATCGCGTTTCTCCTCATTATTTCACCATGGCTCTATGTTCCGACAGTATTTAAAGAAGTACTCTTCATTGCGCTCGGTATTTCACTTTTCCTTGTCACGATTGACCTTCGCAAGAAAAAGAGAGAGGACGGCTTTGAGACCAAGAGTGTTTCTTTTGTTGAATCCAGGCCACTCATCTAAATCCTATGGGGAAAACCTTTGCCCTCATCGTGATCGGAGGAATCTCACTCTACGGTATTTCCATATATCTCTCACAAGAAAAAACTACCGCAGTACAAATGGTGGTAGTTTCT
>JANNAN010000002.1:0-2450 GCA_031384385.1 Candidatus Tayloriibacteriota bacterium | reverse complement strand
CCCAGCGTGACCGCTCATGCCGACAACCGCTGAAGTCAACAGCGGATTGAGGTTAAAGTATTCGCACAGCCAGAAAGCAATCAGGCCAGCAAAAGCACTAACGCACAGCTCGCCAATCAGCGAAGACAAATTCCACGCCATGATCTCGCCCCTGCGAACCTTCATGTACCAGCTTGCGGCACCGCCGAGCAGCGCCGTTGCCAAAACAACCCCGTACTCACGCAGCGAATAGCTGAGGGGGGTCTTCATGAGCGATTGACTCGCAATTGTTTGAGCAATCACGAGCGTGGGCGCCCATAGATTCATGCAGAGCACGAGCGAGACTATAAATTTCATTGTGCAGCGCCCCATACGTCAGATTTAAGTGCCAGAACTTGGCTTGATTCAATTTGTGCCAGCGTCAAGGCCTTTGCTGCGATGGCCGACAACTGGCTTTGCACGCCCAAGTCAATCACGTTTTGCCCGGAGGTCAGTATTGACTGGTAGAAGAACGTGGTCGCCCCGACGGTGACGCGCATGTACACCGTGCCACTTAGAGCCACGCCGCTGACAGTCGCGCCCAATTTGAAACGATACACACCGCCTGTGACAGTGGCGCCGGGGTTGGTGCCGGAGTTGCGGTCGGCCTGTGTTGGGTAGAACGTCAGGCTGTCGACTGAGTAGATCATCTCGCTGTCCAGGTTCAAGCCGCGCACTTGCACCGCGTTTGACAGCACTGGCGCGATGATGTTGCCGCCAGACAGCAGCGTGACTGTTTCAGCCAGCCCTGCCGACTTGGCCGTTACGACGCCTGCTGAAACTGCTATTAAAGCAATAGCTGCTGAGTCAAGTGTAAGACCGGCCGGCACTGACAGCGTACCGAAGCCTTTGACCGCCACGGAGCCGTCGGCGATGCCGATGGCGCTTGCGCCATACAGCGCCAGCCGGTCGTAAATTTGCTGCGCGCTGGCCAGGGTGGTGTACGCCGTGACATTGGCTTCGGTATCCACTACCGTAGTGTCGGGAATGTAGCTGGCCGTGATGGTTTTGGTCGTGCCGTCAATCACCACGGTGCCGTCGATCAGCTTACTGCCGTATTTGGCAATGCGGTACGACCAGGTGCCTGTAGCGGCGGCTGGCAACTCAAAGGTGCCGTCAGTGGTCTGGTTGTACTGCTCGACGCCCACGTTGTTCAGCACACGAATCCGCCCGCCTGCGAGCGAGAACACTAAGGTAGTTGGCGCGTAGGAAGTCACGTTGGTGCCCGCCGTCAAGGTAGAGTTGACGCGCTTAACTGTCACCACGCCTGCGCCGATATTAGACACCGTGCCTGCTGTAACGTTGGTATAAGTGACTGGTGTAGCATCTGCCGTGTTGTAGCTGAGCGTGCCTGTGATCGTCACGTTGCTCAAGCTAGTCGGTGTGACCTGAGTAACATTTCCGATGACTATAAGATTTGAAATTGAGCCAGTAGCGCTTGCAGTTGAAGTTTGTAGCTCACCGCCGCTTAAATTGTTTACGCCAATGACCGTCCAAGAACCCACGATGAGCGTTGTGCCGTCGTATGACCACTCGTTTGACGAAAGGTTGTTAGGTTTCCATGCGCGAAAGTATTGCCAAAGTTGTGACAGGGTGCGGGGCGCTGTAACAGTAACCGTTCCGCCGTCTGCACCGCTTGCAACCAGTGCGATGCCAGTCAATGCCGCCGCCTGCGCCTCGGTCAGAGTCAAGTTGGTAGCCGCCGTCATGGCTACGCCAACGGTTTGCGCCGTGTCGGAGCCCAACACCACAGATACGTCTTGTTGAATAACGTTGTACCCAGCAAAACGGTACATAGCCGTTGAAGCCGGGAACCGAAGGTTTTTAATGTTGGTAGTGCCGTGCCAGACTTGCAGCACTGGCACACTCGACGCTAGTCCACCGCCCGCCGTTACGCCTGTATATGTGAGCGGCGTTTGGAAGTCCCACGTTTTTAAGTTGGATGCAGTGGTAATCAACGCCGTTGGGCTGTTTGTTGGCGCGTCGGTACATGTAAATTTAACGCCGTCGCGCGCAACACCAGACAAATTTATGACTTTGAAATTGAGCTGCTGAAACAGAGGCACGCAATGTTTTGCACTGTTGTTTAACGACACGATCAGCAGCGCCGCACCCTTTGCGCAGTTGTAAATCTCTACCCAGCCGCCGCCGTAATTATCAAAGTCAAACGCGTAACCATCTTGATTCGACAGTGAAAACACGGTCATCTTTGAATCAGTACCGCCACCGACAATGCTACCTACATACTCAGATACGTATTCAGACGCAAACCCCTTAGCCGACAAAACAGGTGGGATTCGAAATGCGTCATAGGCAATGTTGTAAAACCGGCACTCATTACGGAATTCAATCGCTGTTGAATAAGCCCTAAATCGGATTGACCGCGCCCACAAGGCCGAGCTAGTAAACGTGACTGTTGTAAATATTTGGGG
>JANNAN010000014.1:0-25018 GCA_031384385.1 Candidatus Tayloriibacteriota bacterium | reverse complement strand
ATATATTATATCTTTGTATTTAATTATTTTTTTTTTATAAATTTTATAAATTTTTTTTTAACAATTATTTACCCCCCCCCCCCCCCGAACAAGCCCCGTAGTGATTTTAAAAGAAAAAGAAGCATATCAATTTTGGTTATCAATTCACAAAAATTTTCCAAGAGTAGAAAGGCTGGGTATTGGGCAGAAAATTGAGACTGTATTTTTAGATATTCTAGAACTAAGTTTTACATGTATATACATGGGACCTGAGACAAAAATAGTTCTTTTGGGAAAAATAATATCAAAATTAGATATTCTAAAGTTTTTTACCCAATTAGCATGGGAGATTAAGCTCATACCTTCAGAAAAATATCTTGAATTATCAGGAAAGCTAATAGAAATTGGAAAAATGCTTGGTGGTTGGAGAAAAGGATTACAAAATCCAAAAAATAAAACTCTCGCAATATAACTGCGAGAGAAATTTCGAGTTTCGGGACAACGACACGATGGCGATTGTCACCATTCCAGACATTGTCATTCGAGAAGCGATTGGCATTGACCTTGAGCTTGCCGTCGTTGACGTTCACGTTCGCAACGAAGAATTGTGTAGCAAACCATCCTTAACACCATCATTCAAATCATGAATAATTGAATCTTATTCGGGACATATAAGTCCACCAGTTTGCTACACCAACTAGATATTTTTTATTTGAAAATAGTACCCCACTCTTTTGCAAGACGTATCTGACAAAATTCTCGAGGCAGTATTCACACAACCATGGCATTTGAGCCGTAGCCAAAATACATCGATGGCTGCCACTTCATTATACAAAAATCCCCCTGAACTTGCCAAAATTAATTGGGCAAAGTGTCAGAGAGACTGAGAGCCAAAGGCTCATGGAACCTAATTTGCAAGTGCCAGTTGCGGGACAACGACACGATGGCGATAGTCACCACCCCAGACACAGTTACGCGAGAAGCGACGGGCATGGACCTCGAGCCCGCCGACGTCGACGCGCACGCTCGCAACGAAGAACTCACCGTTAACCTTGAAGAGGAAGAGGGTCCCGTAACCATCCTTTCTCAACCAATCTGGCTGAGTTTCGACAAACTCGATGATCTGATCCTGCGTGAAGCAAAGCAGATCGAGATTTATGCCGAAACCACCAAATATTTTGCTGAAGTCGCCATCGTCGGTCATTTCATAAACTTCAGTCGATGTTTCCGGTTTTGATTCCTCAACCACGTCACAACCGTAATTGACGAAGTCTGAATCAATGAAACCAGGGAACGTTTTCTTCGCCTTGGCGATTGTCCGTTTTCCGCCAGTAGCAGCAATACGAACTTTCTTGCCGGCGGAGATGAGCTTGAGAATACCAACAACTCCCATGGCGACAGCCAGAATTTCCTTGCGGACGACTTCTGTAATGGCGGCCTTAATACGGGCACCGCCAGCAAAAAACCGTTGAACATCGAATGTTCCAACCTGACCATTTTCGTTAATGTCTTTGAGGAGTGTTTCCGTCGCTTTTCTGCCTGCATCGGCAACAAACGTGCCAGCTTGAGCAATCTGTCCTGATGTAATCAATGATTTCATTGTTATCATCCTTTCATATACGTTGTTATTGTTTTCGCTGGACTCTTCGCCACAGCAGAGAATTCCTTAAATCCTTAAGGTGCTTTCTGCTGTAGCGAATTACAAATTTAGTATCAAAGATCCCACCCTTAAACTGCTAGTAGTATACACCTGAAATAGGCTTATGTCAAGCCTATTTCAGGCCTAATAAACGGCTCTAGATATAGCTATCCCCTACATCTTCTCCGGCACTTTAATCCCCAATATCCACAAACCATTTTTCATAATTTCTGCAAAAACTTTTGTAATCATTACTCTATATGGTGACAATGAATCCTCTGAATTTATTATTTGATTATTCGCATAATATGAATTGAATGCTGATGAAAGTTCAATTAAATAAGTAACGATATAATGCGTTGAATATTCTTTGCGAGATCTTTCTACTACTTCTGGAAATCTTAATATTAATTTTTCTAATATACTTACTGTTTCTGGTAAAATTTTTACATTTTTTGAAATTTCTACTTCTTGTGATTTTATCAAAATTGCATTTGCACGAACTACTGCATACTGTAAATACGGACCAGAGTCCCCTTCAAATGAAACTGCTTTCAATGGATCATAAATTATATCCCCTCCGATTGACTGACGGAGAATAGTGAATTTAAGACCAGCAATAGCCACAGCTTTCTTTATTTCTTCATATTCTTTTTTGTCTAATTCCCTGCCCTTTAATTTTTCTTCAACCAGAGATTCGAATTCTGCAATCAAATCATCTGCTGAAACAATATTCCCCTTTCTTGAAGACATTTTTCCAGAAGAGGGTCGCAATATTCCATGGCTAAGATGCTTCATTTTCTTGGCAATTTCTGGATACATAACATTTAATGAAGCTAAAATAACTTTGAAGTAAGCATTTTGTTCATTTGCTGTAATAACTATGGACTCAGAGAGTTTTGGGTATAATTTAAATTTCTTTTGTGTAAGCCCTAATTCTTTTGCTTCATAAGTAGGCAATCCTTGAGAATTTATAAATACTCGAGTATGTTCACCATATTTTTCACCTGGAAAAACTATAGCTCCCTCACTTTCTTCGAATATACCCTTTTTAAGAAATTCTCTAACTATTTTTATTCCATCATCAGCAACTTCAGATTCAAAAAAGAAATTATCGAATTTTGAATCTAATTTTTTATAAATTTCATCAAAATATTCAAGACTTATTTTTTTACCAAAATCATAAATCTTATTTATCTCTTTATCTAATTTTTCAAAAATTTTCTTATTAACTTCTATTATTTCTTTCTTGGCAATCTCATCTTCTTCATATTTATTTGAACCAAAAACATACATATCGCCAAGATACTTTATATTTATATTTTCTTGCCTATTTTTCAACACTGCCCAAATAGTTTTTGCTACATGAAGTCCAATATCTCCTTGATAACAAGCTCTAACTACCTTTGCCCCAGAAAATTCTATAATTCTAGAAAGTGATTCACCTATTGTATTTGCCATTAGATGGCCGATATGAAAAATTTTAAAAGGATTTGGATCTGTATATTCAACCATTATCTTTTTTCCTTTATCTAAATCATTTTTACCAAAGTCTTTTATATTTTTTGAAATATCTAAAACTTGATTGGCAAAAAAATCATCTTTTATTTTAAAATTTATAAATCCCGGACCAGCAATTTCTATTGATTTCACCTCCCCCAGTAAGTCTTTTTTTAATTCTTCGATTATTTTTTCAGCAATAATCTTGGGAGCAAGATTGAGCTGTTTTGAATATACTAAGGCCAAATTAGTTGAAAAATCTCCAAAAGTATTGTCTTCTGGATGTTCAATATTAACAGTGGGATTTTCTATTCCCTGTTTTTCTATGGCTTTTATTAAGGCTTTTCCCAGTTTCTCTTTCATTGAATAATTGTAGCATTTATATCACAAAACGCACTAAATGTTGACATATCTTTATTATCTGCTATAGTTTTAATGGATTAATGAGTATAGACATAAGTTTGGCTTTCTAGATCCCGGCGGCCACGGCATCTTAGATTCCTCCCCAAACCTAAGTCGAACACTCATGAATCACCCCGTGTGTCGCATTTGGCGAGCGGGGTTTTTTCTTTACTAAAATCTAGATATCATCACCTCAAACAATTATTTCCTCAAAATCGCATCTATTCGTCCTGCGATTTTTTTCATATCTTTTTCTTTCTTTCCTCTAGTTGTTTCTCCTGCAGTTCCAAGACGAATACCTGATGGATCTGTTGGCGGTCTAGTATCAAATGGAATAGTATTTTTATTTACGATAATTCCCTCTTTTTCTAATCTATCACTAGCCTCTCCCCCAGAAATACCTTTTCCGTTCATCCAAGTATCTACAAGTATTAAATGACTATCAGTTCCTCCCGAAATAATTCTCCAACCAAGTTTTACCAACTCTTCAGATAAAGCTTTTGCATTCTTTTTTATTTGTTCTGCATATTTTTTGAAAGCAGGAGTAGAAGCTTCTTGCAAAGCAATAGCGACAGCGGCGATTTGATTCTCATGTGGACCACCCTGAAGACCCGGAAACACAGCGCGATCTATTTTCTTACCTAATTCTCTTGTATCATTTTTTGAAAAAATTAATGCACTTCTTGGACCTCTTAGAGTTTTGTGAACTGTTGTTGTGACAATATTCGCATATTCAAATGGTGACGGATATACTTTACCAGCAACAAGACCGGCAATATGTGACATATCTATCATCAATAATGCACCACAAGAATCAGCTACTTCGCGTAATTTCTTAAAATCAATTTGTCTTGGATACGCAGTATAACCACCAACAAGTATCGCTGGTTTTTCTTTTAGTGCAATTTCCTTTAAATTTTCATAATTTAAAACTTCTGTATTTTTATCAACTCCGTATGGTACTTGAGTCCAAAACTTTCCTGTAGCAGAAACCCTATAACCATGAGTAAGATGACCACCATGATCTAGTGACATGCCCATAATCTTCCCTCCCTGAGGCACTAAAGCTAGATATACAGCAAGATTGGCCGGAGAACCAGAAAGTGCCTGAACATTCACATTCCAAGCCTCTGGCTTTAAATTAAAAAGTTTCAATGCTCTCTCGATAGCCAACAATTCAATCTTATCAACCACCTCATTGCCACCATAATATCTTTTCCCAGCGTATCCTTCAGCATATTTATTCGTAAGTTCAGATCCAAGAGCTTCTAGAACATCTTTTGAAACATAATTTTCTGATGCTATAAGGTTAATGACACTTTTCTGTCTTTTTTTTTCGGCTTCTATAAGTTTTTTAATTTGTATATCTTTCATAAATGCAATTGTAGTTTTATTTTAAAAGCTCGTCAATCACTTCAAAAAAGTTTTCTCTAACCTCATCAAATGATTTATTTGCATCGATTATCACATGAGGAACTTTTTCAAAGAATTTCAAATACCCTTCTCTCACATTTTTATGAAATTCTATTTCTCTATCATCAAAATGATCATATTTTTTACCTTGCAGAAGTGATTGATTTCTTGAACCAGCTCTTCTAACTCCCTCTTTGGGTTCTACATCAAAGAAAATATATAAATCTGGCTTTACTAAAAGTTGATCACGCATCGCCCAAAATAATTTGTCCAATTTACCTTTTGACTGCGCATGAATTTGATATGCATATGAAGATGCATCAAATCTATCTGAAATAATTGAAATGCCCTTTT
Source organism: Candidatus Tayloriibacteriota bacterium (assembly GCA_031384385.1). Taxonomy (GTDB): domain Bacteria; phylum Patescibacteriota; class Minisyncoccia; order Phycocordibacterales; family PALSA-1337; genus CAIOGI01. The sequence goes on along the minus strand of JANNAN010000014.1, from coordinate 19,731 downwards.
CTAATGATGGAACTATCATGTTTTGCACATTGTCGTATCTAGAAGCAAACATAAGAGACAGCGTAGTTTCTACCGGAGTCGTTTTTGCTAATGGATTATTCTTCACAACTTCTCTTATAACTTCTGCATACGGAGTTCCTCCTGGTTCGCGTGTAGTTAAAATATTGTCACCAAGTTTATCTTTCAATTTCATCAGCATGCTGGATTTTCCAGATCCTTCACCGCCTTCGATTACAATAAATTTTGGTTTAGCTTGTGGCATATTTTGATTTTAACATATTAATTATTTCCCCGTACTTCCAAAACCTCCCTGTCCTCGACTGGTATCATTTAACTCTTCTACCTCTTCAAATTCAATGCTTTCTACTTTTTGAATTAATAATTGCGCAATCTTATGGCCTTTTTCAAATTTAAAACTTTCATTTGAAAAATTCATCAAACAAATATATATTTCACCTTTATATCCAGCATCAATAACTCCACCAAAAGTTTTTAAACCATATTTATGAGAAAGGCCACTTTTATCCCAAATAAGTCCAACATACCCATCTGGAATCTGTATGACAATACCTGTGGAGATTGATTTTCTTTCATTTGGCAATATTTCAAACGATTCAATACAAAATAAATCCATACCAGCATCATTGTAATGAGCGTGTTTTGGGATAATGGCGTCTTTATGAAGTTTTTTGATGTTGATTTTCATATTTATATTTTAACTAGACATATCGTATCAAGAGGAGTATAAAATAGCTAGACAGTTCTAACCAAAAAAAGATACAATAAACATATGAGAAACTACAATAAACTACTGAAGGAAATAATGGAAACAGGTTCAGACCGTGAAGGTCGCAACGGCGTAACTCGCGGTGTATTCACCAGAGAGCTGCGTTTTAAAATGGCCGATGGCTTCCCTGCCGTAACCACCAAGAAGCTAGCCTTTCGAAGCACAGCCGCCGAGCTATTCTGGTTCATGTCCGGTGCAAGTGAGAATAAAATCCTTCAGCGTCTTGGTTGTGAAATCTGGACACCAAATGCAAATGCGGACTACTGGAAACCTAAGGCGAAGTTTGAAGGTGACCTCGGCCGAGTCTACGGTGTTCAATGGAGATCATGGCGAAAAATGGATGGCTCAACGGTAGACCAGCTAGCCTCTGTTATTGACCGGATCAAAAAAGATCCCAATGATCGTAGACTTATTATCACTGGGTGGAATCCGGGTGAATTGGATGAAATGGCTTTGCCTCCATGTCATATGATTTTCCAATTTTTTGTTACAAAAGGAAAATTGTCACTTCACATGTTTCAACGCAGCTGTGACATGTTCTTGGGTGTCCCATTCAACATTGCATCTTATGCTCTTATGCTCCATCTGGTTGCTCAAATGACCAATCTGGAGCCAGACGAACTCATCCTTACCCTTGGCGATGCTCACATTTACCAAGATCACTTCGATGCGGTTAAGGAACAACTATCTCGGGAGCCAATGGCTCTGCCAAAATTATGGCTTAATCCGGAGATCAAATCACTTCAAGATATTGATGTGTCGAAGATGCTGACCCCAGATGACATCTATAAATACGTTAAACTTGAAAACTACAATCACCATCCGCCTATCAAGGCCAAGATGTCGGTTTAGGAACAAAGACCGATTAAAAGTAGTATAATAATAATTATGAATAAAGAAATAGAAAATAAAAGACCATCTTGGGATGAATATTTTATAAAAATAATGGAAACTGTTTCTGCTAGAGCGACTTGTGATAGAGGAAGATCTGGATGTGTTATTGTAAAAGATAAAAGAATTATTTCAACAGGATATGTTGGAGCTCCAGCTGGATGTAAACATTGCGATGAATCTGGTCATGAAATGCATACGGTTACCCAAGAAGATGGTATCGAATCAAAACATTGTATAAGAACATCTCATGCAGAACAAAATGCTATTGTTCAAGCAGCAAGATTTGGAACAAGCACTGAAGGTTCTACCCTTTATTGCAAAATGACTCCATGTTATGTATGTGCTAAAATGATAATAAATTCTGGTATTAAAAAGGTCGTTTGTTTAAAGGATTATCATGCAAGCAAAAGATCTAAAGAGGTGTTTGATGAAGTAAAAATTGAATTGATTATTTTAAATAAAGAAGTAGAAATTTATTCTAATATGTAGTTTATGCATCAAAAAATCTTCGGACTAACTGGCCCAATCGCCAGTGGAAAAGGTACAGTAAAGAAATATATCGAACAAAAATATGGTGCTAAAGACTGTCGTTTTTCTACAGCTCTTAGAGATATCTTATTACGAATGGGGGAAGAAATTAGTAGAGAAAATATGCAAAAAATTTCTACAGTTTTAAGAGAAAATTTTGGTCAAAACATACTAGCCAAAATTATTGCTGAAGATGTAAAAAAAATTGATACTGAAATAATTGTTATAGACGGAGTTAGAAGAATATCAGATATAGAATTTCTAAAAGAATTACCGAATTTTATTCTTATAAGTATCGATGCAGATCCAAAGATTAGATATGAAAGAATGGTAAAAAGAAATGAAAATAAAGGTGATGATAAAAAAACCTACGAATCATTCCTCAAAGATCATGAGGCAGATTCTGATTATGAAGTTCCGATAGTAATGAAAACTGCCAAATTAGAATTGGATAATAATGGAAATCTTGAGAGTCTTTATAAGCAAATAGATAAAATAGTTAATTCATAAATCCATGATAAAAGCATTCATCATAGTTGCTCATACTGCAGACGGATTCATTGCCCCAGCTAGTGCTGACGGTCAGTCTATTCCTTCTACTGTCTGGACTTCTGGTGCAGACAAAAAGAAATTTATTCAATTAACAAAGACTGCAGGAGTTATGGTTATGGGTCTAAATACCTTTAAAACAATTGGCAAACCATTAAAAGATCGCCTAAATATAGTTTATGCCCCAAAGGATATCGCTGATAAGGAAAAGCTAAATTATCCTGATTCTACAAATTTAGAATTTACAGAAAAGTCACCAAAAGATCTCATCGTGGAACTAGAAAATAGGGGTTTCAAAGAAATAGCTATTTGCGGTGGCTCTACAATTTACACAATGTTTATGGAAGCTGGATTGGTAGATACTATTTATATAACAGTTGAACCTCATCTATTCGGCAATGGTATGACTATTTTTAATAAGCCATTAAATATTAAATTAAAATTAGCTTCTTTCGAAAAGTTATCAGATGATGTTTTGTTTTTGGAATATAAAGTAATTAGATAAATAAAAAGCCCCGAATGGGGCTTTTTATTTTAACCCTCTCTAAGAATCGGCTCAGTAACGATAATCCTTACTGAATTAAGATTAATGTTTTCTGCTCCAGTTTTTGTACATGACATACTAAGATTATATATACCCTTATCTGTTATAGGATCTGTAATATATGGAGAATTATCAAGTCGATTTGTTGTAGTAGAAATATTCCACCAAGCGAGCTCTCCAGTGCCTGAGTGTGTGCTAAAACAGCTATATCCGCCTGTTGGTAGTCTCCAATTAATCTTCGCACTTTTACCTATTAGAATTTTAGTTTCTGTTAGAGCTTCATTATTATCTACCCATATTTTGCCATCACTAACCTCTGAAGAGGGGCTAAGTACGGTAGCGCCAGAGCATGTTGGACTAAGAGTTTGTTCGTCATAAGAAAGGATAGAAACAACTGGTCCTGAAAGATTTTGTCCAGCTGAACCAGCAATAGTATAACTAGCATTATTATTCAAAAGAATATTATTCCACATATATGTATATGGTGTTGTTCCTCCTGATAAACTTTGTATTGACCAAGTGACTCCAGTATTTGTTGGATAAGCGGCACAGACACCCAACAATGGTAATGGTTCAGGATCACCTCCACAATTAATTCCACAACTAACACGAGATAGACCAGCATCAAAAGATAACCAACCTACAACATCGCTTCCCCAAGCATAACCACTAAAAGCCCCTAAATTTTTATTAAAAGAAACACCCTGACTAGATGTAGCTGTCCCAGTAAGACCTGTAACAGTAGAGTGATTTGTTCCAGAAAGCTTTATCCAACCATCCCAACCGGGGTTAGAAGTAGATGCTGTTGAAGTAGTAATTACTTCTTCATATTTATAAATTTTACCATTATAATTTTCAGTTGCTGCGATAAGCTTTCTACCATCTGATGAAGATGTGATCACACCCCAATTGAGATCAGATGCATGAGCTGTCCATGTTACTCCTGAATCTATTGATATGTATACCTTACCTCCATATTGAACTGCAGCCAGCTTTGTTCCGTCTGCTGAGGAAGTAACAAAAGCATTTGCATACCAATTACTAGGAAAGCGGGCTGTCCATGTTACTCCTGAATCAGTTGATGTATAAATTTCACCACCATATTCAACAGCAGCAAGCTTTGTTCCGTCTGCTGAGGAAGTGATTGATGTCCACTCTCGCGCAGAATCACGTGCTATCCATGTTACTCCTGAATCAGTTGATGTGTAGATTTTATCAGTATGTGCAAGTGCAGCAAGCTTTGTTCCGTCTGCTGAGGAAGTGATCGCGCGCCAATCGAGAAGCGCATTGGAATTACTGGCTATCCACGTTACTCCTGAATCAGTTGATGTATAAATTTTATTAAAATATGCTACCGCAGCAAGCTTTGTTCCGTCTGCTGAGGAAGCAATGGCTGTCCAATAAATATTAATAGGGCCACGAGCTATCCATGTTACTCCTGAATCAGTTGATGTGTAGATCCTATCATAGAATGCAACAGCAGCAAGCTTTGTTCCATCTGCTGAGGAGGTAATACCGCGCCAACTAGTAGAGTGGGCACGAGGTAACCATGTTACCCCCGAATCAGTTGAGGTGTAAATTCGATTACCTAATGCAGCTGCAGCCAGCTTTGTTCCGTCTGCTGAGGAAGTTATTCCATACCAATTAAGAGGGGGGTCATACGCCACTACCCAATCAACTATAGTAGTAGTGGTGTTTACAGTCATACTCCTCACCCCATTATCCTTCCCAGCTCCTGTAACTAAACATTTATTATTTACAGAGTCCCAAGTGGTAGAATCTCCGGCGCAGCCAACCAGTGCTCTCGCCCACCCCTCTACCTTACCAGTAGCTGTATTAAATTGAGCTATAGGTCCTGAACCTGTACCAATATCATCTTGTGGTGGATTACCTGTATTTGCTCTATCAAAACTCACCCAACCTATATTCTCTGACCAAGCATTACCACCCAGAGTAGCAATATTTGAGCCTGTTGTAGTAGACATAGTTACAGCATAACTAGACCCGTCATTTTCTTCTGGATTAGAAGCAGTAACCGTATTGTTTGAATTAAAACTCAACCAGCCAATATTTTCAGACCAAGCATAGCCATTTAAATTTACAGTTCCTGCATTTGCTATACCAGAAAATATACTAAATGATAGAAGAAGAATTGGAATGAATTTTAATGTTTTTTTGAGCATATTAGATTTTATTTAGAACAAAGATAAGCATTTCCAAAAGGTGTATAGTCTATATCGCAAGTACCACCAGCAGGAAGAGTGAAGCCTCCATTGTAATGACAACGACCCCACACTCCAAGATCTTGCTGTTGCTTAAAGCCGACCGGACAGAATCCTTGAGTTCCACCAGCGTTTACACATACAGGACCCATAACCCCACCATTTGATGCACCCCAATTTGCTTTAGAGAAACAATAATATGCATAACTAGAAGTTCCGCCAGTAGAACCCCCTGTAGCCGCTCCCCACTTAACCTTTCCAGTAGTACCGTCGGCAGTCAGAATCTGTCCAGAAACAATCGGAGTTGCATCAGAATTTATAACCGTAAGATCTGATGTAATAAGATGAGCAAGATTTAGAATACCAGATTTTGTTTGAGTATATATACTACCGACACCACCTCCCACATTAATAGGTGCAGCCACATTTCCTCCTGTAGGTGGTAATGTAGGTGCAGTCCAAGCTGATACATATCCAGCACCGACAGCTATGACTAATCCTAGTATTATTGCTTTTATATTTTGTGTGATTTTTGTTTTCATATTATTTATTATTCAATATTGTTTTTCTAAGTTCTTCTATTGCTTTTGTTCTTTGAATATCTGTAACCGGTTGGGACTTTGATATTACATTTCTTAATTCATTTATCGCATCTTGTCTTTGTTCAGTAGTCAAAACATTAGGATCTAAAATTATAGGATCTGCTTTATTAAAATAATTTTCCTGCACATAAATAGTTCCCCAAATTGCTATAGATGCAATTATTACAAAATATATAACTTCTCTAAGCTCTTTATGATTTTTATAATGAGGATTTTGACTAAAATATTTTTTATTTTGTTGTTCCATATTAAACATAATTATACAATAATAATAAAAAATAAGAAAACCCCCACAAGGGGGATTACTCTAAGTCACTTTTATTGATATTTTTATTATTTCACATCAACACCCATTGAACGACATGAACCTTCAATAATCTTTATTGCAGCTTCTAGTGTAGATGCATTAAGGTCTGGCATTTTTCTTTCAGCAATAGCTCTAACTTGTGCCTTTGTAATAGTTCCAGCTCTCTTTACTGCATGTTTTCCTGCCCCCTTTTCAATACCAACTGCCTTTAGAATAAGTGAACTTGCTGGTGGAGTTTTCAAAACGAAATCGTATGAACGATCATCATAAACTGTAATAACCACTGGAATCATATCTCCAATCATTCCCTTTGTAGCATCATTGAATTTCTTTGTGAAATCTCCGATATTAACTCCTGCCTGGCCTAGAGTAGGACCAAGTGGTGGCGCTGGAGTTGCCTTGCCAGCTGGAGCGATAACTTTTACTTTTTTAATTATTTTTTTAGCCATTTTATTGTATTAATTGATTTTCTTTAATTTACCCGTTAGAAGCACGAGGTATAGAGGATACTACTTTAAATCTTAGCAACTTGCAAGAAGTCTAGTTCTACTGGTGTTTCGCGTCCAAACATTGAAACAAGTACTTTGACCTTACCTCTACTATCATCGACTTCACTAACTTTACCTTCAAGGTCTTTGAATGGACCATCTACAATCTTTACAGATTCATCTTTTACAAGATCAATAGTATGTTTTACTTCATCTTTATTTATTCTAGCAAAAAGTGAATCGACTTCTTTCTTTTCTAATGGAACTGGAAAAACTCCAGAACCAACGAAACCAGTAACCCTTGGTGTATTTCTAACAACATACCAAGAATCATCTGTAACTACCATATCCACAAGAACATATCCTGGATAAATTTTTTCCTCTTCTTCCACTCTCTTCCCTCCCTTAATTTTAATTTTCTTTTCAGTAGGAACTAAAACATTGAAAATACGATCTTCCATTCCCAAAGATTCAATACGCTGTTTTAAATTTCTAGCTACAGCATTTTCATATCCAGCATATGTATGAATTGCATACCAACTTCTTTCGCCACCAATTTGTTGTTTTGACATATTATTATTTTTAAAATTAATTAAGCAAAAAGAGTTAATAGCTTTGAAAATACATAATCAAAAAAACCTAGCATGAATGCAACCACTACTGAAAACAGAACCACAACGATCGCATAAGAAATTGCTTGTTTTCTACTTGGCCATGTAACATGAGCCATTTCTGCACGAGTATCCTTTATATATTGAGTTATTTTCATAGATTTTATTAGTTCTTGTATTAAAAAACCCCTGAGGGGCAATAGTTAAATACTACATCCTCAAGGGCTTTTCGTCAAGTTGAAAAATCAAAACAAAACCTTTTACCTGCGCGAGCACTTTTTCTCACAAGTTCCGAAAAAGTCTCGCTGTGGCAAGCGGTTTCGTTGGATTTTTATAATTACCTAATTTCGTAAGTAATAGAAACTGTTGCAGTTACCTTTTGTTCACCTTTTGGAATCTCTGGAGCTACTGATGCTTTGACAGACATCATATCTGCCCCCATTCCTTCTCTGGCATACATAGGATATACCTGATCATCAGAAGAATCATAGAAATTTGTAATTCTAACCAATCTTACACCAAGATCTTTCGCAATTTTCTCTGCCTTCTCTTTTGCTTTTACAATAGCCTCTGCTCGAGCAATAGCTTTTACAGAATCTATATTATCAATAGAAAATAGAAGTCCATTAACATTTTGAACTCCGGCTGTTCCAATAGAATCAAATAATGTACCTGCCTTTGTTAAATCTCTAATTTTAACCTCAATTGTTTGACTAACATCATAACCAGTTAGAACTGACTTACCGCCAGGACATCCATATGTAGTACAACTTGGTTGAGTATATTCATAATGAGGATTTATTGAATATGAAAGAGTTTTAATATCTTTTTCAGCAATACCTCCCTCTTTTACAGCTTTAAGGGCATTGTTGGTTTTTTCTGTAGCTTTATCTTGTGCTTCTTTTACTGTTTTTCCTGTTTCTGTCACAGAAAATGAAAATGTAGCAATGTCAGGAATCGATACAGCTTCACCTTTTCCATTTACGGAAATAGTATTCATTATTGGTGAACTATCGCCTAAAGACTTAAGATTTTTTAAAGAAATAACAGCAAGAAATATCATTAAAAATACTCCCACCCACTTACCCGCCTTCCAAAGTTTTTCTTGATTATTCATATATTTAATTTATTAAAAATATTAATTACTTACATTATAACATGCATCTACAAGGTTCTCAAAAAGAGCTAAAACAGTCATTTGACCAACTCCACCGGGAACTGGAGTTATCATTCCGACAATATCTTTAACTTTATTAAAATCAATATCTCCCATCAAACCTTCCTCTATATGACGAGTAATGCCGACATCTATTACAATTTGATTTTTACTTATATATTTTTCATCAATAAAATTTGGTTTACCAATGGCAACAATCAAAATATCCGCACTTTTGGTTTTTTCAGGAATGTTTTCTGTTTGACTATGGCAGACCAAGACCCTAGCTCCCTCTTCATGACACATATTGGCTATTGGCGTTCCTACAAGTTTTGATCTACCAACTACTGTTACTTTTTTATTAAATAATTCAATTTTATAAAATTTAAATAATTCCTTAACTCCACGTGCTGTTGCTGGCATGAATTTTGTATCACAAGTTAATCCATCAACATCTTTATTTGGATTTACTGATTCTAAAATTAATTCTGTATTCAGATATGAAGGCAGTGGTAATTGAATAATAATTCCTTGAATTGAATTGTCCTGATTACACTTTTTAATAATATCCAATAATTCATCTTGATTGATTTTATCATCTAATCGAATATGAACTACTTTTACACCTATCTTTTCAGCAAAAGATTTCTTAGCTCTAACATAAGCGTCAGAATCTGGATGATTTCCAATTTGAATAATGTTTAAACATGGAGATAAAGAGAGTCTTTTAACTCTTTCAATTAAAAGCGAAGTATAATGTTCTCTAGATTTTTTCCCATCAAGTAATTGCATGTAAATCACATTACCATGATTTTTCAGGTATTTCTAGGCTCACAGTCTTTTGATCCTTAGTTGTAGCCGTTTCAAAGGATAATGTTGTGGCTGTTAAAGCAATCCTTTGATCTGGTAATCTAGTAGTAGAACCGTACTTACTATCACCAACTATTGGATATTTAATATGTGAAAGTTGTGCACGAATTTGATGATGTCGCCCAGTTTTTAAAATTATTTTTAATAAAGAAAAATCTCCATCAATTTTTATCAATTCAAAAGATAGCTCTGCTCTGTCTGCTCCATGTATTTCTGTATCGAATACTTCTGTATAATTTTGATTCTCATCGTGCTTAAGATAATTTATCAAAACTCTATTTTTTTCTTTTACAATTCCATGTACCCATGCATGATATTCTTTTTTAATTGTACGATTTCGAAATTGCTCTGAAAGTCTTGACGCTCCTTTTGAGGTTTTTGCAAAAAGAACAATACCATCAGCATTTCTATCTAATCTATGAATTAAACCAAGAAAAACATTACCGGGTTTCTCATATTTATTCTTTATATACATTTTAACTTCTTCAATCATTGAAATATCACCACTTTTATCACCTTGCACGAGAGTGCCAGCAGGTTTATACACTGCTATTAAATGATTATCTTCGTATAAAACTTTTGTTTCCATATTGATTTATTTATATAATTCATCATGTCCCCCAACATATAATAAGTTTACGATTTTTTCATTCTCATATTCAAAAACTATTCTAATTTGATAATTTACAGAAAATGAATAAGTATTTTTTAAACTTCCCTTGAGTTTATGTACTTTCAATATACTGTGATTCTTACTATTCTTAAATAAACTAATTTTCTCCTTTATTTCTTCCTTTAGACCAGAATTAAGTCCTTTATACATCCGAATAAAATTAGGAGCATATTGAATTTCAATCATAGAATATATTAGTAATTATTTTATTCAAAACCCTTTGTAAGCTCATCAAGGTCTCCTTTTAAAGCCTTTCCTTCTTTAATTTCTTGTTTTGCCTTGAGAATAGAATTAATGAATTCATCTTCCTTAAATTTAATAATCGCACGTCGAATTAATTCTGCCTTACTAGATGCATTTCCAAGACGAACTTGTTCGTCTATAAAATTATTTAATTCATTATTTAGTGGAATTGATATTGTGGTCATATAATTTAATTTATACTATATTATAGTACTATATTATAGTAATATAATTAAAAAGTCAATCTAACCTTCTACCCCCTCCCATTGTTGATGGCTGGTTCGTTCAAAGTGGAGTTCGGGGATGCACTTTATGATCATTGTGAAATTGCAGAAGTGTGAGCCATCAAAAACATTCTTTCTTTTGTAGATTCGGTTTTCCGTTAAAGCGCCCGAAAAATCTGGCACTTTTTACTAGATAATAAATCTTATTTCTTCCATCTGGCAAAAATTCCACAAGGTAATAATCTAGATTCTTTTTCTCCCTTCGCTTTTTCTTCAATTGTTAATTCCCCTATTTCGATTGAACCTCCATATTTTTCTACAAGAATATTCAAAACATTTCTATACGCAATTGCAGAATACCCAGCTGAATATCCATTTATTAAAAAGAATGACGGTTTATTTTTTAATAATTTAAAAGCATCTTCAACTAGTGGTAGAAAGTCTTCTTCAATTTTCCAAAGCTCTTTGTTTGCACCATGACCGAATGCTGGTGGATCCATTATTATTCCATCATATTTTCTATCACGCTTTATTTCTCTTTCAACAAAAACTCTAGCATCTTCGAGAATCCAACGAATAGGTTTCCCTGCAAGTCCTGAAATTTCTGCATTCTCACGCGCCCAAGTAATAGCTGATTTTGATCCATCAACATGAACAACCTTTGCGCCAGCTTGCGCACAAGCAAGGGATGCCCCGCCAGTATAACCAAATAGATTAAGAACCTCAAACAGGTGTTCCCTCGGCGACAATGGATCTATCTTCGTGGCGTGGTCAGTCGATAGACCATTCTCGCCTGCGAGCGCCTTTTCAATAATTTCTCTAGTCCAATTCCAATTTTCTGATTGCTCAGGAAAGATTCCAGTATGCTTAAAGGCTGTTGGTTTTATTCTAAATTTTAATTCAGAGAAATTAACATCCCAACTTTTTGGAGTTTTATCTTTAAATTTCCAACTTGCTCCATTTTCTACACGACTAAATACAGCGTCTGCTTTTTTCCATTCGACTTCATCAAGATTTTTTCGCCAAAGAGCTTGGGGATCCGGTCGTGATAAAACTACAGAACCAAATCTTTCTAATTTTTCACCATCACCAGAATCCAAAAGTTCATATTCTTTTGACACTTTGCAAATAAGTATTTTTGATTGATTCATAAAAACTAGTATAACAAAATCCTAAAACTATTCATAACGAAGCGCTTCAATTGGATTTTTCTTTGCGGCTTGACTTGCTGGATATCCTCCAAAAATTAAACCAATTAATGCAGACACAATCAAACCCAGAATCGCCCCATTCCAAGGAAAAATAAATTGCCAATTAACACCTAATCCTTTCGAGAGACCGATTGCAATAATAAATGAAAGTACAGAACCTAAAATTATACCAACGATTCCACCAATAGCTGTTAGTAAAACTGCTTCAAATAAAAACTGTGAAAGAATATCTTTATTTGTTGCTCCAAGAGCTTTTCTTAGACCAATTTCTCTAGTACGCTCAGTAACTGAAACAAGCATAATATTCATGATTCCTACGCCACCTACGAACAATGCGATAGAAGCAACAGCCACAAGAAACCATGTTAAAGCTGAAGTGATCGTACCTAATCTATTCGCAAGATCTTGTTGTGTTTGAACAGTAAAATCATCTTTAGTAGAATCTGTAATATTATGTGAATCCCGTAATGTTCTAGCAATATCAATAGCTGCAGATGCTACTTGACTATCTTTTTGAGTTTGAATAATAATACGATTAAAATATTTAATTCCAAGTAAATAGTCTTGAGCTGTTGTATAAGGAATTAGAGTCATACTATCAAAATTAAAAAGTGAACCTCCTCCAGTTGGTGTTAATGTTCCAATAACCTTAAAATTTCTTCCTTTGATTTTTATTTTTTGACCCACTGGATTATCATTTCCAAAAAGATTTTCTACCACTTTCGAACCAATAACCACAACATCTGCGCGAGATAGAACATCATCAATTGTAAAAAATTCTCCTCGATCTGGTTTAAGATCAAAAATCTCTGCCAATCTTTCTGTGGCGCCGAAAATAGACACCTGATATGCATTAACATCATAAGCAGCAGTACCTCCACCAAAAACTGTAGGCATTACAAATTTTAAATCTGGAACATTTGCTTTATTTTGTAAAGCAATTAAATCTTTTATTTTTAATGAATCACTATAGAGTGTACTCACATCTGATGGGCTGGTTGGTTCACGACCCGGAATAATGGCAATGGTATTTGTACCTAGACCTTGAACTTGTCCGAGGATAAGTGCCTGCGCTCCACCTCCAAGTGAAATTACGAGCATAATAGCTGTAATTCCGATAACAATTCCAAGGATAGTTAGTACTGATCTTGAACGATTTGTTGTTAGACCAATTAAAGATGTTCTAAATGTATGTTTTAAATTCATAGATTTTATTTTACATATTCATCATTAATAGTTAATCTCTTCGCGACTTTTATATCACTTTCGATTTGCCCGTCCATCAATCTAATTATTCTTTCTGAATGCTCTGCTGTAGAAGTTTCATGAGTAATAAGTACAATAGTTTTGCCATCTTTTTCATTTAATCTTTGAATAATAGACATTATATTTTTACCAGATTTAGAATCCAGATTTCCTGTAGGCTCGTCAGCAAAAATAACTTCTGGATTATTTACTAAAGCTCTAGCAACAGCAACACGCTGTTTTTCACCTCCTGATAATTCAGAAGGCTGATGATACATACGATGACTCAAGCCTACAGATTCTACTGCTGCACGAGCTTTGATATCCCATTCGGCTTCTGGAACTTTGGAATAATTTAGCGCTAATTTAACATTATCCAAAACTGAGGTACGCGCCAAAAGATTGAATGCTTGAAATACAAAACCTATTTCTTGATTTCGTAGAGAAGCTAATTCATCATCAGAATATGAAGTAACATTTTTATTATTAAAAATATATTGACCACTTGTCGGTGTATCAAGAAGTCCCAACAGATGTAACAATGTTGATTTACCAGAACCTGAAGGACCCATTATTGCAACAAATTCACCTTTTCTAATATTAAAAGAAACTCCAGAAAGTGCTACTGTTTCTGCTACACCATCATGATAGGCTTTCTTTAAATTTTTTACTTCAATTATATTCATGAGAACTTATTTAAGATAAGTAACAACTTCTTGACCTTCTTTTACGCCTGAAATTATTTCAGTTGTGCCTTCTGAACCTTTCAATCCAATTTCTACTGGAACAGTTTCGAATGTTTTACTATTTGAATTAACAATTCTAATTGTTTTTTTACCAAAATTATCAATAACAGCTCTTGAAGGAACTGCTAGCGCACCAATAACTTCATGAGTCAAGATATCAATATTTGCTGTCATACCAGAACGAATACGCATATCAGGACTATCAAATTCTAGAGTTACTTTATAAGTTGAAACACCTTCAATAATTGTTTCTGCTGGATCAATATATTTTACTGTAGCTGGAAAAGGAATGTATTGTCCGTAAGAATCAAGAGTTACATTGGATTTATTAGCAATCGCGACCTTAGCTATATCTGCTTCTGGAACATTAACCTCAATCTTAAAAGCTTTGTCACTTATCATTGAAAAAGAAGTTTGCCCAGCTTGAACAAATTCACCAATTTCTGGAGAAACTTTTATAAGTATTCCTTTAAATGGAGCTACCACACTTTTCTTTTTTAACTCTGAATAATAAAGATCAACATTTGCTTGAGCTTGAGAAACTTTTGCTTGTTGAATCTGAAGAACCTCTTCAGATGATCCTGATTTTTTAAAATTAAATTGATTGATAGCAAGATTAAGTGACGATAATGCACTTCTATAATTTGATTCTGCTGTAGCTATAGAACTTATTGCTGTATTGAATATAGACATCGCTGAATTGAAAGTTACATTATAAGAATTTATTGTTGCCTGACTTAATCCAGAATTACCTGTATCTATATTTAATAAAATATATGAAAGTTTACTCATAAAATCCTTAATACTTTCCAAATACACATGAACTTTTTCTACATAAACGACAATATCAGTTGATGTGGAAAGAGTTAGTAAATCAAGATCATTTTTCCATGCATTAAGTTTTTCTGTAACAATCACTCTCAAATTTTCAATTTCATTTTCTTTATTATAACTATATGTAGGTAGAATTATATTGGGATTAACTGATTGAGAATTTGTAAAGAATACACCAACATAATTTAAAATTGAATTTTCGGTTTTAATATAAGAATCATATAATGATGTTATAACCGCAGTTTTTGAATCATCATAAATAATTTGTGCACTTTTTAATTTTGAATCTTCTATACTTAACTCTTCAGGCCTTAAACCTTTTAACAATTCTGAGAAACGAGCTTGTTCTGCAAGTAAATTTGCCTTAGCACCATTAAGTGATGCATAAGAATCTGAATTTTCAAGAATAGCAATTGTATCCCCAACATTCATCTGATCACCAACTTTGAAATTAATTTTTAAAATAGTACCACCCTTCTCAAAGCCAAGATCAGCTTTTTGAAATGCAGTCACTTTGCCTGTTACACTAACTTTTTCTATTATATTACCCACAATAACTCTCCCAGTTTCAAAAGTAGCTTTTTTGTTTCCAGTCAAAAAAACCATGAGAATAGTAATTACAATCATAATAGTGCTTATAATCACTGTTTTTTTCTTATAAGACCTGAATATTCTATTTTTTATAGAGTTAATATGCATATATAAATGATATCATAAATTTGCAGTTTTTTCATTTTTTAGTTATAGTTTTAGCAAGAATGTCTTACTATTCTTCTATAATAATTTACATAGCCCTCTTTTTCGGTCTTTATTACCAAATTTTTCTTTTGGTCACTTTTTTTGAAAAAAATTCAAATAAAAATACAAAGAAAATATCAGAAACTAATGTCGAAGATTTACCTTCAGTATCAATAATAGTTCCCTGCTTTAATGAAGAGAGAACATTAGAAAAAACAATATTTTCATTACTTGAATTAAATTATCCAAGAAATAAATTATTTATAAAAATAATAGACGATGGTAGTACAGATGGCACATATTTGAAAGCATTAGAATTTAAAAAATACAACAATATAGAAGTTTTTACACAAAAAAATGGTGGCAAATTTACAGCATTAAACTTTGGAATTAAAAATTCAAAAACAGAAATAGTTGGATGTCTTGATGCTGATTCTACAGTACATAAAGATTCATTATTAAAAATGATTCCTTATTTTGATCAAATTGGTGTCATGGCAGTAACTCCAGCAATGAAAGTACATAATGCCAAAAATATACTCCAAAAGATTCAAAATGCTGAATACAATATAGGTATTTTACTTAAAAGCATTATGGGTAAACTTGATGCAATTCATGTAACACCCGGACCATTTTCATTATTTAAAAAAGAAGTTTTTGAAAAAATCGGCTATTTCAAACATGCTCACAATACTGAAGATATGGAAATAGCTTTTAGATTACAAGAGTATCGATACCGCATAGCAAACTGTCCAAATGCCTTTGTTTATACAATTACACCAAATACATTCAAAAAACTTTACAAACAAAGAATTCGCTGGACTTACGGTTTCTTAAAAAATGCACACGATTATAGACATATGATCTTCAATAAAAAATATGGCCATATGGGAATGCTTACACTTCCTTTCGCAATTTCTTTCTCAGCCATTGCATTAGTAGTTTTTGGAAACAGTATTTATAATTTTATTTATTATATATTGATTCATATTCAAAAATATATTATTACAGGTTTCAATTTAAGATGGCCTTCATTCGATTTATTCTTTTTAAATACAAATTCAATATTTTTATTAACCTTTATTATGTTTTTTTTCAGTTTGATGATTATTACGATTGCATGGAAATTGGCTGAAGGTAAAACAAAAATTAGTACTGATATTATATATTTTATTACACTATACGGCTTCATAGCACCAATATGGCTTGCAAAAGCATCTTATAATGTGATACTTTCTAGAAAAACATCATGGAGATAAATAAGAAAAAATACATACTAGTATTTCTAATGACAATAGGAATATTCATAGTAGCTTTCATCGTTAGCAATTATATTAATGATAAAAGATTTGATGTAATAAAAAATACATCAGATAAAATTTCAATTGATATACTTTCATTAGAAACCCAATTTGAACTATTCCAAGAATCATCTTGTGAATCATTAACTAATTCCATACTCTCAGATGAAATAAATGCATTGGCAGATAAACTATCATATGCCGAAAATCAAAGAGGGATCAATAATCCTGATGTGGTGTCATTAAAAAAATACTATTCTCTTCTTGAAATAAAAGACTATTTGTTAATGAAAAAAGTGGCTACAAAATGCAAAGTAAGTCCAATTTCAATATTATATTTTTATACAAATAATGAAAGCTGTGATGATTGTACAAAAGAAGGATATGTTTTAACCCGTTTACGTGAAGATCATCCTGAATTAAAGGTATACAGTTTTGATTATAATTTAGATTTAAATGCAATAAAAACTCTTATTTCACTTTATAAAATACCAAAGGAATTACCAGCAATAGTTATAAATGGTAAAACTTATAATAAATTCAAATCTGTAGAGGATATTCGAAACATTATTCCTGAACTTTTGAAGAAAAATGCGACAAGTACTGCGACCACAACGATAAAACAAAAATAGTTGATGAGGTAAAAGCAGAAACAATACAATAAGGACAGAATGCTTTTATAACAAAGACCATAAGATATACCAACCAAGTAGAGCATAGAAAACCAATGAGAGATAACAGAAATGGAATTCTAAGGAATATTTCTTTTTTTGTATCAAAATACAAGATCAAAGAAATAATTATAAATAAATAGTAAATAGATCCTAAGAATGAAACCGGTATTCCCCAGATTACTGAATAAATACTAGAAAGAACAATTTCGCATCCGCCAACAGTACATGGAGGAATTATATTATTAAAATGCTCAATAGTAAGATACAGAGCATCACCAAAACCAATCAATGCCACCACAAGCAGTACTACTGGAATCCAAACAGGAATTGATTTAAGATTTAATTGTTTTTTTAATAGCTTCATCTATAATTTTCTTAAATGCATCATAACCAGCGGGATTCTTTATTTTCTCACCATTTATATAGAATGTTGGTGTATAATTTACTTTAGCTTTTTGTCCACTTTTTAAATCATTATTGACCTTATCATTTATTTCTTTTGAATCAACATCAGTAGCATATTTTGTCATATCAAGACCAATCTTAGTAGCATATTCATTAAAAATAGTTTTCGAAGTTTTAGAATTTTCCCATAGATCATGATTTGTAAAAATCATTTCATACATTTCCCAAAACTTACCTTGCTTTCCCGCCGCCTCTGAAGCTCTTGCGGCTGGAATAGCATTTTGATGTTGAGGTAATGGGAAATGACGATAGACAAATCTTACATTATTACTGTTTTCAGTAATAATTTTTTGAACTAATGGAAAATATGCATAACAAGCTGGACATTGAAAATCACTGTATTCAACAATAGTTACGGGAGCATTCGAATTCCCTTTTACCCAGTCAGTATCAACTATTTGATTTGGAAGTGGAAGAGATGCTGATTCTTTTGATGATTTATTAGATACGACTATCATTCCCCAAGTAATCAATCCAATAATAACAACGAAACTTATCCAAAATAAAATTCTTTTAATATTCATATAAATGACATTATACTATAAATTCTACAAAAATTGATAGAAGCTAATCAAGGTATAGATACCAAGAGTATTCATAGCCAGAGATATGGGTATTAATACGATTGTTTTAACTTTTGACATACCCAAAAGAGTTATGCCGAATTCATCTGGCAAAGGTGACGCTATTATCAATGCGCCTAATATTGGCGATATATATTTCAAAAAACCAAAATGAAATGAGTGTAGAATATATTTTACGGTAGATTTTTTCATTGTTCTCATTAAATCTTCAGCAAATTTATCTCTGATAAAAAAGAATAGAATAAGATCACCAAATACAGCACCTAATGCTCCAAAAAATACTACCCCACCCATTGGAGCATTTTCTGAAATATGTATAAGAGCCACTGAAGCTGGAGCAATCGTAAAAATAGAAGTAAAAAATATTCCAGCGATAAAACTAGCAATAATATAATAATCTCTAACAGCACCAACTATTAAATCCAATAATCCAGTTTTCACGAAAAGAATAGCAAAAATGATACCGACTGTAATCATTATGAAATCATGAAATAAAGCATAGCTATCTTTTCTATTATTTTTTAAATTTTTTATTACCATTAAGAAAATTATACCATGTATAAAATCTATTGATGATGGTACTTTTCACCTTTTAAAATTGTGAACCCTCGATATATTTGTTCAGCCAAAATACTTCTAACAAGTTCATGTGGGAAAACGAGTGAAGACAATGACCATGAGAAATTAGCTTTCTCCTTTATTTTCTGATCAATACCATAGGCATCACCGATTATAAATACCAAATTCTTTACGCTTTCATTTAGTCTTTTATTTAAAAAATCTGCAAAAACAGGTGAAGTCATTTGTTTTCCATTTTCATCTAAAATGATAGTGTAGGAATTATCTGGTAAATTTTTAATTTCATTAACAAATCTCCATTCGATTTTTGAATAATGAGAAATGCGAGAAGTAAATTCTAATACAATTTCTTCGCCTAAATAGTTTTTAGTTTTTCCTGGAGAAATAATTATTATGTTCATAAAATCATTATATCATTTAAAAATATTCATGGACTAATTATTCTAAGATTCTAAATTTATTTCAATTAGAGAAGATAGGCGTCTAAAGAAGGGGGGTATATTAATATAAATAAGGTGTTACAATATATAAGTATTTATTATCAATAAAATTATTAAAATGAATAAAAATTTAATTAGAAAGATTGTTTTGTGGGGGGGGGGATTATTGTAATTCTTATTATTATTAATATACCCCCCTTCTTTAGACGCCTATCT
>JANNAN010000008.1:0-42058 GCA_031384385.1 Candidatus Tayloriibacteriota bacterium | reverse complement strand
CCAGCAACCCAACCAGACATATAAATTCCTTTTACAGATTTTGGTGTTTCAATATGTGTAACTAAAAAAGGAGTTGGTACTGTAATAGTTGTTGTAGAGATTTCAAAGCCTGATAAATATGCTGGCTGAGAATATGGAATAAAAAAGCTGCTTGTAATAACAAGAGCTAGAAATCCAGAAATTATTACTCCGATAATATGTGATCTCATACTACTGTTGTGTCATTGTTTATTTTATTTTCTATTTCTTTTTCTGCAATTTTTTCTGGAAATCCAATAACTGGAATTTTCACCTCATTTTCTACAAAAGAAGAATTGTTCGGAATTGAGCTTTTATTTTCAGCTGGTAAATTGTAAGAAATTGCAATAATAATAATACCAGAAATTATAGCAATAATTTGATGCCATTCTGATGTGAAGCCTAGAAACAGAAAGACCATAACCCAAACTCCTGATACTGATAACCATTGTCTTTTTGACATATTTTTTATTTAAATTTTATAATTGTAATTATACACTGTTATGATAACATTATGCTAGAGAAAGGAGGTGAGGATAATGAAACAAATCCCCCAGACAATAGTGGAAAGATTGATAGAAGCTGGAAAACTGAGTCCAGCCATCATTTATTCTGATGGTTTACAAGATTATATTGGATTGGTTTATTTTTTTGTCATTGACGATAAGAAAATCAAAATCAAATTCAAATGGATTATAATCGGACAAAAACTATTTTTAGACCACATTGCAATCTTCAAAGAACCAGAGATTCTGTGTAGTGAAGACATCTTCACTATCAAACATGCTGGTAATTATGATGTGACAATAACCAACCTTGCATCATTCAAGATCAATGCGATGAATCGAAGAAATAAGCACGAAAAACAAAATCGCCACTAATCCTTTTGAGGAAGGTGGTGATCTTTTTTATAAAAATATTAATTAGAAATAATAACCACAAATTCCCCTTTTTGTTTTTCTGGAATATCTGTAAGAATTTTTAATATCTCTTCAGCAGAACCCTGCAAAACTTCTTCGTAGATTTTTGTAATTTCACGAACAATTGTAACTTTTCTATTTATTTTAGTTAATGATTCAAGCGTTTTCAAAATACGATGAGTAGATTCATAAAAAACCATAGTTCTTTCTGATTCGGCTATTTCTTTAAATAGAGTTTCTCTTCCCTTTTTATGTGGCATAAATCCAAGAAAAATAAATTCATGAACTGGAACTCCAGCAATTGAAAGTGCTGAAGTTAAAGCCGATGGACCTGGTATTGCTTCAATCTTTAATTCTTTTGATGAAATTAATTCAGAAAATTTATCACGAACAGTAGAAATAAGTACTGAACCGGGATCAGAAATTCCGGGAGTACCAGCATCAGTTACTAATGCAATATTTTTACCTTCTTCGATTTTTTCTAAAATTAAATCAACTTTTGCTTCACCACTTTGAGAGTGATAACTGATCATTTGTGTAGAAATTCCATGTTTTTCAAAAAGTCTTTTCGTTACTCTAGTATCTTCACAAAGGACAATATCTACTTCTTTTAGAATACGAATAGCCCTTAAAGTAATATCTTCGAGATTTCCAATTGGTGTAGCAACGATATAAAAAGTAGACATATGGTTATAATATACTACACTATATATATGGCAAGTAATTCAAAGAATATACTATATATAGCAAGAGATATTGAAAGAGCTTTGGGAAAAGTACCCAAAGATAATTATTTTATAATTACGAATTCTAGTTCTTATTCAAAGGAGATAAAGCTCCTTTATCCTAATAATATTATTTTGATTGATTCTCCAGAAATACTTGATACTCATGAACTTTTGAATTTATCAGAAACTGAAAAATTAATTAATAAATTAAATGCACAAATTTTAGTATTTAAAAATACAATTCAAATTGAAAATATTTGCAAAGAAAAAAATTGGAAACTTTTGAATCCAAGCGCAGAATTGGCAGAAAAAATTGAAAATAAAATTTCTCAAGTAAACTGGCTTGGAGATTTGGCGTCTCTTTTACCTACTCATAAAGTTTTATTAGTAAAAGATATTAAATGGGATAAAAAAGTCTTCATACTTCAATGGTCACATGGTCATACTGGAGATGGAACATTACTTATTCAAAATGAAAAAGATTTAAATTTAATAAAAGAAAAATTTCCAAATCGTGAAGCTCGTATCACTGATTTTATAAAAGGCCCAATGTTTACAGCCAATATTATTGTAACTAAAACAATTATTTTACTTGGAAATATCAGTTATCAAATAACAGGAATGCTTCCATTTACAGAAAATGCTTTTAGTACAATTGGAAATGATTGGGGTGTTACTCATACTATTTTAAATGAAACTCACATAAAGCAATTCGAAGAAATCTCTCAAAAAATTGCTAAAAAAATGCAGAAAGAAGACTGGCTTGGACTTTTTGGTATTGATATTATTTATGATTATGAAAGAGATACGATGCATCTTATTGAAATAAATGCTCGCCAGCCAGCATCTACAACTTTTGAATCAGAGCTTCAAACAGTTCTAAATTTAAAAGGTGTAGTTGGAATTACTACTTTTGAAGCACATCTCAATGCCCTCCAAAAATTACCTATTTCATCTTTACTAATTCCAATAAATGACAGCGCTCAAATATTACAAAGACTTACTTCTAAATTAGGCAAGATTAATATTAAAAAATTAACTGAATCAGGATACAATATAATAAAATATGATAATATAAAATTAAATTCTGATATTCTTAGAATTCAATCAATGCGAGGTATAATGGAAGCTCATAATAAATTTAATGATAGAGGTAAAGAAATAATTGAAGCTTTATTTCAATAAAATGAATACAAAAATACTTTCGGAATCGGCTCTAAATATAATTGATCAATATAAAAATTTCAAAATTGGAAATGCTATTTGTTCAATTCCCTATTTCAACAATAAAACAACAGCCCGTAGAGCCGGACTTCGTGCTGAAATTGGAAAAGGAAGTCCAAAAGATATTTTTGAAGAATTAAGACAAAAGACTTTTGAACAAAAAATTGATTTAGAATCTTTCACTTCAGAAAGTTTGAAGAAATTTCTTGTGGATAATAATATTGGAATTGATTGTTCTGGATTTACTTACTATGTTTTAGATTTAGCAAAGAAAAATTTATATTTTGATAAAGGATTCATACAAAAAATAAAAGCAAAAATCAGACAAGTTGAAAATACTGATGTAAAAACATTGGCTCATAATAAAAATAGCAATACCATTCCCATTTCAGAAATACAGCCTGGAGATTTTATAACAATAATCAATAATGAACGGGATCATATTTTAGTAATTCACCAAATCGAATATCAGAACTTTATTCCTACAACAATTCATTATGTGCATGCCATTGCTTGGCCAACTGATGGAGAATACGGACACGGAATACATGAAGGAAAAATAGAAATCCTTGATATAAATAAAAATATTCTAGAACAAAAATGGATCGAAAATAATATGATTAATAATGAAAACTATACTCTAGCTAAGGCAAATAAATCAGTTACAGAAATTCGTAGATTGAACTAATTTTAGCTAGAAATATTGAGTATATTATGCTAATATATTTAGCATGATAAGTATATTAGAAGGAACTGGGGATCTATCCTATATATTAGGTTTTGTTATTTTATCTTGTATTACAGCCTTTTTATGGTCACCATTTCTAATTAAATTTCTCTACAAATTTAATATCATAAAAGGATCAAAGAAAGAATTAGAAAATATAGGCTCTAGAAAAGGAAAGGATCAAACTCCAGTTATGGGAGGTCTACTGGTTATAATAACCGTAGCTTTTCTAACAATAATTTTTAATTGGTCAAGAAGTTATACTTGGGTGCCGATTGGAGTAATGATTCTTTCTGCTCTACTTGGAGGAATTGATGATTTATTAAATATTTTTGGCTCAGAAAGACGCTCAAGAAAAATTTCTCAAATTTTAACGCTTATAAAAGTTCATAAGGATTTAAAAATGAGAATCTGGTATACCATAACTCTTCCATGGTCAATGTTTAAAAGAACTTCTGTATGGATTGGTTCAAAAACTAGCAGAGGAATTCATGTTCATGAGAAACTTCTTTTACAATTTGCGGCTGGTTCTATTACTGCGTGGTGGATTTATGAAAAATTAGGTCCAGCTTGGCATTATATCTATTTACCTTTTAATTATGATATCTACGCTGGCTGGTTCATTATTCCTATTATTATTTTAATTGTCATGTTTACCGCTAATGCCGTTAACATTGCCGATGGAATGGACGGTCTTGCTGGAGGAATGCTTATTACATCTTTCAGTGCCTTAATGATTCTCAGTTGGATTAATGGCTTTAGTGAAATTGCCATATTAAATGCTACGGTGGTCGGTGCATTGGTCGCCTATACTTATTTCAATATTAAACCCGCAAGAATAATGATGGGTGATGTGGGTTCTCTTGGACTTGGTGCATTATTTGCGGTCAATACCATTACTATTGGAGAAATCGGCTCTATTTTCTTATTAGGTTTTCTTTTTTATATTGAAGCAATAACAGTAGTTATTCAGCTTGCAGGTCGTCATATTTTTAATCGTAGAATTTTCAAAATGGCACCAATTCATCATCACTTTGAAATAAAAGGTTGGAGTGAAGAAAAGACTATCATGCGTTTTTGGATAGTTCATTTTATTTTCGTTGTTTTCGGAATTTGGTTGGCATTGCATTAATTAATAAAAGTTTGTAAGCAATGAAATACTTAAATTGGAAAGAGGAAAAAATAGAAAATGATTCTCCTGAAATCATTACCAAAATGTATGATAATGGTTTTGTTTTTACACGCTTAGAAAAAGGAATAATGCAACAAACTAGAAGTATACGAATTGATTTAGGTAAATTTGAAATTTCAAGTGAAAATCGCAGAATTCTAAAGAAAGGTGAAAAAGTAATATTTGAAGAACATTCAATTCCCTATTCAGCATATACTTGGGAAATCGGTAAAATGGCTAAGAATTTTTATGATGAAAAAACAGATCATGCATTTTCAGCAAATAAAATTAAAGAAATACTAACAACAAATCATAATTTCAATTCCCTACTTTCATATTCAGGATTTGGTTATACTATTTGTTATAAAAATAATTCAATGATGCATTATTGCTATCCTTTTTATAATTTAGAAACTACACCCAAAAATATGGGAATGATAATGATGATAAAGGCAATTCTAGAAGCAAAGACGCTTGGATTAAAATATGTTTATCTTGGATCTCTTCAAAGACCTAGTGATACTTATAAATTACAATTTTCTGGAATAGAGTGGTTTGACGGAGAAAATTGGTCAGAGGATTTGGAGGAGGTTAAGGAGATTTTGGGGAAAGCAGTTTAATTCGAGTTCAAGGCCTTAATTAATTCTTCCACGCTAGAATAAGACTTTGTTTTACCCTCAGCGTATTCTCTTTCTGACTCAGCAATAGTTTTTTTCAGATATTCAGATGGATAATATGATACAGGAATTTTATTTTTTCTCTTTTTATTAGATTTTAAATTTTTCATATACAAATAATATATTAAATCTAATTATAAATAAAGTCCCCTTATTTTATTCCCCAACTCTTTTGCATTCCCATGTTTAAATAAGCCTAGATATGATTGAACAGTGGCTTCTTGAGGCTTTTTAGACTTTAAATTTCTAAACATTCTTCTTTTTGTTGAAGTTCTTAATACTCTATGATCAGTAAAATGAATCCAGCCAAGAAAATCAACACCCGAATTAACTGTTTTTATAAAGACCTTACCATGATGAAGCGTAAGTTTTAACTTATCATTTAAAAAATCATTAATCTTAGGGAGTAATTTAATTAAATAATCTTTATTATTATCCATAATCACAAAATCATCTGCGTATCTTATATAATATTTAGCCTTAATTTTATGCTTCATAAATTGATCGAATTCATTCATGTAAATATTTACAAATAATTGTGATGTGAGATTGCCTAGTGGTAAACCAACACCAGTACTATCTATTTTTGATTCAAAACTACCGATTATCCCGGACAAAAGATTTAAAATATTCTGATCTAAAATATACTTTGATAAAATTTCTCTTAAAACAGCATGGTCAATTGAATCAAAAAACTTTTTAATATCACATTTGAGAACCCATGCCGTTTTCGTATGATTTTTTGAAAGTTTTTTAGTAAAGATATTAAATCTATCCATGGCCTTATGTGTGCCCTTTCGCATACGACAAGAATAAGAATCGGCTATAAATGTCCTATCGAAAAATGGATATAACATACGATAAATGGCATGGTGAAGTAGCCTATCTCTAACACTGGCCTTGTGAATGTTTCTAGGTTTGGGATCTGAAATTTTAAAAGCTTTGTAACCATGATGAATATATGTCTTATTTTTTAATTCTTTGTGTAAATCAATAATATTATCCATTAGATGAAGCTGGAACAGCTGAACATCTTTTCTGTTCTTTTTGCCTAAAATAAATTCATGCCATGCTTCGAGCAAATTTTCTATAGAAATGATATCATCGTACGCATGAATAAATTTAATTCTGCTCATTCCTCAAATGTTACCCTCCCCCCCCCAACGATTTTACCAGTGCTAGATAGAGTAAAAATTGTATACAAGTTATGGCATGAATATCATGAAAAAATTCAGAAGTCGCAAAAATACTCTCTGGGTAATAAAATTGATAATATATTTATAGAGATAATTGAAATGATTTCTTCAGCGGCCTTTTCATCAAGATCAGAAAAATTACCATATATAAAAGTTGCTATACGAAAATTAGATACATTAAAAATACTTTTATTAGTTTTATGGGAATCAAAAGGATTAGATAATAAAAAATACATTACTATTTCTGCCCTATTACATGAAATAGGTAAAATGCTTGGTGGTTGGTATGGGCAAGTAAATAAACAAATAGAAAAATAAAACTCTCCCGTTTTTGTGGGAGAGAAATGAAGAAAATTGCGGACACCGCAGCCGGGTTGTTGGAGTTCCAGTCATTATCGAGCCAGTTGTAGTTCGTGATCCACTTGCCATCGTTCCAGTAGAGGTAACGGACATAGAGGTTGCCATCGGAGTTGCGGTATTATACGAAACGCCTTCCATGCCACCACCCCTTGAATACTCTCGGAGTTGTATCGTATTTGGTATCGTAATACTATAGCGTTTCGTACCAAGTATATTCATTTTTTGATGAAGTTCGAAATACACCACTCTACCCCAAACCTTAGTCGGAGATATTCTCGATGTATGGATACTGGATTCGGTAGCGAGCAACCGTAGTCGCTCGCATATTCACCTACTACCGCGGACAATTCTAGCATATATAAATAATAAAACCCCGCGCAGATGCAACGGGGTTTGAAGATTTTATCGAACGCCCTTCAAAGCGTTTTCGTATCGCGAGAGCAAAGGTCAAAGTGTCTAGAAGCCACAGAACACAGTAACCGAGCCCTAAGTGCTAACTTGCGGACACCGCAGCCGGGTCGAAGAAGCTCCAGTCATCACCGAGCCAGCGGTAGTCCGCGATCCACTTGCCATCGTTCCAGTAGAGGCAACGGACATAGAGGCTGCCATCGGAGCTGCGGAAAACCGTTCTCCAGAAGTAGATGTAACGGGTATTGCCCTTTTCATCAACCTTCCAATAGTTCGGAATGAACTGCGGGTTTTCTTTGAGGAAATCCAGCAGAGCCGCATTCATGACCGACTTGCCTCTAAGCGCCTCGCGGAGCTTGTGGCCATGCATTGAACCTGTGCGATGACCTTGTTCGAGATGGAGGACGATTTTCTTTCCGTCCACATACAGATGACCATCCGATTTCATCTCGATCAAGACGTCCATGCCGCCTCCCGTGTTGGACTCAACGGTCGCGCCGCTGAAAGGCAATTTCGGTTGAGCAGAGAGATTCACCCTTGCGGAATGTATCACATACGACTCACCCGTTTTCGCCTTGACCGGCAGAGGCTCAGGAACAGATTTCTTGTAGGACTCGCCGAGCTTTTCGAGCGCAGCGACAAACTCCGACTTCCCTGCGCCAGTCAGCCAGTCGAGGATCTCGATACTGACAGCAGCTTTTTTCAGGGTAGTCGTGATGATGGTGATGAGGTTTATGAGGACAGCAAAAAACTGCCCAACACCTTTCCAATCTAACTTTTTCATTGTATTCCTTTCTCCCTCCTCATTGCACTCCACACATATTTGGTGGAAGCTCTGAATCGGATAGTTTTTGGTTTACTGTTGTCCTAGGTAGGACTGGCTTGGTCACACGACTTCGCCACAGCAGAGAATTCCTTAAATTATAAGGCACTTTCTGCTGTAGCGAATTGCAAATTAGTATCAAAGATCTAATCTTTAAACTGCTAGTAGTATGCACCTAAATAACCACTTTGTCAATAGAGCCCTAAATCTCCATTACAGTATAATAATCCAATGAACCCAACACCTAAACACATTCACATAATCGGTATCTGTGGCGTGGCTACTAGTGCCCTAGCTATTGCTTTTCATGATAAAGGCTGGAAAGTTACTGGTTCAGACAAAGGCTTTTTTCCGCCAGTTTCTGCAGAATTAGAGAAACATAATATTTCTTTTTATGCTGGTTGGCACCCAGAAAATGTAGGTAGCCCAGACATAGTAGTTATCGGTACAGCTTCGGGAACATTGAATCCTGAAACTTTTTATATAAAAGAAAAAAATATTCCAATATATTCATTCGCCGAAGCCATTGGTAAATTCTTTGTAAAAGAATATTCTATCGTTGCCACAGGAACTTGGGGTAAAACTTCTTCATCCGCTCTTCTGTCATTTATTTTAGAAAAGGCAGGATTAGATCCGACTTATATGTTTGGCGGTGTTTCCCTTTCACATTCTGCATCAGCAAAACTTACAGATAGTAAGTACAGTATTTTTGAAGGAGATGAATACAAAAGTTCACCAACAGACAATACACCAAAATTTGTATACTACAAACCTACACATCTTTTATTAAGTGCAATTTCTTGGGATCATGCAGATTTATACCCTACAGAAGAAAGTTATTTTAATGCTTTCAAAGATTTAATTTCAAAAATTCCTACATCAGGATTAATTGTGGCGAATAAAGATAATGCAAAGGTTCATGAATTAGTTAAAAAGGCAATTTGGTACGGGAAAAAAGATGCTGACTATATTTATTCTAATATAGAACAAACCGAAAATGGCTTGAAATTTAAAATAAATGGAATAGATATTCATTCACCAATGATTGGAGCTTTTCAAGCTGAAAATATTACTGGCTGTTTCGCTATGGCAAAAGAACTTGGCATTAAAGATGAAATAATCATAAAGGCAATTTTAGAGTTTAAAGGATTAAAAAGAAGATTGGAAAAAAGATTAGATATTAAAGATAATATAAAAAGAATTACAGTCTTTGATGATATTGCTCATTCACCAGAAAAAGCGTCTTCGGTTCTTGAAAATATAAGAACAATTTATAATGGGAAAATAACTGCGATTTTTGAACCAAATATTGGCGGAAGAAATCGTGAATCAAATACTAAATATGATAATTCCTTCAAAAATTCAGATACTGTAATTATTCCAAGACTTACAAAATTAAAAATATCAGAAGATACAGTAATACCAATGGAAGGCAATGAACTTGCTTCTATAATTTCAAAAACTCATTCAGATACTTTATATATTCCAGATGATAATGAACTGATAGAATATTTAATTCAAAATACAAAAAATAACGACATAATCGTATTTCTTGGTTCTCATGGTTTTAGAGGAATGATAGAAGAGACGATTAAAAAGATGAGTTAATTATTTCCCTTCATCAACGATTTCAGTAGAAACTAAATTATCTTCCACATTCTTTATAAGCAAGGTGATACCACAATAATTGCATTCTATTACCATTCCTATCTTTATTGATGGATACCTTGAAAGGTCTATATCATTTTTACATTCTGGACAAATTGATTTCATAGGCTTTTAATAATACATAAAAAACGTTATTATATCAATATGATAACTAGACATGAAGCATACCCAAAACTTGCCAAGGCTTTAGAAATGAAATCTATTTTTTTCAAAAGAGAAGATCTAAATCCTTACGGTTCTCACAAAGGCAGATCAATTCCAACCATGATAGATCTTTATATCGATAAAGGCATAAACCATTTTGCTATTTCATCATCTGGAAATGCTGCACTAGCAGCCGCTATTCATATTGAAAAAATAAATAAAGATCAATTAAATAAAATAATTCTAGACATTCTTGTTGGACAAAGAATCAATACAAAAAAATTAAGAAAATTGGAACAATTCAAAAATCAATACATACATGTGACAATGCATGATCGTCCCCTACAAACCCTTTTCACTATTACAAAAGATCCAAAAGTTATAGCATTACGACAATCAACAGACGACACTGCCCTTTTGGGATACAAAGAACTTGCAAGAGAACTATTAGAAATTCAAGACCTGAATGCTGTATTCATTGGAACATCATCAGGAACTACTGCGCAAGCTCTTTCAGAATATTTTTATGCGCAAAACAGAAAAGTAGAAATTCATATAGTCCAAACTTCTTCTTGTTATTCAATGGCTGATTCTTTTGTTGATAATGAAGGTCCAGAAGAACAATCAATCGCTGATGCAATAGTAGATCATGGTGCAATTAGAAAAAATATACTTATAAAACTTATTGAAAAAAATGGTGGTAGTGGTTGGATTGCTTCCAATGATCAAATAATATCCGCGCAAGAAATTACAAAAATAAATACTGACCTTTTGATTTCTACCAATAGCGCCCTTTCTGTTGCTGGACTCATGCAAGCAGTTTATACAGGAAAAACTTGGAATGGTTCTGTTGTTTGTATTATTTGTGGAGATTAGTAAAAAGATTTTATAAATCCCTCACAGCTCTCACAAATCTCTCTCCTCTTTCTTTTCTGGAGATATCAATTCCCACAGATTCAAAACCTGGACTAAATAGGACACTATCACCTTTTCTTGAAAATTCTTTTGCTTTCTTTACGGCATCTTCAAGATACAGTGTCTGTATAATTTTTATATCAGAAATTTCTTCAATTTTTTTTCTTAGACCTATAGTTCCACTTCCCGGCAATAAAATGAGAACTGAAACATATTGGGATAGATTTTTAATTAATTCATCGTAATCATAACCGGTATAAGCACCACCAAATATTAGAATAATGTTTTTATTATTAGAAATTGATCTTAATGCTGATAAAGTAGATATTGGTGAAATAGAAGCCGTATCATTATAAAATTCGATTCCAGAAACCTTTTTAATGAATTCTATACGCCCTTTAAGCCCTATAAAGCCCCTTAAAACGTCTTCAATGGTACTATGTGATACTTTGAATAATTCAACTGTTTGAAGCGCCAAAGAGGCATTTTCTAGGAAATGTGAACTATTTAATGGTATATGCCATGTAGAAGGAATCGAATTGGAATGTGTTCTCAACATTTTTGATTTTATCGATAAATTTGTTTTATTTTTAATTGCATCAATAACTTCATCAGTAGCAACTATAAAATTGTTATATGTCTGAAATTCTAATATTTCAAAAGAAATTGGCGATGTAATAACGGCAACATGTGGACTAATTCTTAATTTATAATAGTAAGGAATTAAATTTTCTAAAATCCGGACAATAACGACATCACCCTTTTTTATCTTTCGAAGATTATTCAAAATTCCATTGTTTGAATCTGGATCTATAAAAAACAAACCCTGCTCTTTTATTTCTGAAAATGACCTTTTCAAAATTAGATAGATTAAATTTGAAACGGTACTTTTTCCATAAATTCCAAGCACACCGATCAAAGTAATTGGTGGAGTCAACTTAAAAAATAAAGTATCAGCAAATTCTATTTGAATTTTACTTAAAATAGCTTTTTTAAGAAAATTTGATTTTCTAGAAATTTCAGGCGAAAGAATAATCAAATCAATATCCAATAGATCATCATCAATGATTTTACCGAAAGAAAATTTATGAAGACCGGAAACAGACAATGAAAGAATATATTTTTTAATTCTTTCCTCGCTACGCATATCATAAATAGAAACAATAGCTTTGTTTTTTAAAAGAAATTTAATATCCGTAAGCATTTCGCCATGCGGACCTAGTCCAACTATTGCAATTTTTTTACCTTTAAAATAATCTTTGTAACTCACAGTTATATTATAGCAAATTTTTCTGTTCTAATTTACTTATATCTTCTAATAGGCTCTTAACCTTAATTAATTCTTGAAACAGAGCCTGCATTTTCATAATTTCTTCATTTGAAGAAAATTCAAAAGTTGCAAAAGCGGAAAGCTTTCTAAGAAACAAATTGTAGATATCATTAAAATATTTTTCTAATACATCTACACTTTCCTGTCTAATTTCCCCTCCATCTCTAATTTTATAAATTTCAGTCGGCCGTCTGACTCCTTCAAAATAAAGATGATCCTCAGAAAGAACTCCATCTAATGATGGCGAAATAATATTGTATGTTTTCATATTTAATTTTATTATATTTTTAATATTGTGCATTAATACTCGCATAAGTACTTTTTGTAATAATTACATGATCAAGAACATTTATTCCCAGCATTTTACCCACTTTAACCAATTGATTTGTAATTTCTAAATCTTGCGAACTTGGTGTGGCAATATCTGAAGGATGATTGTGAGCAATAATTATAGCTGCTGCATTGTATTGAATGGCAGGTCTAAATACTTCGCGTGCATGAATAATACTAGAATTTATTGTGCCGATAGAAATAACTTCATCGTGAATAATACGATTATGACTATTCAAATACAGCCCACGCAAATGTTCCTTTGGTAAATTACGCATATCTTGTAAATACTCGTAAACATCTTTTGCATTTCTGATCACAGCCAAACCTGAAGAATTCTTTTCATAAAATCTTCTACCAATTTCTCCACATGCAATAATTTGACAGGCCTTTAACAATGGAATATCTAATTCCTCGGCTAATTTATTTACATTTTTTTGTGCAATTATACTTTTTTCACCATATTCACGAATAATACGATTGGACATTTCTAATACATCTTCTTTTTTATTACCTGTATTCAAAATAACCGCTAATAATTCTGATAACGCCAAAGCTTCTGGGCCGTCTTTAATTAATTTTTCTCTAGGTCTACTATCAAAAGGTAAATCTCTAATTTTAAGAATATATTCTCTATTATTTGTATCAAGAAATAGATCTGTATCCATCAAACTATATAATTTAGACTTTTTTATTTTTGTTTTTATTAATGTTGTCATGAAATAATTTTACTTAAAACAAAATACGCCCGCAAGGGCATATTTTGTAAAATCTTTATCATTTCTTTATTTCGTGGGGATAACTTTCCTAAATAGGAAAAGTTAGATAGTTTCTATAAGCATCATATTTGTCTCCTGAATTTTTCCGAATGGAACTCCAGCCACGACAATCACCTTATCTCCCTTTACAGCGATTTTCTCCTTAAGAGCCACTTTTCTTACAATACCCATAACCTCAGCAACTGTTGTAAATTTTTCAACAACAATAGGATAGCAACCGAATGATAAACATAACTTTTTAGCTGTTGAGTCTGTAAGTGTCATTGCAATAATTCTCTCTGCTGGTCTATACCGAGCCACCATTCTTGCTGTTCTACCTGATTCTGTCAGAGCAATTATAAATTTAGCTTCAACTTCATGAGATGCAAGAACTGCTGATTGTGAAGTAACATCTGTTACACCATGAGAATCATCATATTCTGCAATTGTGTCTGTGGTATAAACATCTTTTTCAACTCTTAGGGCAATACGAGACATCATCTGAACAGATTCTACTGGAAAATCTCCAAGAGTTGTTTCTTCTGAAAGCATAATAGCATCAGTACCATCGATAATTGCATTGGCTATATCAGAAACTTCAGCTCTAGTAGGAACTGGACTTTTTATCATCGATTCCAACATTTGCGTTGCTGTAATAACTGGCTTTCCAAGCGTATTGCATTTACTAATCAGCATTTTTTGAACCAATGGAACTTCCTCTGCTGGAATTTCTATTGCAAGATCCCCTCTTGCAACCATTATTCCGTCAGCAAGATTTATAATTTCATCAATATTTTCTAATGCTTCTGGAGTTTCAATTTTTGCAATAATATGAGCCTTTGATTTTGCTTTTGAAAGCAAATCTCTTAATTCACTAATATCAGAAGGCCTTCTAACAAATGAAAGTGCAATAAAATCTACTTTATTTTTTATTCCAAATTCAAGATCTTTTCTGTCTTTTTCTGTAATTGAACTCATTGAAAGATATGCACCAGGAAGATTTACCCCTCTTTTATTCTTTATCTCTCCACCGATAATAACTTTTGTAATTACTTCATTGCCCTTTATGTCTGTAATCTGTAATTTCTTTTTACCGTCATGTAATAGTACAAAACCACCAACTTTAACTTCCTTAGGAAGTAGTGGGTAATTGACGAAAACTTTCTTTTCATCTCCCATTATTGGTTCAGTAGTAAGTATAAATGTTTGCCCTTCTTTCAAAACAATCATTCCCTTTTCAAATTCTCCGATACGAATCTTTGGACCACCAAGGTCTTGCATCGTAGCAACAGTTTTACCTGTTTTTTCTACTACTTTTTTTAAATTATTAATACGCCCTTGATGTTCAGCGAAATCTCCATGTGAGAAATTTAAACGCATTACATTCATACCAGCCTCAACAAGTGCAGTAAGCTTTTCTAGACTTTCTGTGGCTGGACCTATAGTACATACAATCTTAGTCTTCTTTCCGTTATTCATTTTGAAACTTTAAAATTTAATTAATAATAAGAAATTCAATGTTACTACAAATTTGACCGTATTGCAAAATACTTAATTTTTAATGTATTTTTTATTAATTATAATAGACATATATCCAAGAGCTATGAATACAAATCCAAGAACAACTAATGAAATTGGCCACCCAACAGAATCTGCGAAGTATTCACTTGTAATATATGATACATAAGAAAGAAGAGCTAATGTACTTACCAAAAGAATACTGCGACTTTTTACATATATCGACAAAACAAATCCTCCAATAACAAGAATCAAGTAAAAGAATTGCCAAATCAATGAATCAAAAATCTTTAAAAAAGTAGGAATAAACAAACCAATAGTACCTAGAAAATTAAAAATCTCGATCAATCTAGCATTCCGTGTATTTTTAAAGGAATAAGATAATAATAAATATGAAAGCCCTATAATCATAGTTAGATAACTATAAATATCTACATCGTGATTATACGAATCACCAAGTATTGCATTCATAAATAAATAAATAAATGCTGTTCCATTAACAATAGTAAAGAAAGTTAAGATTACACTTTTATGTATACTATTTATAAATAAATAGAATGCAAAGATAATTCCAAAAGTAATAGCTAATGGCCACTCTGGTGGTTGCCCTGTACTAAATTCTGAAAGCATAACCAAAGCTCCTCCGGGTATTAACATTCCTCCAATAAAATGAAAGACTGTTCCAACCTTGTCCTCTTTCTTATTATTCAATATAAATGAACCGCTTGCAGTAATCAGCAGGCCGAGTCCGAGAGTAACAAAAATTCTTCCAAGAGATCCTATATCATTCCAAATTTGATATGTAAAAAGAATAATACCAATAATTACTATTGTCGCACCCAGAACATAGAGCATATTTGTAATCGAAAAATCAGAAACAGTCTTTGTTGGTTTTTGTATTGGAATTTTATTTGTTATAGGTGTTAAATTGAAACGATGAATCATTTCATCATAACTAATTTCTCCTGAATTTATCTTAACTGATAACTCTTTTAACAATTCTTCTTTATTCATAAAATTAATAGTTAATTTCTACCTGGTAATACCCAGCCAATAAACTTAAAGTTATCTTGGTAGTAATATTGATCTGTATTATTTATTAGATTCAACTTAGTCTTACTTTTTCCTTTTACAATATAGTATCCATAAGATGAATGACCACTATCGAAAGGAAATGGAAATCCAGCACTTCTCCTATCATACGAGCTAGATACAGTAACTCCATCTGGTGATGTTAATAAATTATTTAATATCATAGCTTGTGCTTCTTTTATAGAAATTTCTCTACTTTCATTTTTTTCAGTATCATGTAAAAAAATTCTATCAGAATATTTTTCACCATAATCTGGAATTCCATTTTTATCTGAATCCGTAGTTAAATCAACATCATTTATAAATAACTTATCATCAGTTACTGAATAACGCTTCTGCATATAATTATTGCAATTATATGGATAATAATTTCGTCCATCAGTACAAGATGTATAGATAAAATTATATTTTGTTTTTATAGAAATTGATGGGAAATAAGTAACTATTGCGACAAAAATTATTAATATAATTGGTAATAAAAAAGCCAAAAACAAAGTAAAATTCTTTTTAATAAATTCAGTCATAGTACTTACATTATAACACTTTTTTGTGCGCGCACTAGGATTCGAACCTAGGACCCCACCAGTATCAGTGGTGTGCTCTACCAACTGAGCTATGCGCGCATATAAACCGTTTGCTTGGTAGGAAAAATATAGCAGAAATATGCCTAAACTGCAATTAAAAAGAGAAAGGCCCAGAAATAAATTCCTGAGCCTGACTTGAAACTGTTTCACTTATTGGCCACCGTAGACCTTCATAAGCATTTTCTCGTGGGGCATGACCCACGAGACATACCATACTGTTGCCATGACCATCAGGGCCAAAGTGACCACATAGTAACGCTTGGGTAGGGTGACTAGTTCATTCAAGAACCAGCCAACGTTTTTGACTGCTTGACCGACAGCCTGTCGATCAATGATGCCGTCCAAGCAACCCGTAAGATTCACTTTATTACTGCGATGGTTACGTGATGATCTGTGCATAGATCCTCCTTTTTTAAGAACTGTACCCTGCTTTTGACAGCGGGTTTTGTTTATATTCTCCTCCTTTGAACTGTTATCTATACTACCACATATGGTTATAAAAGTCAATAGTACAACATTCCTTTGACATAGAGTCAAAAGTAGTATGAAAAATCTAATTTACAAAAGAAAAAACACCTTTTCAGGTGCTTTTTCATAAAAATTAAATGTTCTTTATTTTGTTCCGTTCATTCGGTTAGTACCTCTATAGAGGGTACCAACCTATGCCCTTTCTCTCGCGGGCTGAGTGTTCACGTTTAGGTGTAGAACAATGGCCTTTGGACTGAAAATATAAATATTAACAATCAATCGACTCGGTAAGATAATGATCTAAAAGATCAAAATCGTAGATTCAATTTGAAATAATCCACGAGCAGCTTCCGCTACCCGTGCCTTGTTACGACTTACTCCCTGTCATTGAGCTTACCTTAGGCCACGACAAGCGTAGACTTCGGGTATTCCCAACTCCCTTGAGTTGACGGGCGGTGAGTACAAGACTTGAGAACGTATTCACCGCAGTATAGCTGACCTGCGATTACTAGCAATTCCAGCTTCATGAAGTCGAGTTGCAGACTTCAATCCGGACTGAGAATGGTTTTATAAGGATTTGCTCCCTCTTTCGAGTTTGCGTCCTGTTGTACCATCCATTGTATCACGTGTGTAGCCCAGGGTATAAGGGACATGCTGACCTGGCGTCATCCTCACCTTCCTCCCACGACACAGAGCACAATCAAATTTAATTGATCTATGCGCTTTGTCGTGGGCAGTCTCGCCTGACAAATATAACAGACAACGAGGGTTGCGTTCGTTACCCCACTGAAGGGAACAACTCAAGCCACGAACTGACGACGGCCATGCATCACCTGACTAACTGTCTTGCGACGACAAAAGTTTCTTCTTGTCTTCAGCTAGATTAAACCCTGGTAAGGTTCTTCGTTTATCATCGAATTAAACCACATGATCCACTGCTTGTGCAAGTCCCCGTCTATTCCTTTGAGTTTTAACCTTGCGGTCGTACTACCCAGGCGCTTCTCTTAACGCGTTAGCTTCGTCTCTCAGAGGGTCGATACTCCGAAAAACTAGAGAAGATCGTTTAGGGCGTGGACTACTGGGGTATCTAATCCCATTCGCGACCCACGCTTTCTTGTTTCAGTGTCAGGAGTGCTCCAGTCTGCTGCCTTCGCTTTTGGTGTTCCCCATAATATCAACGCATTTCACCGCTACACTATGAGTTCCGCAGACCCCTCGCATCCTCTAGTCATACCGTTTCCCTTGCATGCCCCCGGTTAAGCCGAAGAATTTAACAAAAGACTAATATGACCACCTACACAACCTTTACGCCCAATGATTCCGGATAACGCTTGAGGCACTCGTATTACCGCTGCTGCTGGCACGAGTTTAGCAACCTCTTATTCGCCAAGTACTATCAATAAACTTTCTCCCTGGCAAAAGAACTTTACATGCCGAAGCACTTCATCGTTCACGCGGCGTCGCTCCGTCAGACTTTCGTCCATTGCGGAAGATTCTCGACTGCGGCCACCCGTAGGTGTATGGACCGTGTCTCAGTTCCATCGGTGGGGGTCACCCTCTCAGGTCCCCTAGGCGTCATAGCCTTGGTGAGCTTTTACCTCACCAACTAGCTGATACCGAGCAGGCCAATCCCAAAGCGATAAATCTTTACTCCGAAGAGACCATCAAGTATTAACTCATCTTTCGATGAGGTATCCCTGACTTTGGGGTTTGTACCTACTTATTACTACCTCGTCTGCCACTGCCCCTTGCGGGGCCGTTTGACTTGCATGCCTTATCCACGCCGCCAGCGTTCATCCTGAGCTAGGATCAAACTCTTAACTAAAATGAACGGAACAAAATAGAAAACATAATTTTTTAAATTAAACTTTTTACCTTGAACCAAATTTCAGCTGCATTGAGTTTGAACTTCGCCCCTATCGATTGTGAATATAATCGAATAAAATCATTGTTCAAATAGACATTAGACTTGCACGTAGTTAAATCAATTTACCAATAGCAAATATGATATGAATACGTTTCTAATGCATAACTTATTAATTTTTCAAAAAACTCTTTAAAAACGCGCCTTACTTAAGGCGTGGATACCATTCTACTCGGCTGTAGAATAAAGTCAAGGGGTTTTGGCTATTTAATTTGAAAGTCTATTTTACTCTTATTTTTAATAGGTTTTTTAATAGCTATTTTATTGATTAGACCTTTAACAGCTGAATGAACATGTATAAGTAATATCCCCTGTTCCTTTTGCTCTAATTCCATGTCATTTATTTTAATTGATAAATCCTTATACTGATCAAGGGATTCTCTCATTTTGATAAACGCACGAACAATAAATATACTCATATTAACTGCCATCTTACTTTTTAAGATCGAAGATAACATAGCTACTCCATGTTCAGTAAATGCATATGGTTTTGCTCTTCTTATACCTCCCCAACTTGAAGTCACAAATTGTGACTTCAAGTTTTCATACTCATCGTCATTAAGTTGAAAAACAAAGTCTTCTGGGAAACGATCTTTGTTACGATTCATTGCTTGTATTAAAACTTTTACTTGTACTTGATATAGCTCAGCAATATCTTGCCCCAGCATAACTTTTTGCCCTCTTATAATATAAATTCTTTGCTTAATAACTTCCTCTGCTTTTGCTACTTGTATTTGTATATCTTTATTTTCCATATTCTTTTGTAAATGAACTAATAAAACTTGCAGTGTACAAAGTTAGCCAAAGTTCAATAAAACTTTGTAAGTAATCAGGTAATTGTAATTTAATTAAATTTAGAAACAACTAGCCAAGTAAATATTTTTATTTCTGAATTAAATTAAAACAAAAAACACCTATTTCTAGGTGCTTTTTGAGGGTATTATTTTAATCTTATTTAACTATTTATTTCCCTTCCCCAATCTTCTCTTTTCCTGCCATTTCCAAATAGTTACAAGTAATGGTGATCCTAGGAATACTGATGAATATGTTCCCGCTACGATTCCAACAATCAATGCTAATGAAAAGTGTTGTGTAGATTCTCCTCCAACAAAATACAGAACAACAAGCGCTAATAATGTTGTCATTGAAGTATTTATAGAACGAGTAAATGTTTGACTAATAGATTCCCCAACAATTTCACTGAATGACTTATTTGCTTTTGCATGATTTAGATTTTCACGAACTCTATCAAATACCACTATGGTATCGTGAACTGAGAATCCAAGAATCACTAATAATGCTGTCACAAACAATGTATCGATTTCATAACCCTTAAAATGTCCTAAAATTGCGAATACTCCCGTAGGAATTATCACATCATGAATCAAGGCAATAATTGCAACTATTCCATATTTCCAAGATGAAATTGGATGAGAAACTTTTCTAAATGCATACGCAACGAATAGAACAATTGCAAGAATAACTAGAACGATTGAAACCAAAGCTTTTCTAAGCGCCTCTGTTCCAAGTAATGGACCGACTGAATCAAATCTCTTTTCTGTTGAAGTTCCAAATATTGAAAGAACTGCTGTCAAAGAATTCTTTTGTTCCTGATTTATATCTTTCATTCGAATGATATATCCATTATTTCCAGTAGCACGAATTGAGGCATCCAATGCAAGTGGCGCTAGAGAAGTAGCAAGAGTTGTTTGTTCTGGTCTTATTCCAGTATACTCAACTTCTATAATTGATCCTCCTTTAAAATCTATTCCAGGATTAAGTCCCCAGATTTTTATAGATATCAAAGATCCAATAACTAGTATTGCTGACAGAACGTAAAAAAGTTTTCTATATGTTACTACAAACATGGTATTTATT
Organism: Candidatus Tayloriibacteriota bacterium; assembly: GCA_031384385.1. Taxonomy (GTDB): domain Bacteria; phylum Patescibacteriota; class Minisyncoccia; order Phycocordibacterales; family PALSA-1337; genus CAIOGI01. Next base: position 21,197 of record JANNAN010000008.1, on the reverse strand, counting down.
TAGTTAAAGTTTGGCTGATAATAGTCTTGGTGAATCCATTACTTACCAAGAATGTAGATAATCTATTCGTCTTCTTTGGTGCAACAGCGTAAAGGAATATTCTTGAAGCAGTAATCGCTGTGAACATACTTACAATAACTCCGATAAGAAATACTAATGCGAATCCGGTTATAACTGAAGTACTTCCAAAGAAATACAGAATTAAACCAGTAATAATACTTGATGTATTTGAATCTCGAATTGAATTCCATGCTCTTGCAAATCCTTCATGCATAGATTCAGAAATTCCCTTTCCTCGACGAAGTTCCTCTTTCATTCTTTCAAAAATAAGAATGTTCGCATCAACAGCCATACCGATTGATAAAATAAATCCAGCAATACCTGCGGCCGTTAGAGTAACTGGAATTAATTTAAATAATGCTAACATTATAACCGTATAAACAGTCAAAGAAATCACAGCAATGAATCCTGGTAATCTATACCAAATTACTAAGAATAGCCCAATTATAATCAGAGATAGAATTCCTGCGCGCACTCCTCCATTCAATGCTGATTGACCCAGAGAAGAACCAATAGTCTGAGTAGATATACGCTCAATCGGAACAGGAAGAGCTCCATAGTTTAGATTTCTAACAAGAATTTTTGCATCATCAAGATTGAATGCTCCAGAAATAACAGCTTTACCATCTTTTATTTCTTCACGAACAGTTGGAAGAGATATTGGTCTACCATCTAGAAATATTCCAACAATATTTCCTACATTTTCCTTTGTAACTTTTGCAAAAAGAGCTTTTCCTTCAGCATTAAAATTTAAAGAAACAGTTGGTTCACCAGTGCTAGTATTATTAAAATCAAGAACAGCTCTTTCTAACATTCTTCCAGTAATACCAGTGGGTTTGAAATTTTTTGCAGTTTCAGTTGATTTTTCTTCAGTAGTTAAATTCTTCTCATCAATAATCTGCTGATCAGCCTTACTCAAAGTTTTAAATTCTAAAACTGGAGTTTGACCAATCATTTTTATTGCTTCATCAATATCAGTTATTCCAGGAAGCTCAACTATAAGTTTTTGTTGTGCATCTTTTGAACCAAGAATCCCTCCTTGTTCAACCTGAACAATAGGCTCACCAACTCCGAAAGTATTAACTCTCTTTTCGATTACATCTCGAAGAGCCTGCATAGATACAGAAATTTCTGCATTTGAAATATTTGATATATCAGCCTTATAAACAAGATGTGTTCCACCATTTAAATCTAGACCTAGCTTGAAAGGTCTACCGATACTTGAATTTGGATAGATCTGTGAATAATAAATAAATAAAGCGATACCAACCGTAATGATAAGCAGGAATACTGCAATAATTCTTGTTTTAAGCATAATGTGTATATTATAGAGATTTAATGATTTTTTGCAATTGAAATACTATCTACCAACAAAAGTGAGCAGAATCTTTATTGTTCTCAAGAGAATTTTGACATCAAGCAAAAAAGATCTATGTTTTATATAATAAAGATCATAAGATAGCTTATTTGAAGTCTTTTCAATATCAACACCATGATGTGGATGTTCTCCATAAATCTGTGCCCAACCAGAAAGCCCTGGCTTAACAATATGTCGGAAATTATAATATGAAATTTCTTCTGAATACTTTTTAACGGGTTCTGGAAATTCTGGTCTAGGACCAATAAGTGATACATCCCCACGAAGAACATTCCACAATTGTGGTAATTCATCAATTCTTAATTTTCTCAAAAATGAACCCACTCTAGTCACTTTATTTTCTACACTTCCCCATTGTCCATTATCATTAGCAATACTCATCGTTCTAAATTTTGCTATATTCACAATTTTATTATATTGACCTACTCTTTTTTGATAACTAAATATAACTCCACCATCATCAAGCTTAATGGCTAAAATTACAAAAGGATAGAAGACAAATAAAATTATACCAGCAAATAATGAAAATGTAATATCGATCAATCTTTTAATTAAATCGTGTATTGTTCTTGAAGAAGATGACGACATATGTTCAATAAACCAGCTCTGGCGAATCATAGATAGTGGAATACAATCAAAAACATCTTCGTACATTTTACTTATATCAATAAAAATAATTCCGGAGATAGCTAAGGAATATAATTCTGGTATAACATCAACCAAAGCAGGATGTCTAGTATCAATAACAATTACAGAAATATTTTGCTTATTTATTAATTCAATAATTTCTTTTGAACTGACTGTGGGTTTAATTATTTCTAGAAAAGTAATATTGTATCTGGAATTATTATTAATTTCTTTTTTTAATTCTTCTGCTTCATAACTATCGGCAATCATTAGAGCTTTTTGAGTTTTCTTTGATCCTGATTTATATAAAATAAACATTCTCCATGCATACATCAAAACAAGAGAAATGACTAAATACAAAAACAGTAAAAATTTAGGGGCAATTGAAAAAATTGGAAAAAGATAAAAAAACGAAATTCCCACAGCAGCATTCACAATTTGAACATTTAAAAGAGTTATCGGAAGTTTATTTTTAAAAGAAATAGTATGCTTTTCATAGAGACCAGAAATAAAGTTTACCAAAAGAAAACCAATGAATAGAATGGCGAATGGTTTTAGATGAATTAAAAGCAATGATTGAGATGGTAATTCACCATATCTAAAAGTCAAAGTTAGAACGAGAGATACAAAAAGCACAATAATATCACCTAAAAATAGCCCTAGATACTCTTTTTTATGAATTGTTCCCATAGGCGATATAATACACAAAAATCACTAAAAATGGTACTCTAATGGCATGAAAGTGCTAATCTTTATAACTAAATCAAATTGGGGTGGTGCACAGCGTTATGTTTATGATGTAGCTACAAATCTATCCCCAAACTCCTACGAAGTAGAAGTTATGGCTGGTGGGAATGGTCCGCTTATAGACAAATTGATTGATGCTGGAATTAAGGCAAATGGCAATTTACCTATTGGCAGAAATATTAGTTTTTTAGAAGATATTAAGGCATTTTTTAAATTAATTTCAATTATTGGAGAAAGAGAACCAGATATTTTACATGTTAATAGTTCAAAAATTGGTGGACTTGGAGCTTTGGCTGGAAGATTAACTGGAGTTAAAAAAATAATATTCACCGCGCACGGTTGGGCATTCAATGAAAATAGAACTTTTTTTTCTAAAACCTTAATCAAATTAAGCTATTGGATTACTATTATTTTATCTCATACAACAATAGCGGTTTCAGGGGAAGCAAAATTTCAAATTGAAAATTGGCCATTTGTATTTAAAAAAATCACTGTAATTCACAATGGAATTAAGAACGAAGCTGGATTTTCAAAGATAAATTCAAGACATGAACTTTCAAAAATAGATCCCAAATTTGCAGAAATATTAAAATTAAAAAATACTATTATTATTGGTAGTGTTGGAGAATTACATCATATTAAAGGTTATGAATATGCACTCAGGGGCATAAAGGAAATCACAAATCATAAAATCATTTATGTAATAATTGGAAATGGTGAGGAAAAAGAAAACTTAAATAAAATGATAAAAGATTTGGAATTAGAATCAAATGTATTTATGCTTGGACATATTCCAAATGCATATCAATATTTAAAAGCTTTTGATATATTTTTACTTCCCTCTTTATCAGAAGGTTTGCCTTATATTGCATTAGAAGCTGGTCTTTCAAGCTTGCCAATTATAGCAACAGCAGTTGGAGGTATTCCTGAAATCATTGATGATATGAAATCTGGAATTCTTATACAACCAAGAAAATCTAGGGAAATTAAACATGCTATTGAATTCTATATAGAGCACAAAAAGATTCGTGGCGAATATGCATTGGCTATACACGAAAAAATCTTACGGGATTTTTCTATTGAAAAAATGATTAAGGACCTACAAACTCATTTTTAATAACATCTTTATGGGCCGTTCTGCGGTATCTTCGCATACCCATTAAAATACCTAATCCAGCAAATTCTGTAAGTAAATGAGTGCCTCCATAACTTACAAATGGCAATGGAGTTCCTGTAACTGGTAGTAATTGAATATTCATTCCAACATTAATTATGAAATGAACAATAATTAAAATTGCCACTCCAGATCCAAATAATATTTCAAAGTTCGAAGCGCCATGCATTGTATTACGAATTATTCTCCAAATAATAATTCCAAAAAGTAAGAACATAATAATCACTCCAGCAAAACCCCATTCTTCTGCAAAAGATGCGAATATGAAATCTGTATGATTTTCTGGTAAAAAGTTTAGTCTAGATTGAGTTCCATAACCAACTCCTTTGCCCAAGAATTGGCCAGAGCCAACAGCGATAACAGATTGATAAGCATTATATCCAGTTCCATGAATATCAGCAAAAGGATCAATGAAAGTTTTAATACGATTTTTTTGATAATCATGAAAACCAAAATTCCACAACATTACAAATGAAAAAATACCAAGCAAAGCCATGCCAAGTAAATGTTTTTTTGAAATACCAGAGACAAGAACCATACCGAACCAAATAAAGAAGATAATTATTGCAGAGCCCAAAGCTGGTTGAATAAGAACTAATACAAAAATAACAAGTGCATAAAATCCAGAAACTAGAATATGGCGATAATTCGCAATTTCAATATGTCTTCGTGAGAAATATTTTGCAAGAATAATTATAATTACAAGTTTAATCGGATCAGAAGGCTGAAGTGAAAGTGCTCCAATTTTAAACCAAGAAACAGCACCCTTTGTGGCTCCACCAACCAAGAAAAGTAGTATCAAAGAACTACATGATGCAGAAAATAGAACGACAGAGACCCAAGTCTTTCTTAAAAATCTAAAATCTATAAAACTTAGAATAAAAAATAAACAGAGCGATATAATTATCCAAATAGATTGTTTAATAAAAAAAATACCATCACCAGTAAAAGAATTCATAGTGATTAAACCAGCGCCCAAAAGGGGCAATATCGCGAGTAATAGTATCCAATCAATACCCTCAAAAAGTGACAAGATTTTATTCTTCATACTATCTAACTAATTGTGGAGTAATAAGTGGTAAAACTTCTATTGAAGTAACAGACCCTTTTCTACTAATTGGCCAAGTAAAAGGTGCAATCTCTCTTCCATTTTTAGACTCGATGGAATCAATTGTTGTTCGAGAGAAACCAATTGCATTATCATTTGAATCCAAAAGAATAACAGAGACATCAATATTTTTATAAGGAAATAGAGTTTTATTTTCTAAAGTAACTTCTAATGAAGAACCACTCTTATCTTCTATATATTTTTTATCAATTATTGAAAGACCTCCCAAATTATCATTAGACTTAAACCAATTTGGTGCTTGTAAAAATTCAAAAGTAGCTTTTACAGGTATTCTTTTTCCAACATCTAAAGCGGGCTCAAACGCTAAAGAATTTCTATGGGCATAAAGATTCATAGAACCACTTCTTTCAATTATTAAAATTCCTTTTTCGTCAAAAAGAGAAATTTTATACGGAACATTTGTTGCACCACCATTCAAATTTTGATTAATAACATAAGCTGCTGCATTATAAAGACCATTAGCAACCTTTTCAAACTTTGCACCACCCCAAGCAATCTGTGGTGATATAAATGAACTCTGACAAAGCAGTACGCATGAGCCACCACAGTCTACATTTACTTCATCACTATTCATAATTTTATCAAAACAAGTTGGTGCTTTATACAAAATTAAAAATGCAGGAATTCCAATAATTAAAATAAGCACAATTAATGTAATTGAGCCATAAATCAGTTTTCTTCTTGAAGACCATGATGTCATTAGGGTATTATAGCAAATTAATTGAGTGCTTTGTACTGGCGACTAGTTACTTTCCCCTTCATAAGAGTATCATCACCGCAACTGCGTTTCACTTCCGTGTTCGGAATGAGAACGGGTGTTTCCACAGCGCCAAATCACCAGAACAAAAAACTCAATTTCAAAAGGTTGTTAAATAATTATTGTTATAGACAAATAATTGTGGTTCTTAAATTTCCTAATAGGATCGACGGATTAGTACTTCTCGGCTCAACATATTGCTATGCGTACACCTAAAGCCTATCAACGTAATCATCTCTTACGGGTCTCAAACGATTCCTAATCTTGGGGCTGGCTTCCTTCTTAGATGCTTTCAGAAGTTATCCATTCCCGACATAGCTACACTGCGATGCTCTTGGTAGAACAGCAGTCAGACCAGAGGTCAGTTCAACTCGGTCCTCTCGTACTAGAGTCAAATCCCCTCAAGAATCAACGCCTACAGTAGATAGGAGACCAACCTGTCTCACGCATGTTTTCAATGATTACTCATTGCATTGGACTATAGCATTATCTTTTTACGCTTTCGCGCAAATTAGATAGTTAACGTTTAGTCTCTACGGGTGTAGCCAAATTTAATTGACAACTTCCCTCGGTATAATCCACTATTAAATGGAGTCCACCGATACTAGTTAACTTGATCCGAATATATTTCTATACTGGACCGCCGTGATTTGATTGATCTACTTCCTTATCTTTTATTATTATAAATCTTGAGATCTATAATTATTTTAAACGAAAATATTTTTTAATTAACACTAACTCGAAGTGATTCAGACTGTTCAACAGTCAATAATCATCTTATATTGGCGACCATTCACTTCTGAACGGTCTGAACCCAGCTCGCGTAACTTTTTAATTGGCGAACAGCCAAACCCTTGGGACCTTCTCCAGCCCCAGGATAAGTTGAGCCGACATCGAGGTGCCGAACTGCGCCGTCGATATGAACTCTTAGGCGCAACCAGCCTGTTATCCCTAGAGTAGCTTTTATCCGATAATCTTCCCCCGCGTCTAATGCGTAAGGTCGGTTCACTTAGTTCTGCTTTCGCATCTGTTTGACAAGTACGTCTCACAGTCAAGCCAGCTTATGCCTATACACTATCGCCATGGTTTCCATTCACGGCTAGCTGACCTTAATAAACTCCTCCGTTACTTTTTAGGAGGATAGCGCCCCACTAAAACTGCCCGCCAGATTCTGTCTCTCATCGTTTTTGCCGTTGAGGTTAGAATATATATTTTTTAAGAATGGTATTTCACTTGCGGATCCATCTTCCCCGAAAAGAAAACTTCAAATCCTCCCATCTACGCTACGCATAAAAAACATATAGTCAAAATCAAGTTGCAGTAAAGCTTCTAGGGTCTTTTCGTCTAACTGTAGGTAATCGGCATCTTCACCGATATTGTATTTTCACCGAGCAAGTCTCCGAGACAGTTCTCCAGACATTACACTATTCGTGCGCGTCGGAACTTACCCGACAAGGAATTTCGCTCTACTATTCCTTTAAGCACAGTAGGACTCTATCTTCATCCTCACCTTACGGAGATCGGATGTGTGGTGTTGGTCTCTATTTAACCACATTGGACTCAGCTCATAATTACTTATGAACAGGTAGCTTGTTTATGTAATTGTTTTAACTAATTTTATCTAAAAACGTACACCTTTGCTATATAACAGTCCTAGTCCGTCTGCCACTCAAATCATGAGTAGCAGAACCTTAGGACCGTTATAGTTACGGCCGACATTCACCAGGGCTTATAACAGTCAGCTTGATATAATCGCACCGCCATTATTTGACCTTCTGGCATTGGTCAAGTGTCACCCCCTATACATCCTCTTACGAGTTCGCAGGGAGCTGTGTTTTTGATAAACAGTTGCCAGAGATACTTTAGCTGCGGCCCCTTGAGTTAACAAAGGGCAAGCCTTATTCCGAAGTTACGGCTGATTTTTTGCCGAGTTCCTTGGAGACCTCTCACTCGTTCGCCTTGGTCTACTCGACCTGAACACCTGTGTCGGTTTGCGGTACGGTTCCTATATAGATAAGTTTAGAAGTTTTTCTCGGAAGCGCGCTTTATGATATCTGCAAGGGCGAACCCCTACATTTACACTCTACTCGGAATTGTCATTAAAGACACGACCCGGATTTTCCTGGATCAATCCCCTATAGCATGCACTCAAATCCAATAATGAGCACCATATACTGCACTTCGTCACTTCATCACTCTATATAAAAGTCATGGAATATTAACCATGTGTCCATCGGGTGCGGTTTTCACCATCCCCTTAGGCCCGACTAACCCTTGGCTGATTTTCATAGCCAAGGAAACCTTGTTCTTTCGGCGTGCGGGATTCTCACCCGCATTGTGGTTACTTGTGCCAACATTCTTACTTCTAAACGCTCCAGCATGGCTCACGCCTTTGCCTTCAACGCAGATTAGAATACTCTCCTACCACTGTATATTATCGAAATAAAATACAATCCTCAGTTTCGGTACTATGTTTAACCCCGATTATCTGCGGCGCAGAATCTCTCGATGAGTGAGCTGTTACGCTTTCTTTAAATGATGGCTGCTTCTAAGCCAACATCCTCATTGTTTGAGAAATTCAACCACCTTAAGTGTACTTAACATAGATTTAGGGACCTTAAATGGAGATCTAGGCTGTTTCCTTTTTGACGTATGGAGCTTAGCCCCCACCGTCTAACTGCTGAATAATTAATCCTCTGTATTCGGAGTTTGATAGGTTCAGGGATCTTTCGACCTGTCAGAACCTTCCAGTGCTCTACCCCAGAGGGGTACATTCAACGCTAGCCCAAAAGCTATTTCGGAGAGAACCAGCTATTACCAGATTCGATTAGCTTATCACTCCTTACCTCAAGTCATCGCAAAGAATTGCACAACTTTAGCGTTCGGTCCTCCATCTGTCTTTCGACAAACTTCAACCTGCTCAAGGCAAGCTCATCTGGCTTCGGGTCTGATGCATACTACTAACGCGCTATTCACACTCGGTTTCCCTGTGGCTCCACGCTCTCGCGCTTAGCCTGCAACATGCATCAACTCGTTGGCTCATTCTTCAATAGGCACGCAGTCGAGGTATTGCTACCTCTTCTACTCCTTGTAAATATATGGTTTCAGGTCTATTTCATCGCCCTTACCGGGCTGCTTTTCACCTTTCCCTCACGGTACTAGTTCACTATCGGTCTTCTAGAATATTTAGCCTTACCGGTTAGTTCCGGCAGATTCCCTCAAGCCATTCGTGTCTTGAGGTACTCAAGAATGAGAACAAAAAAGATTTTTTGATTTCGACTACAGGGCTATCACCTTCTAGGGCTAAGCTTTCCAGCTTATTCTTCTATCAAAAAATTTTGTAACTTTTCTACCATAAATGGTACGTTCTCACCTTACTACCCCCAACCTTAATCGCATCACAAGACTTGCGTCCCGCAATACGATTAAGGTTAGGTTTGGGCTCTTCCGCTTTCGCTCGCCGCTACTTACGAAATTCATATTTGTTTCTATTCCTCCAGGTACTGAAATGTTTTACTTCCCTGGGTGTGCATTAAACAGTCAAGCTGTTTAATTCTGACTCGAAGTCAGAGAGTTTCCTCATTCGGAAATTTTCGGATCAAAGGTTGCTAGGCACCTCCCCGAAACATATCGTCGCCACGCCACGTCCTTCATCGCTTCTTAGAAGCCAAGGCATCCACCATATACTCTTAAATTTCCCATTAGGAAATCTAAAAACCACAATTATCTGTCTACAACATGCACAAAAATAATTTAATATTTTTGGCTGTTTATTTAACAACATACTATATCTACATATATATTCGAAAAAACCCTCATCATATATATGTATTACAGTATTACCTTTTTCCCCAACAACCTTCTGATTGTTCAAGATTGTTGGAGTATTAAATTGTCAATGTATCGGTCGTTCGGAAATTTCTTTTGAAATTTTTACAAAAAAACCGCTTTTTAAGCGACTCATTTCTACACCTTTTAAAGGGTGTGGTTATGGCCGTTTAAAATAATGATTTCTTAACATATTTCTGTGTAGAGAACAGTATATATGAAGGCAAAATAAAGTCAATAGTTAGATAAGACAAAAGGCAATTACTTCTCGTAGACACGAAAGTTTTCTGTTGAAAACTTCCTAATCCTCGGCGCCTGCGCGCCTGCGGAGTCTCCTCGAAATTATTGCCTTTTATCTTTAAAAACCTTGTTTTTACTATTCTCTTTCTGAAACTTTACTTATTGTCTTTTCTAAAATTCTAGATGCTGCATCCTTTCCTCCAAGACCAAATGATAGTCCTAGCGCAAGTGCTGCTGCAACCACAATTCCCATAAATAATGTTTGTAAAAGACCTGGCGCAATTCCTAATTGAATCAAAGCTGTAAGAATAGCAAATATCCAAATAGCCCATTTTGAAATTGAACCTAGAAGTGCTGCTGACTTTATATGAGCTGCTTTTGCTGAAGCAATAACAATTTTTTGAACTGCATCAGAAATAACAACAGCAATCATAAGTACAAGTACCGCTACGATAACTTGTGGTAAATATGATAGAACAATATCCTTCAAAAATAGATTGACCTGACTTAATCCAATAATATCAAAAGACGCAATCAAAAATACAACTACCACAAACCATTTCACTAGACCTCCAATGAAACGACCTGAATTTAGATTGTATCCAGAACGCTTTATAATATCTTCAAGACCTGCACTCTTTAGAGCAGCATCAACCTTGAATGTTTTAAAAAGACCTTCTACAAGCTTTTCAATAAGAGTAGCGAGTATCCAACCAATTGCAAAAATGATTATTGCGATAAGAAGTGTTGGAATAAAACTAGCTACACCGAACCAAATTCCCTGCAATGATTGAGTGAATACCTCACCCCAGTTTTGTACAAAATTCATGTATTATTTAAATTAATTCTAATAATTGATAATGCATAAATTATACCACGCCTATTTAGTATTGATTTCGAGCTTATCCACAAGAGTGGTATGTGGGAAATCCATAATATCTCTGATCAGACGATCATGCATTCCATATCTATATTCAAAATCAACAGTTTCAAAAGCTGAATATGATATTTCTTTACCTATTTCTGCTTCAATAGATTTTATTACATTATCCAATTTTATTAAACTCAAATCATCACCAACAATAAGTAAATCTACTCTTGTATCCCACTCTTGAATAAATACTCCAGAAGCAATAAATAATTTAATTCTTCCAACACTTGCAAATTTCTTTACCAAATTGTCATCAGCATGAAGACTAACTGTTATAAGAAGATTTTTTAATGCTTGTAGATAAGAAAATTTTTGATCTAATAAATAACCAGTATCCTGTACTTTTTTAATATTAACTTTTTTCCCCTTCTTTATATGTATTTCGCGAATAATATGTTTCTTCTTTACAAGACCAACATTTATTAGACCGAGTATTTCTTTCTTCACATCTTTTGACGTAGATTTTGTTCTTTGTACAATATCTGAAATAGGATACGCAATCTCTTGATTAAATAGAAAAAGTCTCATTAACTTTATTTTTGTAGCACTTCCGAATAATTTAGCTAAAATTTCCATAGGAATATATAATAACAAAAAATCACCAGTCTGTCATTAGACTTGGTGATTTCTTATTTAATCTAATTTATAGATTTATTTATATTCTACCTTTCCTCCAGCATCTTCAATTTTCTTCTTTAGAACATCTGCATCTTCTTTCTTCATTCCATCTTTAACTAAAATTGGAGCTCCGTCTACCATATCCTTTGCTTCTTTAAGACCAAGGGCTAGAACTTCCTTGATAACCTTAATAACTGCGATCTTTTGGTCTCCAGCGGCTGCTAGATGAAGAGCCACTGTACTCTTCTCTTCTGCTGCGGCTACTACTGGAGCTGCTGTTGCAACTGCTGCTGCAGATACACCAAATTTCTTTTCTAAAAGTTTTACTAATTCATTTAGATCTAATACTGACATTGTTTCAACTGCTTCCACAATTGATTTAAACTTTGCTGGGATTTCTACGTTTTCCATTTTAATAATTTAATTAATTTAATTTAATAATTTTACTATACTTTCTTTTTTGCAATTTGATCAAGTGCCATAACAAATCCTTGAATAGGAGAGTTAATAACATTAACAAACATTGCTTGAAGAGTTTTTTGTGAAGGAATTAGGGCTATGCCCATCATTTCTTCTTTTGACATAAACTTTCCTTCGAATACACCTCCCAAAATTGAAATGCATCCTTTATGCTTCTTTTGAAATTCGTAAATTTCACGAGCTGGAGCAATAAGATCTGCACCATATGCAAGACCTACTTCGCCAACAAGTTCAGGAAGTATACCTTCAATTTTCTTTGCATCTAGAACTTTTTTCGTAAGAGATTTCTTTGAAACAAAAAAACCTACATTTTCACTTTTTAATTTTCTACGAACATTTGTTGTATCACCTACATTCAAACCATGAAAGTTTACAAAGACCATTGATTTTGCATCTTTTACAATTCCTTCAAGTTTTTCAAGAATTTCCTTCTTTTCTATTTTTGTTCTTGCCATTTATTTCGGAATTCTTTAATGCGCACAAACTCTTTTTTCTTCAACATGTTTCAGAAAAAAGACTTCTACGCTTACGAACCCAAGTTAATTTTTAATAAAAAACGACCTTTGATAAGGTTGAAAGAGTACCTCGGAAGGTCTTATGGACGCCTTCTGTCTCTGGCCTTATATTCAACACATTATCAAAAGTCGCTCTTATAGTCAATTATGTTCCTTAGCTTGAACATTATTTTCAGTAACTCGAACATGACGCAATTTCTTTGGTAATTTCTTTATTTTTTTATGTATTTTTTTATGATGACCTTTTTCCTTATATTCATGTTCTGCTATCCCATCATCATTTTCATCAATATTTATCAATGATTTATTTGAAAAAGTTTCAGTAGAAGTGGCGATAATCATTTCTCCATTCATATCTGTACTTACTGGCATTTCATCAAAACTTATTGTGGCAATTGTTTGATCAAATTGAGTAATAGAAGCATCAACTGAAAATACACCTTCGCCCGTACCTTTTAATAAAATTTGATAATCTTGATTATAAGGAACTCTAATCATTTTTAAACCTCCGAAATTTCCATAATAACTAGTTGGTATATTTTTCTCATAATTTCTTAAGTCTTTACCTGGGATTGGATTTTCAATTATTCCAGTATGATTTCCATTTTTATCATAGATATGAATATCAACAGGTGAATATACTTTTATCGTTAAATATTTATCAGTATCAATCGGTTCTGTATTTGAAAAATATTTATCATAATTTTTATCCGTTGAAGTAGAATCTATAACCGTATCTTTTATCTTATTCAATAAATCTGCAGATTCAAGGATATCACCATGCTCTATTGTTTTATCCAAATTTTTTTCAATATTTTTTAAATTAAAGAAAAGAGTCGAATCTGAATTATTAGAATTAGTCTTTGTTAATACAGTTCCATCTCCAGAATGAGTTAGTATTGGAGAATAGATATTTGGGCAGGTTTGTTTAATTAATTTCTTTAGATTTGGATTACAATGTTTATCTTTTTCATATTGAATGGCTTCTGAAGTTGGCAAACCCCAGCCAAATATCGATAAAGTTTTTGTGGTACTTGCAGGCTTAAATATATCAATCACTGAATGAATTGAATCCGAAATTGAAATCAGTGATGGATTTAGAATTAATGGAATATTAATATCCGTTGATGATGCTTTTGAAAAAGAATTAAAAAGTAAGAAATTTTTCATTGAATCATATAATGACGCTGTCGAATAAGTAGAACTAGAGAATAAATTTGAAATAACAGATTCTGGTCTATTTTCAAAAAACTTTCTTGAAGGTAAGAGCCCATAAGCACCTGACATATTTTGTGAAAAAGTTCTAGCATTATTTTCAGACAAAACCACCCCGCTAAATATAGATTGATTATTAGCATGCAATAATCCTAACAAAGCTTGTGGAGTTCCTAATTCCGGAACAGCTACATTTATTACTTTTTCTATAATTTCACCTTCCCTTTTTAATTCTAGGGCTTTTAATAGTTCTTTTGTTACAAGCCCTCCATTACTATGCGCAATTATAATCACCTTTCCAGTTTTCGAATTTTTAGCCAAATCTTGCACTACTTTAATTAAATCACCATTCTTTACAATTTCTTCAACACTCATTCGCCAATCATAAGCATATGGTAACCATTGCTTGATCGAGCCATCCGCAACCACGCTATTCATCATAGCGATAAAACTTTCATAAATAGACTTTAATCCAAAAGCTGAATCTAGAATATCTTTTGTATAAATTGTAGAATCAATACTTTTACCATCTTTATCAAGATACAACTTTCTTACATCATCATTCCTATTTGGCTCCCAAAGCTGATTTGTACTTGTGCCAAATAACCCCAAAGAATCTTTGTACAATCTACTAGCTTCAATTCCGGGTAGAAACAATACATTTGAACAGCATTTAATAATATTTTTATTAATCCAAGGAATATAATTAATCAACCCAGAAATCCTATCTCCTGCTATGACTTCATCATTACTTGGACCATTTGGATTACCCCACCAATTATTTACTGCATTTATTGGATTTACTGATTCCTGTAAAATTCCATAATCTGTATTATTTTCAATTTCAGAATTATTTATATTAATAATATTTTGTTTAAAATCTAGAATAGTATCTGCAATACCTTCAGTGGCATTTCCCATACCGCCCACCCCCTCGAATTTATACATATCATCATTAAATATAAGAACAGGTGGAGATTCTGTCTGATGCGAAGCAATGCCTATTTTATTTTTTATAATTTTACTATTATTTATAGAAATATTACTTGCAGTAGTATTTATAGCATTTTCAGAATTTTTTATTATTGTATTATTTATACTACTTGTACTATGCCAAAAATCTAAGCCCGTCTTATTCAAAATAACATTATCGAAATTTGCTATTTCACTATAATTAAAATAAATGTATTTTAAATTTTCAATAAAAATTGGATCATCTTTTGTGCCCTGCATATCAATTTCTCCTTGATCAACAGTAATAGTATGCAAATTTCCCGTTTCATTTGTTGTTGAAGCAGATATTACAGTTACTCCTTTATAGATATTTAATGCATGACCATTATTAATACTAATGTCTTCATCGAGAATATATGGACTTCCTTCTTTATACCAATTGGCACCAAATCTGACATCATCATTTGTTATATAAGTTTCTGCATAAGAAATTGATGGACTAAATGTAAACGCAATCAATAACAGACTAGATAAAAAAACTATTTTCTTTTTTAATATAATTTTCATAATAAAATAAATTATTTAATAATAGATAAATTATACAAAATAGAGATAAAGATCTGATAAAGAAATTCTAAATAAATGATAAAGATTTTCACCACAACATATAAATAAATAAAAGAAAAACCACCTTTTATGTGGTGGCTTTATCTTTAATCATTTTAGCTATTATTTTTTAATTTTTATTTGATCCGAATCATTTTTTAAGGCAGTTGCCTGTTTATTATCAAAAACTGAGCTATATTTATTAACAAAATACATAATTGAGAAGCTTAAACTCAATATAAATGTAAAACCAAGTATTAATCTAAAGAATGTCCTGTCGAATGGGTTTACCATGTCTATATTGTAGCAGAAAATGAATTGATAGTAAATTTGGTGTACGCGTACAAAAATTTGACAGCAAACTACATATTTTGATAATATAATAATGTATCGTTAGGGAAAAGCACTTCTTGATGTTTCGTCTTCAAGCGGTGCTTTTCTTATATACTCTAATTTATCTTTTAGTTCATTCATAAAATGAATTTTTTCTTTCGCATTCTGTTTTAAAAGACTTGAACACTCACCTATATCAGGACTCAGAACTATTTCTAATTTATTATTTTCATAGAGATATTTTACTAACGAATAGAAATCCCCATCACTAGAAATAATTATGGTTTTATTATAATTATTCAATTCAATTATTGTTTGTAAAACCATATCGGCATCAACATTACCTTTAAATTTACCGTCAGAATTTGGTATTGTTGGTTTAAAGCATAAGATAAAACCCGTTTCTTTTAATTTTTCATAAAGTTTTTGGTTCAAGGGCATATAACCAATAAATATATACGCCTTACTGACATTATATTTTTCTTTAAGATAAATTCTAAATTTAAAATAATCTAATTTCCAACCAAGCTTTTGTATGCCGAGATTTAGATTCTGACTATCAATAAAAGCGTAATTATTTTCCTTTTTAATGTCTTCCATCCAACTATTTTAACAATGTAAAAACTTCTGTATATATCAAAAACCACAAAAACTTTATCGTTTCTTTATTTGACGGGGATAAGATGTGGATAAAATAAACAACAAAAAACCACTTTTCTAAGTGGCTTCTTGTACAATGTTTTAATTGTTGTGGGGGATGATTTTATTAAGAAATAAAATTTATACAATTTTCAGTGTTAATGACTTGTATCTCTCCTTGCCCATTCAGATCTACTTTGTACATTTTTTTTACCTTACTACTTATATTATCTTTACTATATTTAAATTCAAAACCAGTAACAACAGCATCATCAATTTCAATAAAATCTATCTCGTCACCCTGATATGTTCTAAAAAAATAATATCTTGGATTTTTATCTTCAGCCGAATTTTTCTTTAGTCTTTCTATAATACAAAAGTTTTCCCACAAAGCACCCTTATCAACACGACTTTCTATTTCTGAAAAGTCTCCTAAAATAGCATTTCTTATTCCTAAATCATAAAAATAATACTTTCTCTTTTTTGTTAATGATTTTCTTGTGTTTGAAGTTAGTGGATTTAGAGAAAATACTATAAAAAGTTTTTCTAATATATCTATATATTTAGTTACAGTTTTTATATCAATATCTAATGTATTTGAAATTTCATTAAATGAAACTTCATTACCAATTTGTGATGCTAATACTTTTAATAGATGTTCTAATGATTTTGGATTCTTTATATATTCAATATTAAGCAAATCTTTAAAAAGATAACTTGAAGCAATTCTTTCTATAATTTCTCTTTTATCTTTGATTGTTTCTTGCAAAAATACATCAGGATACATTCCATAAACCATCGACTCCTTTATATTAGTATTTTGATTTTTTGTTTCTTTAAAAGAAAATGGGTACATCAAATGTGAGAAGTGTCTTCCTGTTAAGGGTTCATTGATTTTATTAGATAACTCGAAGCTCGATGAACCAGTAGCAATGATCTTTAGATTTGGCAATGTATCATGTATTACTTTAAGTTTTAAACCAATATCTTTAATATTTTGAGCTTCATCAATTATAAGTAAATCTAATTGTTCAAATCTAGCAACCATTTCTTTTGTTGGTTTATCAAGCTTTTCTGCATCATCAATAAAATCTCCATTTAAATATAGTGATTTTTCACCTATTAGAAATTTCTTAACTAAAGTTGTTTTTCCTACTTGTCTAGCGCCATAAATAATCAAAATCTTGTCTTTTTGAATACTTTCTATTATTTTTTCTTCTAAATAACGCTTTATTTGAGCCATATTTTTATTAAAATTAAATCTTGGGATTACAATACTACTATTATACTTTTAGTTGGATGGAGAATCAATAGGATGTAGAAAAATAAACAACAAAAAACCACTTTTCTAAGTGGCTCTTTGTACAACTTTTTAACCTGTTATGGGGAGAAACTAGTTGAAACCTACTCTCTCTTTATTCTCAACAATCTTCTCTTCTGGCTCGGCCAATAACTCTTTAATTGCTCCAAAAATAACTTCAAAATTATTATTGTATTTCTTCTCCATTTCTTCAATCTTATTTCTTAATTCAGAATTCGAAGACATTATTTCTCTTAATTTTGTAAATGTTCTCATAATTTGAATATTTACGTCTATCGCAGTTTCACTCTTCAAAATACTTGATAACATAGCCACACCTTGTTCTGTAAAAACATAAGGGTAATACTTAATATTTTGTCCTTTCCCCAAGGTCACAATTTGTGACCTTGAATATACCCTATACCATATACTAGTTTCTTCTTTATTTAATCTAAACACAAAATCAGAAGGAAACCTCTTTATATTTCTTTTTACTGCCTGATTTAATACTTTTGTGTCTACTCTATATAATTCAGCTAAATCCTTATCGAACATTACTTTCTTACCTCTAATAAAGTAAATATGACTAACTATATTTTCAATTTGTAATTCAATTATCTTATTCATTTTATTTAAATTTAATAATAATTTATATATTTTACCGTACCGAGATAAAGAAATTCTAAAGACAAAATAAAGAAACGCTGTAGACAGAGTAAAGATTTGATAGAGATTGTCAGCAATTAAAAAAATTTTCCCAACAAAAAACCACTTTTCTAAGTGGCTTCTTGCATAAATTTTTGAAGGTGATAATATATATCTACATTCGGCATTAGCCGCGGCCCCGCCCAAAAGGTGGGGAATTTTGTTTCTATTTATATAACTTATTAAATGATTCTTTAATCTTAGTGAGTTCCCCGTGACTAATTTGTCCAAATTTTGTTGATAATCTTCTATAATCAATTGTTCTGATCTGATGCAAGCAGGCATACATATCTATTTCATTATGATGAATATTCACATACCACGTCCCCTCTCTTTTCTGTGTTGTTGTTGGAACAATAAGATAAAAACCATGGGATAGTTTCTTCAAAATAATTCCAGGTCGAGAAAAGAGTTTACTCTTGCCATTTATCTCTGAACCAATATTCTCACCCATACTAATCCACCACAAATCTCTTTCCTTGACCAAAGGTGGTGTGGAGTTGTTATTGTGAAGTTTTTCTTTTAATCCAATCCATTCTATAAATCTTTTCAGCATATTTTATTTTAGATATGTTAATTATAATCATCTAAATATTCTAGCAATTAGAAAATCATTGTATACGCCAAAAACCACAAAAACTTTATCCTTTCTTTATCTCGCGGGGATAAGGTGTTGATAAAATAAACAACAAGAAACCACTTTTCTAAGTGGCTTCTTGTATAATTTTTTGAAGGTGATAATATATGTACATCACGACGAAAAAGGTTCTCTGAGAGTTTTATCTCCTAGAGAGCTTTTTTCATTATCTAAATTCCCCTTAATCTTTCTTGACAGTAAATTTTGATTTGCTATTATATTAAGTATCAATGGCTTCGGCCCCGCCCTAGAAATAGGGAGAACAAGTAGAAAAACCATCAGAATAAATCCCTGATGGTTTTTCTTATGTTTTGAAAGATTCCATCATCTAATATCGATATTCTATTTGTTAGTCTTCTGGTGTTTATAAGTTTGATTTGAGATATTACAACAGAAGCATCTTTCTCATCAATTACACCGACTTTATAATAAAATTTACTTTCTTTTGCAGAAGTAGTTAATGGTATTATCAAACAAACAGACCTGCTAAATGCTTTTATTACTAATACGGGCCTTTCATAATAATCTCCTTTACCATCTTGTTCACTACCTATATTTTTTCCCAAATTACACCACCAAATCTCTCGCTCCTTATAAAAACGAGTAAATATAGTTTGACTAATATTTTTCTTCTGATCATTCCATAAATCAAATTCCTGTATGTACATAATTAAAATTTAATTAACCTAATAATACCCAAATCTTACCAACCCGAGATAAAGAAATGCTGTAGACGGAATAAAGATTTAATAGAGATTGAAGTAAATTAGCTAAATTTAAACAACAAAAAACCACTCTTTCGAGTGGCTTTTTGTACAACTTTTTAACCTGTTGTGGGGAGTTTTCTTTAACTAAAGACTAGAACATAGTTGCCTTTAGAGCATTTTGAATATCAGATGAATTCAAATCTATACTGTTCAAAGTTGTTGAATCTACACCAGCTTTGATATCAGTGATTTTAAATACAGTAGATGATTCAGGATTTGCACTAGCAAAATATGTTGCTGTGAATATCTTTGTTTGACCTGGGGCAATGTAGAAGTATGTTGCTCCATCATTGTTTGAGTCATTTACAGAGAAGTCAGTTGAAGTAATTGTAACTGCTGTATTACTACTTGTAGCAGTAATAGCTGTTCCAATTGCCTTAGCAACGTATATTGGATTATCACCAGCTGTTAGTCCGAACGCTAGAGAGAATGTCTCTGTTGTTGTACCAGCATTTGTGACAGTCTTTTGACCCTTTGTAACCAGAGGATTAACTACAACAACACCTGAAGTAGTGAATGACTGTGTATTTGCTGCAATAGTTGCTGTATTTACAGAAACTGCTGCGTATGAAGAATCTTCAACTACAATGTTTGTTGCATTAGCATACAATGTTGTAGAAGCTGATCCTGTTACATTCTTTGCAACCTTTCCTAGAACAGTAACTGATACGTAAGTATCCTTTGTTAATGTTGTATTTAGGTTTGTGAATGTAACTGAAGATGATGAAACTGTATTTGGAGAAGCTGTATCTATACTATCAGCTGACCATGTATTTCCACCAATCTTAAGCTTTATATCGTTAAACAATCCGTTAACTGTATTTCCTGATGTTCTAACACTTACCTTAAGTGTTCTCAACATTGTAGCTGTGTTTTGTGACTTAATATCGAATACTCCTAGAACTACATTGTCTGTTTCAACTGATGTTGAAATTTGTACAAGCTTTGTAGATGGTGAAGCACTGTCTATTGTTGTAACAATAGCGGCATTACTACTTCCTGTCCAAGCAACATTACGATCTGTAGGATCAGTTTGTGTATCATTTACTCCTGTTCCATCAACTGCACGTGCTTGTGATGAAGTGATTGTAATTGTGTCAGTTGATGTACGGTCTGTTGCTGATTGAGCTGTCAAGTTTATAGTTATGTATTTTGATGTAGCTCTTGGAACTACATAACTAAGAGGTAGAGTTAGTCTATAACTATCTCCAACATTTAGTTCAGAGAAATCTGAAGATGTTAGACCTGTCTTTGAGGCAATAACATTTCCAGCATCATCCTTAAGAGTTATAGCTGATACGTACAACCATAGTCTCTTGTTTACATCAAATGACAAGCTTGAAACTTGCATATCTGAAGCTGATGCTTGTAACTTATAACGAGCAACATCAACTGTCTTACCCTTATCTAGAGTACTGTTGTTAAATGTTGATTGTAGATTATAAATAAGTGTTCCAGGAATTCCTGGAGTTGTAATTGTTCCTGTTCCTGGTGTAACAACTACTGGAGTTGTCCCTGGACATGTCCATCCTGCTGGAGCTGTATAAGCAGCTGGGC
>JANNAN010000019.1:0-53785 GCA_031384385.1 Candidatus Tayloriibacteriota bacterium | reverse complement strand
TTATCAAAAAAATTATTGAAATGAATAAAAATTTAATTAGAAAGATTGTTTTGTGGGGGGGGGGGATTATTGTAATTCTTATTATTATTGGAATTATCTTTTCAAATAGTACAAATGGTACGGCATATATTGATACGACAGATAATTCGGGACTACTTGCACAGACAAATTCAATTACTAATGGAGTAATTCAGGCACCACCATCAGGGTCTATCAGTAATATATTCAATGGACCTGTGGTTGGCGGAATAGTCGATATCGGTAAGGGTGGAGTGAGGGTTGTAGGAGGGATACTAGGTGGATTTGGAAATTTCTTAAATAAAATTGCTGGAACAAATAATACTGCTAGCAAAAGAGTGACTAAGCCAGGAACACCAAATCCTTCCCCATTACCACTTCCTTCCGATAAGATACCTACATCTCCCACGCCAATAAGAAAATAGATAATTAATAATTAGAAATAAAAGACTACCTCATTCTGATCTGTACCCCAAAAAGTGGACACTAAATAAAGTGCCCACTTTTTACATTACAATTAATATATAATTAATAGATCAAATATATGAGCAAGAGAATATTCAATGAGGAACAGATGATTGTATTAGGAAGCATACCCTAAATTTAGGGCTGAATTTGAGATGTTAGGACTGAAAGAATACAGTTCTGTTGAGGTGCGAAATGTCGCTTTCGCTCACCTAATTCTTTCTTGGGGTGACTACTGGGAGTTGAACCCAGACTAAAAGCTCCACAAGCTTCTGTGCTACCGCTACACCATAGCCACCATATAACTCACCTACTCATATTTCGGTGATACCTCATTTATACCAGATTTATGGTTACTTAGTCTAGCTAGTGCATACAACAAACTAGAAAGACGATTTAAATATGCCAATGTCTCATCTGATATTTTGTGTTTTCCCTCTTCTGAGATTTCAACCACTCTTCTTTCTGCTCGACGAGCTATTGTGCGTGATGTATCAAATAATGCACCCATTTTTGTTCCACCAGAAATAAAGAAGGTTTTTATTGGTGGTAATTTCTTTTCTATATCATCAATTATTTTTTCTATTTCTTCTACCTTACCCTTTGATAATGGTTTTGGAAATCCGGCAACTTCTGCCTGAATTATGAAAAGATTTTCTTGAATAGAATGCACCACCTTTGATATTTTTTTATCAGCCTCTACTTTGACTAATCCTAAAAAAGAATTTATTTCATCAAGAGAACCAAGCGCTTCAGCTATTGCTGAACTCTTTGAAATTCTTTGATTACACCCAAATGTTTTAGTTGTACCCTTATCACCCTTTCGAGTATATAACATCAAATTTAAGCAACTACTTCTTTTGTGTCTGTACTTGATTCAGCCTTTTCAATATTTAACATTCTTCTCATTTGTTTTCGGATTTCTTTTGCAGCTTTTTCTCTTACGAAGTATAGTTTTGCACGACGAACCTTTGAACGGCGGAGAAGTTCAACTTTATCAATCATAGGAGAATATAATGGAAAAATCTTTTCAACACCAACACTGTCAATAACTTTTCTAACTGTAAAAGTTGCACCAGCCTCTGTACCGTGTTTTCTTGCAAGAACTAGACCCTCGAATGCCTGAAGTCTTGTCTTCCCTTTTTCTTGGATTTTTTGCCAAACCTTAACTGTATCTCCAGGACGAATATCCAGAGTTTTTCGCTCTTCTACCTTAACAGATGAAATTATATTAGTATTTGTTGCCATAAATATTATGTTGTAATGTAAGCACAAATCTAACACAGACCCTTCTTTTTCGCAACTTCTGTGATACCTAACTCCTTTAAAGCTTTAATGAAATCTTTTGGAATAGGAGCTTTTACCAAAACCCTCTTTCCTAATGTATTAGTAAAATCTATTGAATATGCATGGAGTGCATTGCGTTTAAAACCAAGATTATCTTCAGGTTGTGAATCCACAAACCTTTCAGATGCGTACAGTCCATCTGAAACTATGGGGTGGTTAATAGCCTTAAAGTGCACACGGATCTGATGAGTACGGCCTGTTTTAGGCTCTACTTCAACAAAAGAGAAGCCTGATCTATATGAAAAAACATTATACCAAGTTTCTGCATCTCTCATCTCCCCTCTTGCCCCTCGAGTGGCAGACCATCTACGAAAATCTTTTGGACTTCTACCAATTGGTCTATTTATAATTCCATATTGATCTTTAATTTCACCATATACAAAAGCTAAGTATTTTTTAATTAAAGTTCTATCTTGAAATTGTTCTTTCAGACAAGCATGACCTTTTTTTGTTTTTGCAATCAAAATTACTCCAGAAGTATCTCTGTCCAATCTATGTACAATTCCTGGTCTTTCTATTATTCCATATTCTTTTGTTTCAATTTTCTCACCAACATTTTTTGTCTTTGGATAGTTTTTTATAATCCAGTCAGTAAGAAAAGGTCCTTTTGATTTTCCGTCAGGATGTACAACAATACCAGTGGGCTTATTAACGGCCACTATATCTTTGTCTTCATATAATATGTCTAATTTTTCTATTTTTTTCATTTGAGTCTTGATAAATAGTACAATATACGATAATCTATGATAAGTCTAATTATATGCGCCCTTAGCTCAGTTGGTAGAGCAACCCATTTACACTGGGAAGGTCAGGAGTTCGAGTCTCTTAGGGCGCACAATTAAACATTGAGTAAAACAAAAAACCCTCATACAGAGGGTTTTTTGTTTTCTCTAACTATCTTATTTAAACAGTTGGAGTTTCTGGAGTCATTGAACAACAATCCTTACATGATTTTTTGTGTGTAACAACAAGAAGAATTGCTGATAGACCAATAATAATGTAAACGATCTTAGCCAATACAGCTGGAAGGTATTCAACGATATCTCCCACGCCAATACCAACTAGTAACCAATTCAAACCTCCGATAACAACCAACATAAATGCAACTGAGTGTAATGCTTTCATTTTCTTTATATTAACTAATAATAAATATTCACTACTACTATTATATAACAATGTTCATAGCAAATACAATGATTTATCCACTTACAATCCACAGTTAATCAACAGTTATATGCTATATTTTGGTGCTCTTGGTAGGAATCGAACCTACATCAAAACCTTAGAAGAGTTCTGTTCTATCCATTGAACTACAAGAGCATGATTTAAAAGAAATCTCACATTTACTTATTTCTCTTAATACTAATTCCCTACAATACTATAGCAATCTACCCTTTTCCATCCTCATTTAAAAATATATCAGAAAATACTAGAAATTCAAAGCTTTTGAGTCAAATTTACTGATTATTGATTTTAATTCATTTTGATCAAATATTTTTGGAGAATTAAGATTTGTATTTTCAGAACTTTGAATTTCTCCATTAACTACTTTTTTATGCAAATTTATACTATTAATAATAAGCAATAATACTATTACACCACTGATAATAAGAATCAATATCCAATCTACGAAGGGATTTTTTGTACTCTCACGCAAACTAGCTAAAATTGAGAGGTGCGGTACACGAAGAAATTTTTGTTTAAATAAATTCATATTATTTTATTGTTAAAACTTCTATATCTAGGCGAACATTCCACTGTGGATTTTTATCAGCCTTATTAAAATTTAAATCAATATTGTTTAGTGAAAGACTATATGGAAGATTCTCAATCAAAACAAGAGCTCTCATAATATTTGTCCATGAACCTTTAATATCAATTCTTGCTTTCAAATGTCCGAATGTACCCTTCTCTGCAGAAGATAAGTCATCATTCTTTATAGAAGAAATAGTGGTATCAGTAGAAGATCTATTACCAATAGATTCAACAAATTCTATAAAATTAATTAATTTATCATCTGTTAGAACAAATGTTGAAAGACGCTCTCGAGCTTTTAATGTATCTTCATGCATTTTAGCAATATCTTTTATTTGCTGCTTTTTTGTATCAACCAAAGCAATTTCCTGAAGGCTTTTTGAGTAATTTTCAGCCTGCTTTATAACAATTCCATATATATACCAATATCCGAAAGAAGATAGGAACACTGATCCTATCGCTAAAGTTATTACTGTATAGTGTTTGGAATTTGTCTTCATGTTTTTATTTAAATTTTATTCGAAAAGCAAAATCTATATCCTTATTCTTTGTAAGATCAGATAAGGGTAATTCTACTTTTAGAATTTCAGAATTACTCTCTAAGACTTTTTTGAATTGCAAAATAGAATTACGAGTTTTCGCTTTGCCCTGCAAAATCATTTCAGAAGTAGAAGAAGATGTTTCTTGAGATTTTGATAATTGAAATGAATTAAATACAATAAAATCATTCTTATATGAATCAATCTTCTTAAGATAGTTTGAAAAAATAATATTATTTTGTTCTAGTTTAATTTTTTTTATTATCTTATAACTACCAAGTAAATCTGCTGAAAAAATATCATGGTCCTTATCTAAAGATTCATTTATTGATTGAACCTTTTGAACTGAATTTTTCTCCTGAGCATATGAAAGTATATATGATGGCAATAAAGAACAGATACCGATAATCATCGCACAAGAAATGAAAAAAAGGAGAACGACTAAAATACGAATTCGATACTCTATTTTCAGAGATTTAATTTCTTTTTCTGGCAATAATGTGTAATGACTAATAAAATACATAAAAATTATGGTAATGCTAATCCTGCAGCTACAGCATACTCTAATGATTCTTCAAAATTTAATTTTGGAATATATTGATCACTTGAAAAAGCATTTCTCCATACTTGGGCAAGTTCCACTGGAATATTAGGTGCTGGAGAAATATGTGAAGATTTAACTATTCTAGAAGCATCACATCCAGACAAAATAATTCTATTGATAGGCTTACCACCACCATAATCTATCCAGTATGAATAAACTCTACTCAATTCTTTTTGAAGAAGCGTAATTTCTGAACCCTTATCCATAACAATAGTAGAAGTGAAACAAACAACCCCTCCAGAAACAATATAAATACCAACTTTTTTATTCATGGTATGAACCAATATTTGTGTTTCCGTAGAAAAATCTGGAACAACAGCGTGAGCAATAGCTTTGGGTTGAATTTCAAAAGCAATAACATCTAGTCCTGAAGATTTTATTATTCTTAAATAATTTTCAACCAAATCTTTAGGCGCAACAGACACACTTACATTGGGTTTATGATTAGTAATTGATTCTGGAATAAAATCAAAAAAGAAAAGTGCATCTTCTGGAGAAAGAGGAACATTTTCCTCAAGTTTAAATTCTATATTTTGACGGATTTCATTTTCATATCTAGTAGGCACTTCTGTTTTAAAAAGATACATTCTTTCTTCTGGTAAGGATGCTCTAACAGTTTTAATTTTTAATTCTTGAGCAAGTGAAGTAATAGCCTTAATCAATTCTGGTTCATTTTTTATATGTCCAGATTCTATTATTCCAGGGGCTAAAATTCTTTTACCGTATCGATGAATCGAATACCCTTTTATATTTTCTGCGTATTCAATACAATAAATAGCGTCACTAGAAATATCTAGCCCAGCATAAGGTGTGTTCAGAAATTTTGGTGGAGGAAATAATTTAAAAAATTTTTTTGTTAACATAAGTAAATATGCAAGTATTTATTAAATATTATACCACAGTAATTATTTCTTATATTTTAAGAATTCAACAATTGGAGGCAGGAAAGAAATGATAATAATGAACAACACAATCGGTGTTAAATATTTATCCGCATTTGGAATTAAATTACCCAATAAATATCCGAGACCAAGAATACCCCATGTCCATAGAAAACCACCCAAAAGATTAAAAATAAAGAAAGTCTGATAATTCATTTGTGCAATTCCAGCTACTATAGGCGAAAAAGTTCTAATAATAGGTATGAATCTAGATAAAATGATAGTTTTCTTGCCATATTTTTCATAAAATTTATAAGCTGTTTCTATATGTTTTTTATGAAAAAATAGAGAATCTTCTCTTTTAAAAATCATTGGCCCAGTTTTTTTACCAAAAGCATATCCCAAATTATCACCCAAAACAGCAGCAATAAAGGATAGAGACAGTAGCCACCAAATTGAAATTAAATTCTGAGACGCAATAAATCCTGCTGTAAAAAGTAAAGAATCTCCAGGAAGGAAGAAGCCAAAAAAAAGACCTGACTCAGCAAAAATAATTAAAGAAACACCTATAAGACCTAGAGTTTTAATTATTATTAATGGTTCGAGATAAGAAATTAGTGACATTTTTATTTTGCTTTAGTGCCTGGTGGAATTGTTGAATTTGGTTCAAGCAAAGAAAAACCACCAGATGGATTTTCTTCTGTTGATGGTGTGGAAACAGCAAGTATCATGCCCTGACTTTCTAGACCACGAATGATTCTAGGCTCAAGATTTGCAACAAACATCACTGTTCTGCCGACCAAAGTTTGAGGATCTGGGAAATATATAGAAATACCAGAAACTATTTGACGTGTTTTTGAAATTATACTTTTAATTCCCTGTTCATTTACAAACTCAGTAGTTTCAGCAAAATCTACACATAATTTTAATAATTTATCTGTATCTGGAACTTTTTCAGCAGATAAAATTTTACCAGCTCTTAATTCTACTTTTGAAAAATCATCAATTGAAATCATAATTTTATTTTTAATATATTATAATACTAATTCTTTGCCATTTCCTTATCCAAAAAACTTTGTAATATCAATGCTGCGGCTGAAGCATCAAGCATATCAGTTTTACCTTGAAATCTCTCCGCATTCATACTTGTCATGAATTCTGGCTCCAAAAAAACCGTATACCCTTCTTTTTCTAAATCCATTTTAAAGTTTAAACTTTCGGGAAGAATAGTATTAGCTTCTCCTTTATAATTTTTTGATTCACCTATTACTATTTCTTTTACATTGTTTATTTTTGCAATTTCTATTACCTCTTTTAGGGTATTTTTTGAATTATTTATTGTAATTAAAGGAATACCAAATTGTCTTCCTTCATCAGAAAGTGCAATCCCTACACGCTTAGATCCATAGTCAATTCCGAGTATTCTCATGCTGACAGTGTACTCTATGTTGAAATTTGTAGCAAAATGTGAGAATATCTTCATACACCAAGGATGGGTGGCTGAGTGGTCTAAAGCAACAGTCTTGAAAACTGTCGCCCGCGCAAGTGGGCCGTGAGTTCGAATCTCACCCCATCCGCAAAATAGTTCCCGCATTTAAACCTTCTTTTTACTTGTCTTTATAAATACAAGTCCATTCATAAATTCCCATAAAGCTGAGAAAGAAAGTCCAATGAAAAAATACCAACTTAATTCTTCAATTGGTATACCCCAAAAACCGTAGCCAGAAAGACTTTCAACAAACCATTCTTGATTAATCCACATAGGATTTATGTAAAGCGCATATAAATAAAAAGGAGTAGCAATAATTGTTAGAAAAATTCCTGATAATAACATGGGCATTAATAAATCGTGTCTTTTAATTATTGTTAAAGTAAATGTAAATATAAGCGCAATAATTGAAGTCCAAAATGAATGCACTCTAAATACAAAAAATAGACCGAATAATAAAAACGTACCCAAAATCCACATTACTAATTCATATTTTTTAGATGGAATAAGTTTTTTATATTTTTTCTCATGAGAATTAACAAAAACATGATATAAGGAGGTGCTTATGCCCACAATACTAAAACCAAAAATTAAGTCTTCGATATGAAGAAAGGTTTTGTGTATAAAAACTGGACTCCACCAATCAATAAGATGCATATATTGCACCATGGGGGCAAAAACTAAGCCGATGATACTCATTAAAAATATCTCTTTTCTACATTTTTTACCAAAGAAAAATAAAACAAACCACCACAAAAGAAAGTATATACTTCCCAAAAAATATAAGTAAGAAAACATAATAAAATTATATCATAATTGATTCTTCAAAACTGTGAACAACCTCTTTAAAAAAGATTTAATATAATGTTATACTATTTCTATGCAACCACTTATCTCTTGGGACGCACCCGAACATATACATATCGAAAAAGATAATGACTGGTATTGGTCAGTTGGTATTATTACCATAACTGCCGCTGTTTTAGCTTTTATTTTAAATAATGTAATTTTTGGAATACTCATTTTAGTTAGTGCATTTGCTCTAATTGTTCATGCATCAAAAAAGCCCAAAATTGTTCACTGTGAAATAAATGATCGTGGAGTTATTATAAATAATATTCTCTACCCTTTTCTAACACTAGATTCTTTTTGGATTGATCCAGAAGAGCAAAATCCTAAAGTAATGATAAAATCCCATAAGACCTTTATGCCTTATATCATAATCCCAATTGAAGAAGTAGATCCAGAACAAGTGCGAGACATTCTTTTAAATTACATTTCTGAAACAGAACACAGTGAATCTCTTTTTCAAAAATTACTTGAGCGTTTTGGTTTCTAATGCTAGTCTACTTCTACGCTCTCATCGTTCAATGGATAGGACTCAACTTTGCGGAAGTTGTAATGTAGGTTCGATTCCTACTGAGAGCACAGTTTTAAATCTTTATTTCATAACAAAAAAACCGCATAATGCGGTTTTTTTGTTATCCTAATTTCTTTGCTGCTTTCATTATACGAGACTTGTATCTTGATGCTGCATTGAACTTTATAAAATTTCTCTTTGCTGCTTTATCTAATGCTTTGTAAAGAATTGGAATTAATGCCTTTGCTTCCTTTACTTTCTTTTCTTCTACAAATTTTCGAAATTTCTTCATAGGAACATCAATAGCCGCCTTTGTTCTAAGGTTATTTACTCTCTTTCTTGTACCAGCTCTTAGAGCTTTTTTTGCTGATGATGTTATTGCCATATATTTAAAAACTAACATATACCTTTAAAAAAGACAAGGTTTCAGCTATGATAGAGGTATGATATCAAGACTTACAGGTGAAATAGTGCATTTTGATCTTAAATACATAATTCTTAATGTAAATGGGGTTGGCTATAAAGTCGCCACAACTGTTGACATAATCTCAAAACTTAACAAGGACGAGAAGACCGTTACGGTTTGGACATATCTTGCAGTACGAGAGAATGCCCTTGATCTATACGGCTTTTTAAGCCTTTCAGAGCTTAGTTTTTTTGAATTACTTATTACCATTTCAGGTATTGGACCAAAAACAGCACTCGGAATATTAAATTCTGCTTCTGTACATTCTTTAGAAACAGCAATTCAAACTGGAGATACTTCTCATTTAACAAAGGTTTCTGGAATCGGTAAAAAAGTTGCTGAGAAAATTGTAATGGAATTGAAAGATAAAGTGGATAAAATAGAGCATACTCCAGAATCAAAGAGTGCTATGCGAAATGATTCTGATGCGCTTGAGGCACTTAAATCACTTGGATACAATCAAAATGAAGCAAGAGATGCATTGAAAGAAGTTGCCAAAACATTCACAAAGACTAATGATAAAATAAAAGAAGCATTAAAAATACTAGGTAAATAATTAAAATTAAATGTTAGACAATATATTAAATAAAATCAAAAAATACACACCCAAAAAAATATTCAATATATTTAATCCCCTTTATCATTATTCAACAAATTTACTTGGCGCAATTATCTATCGCTTCCCCTCCAGAAAGATAAAGGTTATTGGTATTACTGGTACAAAAGGCAAAAGTACTACTACAGAAATAATAAATGCTATTCTTGAAGAAGCTGGTTACAAAACAGCTCTTTCAAATACAATTCGTTATAAAGTTAATAATGAAAGTACAGACAATAAATTCAAAATGTCTATGCCCGGCAGAATGTTCTTACAAAGACTTATTCGAAAGGCAGTCAATGCAAAGTGTGACTATATTATTCTAGAAATGACTTCTC
Organism: Candidatus Tayloriibacteriota bacterium; assembly: GCA_031384385.1. Classification (GTDB taxonomy): domain Bacteria; phylum Patescibacteriota; class Minisyncoccia; order Phycocordibacterales; family PALSA-1337; genus CAIOGI01. Next base: position 43,925 of record JANNAN010000019.1, on the reverse strand, counting down.
AGGGAACGCTCCAATTCCGTCATAAATTTATTCAGTTAGATGCTTTTGTATTTACCAATCTTTCGCCAGAACATTTAGATTCTCATGGTTCATATGAAAAATATGTAAAAGCAAAATTAAAAATCGCTGATGAAATGGTTAAATCTAAAAAAGAGAACAGGCTTATCGTGGTTAATGCTGATGATAAAGAAGCAGAAAAGTTTCTAGCATGTGATTCAGATAAAAAAGCTACTTACAGTATAAAAGATGCTGAACCTTATACAATCAAATCAGAAGGTATTGATTTTACTCTTGCGAGCAAGTCTGTACACTCTGCTCTTTCTGGATTATTTAATCTATACAATTTATTAGCAGGAATTTCTTGTACAAAAAATTTAGGAATTTCTGAAGAAACAATTATTCGTGCAATTGAAAAATTTAATGGAGTAAAAGGAAGAGTTGAAAGAATAAATGCCGGTCAAGATTTTACCGTAATAGTAGACTATGCACACACTCCAGATTCTCTAGAGAAACTTTATCAGATATTTAAAAATTCAAAAAATATTTGTGTTTTAGGTGGCACTGGGGGTGGAAGAGACAATTGGAAAAGAAAAGAAATGGGTAGAATAGCAGATTCATATTGTGATGAAATTATTCTTACAAATGAAGATCCTTATGATGAAGATCCAAATAAAATAGTAGCTGATGTAGCAAGTGGTATTAAAAATCAAACTCCACGAATAATAATGGATCGAAGAGAAGCCATAGTTACTGCATTAAAAAGTGCAAAAACTGGGGATAGCTTGTTGATAACTGGCAAAGGCACTGATCCATATATCATGGGTGCTTACGGAGAAAAAACTCCATGGAATGATGCACAGATTACAAAAGAAGAAATAGAGAAGATGCTAAATAGATAATTAAATTACCTTAATAGAATATTTACTATTTAATACTTCTAAAGTTTTTTTACCTACAATTCCCCCCTCACCACTAATATTATATTTCTTTTGAAAAGATTCTAGAGCAGATAAAGTGCATGGATCAAATCTACCTGTTCTTGGACATTCTTTTTTTGTATCTCCTTTATCTGGATACAATCCTTCGAGTAAGAACGCTGTCTGTAAGGCCAAAATTGATTCTTTATCTGTACTATTTTTATTTATAATTTCTTTAAAATTATATGGTAAAAGCAAAGTATCATATTTAAATGAAACATCATTTCCACTACCAAAAGAATCCTGAATTCCTAAATAAGTCTGAAAGGCCAAATCTTTTATAATTAAATCTCGAGCTACTTGATCAGCATATTGTGTTTCATAAATATATCCATACTCAATCAACATACTTGGCGCATCGACTGTATTATTTGAACCTATAGCAATCAAATCTTGATCTTCAATTACACCAATATTTTCTTTTGGCAAATTACTACTTGGACTATATTTAATTAGTCTTTTAAAAACAGCGTCCGCAAGAGTTCTTGTAGTAAGACTATTCGAATATTGTTTTTCTGGTACATAAATAGCAATACCAGAATATTCACCTTTTTTTGAAATATTTTTTCTTGGATAATCATTGAAATGAATATGAATAGCAATATCTATTTTATTTTCATTTACCCATTTATTTATTCCGTAAAGTCTGAGTACAACATCTTTTCTGGCTGAATTATGATAAACACCATCAGTTTTTATTTCAAAGCCTCCATCTTTCACCAAAGATACAATTTTCTTTTTACTTTCATCAGAAAATGTTTTTATACTAGACCAGTTTTCATTAAAATATTTTTTTAAATCAGAATTCCAAGTATTTTTGTCTCGTGCTAATGTAATTTCATAATGATCATTTCCCTCAAAAAAAGACTGCAAATCTTTTGCCAATTGAACATTCAAATCTCTTTCTTTTAAACTATCAAACTCTGTCCCTCCATAATCTGGCTCATGTCCCGGGACTATCATAATATGAACTTTTGGATTCCCTTCTGAAACAGCCTTATATTTCTCTTGTAATTGATTCATTGTAATGACATTACGGGTAATCACAGCCGCAAAATTATTTTCAAAAGAACTAAAAACAGTATCGATAAACTGAGTTGTATTTGGATAAGTATTAATAAGCCAAGGAACTCCAAGAAGAATTACGGCAATGAAAGCAACTATTTTGTATTTAAAATATTTCATTTGTGTGCTATAAGAATTGTATGCCAGAATTACCAGAAGTACAAACTACAGCCTCGGGTCTGAACGGAGTTTTGCCGGGCTTAATAATAACTGATATATGGAGTGAGTATAATAGTTCATATTTTAAAGGATCAGACACAATAAAAGATCCTGAATACTTTAAATATTTTAAAAAAGAAATAATAGGTTTAAAAATATTAAGTGTAAATCGTAGAGCAAAAAATGTACTGATTCATCTTTCAAAAAACAAGACCATTTTAATACATATGAAAATGACTGGTCATATAATGTACGGTAATTATAATAGAAAAGATCCTTTTAATCGTCATATTCGTTTAATATTCTATTTATCAAATGGGAAAACAATGGAATTATGTGATATGAGAAAATTTGCCAAGGTTACTATGATTTCAACAGAAACAATGAACGAAACGCTTCATTTGAAAGGAATTGGGCCAGAACCACTTGAAAAAGAATTTACTTTCAATATTTTCAGAGAACAATTAAATAAGAAACTAAAAGGAAAAATAAAAATGGTCTTAATGGATCAATCAATTATAGCTGGAATTGGAAATATTTATGCAGATGAAAGTTTATGGCGTGCGGAAATACATCCAGAAGAACTTATTTCGAAATTAAATAATCAACAATTAAAGAAACTATATAAATCTATACAATTAACTCTTTCAAAAGGAATAGATTTGGGTGGTGATTCAATGTCTGATTATAGAAACATAGACGGCGAGCGTGGAAAATTTCAAGAACGACATAGGGCATACAGAAAAACAGGAACTCCTTGTTCAAAAAAAGGATGCAAGGGTAAAATTATTAGAATAGTACTAGGGACTAGGGGTACACATTTCTGCAATATTCATCAGAAACTATCTACAAAAAATCTACGCGAAAATTAAATTAATTGATACAGAACAATTCCAGTTGCAACAGAAACATTTAATGATTCTTTCTCGCCCAACATTGGGATCTCGATTATTTCATCACATAAATCCAAAATTTCTTTTTCTATACCACTAACTTCAGTCCCCAAGATAATCAACATTTTTTCTTTCTTTGAGATTTTTCTATAATCAATAGATTTTTTATCTTGCTCCAAACCAACAATTTGAAATCCTTCTTTTTTTAATTTTTTAATTAGATATTTAATATTTTCTATACTTTCCCAAGCAACAGTTTTTTCAGCACCCAATGATGTCTTAGAGATATCTTGTCTTACTCTACCAAAACGATCAATAGGCGCTGGAGTATAGCCAGATATGAAGATTTTAGAAACTTTCACAGCATCTGCTGTACGAAAAATAGCCCCAACATTATGTGTGCTTCTGATATTGTGGAGTAATAAATATATTTGTGATACCATAATTATATTATTACTCTATAGTAATTTAATTAAATATCAATATGGTACTATCAATTTTCCCATCTTTACTAAGTTATCAAGGTTTTGCACCTTTGATCATTCGCCTAATTTTAGGTATTACACTTTTCTATTTTGGCTACAAAAAAACAATCAGCGAAGGAAAAAGTTCAGGAAGTAATTCTAAAGCTTACGGAATTATAGAAATAATTACAGCAATATTTCTTATCGTCGGACTTTATACTCAACTTGCCTCGCTTATAAATGTAATTATTTTAACAATAAAAATCGGCCACAAAATTACACTCAAAGCATTCTTAACTAATGGAATAAATTACTATCTTCTACTTTTGGCTATGGCATTATCATTATTATTTACAGGACCAGGTTTCTTGGCTTTTGATCTACCAATTTAATTAAAATGAATTTATTATTGAAATTTGGCACAATTATGTTATAGTTTTGCCACATTGCGCCCATAGCTCAGTCGGTAGAGCAACTCCCTTTTAAGGAGTGGGTCGTTGGTTCGATTCCAACTGGGCGCACATAATTAAAAACTGGAGACTTTGGTCTCTGGTTTTTTATTATTGCATTGTTGGAATCGAAAGCCGGACTGAGCGAAGGCGAAGGAGGCGTGGTCAAGGAATTCGCCAGTAGGCGAATATCCGTGACCGATTCCAACTGGGCGCACAATTGCTTTGTAACTATTCAGACATAATTCTCATCTAATTTTATTTAGATAAATAAAATTAAGGTTTCGCATTTTATATAGAAGATGTTATAATTTAATTATAAATCTTATGAAAAAGTTATCTCTCGTTTCAAATACAAATAAAGCTCTAAGTATTTTTTGGCTTCTTCTAATTTCATTTTCCATAATCAGTATCGCATTCGCTGTAACTCCAAATCCCGGACATGATTTTAGTGCTATTGGTGGTGGAGCAGCACAGGGTGATATTTTTTATGGATCAGCAGCAGACACACTTACAGCTTTGGCAAAAAATACTTCCGCCACAAGATATCTTTCCAATACAGGTTCATCAAATAATCCCGCATGGGCACAGATCGATTTAACAAATGGTATAACTGGTATTTTACCAAGTGCAAACGGAGGTACAGGTATGGCATTCTTCACTGCTGCTGGACCAGCTTCAACTGCTAAAACTTTCACATTTCCAAATGCCAATGCCACTGTTCTTACTTCAGACTCTGCTGTAACGGTTGCACAAGGAGGTACTGGTCTTGCCACACTTACAGCGAACAATGTTATTCTCGGAAATGGAACGAGTAATCCTACATTTGTTGCTCCAGGAACTTCAGGTAATGTGCTTACTTCTAACGGTACTACATGGTCGAGCTCTCCTTTATCCGATGTACAGGCGTTCACATCTACAGGTGCTGGAACATGGACAAAACCGACTACTTTTATTCCAGACTTCGTAGAGGTTGTTATGTGGGGTGGTGGTGGTGGAGGTGGAGCAGGTGCATCACTTGCTACAGCTGTCGTAGCAAAAGGTGGTGCAGGTGGTGGAGGTGGTGTATTCGTAAGTAGACTCTACAGAGCCTCAGATTTAGGATCAACTGAAAGTTTGAATGTGGGTGTTGGTGGAACTGCTGGTGCAGCTGGAGCCGCTGGTGCAGCAGGTGGTGATGGAGGAATCGGTGGCAATTCTACATTTGGTACAACAGTTATACTTTCAGCATTTGGAGGTGGTGGTGGTCGAGGGGGAGCTATTTCGGCTGTTGCAAGTGGTGGAGGTGGAGGTGGGGGTAATGGAGGTGCCGGTGGTACAGGTAGTACAGCAGTAGGAGCTGGAGGACTTCCTGGAACAAGTAATGTTACTGGTGTTACAGGAGGAACTGGTTCTCAGGGCCCAATCACTGTTGTTACTACACACAATGCTGAATATGGTGGTGCAGGTGGTGGTGGAAGTACTTCAGCTCCAGCAAGTGTTGTGGGAGGTGGTTCTATTTTTGGCGGTGGAGGTGGGGGTTCAGGTGGGCATCACAATGTTACCCCAGCTATAGTTGCTGGTTCAGCAGGAGGTAGAGTTACTTCTTACATTGCGGCTGGAGGAGGAGCGGTAGGTACTGATGGAGCTTCTCCAACCGCTGGAACTGCTGGTGCAGCGGGTAATTCTACAAAAGGTGGCGCGGGTGGTGGAGGAGGAGGCACGACTGTTACTGCCTCAACCGCTGGTGGTGCTGGTGGTGCTGGTGGCATACATGGTGGTGGAGGAGGTGGAGGTGGAGTGGGAATGAACCCAGGATTAGGTGGTGCTGGTGGCGCGGGTGGTAGAGGTGCTATTTTCATCTACTCTTGGTAAAAAAGTATAAAATATTGCATAGTTTATATTAGTTATGAAGAAACTTTTTACAAAATTTTTATTTCCTCTAGTTTTGATGTTTTTTACTGTAAATTTTGTATCTGCAAATAGTAATTGGGCATTTGAAGATACTTTTGAATCATACAGTCTTGGCAATCTTAATGGGCAAGGTGGTTGGGTGGTAACAAATCATTCAGGAAATTCTAATGGGATTGCCAATGTTTCTACGACATATCCAGATGGAGATACAAAATATGTAGAAATGATTCATGATGGTTTTATCACAGCTGTTCACGATATCACACCATTAAATAGCGGAATTTTTCAATTAAGAATGCGTCATAATAAAAAAGGATTGTTTTATTTTAATGCTCTAACATCAGATGCTAGTAGTCAGATGTTATTTAGTATTAAATTTACTGAATCAAAAGGTATTATATTAGAAGAAGCAGACCAACAAATTTCTTTACTTTCAGATTATGATGCTGATAAATGGTATCTTTTCACAATCAATTTTGATCAAAAAATAGGAGAGGCAGGAACTTTCAAAATAAAAATTGATGATGGAATTTACAAAGAATATACATATGACAATCCAGAGAGTACGGTTTTTGATTTTGCACATATGGTTTTTGGTTCAGATAGTACAGGAGAAATGGCAATGTCTGGATTTAGTGATATTAAACCAATACCACAAAATATTGAACTAGTTACAGAAGAAATTATACAAGAAGATACAGCTATCACTTCTATAAAATCAGACTTAATTGATGGACAAATTGTTACTGCTCCAATAGATGGAGTTTTGATTTCTGAAACTATCACTGAAACGACTACACCTTCTAGTTTTTCTTCAAATTCTCTGCCTGATATGACAGCTAATGTTATTGAAGCTCTACCCTCTCTAAGTGAAAACATAAACACCAATGGTACAACTACTACAACTTTTTAATAAGAAACAAAGGATTACAGTTTTATTTTTGACCATCTTTTTCTTTGCATTATCATTTGAACATATTTCTCATGCTGGTACTTTATCTTGCTCTATTACAACTGCTGCTGCTTGTACTAATACAGTGATTTTGCGCATGTCCGGATCATCAAATGCTCATGCGGAACTTCCTAGTCAAGCAAATGGAAATTATAGCAATAATGTTATTTGTTGTAGCGGAGTAAGTAGTCTCGGTAATTCTTGCTCTGGTACATTTGCTACGGTACTTAAATTATCTGGAACAAGTAACGCTCATGTGGAACAAAACAGTCAAGTAAATTATGCTAACAATGCTTGTATATCAGTACCATCAGGAGGTTCTGTATCAGTTGGTTATCAGGCAACTAATTGTTCTGGATTTGATACAACTCTTGGCTCTTTAAATGCAACTACAAATTCTCATGTCGGAGATGGAAGTGCCTACACTACTAAAATATGTGCCACTGCTGTTGGAGGAAGTCAATCATTAACATTTAGTATTTCAGATAATACTATTGGTTTTGGCACACTTGTGGCTTCAGGAGCTCGATATGCCACAGGAGATACAAATGGTTCTGCATCTGATACAAGTGATGCTCATACTATATCAATATCAACCAATGCATCTAGCGGTTACACAATGACGCTCAATGGGAATACACTTACATCTGGCGGAAATACTGTTACAGCAATAGGTGGTACAGCCGTAGCAGGAAGCTCAGGAACTGAACAATTTGGTTTGCGTGCGATTGTAAATTCTGGGACAGGTTCAGTGAGCGCTCCATACAATGGTTCAAATTGGGCAATGGATACTGCTACATTTCCAGATCAGGTTACATCAGGTGCTGGAGATGGAGTAACCAGTCAATTTGGAGTTCGTTATATAAGTAATATTTCTGCTAATACTGAAAATGGAAGTTATTCTTCAGTTTTAACATATACTGTAACAGCAACTTTTTAATATAAAACTTACCCACATTTTTGCTAGCATTGACAATAAAAAATATGCTATACTATTTAAGTTACTACAAAATTTTTATTAAACTAATATTTACAAGCAAATAATTTTTATGAACAGAACATTTATTTCAAGAGTACATTTTCTAACAAGTCTTTATCTTGTTATAGGATTACTTACACTCTCAAGTGGGGTACAGACGGCCTATGCTGCCGCGATCACTGCTGCCTCTGATACCCTATCTTCACAAAAGGTCAGCACTCTAGCTAACCATGATATCCAATTTACAACGCCTACCGGTGTTGCCTCAGGCCAAACTATTATTATTACTTTGCCATCTGATTTTTCTATAGCAGCTGCCATGGATTTTACTGATATGGATGTGCTTGATGATGCATCAAATGTTACTTTGGCAGCCTCTCCATCTGGTGCTACATGGGGAGCGGTTCGTACTTCAGCAACAGTAATAACTCTTACAAACGGTACAACCGTAGTTACAGCTGGTAGTGTAATGAGAATTAAAATTGGTACAAATGCTACCAACCAATCAACTGGGGTTAGACAGATCACCAACACCACTTCTAATGGTTCAAAGGTAATAGCTATTTCTGGTACATTTACAGACACAGGAAACATAACAGTGAATATTTTAACTGATGACCAAGTAGCAGTTACGGCTACTGTTGATCAATCTCTAACATTCAGTATTTCAGATAACACTATCGGTTTTGGAAGTCTTTCATCATCAGCAGCTTGTTATGCACAAGGTACTGCTGCTTGTTCAGCATCAGAAGTAGAAGCACACAATGTTATTGTTGGTACAAATGCAGGAAGTGGTTACAGTATGACACTGAATGGAACTACACTAACTAGTGGTGCATTCACTATAACTGCGATTGGTGCATCAAACACAGCATCTGCTATTGGTACGGAACAATTTGGTTTGCGTATGACTGCTACAGGAGGTTCTGGTACAGTAACTGCTCCTTATGCAGCATCAGGATTTGCACTTAATACAGCATCCTTCCCCAGTCAAGTAGCTTCGGCTTCTGGTAGTTCTGCAAATACCACTTACTCAGCAAGATATATTGCGAACATCGCCTCAAACACAGAAGCGGGAGCATACACTTCTACCCTTACATATGTAACAACTGCTAACTTTTAGAAGTATCTAAAATATAAGCGTTTATTCCCAACATATATCCAATGCGAAATTTATTTTATACAATTCTAGTTATAGTAATTGCAAGCATAGCAAGTCCGGTATTTGCTTTAACAGTATCCCCAGCAAGAGTTGAGATTACTGGTGATCCAGGAGCAAAACTTGAGGGTGAAATAGAGCTTTTTAACGAGCAGGAGGGGGCAAGAACCTTCTATACTTCATTTGAAAATTTTGAACCAAGTGGAGATACTGGTGCTCCTCATTTTATTGGCGCAAAAGATGGTCTCGCTACATGGATAAATTCAAAAAGTAAAGTTATACTAGAATCAGGTAATCGTACTATCATTCCATATTCTATTACTATTCCCAAAAATGCTGAGCCAGGGGGTCATTTTGCTGCAATATTTTTTGGTAGCCAAGAGCCCGGCATACAAGGTGGAGGACAAGTATCTGTCGGTGGAAAAATAGGTGTTTTGATACTTTTGCGTGTTTCTGGTGATGTAGAAGAAGGAGGTGGTCTACTAGAGTTTAACACCAAAGAAAAACAGAGATTTTTTACTACCCTGCCAATAGCATTTACCTATCGTCTAAATAATACCGGTGGAGATCGTGTTGTGCCTTTGGGTGAAATCAAAATTAAAAATACAGTACAGTATACCTCAGCCAAACTTTTAGCAAATAAAAATGAGGGTAGTGTATTGCCAGGAAGTGCCAGAAAATTTGAAGTACTATGGGGGCAAGAAATACAAAAACCAACTAATTCCAAAGAAGAGATTGCTATTCCTGGATTTTTTGAGATGGTTGGACAACAATGGAATAATTTTCATTTCGGTTGGTATACAGCAAAACTAAATATTACATGGGGAGCAACAAATCAGATAGCAAGGGCTAGCTACAACTTCTTTGTTATCCCTTGGCAACTACTCATAATTGTTCTTATCATAGCTTCTATCATTGGATTTTTAGGAAAAATAGCACTCAAAAAATATAATCGTTGGATTATTGCTCAAGCACAACAACAAAAATGAATGAGATCATTTTATCCACTATCAATCATTTTTTTACTCTCTCTGTTTTTCTTTCCATTTAGTGTTTTAGCTATTACTGTTGAAATATCGGCAATAGTACCTGGATGTGGAGACGGTATAATTTCTGTCGGTGAGCAATGTGACGGCTCAAATCTTGGTGGTGGATCTTGTACTTTACAAGGTTTTACCGGAGGAACTCTTTCTTGCACAGCATCATGTACATTAAATACTTCGATGTGTAGCTCTAATTCTGGTGGTGGAGGCGGAGGAAATAATACTCCTACTATTCCAAACACCAATGTTGTTTTTACAGGTAAAGCATACCCAAGAAGTACAGTTACCCTTCTAAAAGATGCTCAGGTTGCAGCAACAACGATTGCTGATGCAGGTGCAAATTTTCAAATGACAATATCAAGTCTTTCTGGTGGAAATTATATTTTTAGTGTCTATTCAGAAGATGATAAAGGTGTCAGATCATCACTCTTTACTTTTCCAATAAGTGTTACTGCTGGAGTAACCACAAAAATCGGTAATATCTTTATAGCACCATCTATTGCTGTTGATAAAAGTGAAGTGCGTCGTGGAGATAATATTGCTATTTTTGGACAAAGCGCACCTTTATCCGAAATAACAGTTAATATTAATTCCGAGGAAGAATTTTTTGTAAAAAAAAAATCTGATGCAAATGGAGTATACTTACTGAACTTTGATACCTCCGTACTTGAAATGGGACAACATAGCACCAAATCAAAAGTATATCTAGATGGTGAGATCAGCTCTTTTAGTAAGGTTGCAGCTTTTATTGTGGGTACAAAGAATGTACTCTTACAATCACTAGAAAAGATTATCTCAAAATCAGACTTAAACAAGGATGGCAAAGTAAACCTTATAGATTTTTCTATTATTGCGTATTGGTATAAAAGAGCCAATCCTCCAACATTGATTGATTTAAATGGAGATGGCAAAGTAAACCTTATAGATTTTTCAATAATGGCATTTAATTGGACAGGATAATATCATGAATATTTATACAAAAATAACATCTGTTTTTCTTTTAATATCTTTATTTTTTATTGCTGAATCAGTTTTTGCTGCTGAGATTCGTCTTGATACACATAAATCAGAGGTCAATTCTGATGAGCAATTTTCACTAGATATCATAGTTCATTCCGAAGAATCATTGAATGCTATCAGTGGTAGATTAGTATTTCCAACAGATAAGCTATCCATTAAGGAGATCCGTGATGGTAATTCTGTTATAAACTTTTGGATTGAAAAACCACATATTGAAAAATCAGGTTCTGTTTTGTTTTCTGGCATTACCCCTGGAGGATTTAATGGGGCAAATAAGAGTATTTTTTCTGTAGTTTTTGAGGCAAAAGGTACAGGCTTAACTTCTATTGTATTAGAAGATTTGAAAGCTTTAAAAAATGATGGATTAGGTAGCCCCGTAGAACTTAAACTAAATAATACAGCTGTCTATATAAAATCAGGAATTAGTAATGCCTCGGAAGAAATATTAACTGATAAAGACTTACCAGAGAACTTCTTCCCTACTATTGAGAAAGATCCAAATATATTTGATGGAAAATATTTTCTTGTTTTCGCCACACAAGATAAAATATCTGGCATAGCCAACTACAAAGTTCGTGAAGGAATATTAGATTGGTTTACTGTTGTAGAAAGTCCATATTTGTTAAAAGACCAAACTCTTAGCAAGAAAATATTTCTAAAGGCAATCGACAAGCTTGGTAATGAACGAATTATTGAAATTGAACCAAAGTATCCACCAAGCCATTATGAGAATATACAATATTGGTTTATTATTATAAGTGTACTCTTCATCTTGTTATTCTTAATAAAAAAATTATGCAGAAAAAAGAATTCACAAAATTAATTAAAATTGTTTTTATATTTATTATTTTTTTCTGTCTTCCTTATATCTCTAGTGCTGCAACTCTAGGATTTTCTCCATCAACTGTCTCAAGGAATATTGGAGATATTTTCTCGGTAAATGTATATGTCTCTAGCCCTAATAAATCAGCAAATGCTGCTTCTGGAATTGTATCTTTTCCACAAGATAAAATTGAAGTAATAAGTCTTTCAAAATCCAATTCAATTGTGAATCTTTGGGTGCAAGAGCCTTCTTTTTCAAATACTCAAGGTAAGGTGAACTTTGAAGGAGTAATTCTTAATCCCGGCTATACTGGTATTCAAGGGAATGTCATTACAGTTGTTTTTAGAGCAAAGTCTGCTGGTCTTGCAAATATAAGCTTTTCTTCTGGATCTATACTCGCCAATGATGGATCTGGTGCGGATATTCTTGATGGTATGGGTACAGCTAGTTTTGTTGTAAATTCTGGTATAAACGAAAAAGTTATTGTACCTGCAAATAATTCTAATAAAAATACTCCGACAATTTCATCAATAACGCATTCAGATCAAGCCAAATGGTATTCAAACAATACACCTGAGTTTTCATGGACTCTTCCACCAAATGCAATCGAGGTGAGAACTTTTATTGGTAAATCTGCCAATATCACTCCAACTGTTTTATATACATCACCCATTTCAAAGAAGAAAGTTGATACACTTCCAAATGGAACATATTATTTCTCTTTACAGATACGCAATGCCGAAGGTTGGAGTGACATTGCTCGTTATAGAGTAAATATTGATAATAAGCCACCGAACCCCTTCTCTATTACTTTTCCTCATGGAGCAAAGGGTTTTGAACCAAGGCCAGTACTTATTTTTAGCACAACAGATGATGATTCTGGTATCAGTCACTACGATATTAAAGTTGAAGGAAGTAGTCCTATACGCGTAGAGCCATCAGAAGTTTCAAGCCCATATACACTCACCTCACAATTTCCAGGTACACACACTGTCATTGCTACTGCTATTGATGAGGCGGGAAATACTGTAAGTGCTTCTGCCGATTTCACCATTGAAAATATTGAAGCTCCAACAATAAAATATTATAAAGAAGAGATTGAATCTGGAGATATCATAAAGATTCTTGGTACAACTTATAAAAATTCTGATATTACTATTTCTATTAAACAAAACAACAAAATTCTATCTGAAGAATATACAAAAAGTAATGAATTTGGAGATTTTGTTATAGTCACAACAAAACTTCTACCGCCAGGAGTGTATACATTCACTGCAAGAGTAATCGACACAAGAGGTGCGCGTAGCAATGAAACTCAACCCCTAAATCTTATCGTTAATTCACCATTCCTTACCAAAATCACAGATCTTGCACTTAAATATATGTCTGCAATAATATTCGCAATTCTTGCCCTAGGTGGCATTATTGGTCTGGGTATATTTCTTTGGTATCGCCTATTCAGAGTTTTACGTCTTCTTCGTCGCGAAGCTAGAGAAGCTGAATATATTCTAAGGAAATCTTTTAGCATTTTAAGAAAAGATATTGATGAACATATAGCAAAACTAAAATCTATGAAGTCGAAACGCAAACTAACTACTGAAGAAATTGCTTTTCTAGAACATTTTGAAAAAAATCTTGATGAATCAGAGAACACAATTACCAAAGAAATAAAAGATATATCACAATGAATATCCACCTAATCGCTCATAATATTACATCAGTGATGTCGACTTTATTATTATTAGGAGTTTCTTTATTTTCTTTTTTGAATGGTAGAAATAAAATTACAAATATTACATTCGCATTTTCAGCATTGTTCGTAGTAATATTCACAATATCTCATGTAATTGGAGTAAATGTTACTAATCCAGATTTATCCAAATTTTTTCTAATGTTCAATCTATCTTTATTTTTTATTGGTAGTTTCTTGGTCCATTCAGTCATTTATATGATAGGTAAGGAAAAAGAAAATAAATGGACAATAATATTAATACATTTATCAGCAATCATCATTGTAATTTTCTTTTCAATATTTCCAGATATTTTCTTACTGTCATCAGTCCCTAAAATGTATTTTCCAAATTATTATAATCCGGGGATACTAAATTGGATAAGAGTTCCCTTTTTGTATGGAGTTTGTGTGCCCTATTCTATATACTTATTATTTAAAACTCGCAAAGAAGCTAGCTCTGAAATTAAGAAGAATCAATACAAATACTTAATCATAACGCTGATAGTTGCTTTTATACCGGGCTTCGTACCAAATTTTCTTATTTATAATATTCCAATAGATCCACTAATTGGTATGCTGTTTCCGCTTATCTTCATACCCCCGTTCTTATATGGAGCTATCAAATATGAATTATTCGATGTGAAGATCGTCGCGAAACAAGCATTCTTTTATGCAATTGGCATTATCATAGTTGGTGGAATAATCATCCTATTAAATTTTTCTAATGGAATAATAACAAGTTTTTTACCAAATTATCCAACATGGGTTACGGCTGTAATATCTGCTGTTTTTTTTGTAACAATCAGTACTGTCGTTTGGAAAACATTAAGAGAAAATGATTTATTAAAATATGAATTTCTTACTACAGTTACTCATAAATTCCGCACACCTTTAACTGGAATAAAGTGGGCAATAGAAAATCTAAAGAATTATCAACTAACTCCAGAAATGTCTACACAGGTGGGTTATATAAAAAATGCAAATGAAAAACTTATAGAATTAACTGACTTATTAGTTACAACATCTGAAGCAGAGCACAGTTCATACAAATATAAATTTGAAAAAAATGATATAAGTAAGGCAGTAGAAAATGTTTTGGAATCTGTATCTGATCAAATCAAAGCCAAGCAATTAAACATAACTGAATCTATAGAGACTGGAATAGAAACTAAATGTGATCTCGCAAGAATAAAATTTGTAATTCAAACCTTAATAGAGAATGCTATCCATTACACAAAGGATAATGGGATTATATCCATAGGGTTTAAAAAGAATAGTGAAGATATGATATTCTCTATACATGATACAGGCATGGGTATAAGCAAAGAAGAATTTAATCTTATATTTTCAAAATTTTATAGAACGCATGAAGCTAGAAAAGCAGATACTGAGGGTATGGGAATTGGATTATTTATTGCAAAAGAAATTATCTCGCGCCATAAAGGTAAAATATGGGCAAACTCAGAGGGACTAGAGAAAGGAAGTACTTTTAGTTTCTCATTACCATTAAATAATAAGTATTAGGGCCTCAAGACTTGTTTCCAACTCTCCATTCCCTCTTCTTGCTTCATGATAAATGGTTATTAATTTATCTATTAAATTTAATAATTCTTCTTCTTTCCAAGAAGAGAAATCTTTTATAAGAAGCATATTTTTGGCTTTCCAAAATAAAATGCCGTGCAATTCCTCTGGTGCAGATCCAGAATCAATATACTTACGATATAATATCCATATCTCTTTTTTATTTCTTCTACCTAAGGCATTAGCAATTTCAAATGCATTCGAATCACTTTTTTTATTAAAAGATTCTTCAAGATCAAATTTGATCGTTTTTTCTGATTTTTTCTCAATTTTTGTGGCTGTAACTTTGTCTATTTTACCCTCAAGAATTATGAAAATATTATCAGATCCAGAAATTTCTTTTAATAAATCAATGTACTCTTCTTTTATATCTTTTTTTTCACAAAGTCTATCCAATAAAACTATATATTTATCTGAAAATAATCCTTGACTACCGACATATTCTTTCAAGGTAATCACATCAAAATTTTCTGTATCTATTTTAAAAAATGATGCATCAGGCTTCTTTTTTAGTAAAGAATTTATAAGTTCATATGATTTAAGATGAGTCTTTTTTATATCAGTTCCATAATAAAAATAAATCATAAATTAAATTTATTTAAGTTCGCCCCAATTTTTCCCCATCGCACTATTAGCAGTTAGCGGAATTTCTTTAATTTCTTTTTTATCGATAATACTTTCCATTATTTTTTTAATTTCTGGAACAATTTCACCTGCTAAACTTTCCTTTATTTCATAGACCAATTCATCATGCACTTGAAGAATTAAATATGCATCATTTTCATATTTTTTTTCAAGAAAATAATCATCAATTTTTTTCATAGCAATTTTAACAATATCAGCGCTTGTGCCCTGAATAGGAGCATTAATCGCCATTCTCTCAGCCATCGCTCGAATAAATGGTAACTTCGAATTTATACCCTCAAAATATCTTCTACGCCCAAAAAAAGTTTCTGTATAACCCTTTCTTGATGTATCAGCTTTTACATTATCAAGATATTTTGCCAAACCAGAAAATTTAATGAAATAATCATTATAGAATTTCTGAGCTTCTGCACGGTCTGTACCCTCTCCAAGATTTTGTCTTAAAGCACTAACTCCCATTCCATAAAGAATTCCAAAATTTATAACTTTAGCTTTTCTACGCATTTCTTTATCAACCTTGTCTAAGGGAACTTCAAAAACCTGCGAAGCTACAGCTGTATGGACATCTTCGCCATTAGAAAATATTTCAATCAATTTTTCATCTCCAGATAAAAATGCAGCTATTCTTAATTCAATTTGTGAATAATCTAAAGCAGTTAAAATAAAACCTTTTTCAGCAATAAATGATTTTCTAATTGCTTTTCCTAATTCAGTTTTAATTGGAATATTCTGAAGATTTGGACCTTGAGAAGACATTCGACCTGTTGTTGTTCCAGTTTGTAAAAAATGGGCATGCAAGCGACTATTTTTATCTACCAATGTAGGAATTGTATCTATATAAGTAGAGAGCAATTTTTGAAATTCTCTGTATTCAAAAAGTAATGGAACTATCGGATGAATATCTCTAAGTTTTTCTAATTCTGATTCACGAGTAGATCTAGCACCACCAGTGGTCTTTTTTAAACCCTTGGCAGTTAAGGCCATTTTATCAAAAAGTATCTCGCCCAATTGTTTTGGGGAATTTATATTAAATTCTATTCCGGCATATTCCCAAATTTTCTTTTCCAATTTATCTAATTCAATATGATATTTTTTTGAAAGATCTTTCAGAAATTCTACATCTATTTTTACACCTTTTTCATACATTTTATCTATAATCGGAACAATCGGTAATTCAATATTTTCATATACTTTTCTTAATCCTCTTTTATCTAATTCGGCATAAATAATTTTTGCAGCATTGGTAAAATCTTTAGTTTTAGCAAAAGCAAAAATATCATCAAGAGTTGGATTTGTTACATTTGAATTAATTAGCCAAAGAGCTATCGTGGTATTTTTAAGTTCAATTTGATCAATATTTTGTTCAGCTTCTTTTTTTTCTTCAATTTCTTTTACTGAAGTTTCTATACCCAAAACACTTTTTAGTCTATTGCCTAAAACACGGAAGTCTAATTCATTAAATAATTCTAATGTTTTTTCAATATTAATTCCCCTCTTAAATTCTTCAGGCAAAATAAATTGAACTGGCGCATCTCGACGGATTGTTCCTAGCATTTTACTAAAATCTGCTTCTTCTTGGCCGTCTTTTAATAATTTAATTATTCTTTCAGTAATTCCTACTTTCTTAAATTTTTCTTCATCTTTAGCAAGCTCCTTATAAATATTTTCAATACTTCCAAAAGTCGTAATCAGAATAGTGGCAGTTTTTTCACCAATTCCTGCTATGCCAATTATATTATCTGATGGATCACCACGAAGTCCTTTATAATCTGGTAAAAGTAATGGCCCAAAACCGAATCTTTCGTTTACAGCTTTTTCATCATAAATAATTGTATCCTTAATACCCTTCTTCAAGGTATAAACTTGTACTTTTTTGCCAGAAACAAGCTGTAATGTATCCATATCTCCAGAAGCAATTACAATTTCAATTTCTAAATTATCTTTCAATTGTTCTACAATAGTTCCCAGCATATCATCAGCTTCGAAACCTGGTTTATCATAAATTGGAATATTAAATGCTTTAAAAATATCTCTAGATCGTTTCATTTGGGAAATCAAATCGTCCTCAGCTTTTTTTCTTCCAGCTTTATAATCTTTATAAACTTCATTTCTAAAAGTTGGTCCGGGAAGATCATAGCAAGCCACAATATAATCTGGTTTTAATTCATCGATTATTTTAATTAACATAGTTGTAACACCATAAAGCCCACCAGTCGGTTCGCCTTTTGCAGATACAAAGTCGGGTAAAGCATGATAAGCCCTATGTAAAATCGCATGAGCATCAAGCAAAACCAAACGCTTTGTATTTATTACTTTATTGTCTTTAATATCTTTCATTTACCCCTATTGTACCTTAAATTTGCGAGTTTTCTCATCGACAAATTCACAATATATTTTCAAATGATTTTCGGGTAAAATCTCTTTTATATTTTCTGGCCACTCTATAATTATTAAATTATTTGGATTTTTTACTAATTCTTCAAAATCTAATACCTGCAATTCTCTTCCACTCTCCAAACGATATGCGTCAATATGAATTAATCTAGCGAAATATTTATGATTTGTATTATAAATTTTTTCGATTACAAAAGTTGGACTTGTAATTGTCTCACTTATTCCCAATTCCTTCGCAATAAATTGTGTAAACGCTGTTTTAGCAGATCCGAGATTGCCATATAGACCAACGATAGTAGCTTCATCATTTTTTAATGATAAAGAAGCAAGCCATTCTTTTGCAAAATTTTTTGTTTCATCTAATGACTTACTTATAATAGTTTTCATATTTAAAATATAACACAGGTATTAAAAAATAAATAAAAAAACACCCTGCGCTATTAAGCAGACAGAGTGTTCGAGACGATTTCGTATGGCTAATACCGCCGGTATTGACCACCACTTGGAACATATATTGGAGGCAATACGACATGCCTTGGCGGTAACTGCACAATGCGCGGACGCATTGGTGGATAATATCCACCATCATGATGTCCTCCACCATGATAGCCACCATTATACCCACCCTGTCCACTTACTAGTGGGAAGGCAATCGAGAGGTTTGGGAGAAAGCTCCATGAACTTCTCTTCTGCTGGTAGACTGGGGCTTGTTGATCATATCCATACCGATCATCCACATTTGATATGGGTTCACATCCAGCAGGAGGTATTCCGTATCGAAAACCACCTTGCTGATAGCCGCCTTGTTGATAACCACGATCAGAAACGCAACCATTGGTTAGAACAACCAATACCAACAAAACTAACGGGAACAATATTTTTTTCATAATACAAACTTTCTTTTTTGTTAGGACAACAATAGCCCTAACGACTGCTAAAGAGCATTATACCATATAGAGATACAAAGTCAATAGAAGTCAAAATACCCTTATGGGCTATAATAAAAGACAAATGATTCAATTTGACGAAGATAAGCAAAATAGAAAAGTTTCAGATCTACTAAAAAAAGAGGAGGAGGAATTAGTTCAATTACTTTCTGCCAAATATGGCATCGAATATGTTGATCTATCTGTAACATTAATCAATTCTGATGCATTAAGATTAATAGACGAGAAAACATCTAGAGAAAATAAAATGGCAGCATTTCACCTTACAGATAAGAAGCTTAAAGTTGCAGTGCGTTTACCAGAAGATCAAGGAACTAAAGAAGTTATTGATGGTTTAAAAACAAAAGGATATACAGTAATACTTTGTATTGCTTCTACAGCAGGACTTGAAAGGGCGTGGAGTAGTTTCAAAGATCTTTCGTTCGCATATGAAAGTAAGGCGGGTTCTCTAGAAGTAAATAGTGATGAAATTTCAGAAATAATTGAAAAAGCTGAAGGTCTACCGACTATTATTTCCATACTAGAAAATACTCTTTCTATGAAAAAGAGCTATCGAGTTTCAAGAATTCTGGAAACTATTCTTGCTGGAGCTCTAGCAACAAGAGCATCCGATGTGCACATTGAACCAGAAGAAGAATATATAAGACTTAGATATCGCCTTGATGGTGTACTTGTGAAAGTTTTAGATTTCGACAAAGATACATACAATCTTCTACTTTCTCGTGTAAAATTACTTTCAGGATTAAAATTAAATATTAAAAAAGATTCGCAAGATGGAAGATTCAGTGTTCATGTTAAAGATACAAATATTGAAATTCGTACTTCTATTCTACCTGGGGCATACAATGAGTCTATTGTTATGCGTATTCTGAATCCAAAATCTATCGGAGTTCCACTTGAAGAACTTGGTATTCCACCAAAACTTCTAAATATCATTTTAAAAGAAATAGAAAAGCCAAATGGTATGTTATTAACAACAGGACCAACTGGATCTGGAAAAACAACAACTCTTTACGCTTTCTTAAAAAAAACTCACAATCCAACAGTAAAAATTATCACAATCGAAGATCCTATAGAATACCATCTTCCGGGTATTGTTCAGACCCAAGTAAATGATAAGGGATATTCTTTTCTAGATGGTCTACGCGCGGCCCTTAGACAAGATCCAGATATTATTATGGTCGGCGAGATTCGAGATGGAGAAACAGCGGCAATCGCCATCAACTCTGCTCTTACAGGCCACCTAGTTTTCTCTACCCTTCACACGAATAGTGCTGCTGGTGCTTTTCCAAGACTCATTGATCTAAAAATAAATCCTAAAATTATGAGTTCTGCAATAAATATTGTTCTAGCACAAAGACTTGTAAGAAAACTTTGTGAATTCTGCAAAAAACCAGTTGCTATGGAAAATAATGTGAAAATTCAAATAGATAAAATTGTAGCTACAATTTTTGATAAAAATGATATTCCACCAATACCTACAAATATTTTTATAGCCGAATCAAATGGCTGTGAAAAATGCAATCATACTGGATACAAAGGAAGAATCGGTATTTATGAGGGAATAAAAATGACACCAGAAGTTAATGCGGTTATAGAAAATAATCCAAGTGCAGATGAGATTGAAAAAGTCGCAGCTCCTCAATCTCTCCTAACATTGAAGCAAGATGGTATTATAAAAATATTACAAGGAATCACATCCTTTGACGAACTTGAAAGAGTGATTTCTATTGAAGATTAGTGTTAGAAACTGAAAAAAAACTAGTGTCAATTGAATTTTAAATTAAGAAGAGTAGTATTAAGTTCAGAAAAGAAAAGTCCGTGTCGGATGCATGAATCTCTAAACAATACTTTCAATGATGTCACCAAAAGTTAAAGATAGAACCAAGGATAATACCAGTAAATAAACACGAGGTTTATAACCAGAATGTCCTCAAATCTATATCAGATAGTTCGAGTAAACGAGCTATATTGTTTAGAGATTTATGAATCCGAAAGATTCTGTAGAAGTGCTATACTTAATCCTGTAATTTGCTAACAGTAGTAGCTTAGCATACATTAATAATTATGTCAAGTGATACAATAGAGAAAGAAACTGGCTATTTAGACCAAACCCTACGCCCATCTCGTTGGGCTGATTATATTGGTCAACAATCAATTAAGGATAATCTACATATACTTCTAACTGCGGCACAAGAAAGAAAGCATCCACCAGAGCATATTTTGTTTTATGGTCCTCCGGGACTGGGTAAAACAACACTTGCACATCTTATTGCAAAAGAAACTGGCGCTCAAATGAAGGTTACATCTGGTCCAGCCATCCTCAAGGTTGGAGACCTTGCTTCTATACTCACAAATCTTGCACATGGGGATATACTTTTTATTGACGAAATACATAGACTGAATAAAGCGATAGAAGAAGTACTTTATCCAGCCATGGAATCTGGGGTTCTAGATATTATCATTGGTAAAGGCCCTTCTGCAAGGACTATACAATTAGAGCTTCCCTCTTTCACACTTATCGCAGCTACAACTCGTATTGCAATGATTTCTTCACCACTTCGATCTAGATTTTCTGGAGGAGTATTTAAACTTGAATTTTATACAGAAAATGAAATAGGAGAAATAATAAATAGATCAGCAAAAATACTTGACATTGAAATTGATAAAGATGCAATAAAAGAAATTTCATCAAGAAGTCGCTTCACGCCACGAACTGCAAATTATTTTTTAAAAAGATGTCGTGATTATGCTCAAATAAAAAAAACTTCACTAACAAAAGATGCTGTTGAGAAAGCTTTGAAAATGCTCGGGGTTGATACACTTGGACTAAATGGTGCAGATAGAGATATTTTAAAAACAATGATTGAAAAGTTTGGTGGGGGTCCAGTCGGGCTCAATACAATAGCTGCGGCACTTTCTGAAGAGCAAGCCACCATAGAAGAGGTTTACGAGCCTTATCTTATTCAATTAGGATTGCTCGAGAGAACAGCGAGAGGTAGAATCGCAACAGAAAAAGCATTCGGACATTTAAATATTAAATCAAATAAATTAATCTAAATTAAATATATGTCAGGACATAATAAATTTTCAAAAATTAAACATCAAAAAGCAAAGAATGACGGACAAAAAAGTAAAGTCTTTGGAAAACTTGTGCGTTTTATTACGGTAGAAGCAAAGAAAGCTGAAGGAAATCTAAAATCTCCCGGTCTAGCTTTGGCTATAGAAAAAGCAAAAAAGGAAAATATGCCAAATGACACTATCGACCGAGCGGTGAAGAAAGCCACTACTGATAACAGTACGGTGATGGAAAATATTACTTATGAATCATATGGGCCGGGTGGAATTGCAATTCTCATTGAATCTTTAACTGATAATAGAAATAAGGCTGCACAGGAAATAAAAGCCATTCTTTCACAACATGGCTCAGAACTGGCTTCCCCAGGAAGTGCTGCTTGGGCTTTCAGCAAAGGTCCTGATGGAACAATAACAGCAAATATGACTATGCCATTAGAAGATGCCGATATTGAAAAACTTCATGTGCTAGTTGAAGCCCTCGAGGAAAATGATGAGGTTCAAGAGGTTTATACCAATGCGGAATAAATTTAAATTTATATAATATATATATGAAAATTCTTGGCATAGATCCAGGATATGATCGAGTGGGAATTGCAATAATTGAAAATGGAGTTTTAATACACTCTGAATGTTTTTCC
Organism: Candidatus Tayloriibacteriota bacterium; assembly: GCA_031384385.1. Classification (GTDB taxonomy): domain Bacteria; phylum Patescibacteriota; class Minisyncoccia; order Phycocordibacterales; family PALSA-1337; genus CAIOGI01. Next base: position 21,034 of record JANNAN010000019.1, on the reverse strand, counting down.
ACTTCCTCAAAAGATGAATTTCACAAAAGATTAAAAGAAGTTGGCCAAAAAATTAATAATATAATAAGAGAATTTTCACCCAATATAATGGCGATAGAATCTCTATTTATTACTAAAAATCAAAAAACAGCCATGAAGGTTTCTGAGGCGCGTGGTGTAATATCTTATGAAGCATCATTAAAAAATATTCCAATTTATGAATATAGCCCACCACAAATAAAAGTTGCTGTTACTGGTCATGGAGGAAGTGACAAATCACAAATTATTAAAATGATACCTTTATTATTAAAAATAAAAGCCAAGAAAGCCCTAGATGATGAATATGATGCTATTGCCGTGGCATTAACTTGCCAAGCACATATTGGATCTAAAATTAAAATTTTATCCACAATTTAAAGGGGTTGCAAAATTTAAATAGTTTTGTTACAAATATGAAATCTTATAATATAATTTTAATAATTAAGATATATGTCAAAAATGAAAGCAAAAATAGAAAAATTACAAAATAAAATTGTACCAAAGGAGGTTGATAAAGACGGAGAGAAAGAATTAGATCCAGAGCTTTTACTTGGGGATGAAATAGTTCCAAATGATATTGAAGAAGAAAAGGAGGAAGAAGATGAAGAAAATTCTCTACTAGATGATGATGAGGTTGATCCCTTTAAAGATAAGTGGGAAGAATAATAATTTTCGCAAATCTCTTTTTACCAATACGAAGAACTATATCCTTATCTGCTTTTATATGACTATCTGTAATAGATTCCTCAGTACCCACAATAGATATTGCTTTCCCTTCGATTAAGCGTCTCCAATCAGCATTTGAGCTTACTAAACCACTACTTATAAGGGAATCTTTAATATAAGAACCATGTGGAATTTCAATTTCTTTTATATCATCTGGTATTTCCCCTTTTGAGAAAGCCTTATCAAAAGATAAATAGGCCTTTTCAGCAGATTCTACACTATGAATCATGGTAACTATTTCTTTTGCAAGACGAATTTTAAAATCTTTTGGATTTGAACCTGAGTTTAGAGATTCTTGAATTGATTTAATTTCATTTAATGAAATGTCTGTAATAATTTCAAATCCTGGAATAATAAGATTGTCTGACCAACTCATTACCCTTCCAAAAATTTCTTCTGGAGTCTGATCTAGATTTACCATATTGCCCTCTGTCTTTCCCATTTTCTTACCAGAAGAATCTACCAATAGTTTAGAAGTTAGAACAAACTTTTCCTTATTTTTAAAAAATTTCACCAAATCTCTACCTGTCAACATATTGAATGTCTGATCATTACCTCCTATTTCCCCATCTACATCCATAGCCACAGAATCATAACCCTGCATTAGCGGATATAGAAATTCATGTATATAAATAGGCTTCTTTTCTTCAATTCTTCTAGCGAACATATCTCTTTTTAACATTTGCTCTACAGTCATAAGAGATGTCAATTCAAGGACATCACTGAAATCCATTTTTCCTAACCATTCTGAATTAAATTTAAGCAAAGCCTTATTTTGTCCAGCAAAAGAAATAAATGAAGATGCCTGTTTCTTATATTCTTTACAGTTATTTAGAACTTCTTCTTTTGTAAGTTTTTTTCTTGCGGCATTTTTATCACTTGGATCACCAATCATTGCAGTAAAATCTCCAATCAAAAGAATAATCTGATGTCCCAGTTTTTGAAGTTCACCCAATTTTTTCATGGGTATTATATGACCAAGATGAAGAGTTGGTCCTGTAGGATCAATTCCAAGATAAAAAGTTAATCTTTCTCCTTTAATTAATTTACTCTTTAAGAAGTCTTTATTTGGGAAAATAGCTTCTACTCCACGAGTAAGGAAAGATTCGATTTTTGCTTCGTCGGTTATTATCTCTTTTTTATTAAAATTAAACATATGTTTATACTATGTAATGTAACATATTTATGATAAAATTTCGAAATGACACATAGGAAAAAGTTCTTTCATACAAAGAAGTGGAAATTAGTAAAAACACTCATAATCCTTATAATATCTGCTGGTCTAATAAGTTCTAGTATTGCCATACTTTGGTTTTCAACATTACAAATTCCAGATTTAAGCGCTTTTGAAGCAAGAGAGGTCGCCCAATCAACAAAAATATTTGATAAAACAGGTCAGATATTACTTTATGATATTCATAGTGATGCAAAAAGAACAGTTGTTCCTTTCACAGAAATTTCTGCAAATATAAAAAATGCAGTTATAGCAATTGAGGATTCAAGATTTTACCAACATTTTGGAATTGAACCAACTTCAATCCTTCGTGCTGTTCTATCAAATATAACTCCTGGCTCTGGATTAACTCAGGGGGGATCAACAATAACACAGCAAGTTATAAAAAACTCCGTACTAACAAAAGATAAAACTATTACTAGAAAATTGAAAGAATGGGTTTTGGCTATAAAATTAGAGAAAGTTTTATCAAAAGATCAGATTTTAAATACATATTTAAATGAAACTCCTTTTGGTGGAAGTATATACGGCATAGAAGAAGCAACTAAAACCTTTTTTGGTAAATCTGCAAAAGATATCACATTAGCAGAAGCTGCTTATTTAGCTGCCATTCCACAAGCACCAACATTCTATTCACCTTATGGTGCAAATCTAAACAGACTAGATGCTAGACATAAACTTGTTCTTCAAAAGATGAAGGAGAATAAGTTTATTACCAATCAAGAATATGAAAATGCAGTAAAAGAAAATATAAAATTTTTGGAAAAAAATACTATCGGTATTAGAGCTCCCCATTTTTCTTTATATGTAAAAGATTATTTGGTTAAAAAATATGGTGAAGATGTCGTTGAGCAAGGCGGTCTAAAGGTTATAACAACTCTTGATTATAATATGCAAGAAAAAGCTGAAAAAGTTGTATCAAATTTCTCAGCAAGTCTAGAGTCACAATTCAATGCAAGTAATACCGCGATGGTAGCAATCGATCCAAAAAATGGAGATATTCTAACAATGGTTGGCTCAAGAAATTATTTTGATAAAAAAATACAAGGAAATTTCAATATCGCCACAGCATATAGACAACCAGGTTCAACATTCAAGCCATTCGTTTATGCTACAGCTTTTATGAAAGGATATACACCAGATACAATACTTTTTGATGCTGAAACTGAATTTTCAACAAAATGTACTATTGATGGTAAGCCTAAAAATCCAACAGATGATGTAACTAAAGTCTGTTATTCACCTGAAGAATATGATTCTATTTTTGAAGGTCCAATGACTATACGCCAAGCCTTAGCACATTCAAGAAATGTTCCAGCTGTTAAGGCGCTATACTTAACTGGTATTCAAGATTCAATCTCAACAGCAGAAGCAATGGGAATAACAAGTCTAAAAGATGCCAATCAATACGGATTAACTCTTGTTCTTGGTGGTGGTGAGGTTTCCCTACTTGAATTAACTAGTGCTTATGGAGTATTCGCAAATGATGGAATTAGAAATCCATATAGATCAATATTAAAAATAGAAGATAATAAAGGAAATATTTTAGAAGAAACAAAAATAAATCCAGTTCAAGCAATACCGACACAACCAGCCCGCCAGATAACGGATATTCTTTCTGATAGAAAAGCTCGTCTTTCATATCTAAACCCAATAGCAGACAATTTAGGCGGTAGAGAGGTGGCAATGAAAACTGGTACAACAAATGATTTTCGAGACGTATGGATCGAAGGATACACACCAAATTTAGTTGTTGGAGCTTGGGCTGGAAAAAATGACAATACATCAATGGGGAAAAAAGTTGCTGGACTAATTATTGCACCAATATGGGGAGCATTCATGGCAGAAATAAATGACACATTACCTAAGGAATATTTCAAAAAACCAGATCCAGAGCCGACAAATCTCAAACCTGTATTAAATGGAGAGTGGAGGGGTGGTATTTCTTACAAAATTGACACAATTTCTGGAAAAGTTGCAACAGATTTAACACCTACAGAATTAGAAAAAACAATAGTATTTAATGATGTACACACTATTTTAAATTGGATTAATAAAGATGATCCAAGGGGACTGACACTTAGTGATCCAAAACAAGACCCTCAATATGAATACTGGGAGTATGGTATTAGAAAATGGTTTGATAAATGGCAAAAAGAAAATCCCACCTTCATAGAAACAAAAGACACAGTGATTCCAACAGAAATGGACAATGTACACATATTGGAAAATTTTCCAAAGATATCTATTTTGTCACCAAAACCAGATTCTGTAGTAGACGCTAATTCAAGATTAACAATAAATATATCTTCTAGTGGTAAATATCCTTTAAAAAAATCTGAATTATACATAAATGACAAATATGTTAATACAAATGAAAAAACACCAAATTCCTTAAGCTTTATTCCTGCTGACATAAAAGGTATCCAAGAAAAAAATATTATTAAAATTATTTCTTATGATATTGTTCTAAATCATATTGACACTTCTTTTGTTTTCTCTTTAAGCAATCTGAATAATTAAAATTATTTTATATCAATAAAATTAGGTATTTTTTCTGATATTTTTTTAATTAGAATGTCTTTTTTAATTAAAATCTGACTTTTAAAAACAGGCGAGCCTTTTATTTTAATTACTCTATTTGAGAATGATATATCTTCTATATTAATCTCTTGTTTTATTACCTTTTTAATAATATCGCAAATCAATTCCCTTTTTTTTATCTCTATTATAGCAACTGAATTAAATTTATTAAAAAACTGACCTATTTCTTTCATAAATATTATCTATTCATTGGCATTACTAAATATCTAAAAGAATTATCAGAAACAGGACTAATAACCATAGGTCTGTTCAATCCTCCAAAATATAAAGTAACACTATCTGAATCTATAGATTGAAAACAATCAATAATATATTTATAATTAAAATTTATCTCTATACCATCTCCCGAAATAGAAGCTTCCAGTACTGTTGTATTTTCTCCAATATCACTATTTTTTGTTTTAATTTCGCATTTTTTATTTATAGAATCAATTTTAAAATTGATTTGATTAAATTTATCAGAAAAAATATTTGATAATTTTAGAGCACTTATAAGGTCTTGTTTCAATAGAGTGATTTCTGTTGTATTTGTTTTTGGAATAATTTGTTTATAATCTGGAAAAACACCATCTATTACTCTTGAAACCAAGTAAATACCTTTATAATTAAATGATATTTGATTTTTATTTAGATTAACCTCAACTTCATCGTTTATTAATTCTAAAATTCTTATAATTTCTGGAATGTTCTTGAACGGAATAAGAATTTGTCCAAAATCCTTACTTTTTTTAATTTTAATTCTTTTTTCTGCAAGTCTAAACGAATCTGTAGCAACAAATACAACAAATTCATCTTCGCAGTATATATAAACACTGGATAATTCTGGTTTAATACTTGAAATAGAAGAACTGTAAGCCACAGATTTTAATCCCTTAACAAAATCACTTCCATTTATATAAAAATTATTTTCATCTGATATTCTAGGAATACTTGGGAAGTCGTCTGCTGGCATGGTCTTTATAACCCCAGAACTGTGCGAGGTTGTTACTTTAAGATTACTTTGCTCCATTATCAATGAAACTCCTTTTTCATCTCTTATAACGCCTCCTACGAAAGAATTTATAATTTGAGCTGGAACAGCAACAACTCCTATTTCGTCAATTTTGGCTGGTATTGAAATTTCAATACCCAAATCTAGATTCGTAGCTTTAATAATTAAATTATTTTTTGAAGAAGCATCAATAAGGAGACATGACAAGACAGGCAATGTCATATGTTTACCTGCAATTTTCTCTGCATACCCTATCGCTATTTTTAATTTTTCTTGTACACATTCTATTTTCATATTTGTTTTTTATATATATAAATACTTATTATTATTATTAGTCCTGTGGATATGGTGATAACTCCACAATACCCTTTTCTTTAGGCTTATAATTGTTTCCTATGTTGTGGATTATTTTTTTTATATTTCTCATAACTTTTTATTAATTTTTTAATTTATTATTTTATTACCAACTAATCAACAGTCATTCACATCTTTTCCACATACTTTTAAACAATTAGAGCATTGCGCGTATCTGAGAAATTTCATCCATAAGCAAACTGTTTGTTTTTAAATCCTCTTTTATTTTCTCACAAGAGTGAATAACCGTCGTATGATCTCTACCACCAAGCTTCTCACCTATAGATGGGAATGAAATATTAAAATCTTCTCGAAGAATATACATAATTACCTGTCTCGGTTTAACAACCTCCTTTTTTCTAGTTTTATTGAATACATTTTCTTCAGAAATATTATAAAAACTAGAAACTAACTTTATAACATCTTTGATTGGTATATTTTTCTTTGGTTTCGTATTATTTTTAATTAAATTCTTTACCTCCAATAATGTCGGTGGTCGATTTTTTAATTGAGTTTGACAAACAATAGCATTAACAACACCCTCAAGCTCTCTTACATTGCTCTCTATATTTACAGCTAGAAAATCAAGAATTTCAGACTCCAAATCTATATTACTTAATAATGCTTTGGCCTTTAGTATAGCCATTCTTGATTCATGATCTGGAGCAGGAATATCTATAATCATTCCCTGTCCAAAACGAGACTTAAGTCTATCTTCAAGACCAGGTATAAAATTTGGATGTTTATCAGAAGAAAATACTAATTGCCTATTTGATTGGTAAAAAGTTTCAAATAAATGAAATAGTTCTTCTTGAAATTTTTCTTTACTAGCAAAAAACTGAATATCATCCATTATAATAACATCGTATTTTCTATACTTCTCTTTAAACTTCTGTGCTGTATTTGTTTGGAGTGAAGAAAAATATTCTGAACCAAATCTTTCGGATGTCAGGTAGAATACTTTTTTTTGTGGAAAATCTTTCTTAATATGATTTCCTATTGCTTGTATAAGATGAGTTTTTCCATGGCCGGTATTTCCATAAATGAATAATGGATTATAAGCAAAGCCTGGGTTTTTTATAACACTTTTTGAAGCAGCGTGGGCTAGTTCATTGAATGGTCCAACAACAAAATTGTCAAAAAGATATCTAGGATTTAGATTATCATCTTTATTTATATAAAAATCTTGCAGAGGCATTGATATTGTTGGGCTAGGATTAGTTTTTTTGTCATCACCCTCTTTTTTCTTATCAGAATCCTTAGCAATTGTATATTCTAAACCGCGAACTTGATCATTCAGCTGTCTCAATGTTCTTAAAATAACATTGTGAAATTTTTTATATAACCATTCTTGTATAAATGGATTGGGAACACCTAAAAATATCACACCCTCTTCTTGTTTTATAATATAAGTTCCATTAAACCAAGTAGAAAAGTTTGCATGAGAAACTGCTAATTCTATTTCGACAAGAGCTCTTTCCCATAGTTCTGTATAATCTTTCATGAGGCAATTATATACTTGTTTGTAAAATAGCAAACTTGTGGAAATCTTATAACCATGTTGATAAGTTGTGGACAACCAATTTTGAAAGTTCTTTAATGCGAAAAGGTTGTTTTTTCTCACAAGTTCCGAAAAAAGCAACTTTTCGCTTACGAACTTCTCACGCTTATACTAAACCTTGAATTTTTATCTGTCATAATGTATAGTATCTGAACTATGTCATTTACATATCAACCAAAGAAAAGAAAGCGCTCAAAAACACACGGTTTTCTTGTTCGTACAAAGACACCAGGAGGACGCAATGTTCTTAGACGCCGCCGAACAAAGGGACGAAAGAAGATAGCGGTATAATATGATCTCTAGATCAAAGAGGCTGAACACTAAACTTTTTAAAGAAATTATACAGAAAGGTATAGCTTTTCATGGACATTTTTTTACTGTAAGATGCTTGGATGTTCAAGGTTTAAGCCGTTTTGGTATATCTGTCCCTAAGAAAGTATCAAAGACATCTGTAGAAAGAAATAAGACAAGAAGAAGAGTTTATTCGATACTTGGAAAGCTTCAAAGTAAATTAATTTCTGGTAAAAATGTGGTTTTTATAATGAAAAATGACTCAGAGAAAGTTGATTTTACTGAATTATCTAATGAAATAGAAAAAATCTTTGTTAAATCAGGTCTTTTGAAGTAGAATTATCTTTATGTCATATTTATACAATACCTTTGTTTTTGTCCCACTTTATAATGGGCTTATTTATTTAATTCATTTATTTCCATGGATGGATGCGGGAATCGCTGTTATAATTTTTACAATTGTAGTTAGACTTATTCTCTTCCCTCTTTCAAAAAAGGCAATCGTTACCCAAGTTAGAATGAAAGAAATACAGCCAGCCCTAGAAAATTTAAAAAAAACTGTTCCAGATCGACAGCAACAAGCATTAAAAGTTATGGCTCTTTATAAAGAAAAAGGAGTCAATCCATTATCTAGTTTCTTGTTTTTATTTTTACAACTTCCCATAATCTTTGCATTGTATTCAATTTTTGTTAGATCTGGGCTTCCCATAATACAAACAAGTTTATTATACTCTGCTATAAGCCCAAATATAAGCATGCATTTTCTTGGTTTGTTTGATATCAGTTTAAAAAGTATCCCGCTGGCCCTAATAGCTGCGATAGCACAGTTCTTACAACTACATTTCTCTGTTTCTTCTAATTCAACACAAAACAATGCTTCAAATTCTCAGGCTGATATGGTGCAAAATATGATGAAAAATATGAAGTATGTTTTTCCAGTTATGATTTTCTTTATTTCTTATAAAATTTCAGCAATTGTAGCACTTTACTGGACAGTTAGTAGTTTATTTACATTAGGACAAGAATTGATTGTTAGAAGACATTTAAATAAGCATCAGCCACTATAAAAGATTCTTATTGATTAAGATCCAATGACCACAGGCTCAAATTCCTTTTATTCATGAAGTATAGGAAGTTCTCTTTTGAATCTAATGATAATTCTTGAGCATCTATTAGTTGATTTGATAAGGTTAAAAGATTGGCAAGCAAATGAACTTCCCCTGTATCTGTATCTATATGCCATATTTGGTCTACAAATGATAAAGTTCCTTTATACCAGTCTTCGGGGTATGCAGCTGTTGGTATTTCTGTTGGCACTGAACAATAAAGTTCATTTTTTCTTAGGGTACTCCAAATACATTTATCAGCAAGTGTAGAAAATATCATTGCTTTAGAACTACCGTCTTTAATATTTAATACACCCATTGATAATTTTTCACCACCGATAGAATATAGAAGTTTTTTTGCATCTGCACTTAATTTCACAGATAAACCTGGTACTCCGCCTAGTAGTTTTTTTATTTCTCCAGTTTTTGTATTCGCACTGTAAGCATATCCAGCTGTTTGGGAGTTACCTTTTGTTGTAAATGTAACAGTAGAAGCTTCTGGCCAAGCAATATTTACTTGCGTTAATGGTGAGTCTACTATTTTTACTTTATTTTTTTCATCAAAAGAAGAAATATATCCATTTCCATTATCATTTTCTATATTCCATGTGAAAATTTTGTCACCAGCTGGTGAAACAGCAATTTCCTTTATATCTGAAGAGAGATACTTCCCTTTTATTTCAGATATATTAGTTGTTGATGCCGTAGAACTTCCCACAGATCTTATTTCTGCATAAAAATTTGTAATTTTATCTGTATTTTCTTTTAAATATCGTAATATTAAAGTATTTGAATTTTTATTCCAGTAACTTTCATAAATCTTGGGTAATGTTGTATTTGTTATTTTATTTATACCAAGATTAATATCGTTTGCTTGATATATATGTCCTGTTCCTCTATCAATAAATCTAACAATAGTTGCTTCGTATGTTGTGCTGGCTAAAGTAAGAGATCTTATCATTGTTGTACTAGCAGACATTCCACCAACTGGAGTTGAGCTTAATTGTCTTAACTTAGGCATTTTTACTGGTGTATCATTTTGAGTATTTGTTTTAACTACTTCTGTACTTGAAGCATATTTTGGCACTGATGTATTTGTTTCCCCTCCTCTGCTAAATGGATTAAAACTAAATGGTTGTGGCGGATTATTTGGATCAGTTAGTATTGCATTTTTGTAAAAGAAATAATACATACCAGTTGCTATCAGGCCGATTACTACAATTATTATGATGATGAAATATGATTTTCGCATGGGGGTTAGGGTTTAGGAGGTGTTTTAGGCGCTAATACTTTATTTATTTGTTCTATTCTAGTATTTAGTAGCTCGGTATATGTTCGATCGTTAATACTTGAATTCTTATTATTTTCTAGACGAGCTGTATAGTTAGTCAGCTTCTCTTTTAAGTAGGGTGTATTATTTATTATTTCACTACCACCACTTCCTCCTATCGCATATGATTTATATACAACCGTTCCATTTGCATCTAAGTTTCTTTGAAATTCACCTTGCTCACCAAAGAAAGATTTCCTTGTCTTAAGGTCGTTAATTTCTTCTGCATTTCTTTGTGGATCCAAACCCGCTATGGCTTTATCGTATATGTTATTCATTTTATCTATGCTTGCTTTGGCTGTTGCATTGTCTACATAATTTACGATCAATCTCATTTGATTTGCTGCTGTACCCCCAGTAAGTACTATCGCCTGTTCTTTTTTGTGGTCCGCGTTTTTTTGTTTAAGATTTTCTAACTCAATAAATTCTTCACTCGTTAAATTTAGCCCTTTTTTTTCTAATTCCTCAATTTTATAATTGTTAGCAACAATTTTGTCCTCTAGCGCATTTATCTTCGCTCTTTCATCATTTGCTATTTCTGCCAAACTTTGATCCAATGCACCTAGAAAATTACTAACATCATCTGTTTTGATAACTATTTTTGGTATGCTTGTATTTATCTCCACCAATCTTGGGTCTATTGTTCTTAATATTAAATATGAAGCCAATACCATTAATAATCCAGTAAGAGCATCCTGTATTCTTTTCCTAGCATCACTCTTGCCTGTTATGGCCTCTGTGGTCATATATTCAAATCCTCCCCATATAATCATAATTACGGCCAAAAATGCTGCTAGTGCAATAGCAAATTTAAAAACATAACCTATATAATCTTCAAGTGGCATATCTGTAACTGTATTATTTTTAGCACAGCTTGCTGATTTTTCACTTTCTGTTCCATCAATACATGGCAACGGCTCCAGTAATGTGTATGTATCATTTCTTGCATCTGCCGTCTTTATTGTTAGCGGTATTAAAAGTAATGTTATTAAACTATAAATGAATATCTTTTTCATATTTAAAATATTTTATTATTATTGACCGTTTCTTTTTTTTTGAAATCAACACCAAATGAAGATTGTGCGCCTTGCATGATATTTTCATTGCTTCTTACCTCAACATTAATATCTGAAGAACCGCTAGTATCATCTTTTTTTCTAAGGGTGATACTCTGATTATTTGATAGACTTGATTGTTCTGTATTATTTATTGACCATGTATACACTAATTGATTCTTTTTGAAGCTAAAACCAAAGGGAGCGGATAGGATTGTCATTTCTGAATCTTCTAAAGATATTTTCGTGCTTAATGCTTTATTGAAATATATTCCATAGAGAGGATTCATTTCATAAAACGATACTGAAGGCTCTTTTGGTTTAAGGCTAATTTTCTTAACCGCGGTTTGTGTTTCTTCACGATTATAAACATCGATACTGATATCTAGGTGTTTTGGTATATCTCCAGCATCTATTGTTATACTTTGTTTGCCATAACCAGATGCTCCGTCTATATACTTACCTCCCAATCTCCATTGATAGACTAAATTTTTTGGATCTAATTCTTTTGTCTCACTTGAATAAAGATGTGGAATTGCGATTAGTTTAATTTTATTTTGATATACAAGATTCCCCACTCCTTTGTAGAACGGAGGAGTGTAATTTATTGGTTCCCATATTAAATCTACTGAACCAGATTTTAAAACAACTGCTTTTTGTACTTCTCTCCCGTTATGATCTTTGAGTACAACAGTTACGATTAATTTCTTACCACCCATAGGTGCCTTCACTATTATTTCTTTTTTACCGATACCACTATAAATATTCTTACCATTTGAAAGCCACACTGTCGAAGCTGAATCTAAGTCTAACAAGCTACTCTCAATAGATATTATTACATTTTCTCCTGGTTCAGGATTTATTGGTACACTGGTAATGGTGATACCATCAATCGATGTACTCATTTGAGCATTGGTATAAGAAAAAGAGAGCAGAAACATTAATGTAAGAATTGTAATTAAAAACTTTTTCATTTACTTTATTTTAACACACTTTATAATTGTGAATTAGGTGGTCTTATCCCCGCTGTAGTATTAACCCCACTTCTTTGCATTCTTGGTGGAGTAACCCCAGGCTTTTTCAATGGATTTAGAGAAAAACCTGTCCTATCTTCGATTCTAGACATTACTATTATTACTACAGTACCAGCAAAAATTGTGGGCAATGCTTGCACAAATGGTATAATTTCAGCTACAAGTGATATTAAGCTTGTAGCAAGTCTTCCGGGATTTAACATTCCTAATCCATTTTTCCAAAAATATACAGCAGCAAATAACCAAAATATTGGACTAATGAAATCTCCAACAAAAGGTATTACAGAAAGAAGATCAGCCACTCCAGCCAAGAATACAATAATTACTATTGATGTTCTTCCCATTCTATAATTTGGTTTTGTGGGTTGATTTTCTGTTTCCATAATCTATTATTGTACCCTTCCCCCGCCTTGTTGTGATGACTCCAAATCTCTTTTTGCTTTTTGAATTTGAAGAACCTGTGCGGGATTTGTGGTTATTATTTGATCTTCTGTGTATGAAGCAATAACTTTTAGTGCCACATGCTTTAGTCCTACAAAGAATATTCCCTCCCCTACATCGGATTCTAATAGTAGATATTTTTCTTCGTCAGTAAGGTTGAATGTCTTTTGAATATTATCAATAGAAGATGGAGATTGTTTAAGAAGAATTTGAATTGAAGAGTTTGTAATAATTGGTAGCCCGTAAGGAGATTTAAGGAAATCATCAACATCTTGAGTGATTGTGGCTAGTCCTAGATAGTATTTTCTTCCTCTTTTTGCTAGACCAAGCAAAAATGAAGCTGTATCTTCTGATTTCATCATCCACCATGCCTCATCAATAACCAGCAGTCTCTTTTTTAGAACTTTTCTAACTGCATTCCAAATATAATGAGTAACGATATACATTGCCACTGGTTTCAATTCGTCTTCCATATCTCTGAGTGAGAAAACTACGAATTTCTTATCGATATCAACATTTGATGGACGATTAATAAATCCTGACCATGTTCCTTTTGTATACTTTGTAAGTCTTTCTACAAGTGATTGCGCACCTTCCATACCAGCAAGTACAAGTTCAAAGTCTGAAAGAAGTGGTGGCTCAACATTTCTGAAGTCGGATTCTGGAGAAATATCTTTTAAGGCATATGTCTCTGAGATGGCTCGGTCAATAATAGCGTCCTCCTCTTGGGAAAGACCTCCAAGCATGATTCTAAATAGACCAACAAGGTTTATAATATTTGATCTTAGAACATCAGCAGCAGACTCATCTTCACGAGGAATTGGAAGATCGAATGGATTAATATGATGCTCTGAATTTAGAGAAATATTAAAATATTTACCCCCAGTTGCTTCCGCCATATACTCGTATTCTTTTTCTGGATCAATAACAATAACTTCTGTATCAAACATTAATGTTCTAAGTATTTCTAATTTTGTACAGTATGATTTTCCAGATCCAGCTTTTGCAAATGTTACAGAGTTATAATTTTCAAGCAAGAATCTATCAAAAAGCACAAGTGAAGAATTGTGGCGATTTATTCCATATAAAATTCCCTTATCAGATGTAAGGTCAAATGAAACAAATGGGAAAAGACTAGAAAGTGGTGATGAATTTAATTTTGAATGTATTGCTAATTGATCATCCCCTATTGGAAGTACACTCTTGTATCCACTTTCTTGTTGAAATAGGGCTGGTTTAAGATAAACAAGTTTTGATTCGAGAATAGATTTTACTTCGGATTCTATTTTATCAAGTTCATTACTATTATCTCCAAAAATTGTGATGTAAACTCCTACATCAAAGATTTTCTCTTGAGCCTGCATTAGATTGTCTCTAAGTGCTTCAAGGTCTTGATATGCAGTATCAAGCATTGGATCGCGTACTAGACCCTTATCCTCTCTTGTAGATATCTGACTTTGAACTTCTGCTACTTTTTTTTGGAAATGTCTCAGAATCTTTACAGTATCTACTGGATGAATAAATATTGAAATATTAAAGATTTTATCAAGATTAATAATCGGAGCGAACCAACTTTCTGTAAGAAATCTTGGATATGAAATAACAAAGAAAGTTCTAGCAACTTTTTCGCCTAGATTTAGTTCTTTTGGACTTATTTTTAAGGCAGAAGGAGCAATAACATCCTTTAATTCAAGGACTCCAGCCTCGTAAATCTCTTGTGGCATCAATGAGACTATTGGAGACTCTTCTTTTTTACCAAATAATTTTGAAAATATACTCATAGTTTTAATTTATTTGAATTGGCTTCTCTGTTTCTCCAGGATTAAATATTTTATAATATAATTCTACCACTTCCTCCGTTCCAAGTTCTGCTACGCGTATTCCACAACGCACCAAGCCTTGCTCTACTACACCCACTCTTTGCTCAAGCTGACTCCTACTCTCTTCAAATTGAGTATTTATTAATTCCTTGTCGTTTTTCCCTTTATGAAGAAAAGAACTTAGTGGATTTTTACTTGCGGATATCACAGCAGGACTATATGGTATAACAATAAAGAAACTTTTTGTCATAATACTAGAATTATCAACAAATGTTCTTATAAATTCTATATATTCTCTTGTTTGTATTTTCATTAATTCGGTTGCTTGCTCTTTGTATCTTTCTTCAAGAAAAGCAATATATGGCCTTATATCAAGTCTTTTCGATTGGATGAATATTTGTACTGAGAAATCAAGGGAGTTTAGAAAATTTTGAAATTGAGAAATTATGGCTGTCTGTTCATCTGCAGACTTTAATGCGAAATTTAAAGATGAAGCGAGAACAAGTGATCTCATTGAACCATCTTTAAGAACCACAATACCATCTCGTATTTCTTGTATTGGTACAAAATCTTGTGTTGTTTTGGATACTGCTGTCATTTTATTTTTGATTTTTATTACTATACATACTTTCTTTTATATCCAAACTCCATGTAAGATCTTTTAGTTTGCTATCTGATATTTTTGGAACCATAATTCCTGCGTATTGTTTTGCCTCCTGAATTGGATTGTCATTAGGTTTTTTATCTTGCTTTTTCCAAATATATAATTTTGCTGAAGTATAATATTTGAATGCAGACTCTACTAAGTAAATAAATGGCTTATTATTTACTCTATAGAAAGCCAATGTAGCTGCGAATGCCAATATTATAATTATTGGAATTGCTGAAAAGAGAATAGATGGCAAAAATTGATAAACAACGAATGCCAATCCTGCTCCTCCAGCAATATAAATGAATTGCTTTAGAGTTAATGGTCCAAAGATCTTGTCCTCAACTTCAATAAATTGTGGAACTTGATATTGCATTCTTTTATTTTAACATACTTATTAAAACTGTTCCCTGTACGGATCAGTTGTGTATGGTTTTTTTTCTTCAACTTTTTTTATTTCTATTTGCACAGGGTTATTTATATGATTTTCTAGAAGATGATCAACCATAGGAATAGCTTTGTCCTCTATGTTTTTTAATAAAATATCCTTGTTTATTCCCTCTTCTTTATATTGAGGCGAAGAAGATGGTGGATTTTCTTCAATTTTAATTCCTGCAAATCTATCTAATGAATCAGAGGTCTCACTCTTTGTTATGTTGAGCTTCTCTACTTCCTTTGCACTACTCGCCTCTTGTTCTTTCTGTATTTTTTTAAGAGATTCACGAATACTATCTAATATTTCAGTGTTTACATCTTTTGCAATTAGAATAGCTTTTTCTCGATTTATTTCTAGTCCTTTTTGTACATTATCAAGGAAATCATCAACTGTTTCAAGGCCAAGCATTACCAGTATTGTTTCTGTTTGTAGATTACTGTTCTGATCAATATGTAGACTATGCTTGTCAGCTATCTTTTGAAATTTTGGTGCAAGGTCAGTACTAGTAATCGCAGCTTGGATATTGCGAGGTAGGACTTTGTATCTCTCACTAATTATTTGTTTTATATCCATGATTGTTTATTTACTGTCTTTAGGCTTATCGTCCTTGGGTTTGTTGTCTTCAAATGCTTGTTTGAACATTTTTTCCATATCAAGCTGTTCTCTCTTCTTACTGTTTTGTTTTCTGATTTCATTCGCCGCTACTTTACTTGCCTCTCTAGTAAAAGGATTCCAATCCCTGTCTAGATCTTTCGCCATTTGTTCGGACACGGCTTTTCTTTTTTCTTCTCTTATTGATACTCTGATTGCTTCCTCAATATCGCTTACTGATTTCATTTCTTCTTTTATTTTTTCGCTAACTATCCCCCCTGCCTTGATCGTTTTATCATGCTCTACCTTTGCCTCTATGGATTTGTATAAGTTATCTCTTTCGGTTTTCGCTTTATCTGCCTCTTCTTTTGCTGAAGCTGCTTCTCTGTTAGTTTTAATTAGTGCAGCTTTTGCTGTTGCAAGATTTGCTTGAGCCTCTGTATTGTCATTTCTGAATCTTGTTTTTGCAGATGTAATATCTGATTGGGCTTTTGCAGCATTGTTCTTAAATGCTGCATTTTCAGCAGCAAGATTTGTTCGAGCTTGATCTAATTTTGCTTTTGTATTTGTAGCAAGTGGTGTTCCGGATCCGAATGTATCAACATGACTGTTGTATTCTTTTTCAATTTCTGAAATCTTATTGTTGTGTGTACTAACTTTATTATTATGTTCATTTTCCATTTCTGCAATTCTATTGTTAAGAGCAGAAATTTGATTGTTGTATCCATTCTCTATATCTGAAATATTATCATTGTGCAGTTCTGTTTGTTTTTCTTGGGCAAGAACTGATAAATTTTTGCTATAGAGTTCTTCTTGCTTCTCGTTCATCACCTTATCGCGTACTGCTAGTTGTTCTACTAGATCTTTTGCCAATTTGCCGCCAGTTTTTTCTTCGATGTCCTCTTCTTTATCTGCTGATAAGCCAATTCTCTTTGTTACAAAGTTATTTCTTTCTTCGGAATATTTTTTAAATCTTTGATCATATCCCTTAGCTGAACCACCAAATGAAGCACCAGAGACTTTTGCAAGATTTTTATTTGCAAATGTTGCAAGATTCGGCATACTTCTTGCCCACTTAGATGTTGCCACCTTATCTCCCGCCAACTTGGCTGCTCTGCCGACTGAGTGTTGGCCGATGAAGCCACCAATAGTTTTCCCTGCTTTTTTTGTAAAATTTTCAGACCATTTGCTGCCACCTGTTTTTATTGCTGCTATTAGAGGGATATTTATCAAAATAAAAGCAATTGTGTATTGTAAACATAATCCAACAACAGAAAGCATGATTCCCGATGTGCCAGATTTTGATGCTTTTGTTTGTGCATTATCAAGAGCGGAAAAAAATCCTTCTTCTGCCCCGGTACTCGCATTTATTGTGCTTATGAAACGAAGTGCAAAGTACATAAAGAATAGATAAACAGGCATAAAAATAAGTTGTTGCTTTAAGTACTCAGCCCACTTGTCAGACATATCTTTTTTTATGTCTGGGAATATCATTCCAGCAAAGTATACTGGAGAGAATCCCATAAGAAGTAAAAGAATTACCAAGCGGATAATAAACATTAATGCTGCGGCGAAGAAACTTAGGGCAGCGAATAACATCAATATTGATCCAATTAGTGTGGATAATATTATCTTAAAATACTCTGTTCCTTGTACTTCGAATAACCCCTTCTTATTACCATATATTTTTGGAATTTTAAGTCCATGCATGAATACATTAGAGATTCCACCATCTGTAAATGATTTAGTAAGTACGTCTCCTATTGTATCTTTTGTAATACTAGCTGTTTGAGATTCTGGTGCTATTGCTCTATAAAATTGTAAAGATATTAAATTTGAACCATCGATTAATACTTTTGTAAAAAATAAACTGAAGTTTATTAATAGGCCAGCTAATATAATATTACTGATTAATTTTTTTATGCCAGTACTGCCTACACCTAATATTGTGGCTATAGAAGTATAAATAAGAGCAAATATAATAAATATGCTCGATAGATTTCTTGTTATTATCCACAGATCTTCAATTGCTGGAGTTGCTTCATATATAGCTTTAATATTCATTGATAATATTATAGAAACATTTAATACTAGACCAGCAATACTTAGAATACCAGCAAACACACTAAGTATTATCTGGCCAAGATCAGCAAGGAAACTGTTTAGAATTAAGGCCATTCCAGCTGAAGCAATACATGCTCCTGGAGCAAATATACAATACCAACTTGCATTCGCCTGTTCCGGCATCAAAGCCACACTAGCTATTGTGAATGTAATTATTATTATAAGTACTGTATTTAATAGTTTTTTCATATTTTAATTTCCCCTAATATTTTCTGGAAAACCTTGACATTCATTAACTTTATTTATTGCATCTCTATTATAATTTTCGAAGTCAGTTTTAACTTTTGTTAGATCAGCTGCAGAATTTTTTACGTCTATTGCAGTCGTCAGTACGCTACTTCTTATAAGTCTCATGTACTCTGTGCTTACAGCGTTTAGTTGTATCATTGTTTTTGTTCCTGTAATGTCAGTTTGCATTTTTGCAAGTTTGTCTAGTCTAAATTGTGCATTTTGTGCGAGACTTAAGAAGTGTGCTGTAGTCGTTGAAAGTTTTTCAGATAGTATTATCTCGATATCACTAATTCTTGATTGGGCAATATTAATTTCATATGATGTTAGGTATTGTGGCACGATAGCAATCTTATTTTCATAACATACTTTTGCTAATTTATAATTATCATTAATATCAGTCATGAATTTCAATGACGCATCTCGATTGGTCTTGTATTTTAGGGTTGTATCTATAAATTCTGGCATTCTTCCTAATAAATCTTTCTTCAATTGTTCTACTTCTGGTGTATTTTCATTTAAATCTTTTATCGTTTCGTCTATGTAGGATGTTCCAGAAGAATTTTTATCACTTACAGCACTTAGACCTGCTTGTAGGATTTGTGTCACAAGTTGTGTAATTAGGGCATCAATTATTTCAGCAAATTCATCTGCAAGATTTAAAACATCTGTTGGAGAATCAAGTTGCTTCTGAAGAGATTGTGCGATGACTCTCCCAGGTGTTGTAACAGGGCAGGATGATGTATCTGCAGACCATGTTTCTTTCTTTTCATTAAACGTAATCAAATTTGGGTCAACTTCACCTTCTGCCCCATTATCATAAATGTCTTGTGCTCTTGCCGCTTCAGCTTTTCTTAGTTTTCTACATGATGGATCTGGGAATGAAAGAAATCCAGAACCTTGTGATAATTGCTCTTTCTTCTGTATTTGTAGATTTCCTACTCGTATAGTAAGCTCTCCATCGGTTTGCATATAAGCTGTATAGATATTATTCTGTGGCTCCATTGTCATCGATGTGAATGCTGGCCAACCCCCTTGTCTAAAATCACCAGCGGTGAAACCATTTATTGATGCATTCTTTACTGCACTTTTTGTATTTTTTATTATTGTACCTAAAGTACAGGCATATCTTTTCTGGCCCTTACTGTGATACTTAAATGCTAATGCTAATTTTAATTCGATACTAAAAGGAGAACACAATTCAGATAAGGGACCTCCATTCTTGGCAAGAAATTCTCCAGTCATTTGATCTGCCAGATCAAGAAAGAATGCTCCAGGATTTTGTACGAATGATGGACTTCCATCAAAACCATTATTAATCCAGTTTATAATACTTGCACTAACTTGCCGCACTATTTGTTTGGCGACAAGGAATGCTAGAGGGTCTAGTGTATATTCTTTTAACCAGTTTAAATAGGCTGATATCTCTGTCGCAACACTAGCTACAGCATCGATAGCTTCTTCTATTAGACTTAGAAGGTTTGTTCCTAAATTAGCGTAGTCAAAAACTAGTGCAGTGGCCTTGGCTCTTTGTGGTATAAGAGCATATGGTAGTATAAAAGAAATTATCAGTATCAATGCAACTATTTTTTTGTATATTGGATTTATCATTTTATTTTAAGAAAAAATATCCAGGTTCTTCTGTGCCATATGTTATTTGAAGCTGAGTAGAATAATTCTTTATTGATTTAAGTGTATCAATAAGTTTTCTAGATGTAGCCGCATAAAGACCTAATGCTTGCACAGCAAAGATGGGATCGTTATCTATTTTTCTTAGAGATTGTACAATAAATAGAGCATTACTTATTGAGTTTATCAAATCAAGATGAGTACTTGCTATTGTTTGTGGGACGCTAGTTTTAATAAAAGCATCCAATATATTTTTATAACTCAAAATGATTGGGTCTAATTCTGTCAGTGTTTCAAGTCCGTCTCTTTGGAGAGCTTCCTTGGCTATAAGGGCTTCATTTCTTGCACGAACAACATATTTTTTAAATATTGTTCCTATACTATTTCCATAGCTTTTTATGGACTCAGTACTATTATTTGGATTGGTAATAACTATGTCTATTTTGTACAAAGTTGGTTTTTCAAGAATTAATTTACTAAGTGTTCCATTGATTAACTCTTGTTGGCTTAGTTTGTCTTTTGGATCACCTACTTGTTTTAACTCCATATATTTAGCAAAAAAATCACGACTTATAAAATCAGTTTGAGTTAGCTCCTCGGCTATCCTTTTCGTTAAATCTTTTGTCGTTGTTGAGCTACTTTTATCATTATCTAGAAGTATTTTTTTCCAATCATCACTATTTTCTATATAATCTGAGGTTGTTGATGTCGATACTGTTACGCTGTTATATATAAGTTCCGCCTTTTTATTTCTGTATTCTGCAATCAGAAAAGCACCTCCAACTAGTAGGATGGCTATAAGAATCATTAAC
>JANNAN010000015.1:0-15843 GCA_031384385.1 Candidatus Tayloriibacteriota bacterium | reverse complement strand
TAGCAATAGAATCCCAAATAGAAGCTTTGATATTAGTATTTTTTGATTGATAAGAAATGGGGGTATTTGAAATAATTTGATTATCTTGAATAATAGTTATTCCATTAATAATAGCATTACTATCAGGGCTTGATCCTGCTGTATGAGAGAATGCAATATTTATATTTCCAGATGAATCAGAATTTACTGTGAATGTCTTTTGTACAGCTTTGTATTGAGCACCAGCTTCTTTGAAGATATCAAAGTTAGTCAATACCTTAGTTTCATTAATAGTAACATTGAATTTTCTACTATCAGCTTTGTTTCGATAATTCTCTGTAAAATCTAGTCTCACTGTATAGGTTTTATTTGGAGTAAGATTTGGAATCTTATATGAGAATGAATTTCCATAACGCTCAGTATTGTATACACTTTGTGGAGCTGGATTGGATATTGCACTTGTATCAATTTTATTTGTAATTGAATATGTCTTTCCTCCTGTGAAATATTTATCTGCTAGATAATCTCCTGAAGCTGAACCACCTGCATTGATGTAGATTGGAGATTGAATAACTACGGGCGGTTTAATAATTGGCGTTGTTGAAGGAGGAACTACTACAGGTGGTGTAACCACAACTGGTGGAGGTGTTACTACAGGCGAAGTTGGTGGAATTACAGGGATAATAGGATTAGAACCAACTGCAGTTATATCTGACTGATCAACCCAACCATTAATATTTAGAGAACTAAATGTGACATATCTCCACACGTGTCCTGAAGAATCAATAAAAGGTCCGTAGTTTTTATTTTCTGGAATAAAAAATCCAGTATACCCACCAGTTCTCATATTTGAATCATATCCACCATCACCAGCGTACAGCAAGGAGAAATCCCCCGTTGATATAATATTCCCACTGGTATCTTTTCCAATTGAACTAACAATAATACTTGAGGTACTTGGTCTAGTATATACCTTTGTATCATTACCAGAGACATAAACTTGAGTATTACCTAAAAATTTATTAGATGTTGTAGTTGCCAAAACAGTTACTGTATATTCAAAATCTGTAGGTGCCAAATATCTTGTATCTGCACGATAAGAGTATTTATATACACAACCAACCTTAGCATCAAAAGTAGAGTTATAATTCCAACCATTAGTTGCTGTATAGGGCCCAGCTAGATTAACAACTTGATTTTGTCTACATAATGAGGAATTATTTTCGGTTAAACTTATCCATGAATACCCAGATTTAGTTCTCGCTGTCACTTTACTTGGCGGTATGCTCGCCTCATACTTCGTTGTCGCTGCTTGAGTATTTAAAGGAGAAACTAAAATTAAACTAAAAACAAAAACTGAAACACCCAAGAAAGCAATGATTTTTTTCATAATAAAAATGACTTAATAATAAATAAATTAATAGATTACTAAGCATTAGTATAATTCACCCCCCCCCCCCCATTATGCAATAGTTAGTTATCAACAAATGAAAGAGGGGAAATCATGGTGCGCGCGGTAGGATTCGAACCTACGACCTAGCGTGTATAAGACGCTTGCTACTACCAGCTGAGCTACGCGCGCATTTATTATTTACTACTACCCCCTATTACACTAGCAATAAATTTGATTCCCATCAAGACATACCTGGCTATATCTGTTTTGTGTAAAATAATATTACATGTTCCATGCCCAAAATTATTTTTATAGGTTAAATCTGACATCTTAGAATCCTTTATCCAAGTCTTTTGGAATTTTGATTTTTCTACACCCAATTCCTTACTCCAAAAATTAATTTCTTTATCTTCATTCATATCTTTATATAAATGTAATTTAATTTTTAATTCTTTCTTAGGTATTTTTAACAATCTAAGCCATTTTAAATACACCCGAAGCATCGAAGGATCTGTATTTGTAAGGATAACAGTACCATCTCTTGTTTTTCCCCCCTCGGCCCAATACAAAAAGAATCCTGCTATAAATAATTCTCTATCGGTAATCTTTCCAATATCTTTTTGTGCAATATCAAAAGCAATAGAAAATTTCTCTTCCCGCTTCTTTCTCATTGTATTTATATATTTTTCTATTCTCCTAGGATTATTATCCCTTAATTCTCTAGTCCTTTTATCAGAAAGTGGATAATCCTTTAACCAATTACTTAAAGTACCTTTACCTATCCCTAATTTTTCTTTTATTTGACTATAACTTAAACCCTTCTTCCTTAATTCAATTGCTTTAGATTTTTCTTTATATTTAGCCATACCTGTCAATTAAACAATATCTAACTTCTTCTTTGGTTGAATACCATGAGCGACGATAATTGATTCGTATTCATCTCTTTCTAGATTTTCAATTTCAATTAATCTTTTTGCAATTGCATCTAGAGCTGGGCGATATTTAGTAACTGCATCTTCTGCTTTTTTATAAGCTTCACTCATAATTCTAGCTACTTCTGAATCTATATCTGCACTAATCTTTTCTGAATATTCTTTTTCTTCAATTCCCTTTCCGAACATTGCACGACCACCAGAACTCTCTAATGCAAGAACTCCAATCTTTTCTGACATTCCATATTTTGTAACCATATCACGCGCAAGTGCAGTAGAAACTTGAAGATCATTTGATGGGCCAGTTGTAACATCATTAAACATTATTTTTTCTACAACATAACCACCCAATGAAACAGCAATATCATCCAAGAATTCTTTTTTACTTTGCATTTTTCTATCTTCAAGTGGCAAATGTAATGTGTAGCCTGCTGCGCGTCCTCGAGAAATGATAGAAATTTTATGAACAGGGTCTGCATGTGGAAGAACTGAAGAAACAAGGGCGTGACCAGCTTCATGATATGCTGTAATTTCTTTTTCTTTCTTTGAAAGTAAATGACTCTTTCTTTCTGGACCAAGCATTACTTTTTCAATTGCCCTAATCAAATCATATTGTGAAATCTTATTACGATTTTCACGAGCAGCAAGAATAGCTCCCTCATTCATAAGAGAATAAAGATCTGCACCAGAAAATCCTGGAGTTCTTTCTGCAATTACCCTTAGACCAACATCTTCTGCAAATGGTTTCTTTAAAGAATGGATTTTCAAAATTTCCTCACGATCATTTCTATCTGGTAAATCAATAGTTACTCTACGATCAAAGCGTCCAGGTCTAAGTAATGCTGGATCAAGAACATCTGGTCTATTGGTAGCAGCCATAACAATAACTTTCTCATTCGGCTCAAAGCCGTCCATTTCAACAAGAATTTGATTTAGTGTTTGTTCACGCTCATCATTTCCACCGCCAACTCCTGTTCCACGAACTCTCCCTACAGCATCGATTTCATCGACAAAAATAATAGCAGGTGCAGTAGCTTTTGCCATTTTGAATAAATCTCGCACTCTCGACGCGCCAACTCCTACGAACATTTCAACGAATTCTGACCCAGAAATTGCAAAAAACGCTACACCAGCCTCACCTGCCACCGCACGAGCAAGTAATGTCTTTCCTGTTCCAGGAGCACCCATCAATAAAATTCCTTTTGGAATCACTGCGCCAATTTCCAAAAATTTCTTTGGATTTTTTAAAAAATCAACAATCTCTGAAAGTTCTTGCTTGGCTTCTTTAGCACCTGCTACATCTTTAAATGTAACTTTTTGTTTTTTATCATCTGGCATTGTTATGCGTGCTTTTGATTGACCGAAAGAAAATGCTTGCATACCAGAACCCTTAACTTGTCTTGTGAAGAACCAAATTATTAAAGCTAGAAAAAGTAACGGAGCAAGAAATGGAGCAATTTGAATAAACCAATATGCAAATCCACTTGGACCTTCAACATTTATTTTTATTGAATTAATTTTCTCTGAAGTAAGGCCGTATCTAGCAAAAGTTTCTGTAATTGATGAATCACTTTCTTTCAAAGACATCTTCGAAGTTTTGTCTACATAAAGTGCAATTAGATTATCACCTCGTACTGTTATCGAATTTACTTTTCCTGATCCAACATCTTGAACAAGTTCAGAAAGAGCGATCTTATCATTTTTTGAATTACTATCATTTATAATTGAATAAGTACTTGTAATCAGAAAAAGTATAAGTAATCCAGTGGAAATGGTATTTAAAAAACCAAATCTATTAGGTTTTTTACTAATTTTCTTATTGTTTTTATTTTGTTTATTTTGCTCTTTTGTCATATTTTAGGATTATATCATAAAAAACTAGCCTCGACTTGTTAGGTCGAGGCTGTTCGCGTAAAAATCAATTCTGGCTTCGAAAACCATACCCATGAGGTCCTTTATCTTGATTCAAAACAGTAACTCTTGGTATTGGATTTTCAGAAGTAAGTTGGAACACACGATAATCTTCAGCAGGATTTCGAATTCCTGCTCTAAAACAAAGATCATTGATGAATTTGGAAGTCCAATCTGATTCTCCGACTGGCTTGTGTAAAATCTGTGGACTAGAGAACATACCTGTTTTCATAGTTACAGAAACATGTCCCTTTTTGCAGACATTAAATTTGTAGATGGCGTAAACCATCAAGCCTGCAACTGTTCTTCGTATATTGTGAAGATGGAGCAAACGATACACGGAATTAGTACTGCAATTGCATCCATCCACCTTACATTTATGACGATGATGATTGGCTATTAAATAAATAATGCCAGCGGTAAAAATTGGCCACACAGAACCAATTACAAAGGACGATAGATCAAACTTCATTTTTTCCTCCAATGGTTAATTTGTTTTAATTTTATTTTCTCCTCCTATACTACTAAAATTAAATTATCACAACTTTCATATAAAGTCAAAGAATGTTATACTCCTAAACATCTATGTCGGAATCATTAATTTATAATAAAAAAGTCAATCTTGATTACGAAATACTTGAAAGTTTTGAAGCTGGAATTGAACTTCTCGGTTTTGAAGTAAAAAGTATTCGCAATAAACAAGGTTCTCTACTTGGATCTCATATAACCGTTCGAGGTGGTGAGGCTTTTTTAATTGCCTTTAATATTCCACCTTTTCAAATAAATAATACACCAAAAGAATACGATTCAAAAATAAATAGAAGGCTTTTACTTACAAAGATAGAAATTCAAAAACTAGCTTCTCTTGAAGCAAAGAAGGGTTTGACAATAGTGCCTATTTCGGTGTATAGTAAAGGCAAGAAAATCAAGGTCCAAATCGCAATAGTTCGTGGAAAGAAACAATTTGATAAACGTGAATCAATAAAAAAGCGAGATACGGACCGAGATATTCGAAGAGAATTTTCAGATCGTTAACAAATGTAAAATTTAGATAAATTGCGGTGAGGGAGATTGCTTTTCTGCCTAGCAAAGCGTAGCAGAAAAAGATTCTCCCGAGCGCAAGTAATTTATCAAATTTTACCAGTTCGTAACATGGGGATGAAAGGCCTAGACAGTTGAGGTACTTCATTTCGCGCATTGTAGAGTTCCATTTTCTCTTAAAACAAATGGAAATGTTAACTGCTAAATCAGCAATTACAAAGGTCAAGTCTGTTGTGTCTCCATATTTTGGATCACGCGATTTCACTTTCGCTCTAGCTACGGCTTAAGCGACGTCTCTCATTAACTGTTCAGGTTGATGACGAGGTGATATACACATGAACTAGAATTATACTCCCTTCCCTGTTTATAATTTGAAACTTCGGGAATCGCTTACATATATTTTGTTTACTTTATAGTATGTAAGTTAAAAGAGGGCGACCTCGCTAAAGTTTACTATACAATGTAGAAGCGTTATAAGATTTCATCTGCACGGCGGTTCGATTCCGCCCATCTCCACAGTAATAAAAAATGCCAGCTTATGCTGGTGTTTTTTATTACCTGATTTAGAGAGATGGTGGATGAGAACGGTCGGAGCGAGCGAAGGCGAGTGAGACGGGGTCGCGAAATTCGCTAGCAAGCGAATATTCGTGACTCGATTCCGCCCATCTCCACAGTAATAAAAAATATAAGAATTTATTTGACACTTTTATCTTAATATTATATGATTTGTTTAGAAGGTGCAGTAAATTTAACCAAGGACTAATAAATGAAGCAACATATCCAAGAAATAGCAAAGATACTAGGTTTCAGTAGCAAAAGAGTAGCAATGGCTATTGAAACTCAAGTAGACCCAGAGCTTCTGGCTCCTGATCCAAACCTAACAATCGAAGAGGCTGAAGAAAACTTCTATCAATCTGATGCAGGAAGTCCTGAGGCTGAAAAGGCACTAACAACATGGATTTGTCTTTGCGAAACACCTGATGAAATCAGGGAGACGATTGAATATCTAGATCATGATATTCAGACAGAATTAATCGTTGTTCACAAGCTTTCCAAAATCATGGCTGGCTAATGGCCTCCAAAAACAAAAAAGCGGGACACAACTGTCTCGCTTTTATTTTATTTATTTTTTCTTATCTCCACCTTTCTTATCCCCTCCCTTCTTATCGTCCTTCTTTTCACTTGATTTATGATGGGGCCCAAAAAATACATAACCAAAAATAATTGCAACTACAATAAATGTTAAATTTTCCATAAGGATATTATACACTGAATTCAAAATCTTTTTCAATTACATAATTATAGGGATATTGACCAAAATCAATTTATAATGTAGTATCCACAACTGGACAAACATGCCTTTCATACAACTTGGAAGGATAATAAATGGAGGAAAGTTAAAATGATACCAGAAAAACCGCGGATACTAATCGGTGTGTTCGAAAAACAAATACATCTGAGCGTAATGAGCCCTGAATCAAATCAAGTGATTACAGTTGATGTATTTAACATCAATGAGAAAGACATCGAAATTCTTGGCGCTAAAGTAAGTCAATTCATAAATGGTAACGGCTATCATTTAACAAATGGGTACATGTTCGACAAAACTTCAACCCAAATCAGAAAATGTGAACATCTCGACACAAAGAGTCTTCGCGAAATCGTTCTCAAATTGAGTCCCGACATGATTTCCACATCAGCATAAACAAAAGCAAAATTTTCCAAAAACCCCAGACGACAGAAATGTCGACTGGGTGTTTATTTTTATATTAAATTATTCACTATGTTATACTTTAAATCTATGAACGAAACTACATGGAAACTATTTACTTCAAATGAAGAGACCATAAATGCCGTGATTTTGGCATGTGAAAATGCTATAGAAAGTATAGAGCTAGAACAATTTATTTTTATACCAGATAATTTTAGCAATAAATTAATAGAAGTTTGTGCAAAAAAAGCATCTCAAGGAGTTAGAGTGCGGTTTATTTGGGATGCTGCTGGTAGCTTTAGTTTTTTTGGATCTAAAATTATAGAAGATTTTAAAAAAAAAGGCATTGAATTAGTTTTTTTCAAAACCCTATTTCCTACTTTTTTTGATGTACCGAATTATCGCTCTTGGTATTTCAGAAATCATAGAAGAACTATCATCATAGACGAGAAAATTGGCTTTACTGGAAGTATTTGTATTTGGGAAAAATCAAGAGAATGGAGAGACACAAATGTTATGGTTGAAGGACTTGTAGTAAAAGATATGCGTAGAGCATTTGAAAGAATGTGGGATAGAGCTCAAGGTAAAAAATTAGCAAAAATAAAAAACAATAGATCAATTGATCACGAATTCAAATATATTAGTAACAATCCTAGACCAAAACACAGAAGATTGTACAATCATGTTATTGAAGCAATACGCCATGCCAAAAAAGATATCTACATAGCAACACCCTATTTTATTCCTACTCATAGACTCGCTAGAGTTTTGAAGCTTGCAGCCCATCGAAATGTAAACATAAAAATAATTATGCCGGAATGGTCGAATCATTCATTTGTTGACTTAAGCGCGAGAACCTTTTTTTATAGTATGTTGAAATCTGGAATAAAAATCTATTTACATAAAGGCAATATGTTACATGCCAAAACAATGGTGATTGATGAGGATTGGGCAAGTGTAGGAACTTTAAATATGGATCATGTTAGTTTGCTTTATAATTTTGAAGCAAATTTAATTACAACAAATAGAAAATTTGCTAGTGAACTAATTTCACATTTTAATACGGATTTATTAAATACTGAAGAAATAACATTTGATCAATGGAAGAAGCGTTATTGGGTTGAAAAATTTGCAGGCTTTTTTCTTAAATTTATACGCAATTTTTTCTAGACAAGAAAATAAAATTATGCTATAAATAAGATTCTTCACATGAGTATACAAAGAGTAAGAATAAATAATTTCATAAAAGCACCAGAATTACGTGTTATTACCGATGATGGTGAGAATCTAGGAGTTATTACTCTTGCTGAAGCCTTAACACAAGCAAAGGTCAGAAATCTTGATCTTATTGAAATATCCCCTACAGCCGTCCCACCAGTTGCAAAAATCATGGATTATGGTAAATTTCAATACGACGAAAAGAAGAAGCAGAAGGTTGCAAAATCTCGCACTCATACGTCAGAATTGAAGAATGTTCAGGTAAAAATCGGCACAGGAGAACACGATTTAGAGCTCAAAGCCAAAAAAGCCTCAGAATGGCTAAAAGAGGGGAATAGAGTAAAAATTGATCTATATCTTGTTGGACGATCAAAATACATGGACTTCAACTTCCTTAAGGAAAGAATGGAGCGAATATTGAAATTAATTACAGTTGAGTATAAGATTTCAGTTCCCCCAACTAAAGGTCTTAAGGGATTATCTGCGATTATAGAGAAGAAATAATTAAGAAAATTTTTATGAAAACAAATAAATCATACATGAAGAGATTGAAAGTCACAAAAAGTGGCAAAATTCTCGCACGCGCAAAAGGTCAAAATCATTTCAATTCAAAGGAAAGTAGACGCTCACAATTATCAAAAAAGAAATCGGTACCATTCCATATGACAAATAAGGAAAAGAGTAGATTTTTAGTAAATGCATAATCAATAATCATATTTAATTAAATACAATGACAAGAGTAAAGAAAGGCGTTAATGCGCTTAAAACAAGAAAGAAGATATTAAGTCAAGTAAAAGGATATCGTTTTAATAGAAGTACAAAAGAAAGAACAGCATACGAAGCTATTTCACATGCTGGTAATTATGCTTTTGCTCACAGAAGAGATAAAAAGGGTGATTTCAGAAAACTATGGAATGTTAGAATAAATGCTGCATTAAGAAATATCAATGAAAAATACTCATACAGCAAATTTATTGGCAATCTAAAAAAGGCAAATATCGCTATCGATAGAAAAATACTTTCAACATTAGCTCACGAAAGTCCAAAGTCATTTGAGGCAATTGTTAAGAAGGTAAACTAATCAAGCAAGAAAAGAGTAATAATTAGTTTTGAAGAACATCCGCAAGGCGATGGCCTGAGGACCGAAGAAAATTTTAGTAAAAAATTTTCTGTTTCTGAAAAACTAATTATTACTCTTTTCTCTTGCCTACTTCAATTCGTATTTCTTCAATCTCTCAGGGTAAATAGCATCAACTCCAAGATTATCTCGAATTTTTTGTGCCAAAAATAATGAAGCCTTTGGTTCTCCCATAGCTACAAATATTCTTTTTGTAGTATCTTGAGCCGTAGAAACAAATTCTAAAAGACGATCTGAATCCTTATGTGATGAGTATCCAAGAATAGTTTCTATTCTAGCTTTTACTGATATTTCATTTCCGTGAATATTAACCTTTTTTTCTCCATCAAGTAAGTGTCTACCTACAGAACCCATAGTCTGATATCCTACCAGTAAAATGGTATTTTGAGCATCTGATAAGTAAAGCTCTTCATGATGAAGTACTCTCCCCCCAACAGACATACCGGAGCCAGCAATAATAATTTTTGGAGATTTTGAATGATCAATTTGTCTTGATTCTTGAGCACCAACAGTAAATGAAAGCCTTGGAAAATTAAAAATATCATCGCCACCTCGAATTTCAGACTGTGCTCTTTCATTAAATAAATAGGTACTCGCCTTATAAATATCTGTAATTTTTGTTGCTAGTGGAGAATCCACATAAACAGGAACTATTGGAATAGCTTTTGTTTCAACTAATTTATTTATTTCATAAAGAATAACTTGCGTTCTTTCAAGTGAAAAAGCAGGAATAACAAGAGTGCCATTTTTAGCAATTGTATCTTTTATAACCATCTCTAACTTTTTACGCCTTTCGTCTTTTGGTTCATGATTTCTATCTCCATATACACTTTCCATAATCACATAATCTGCACCGATAATAGATTCAGTGTCTTTCAAAAGTGGAGTTGGTGTATTACCAAGATCACCTGTAAAAACAATTTTTTTGCCCTCATATGAAAACTGAATCATTGAAGAACCAAGAATGTGACCAGCATCTTTTAAATAAACAGAAAAACCTTCGGGAAACGAGGACTCTGTATGATAAGGAATTGTCTTCCAAAGAGTGAAAGCTTTTCTCATATCTTGCTCATCATACAAGGGAGAAAGTCCTTCATTATTTGCTTCTCTCTGCATTAATCCTACAGCATCTTCAAGAATAAGATTCGCCAATGCCATAGTTTCACCTGTAGAATAAATAACACCATTAAAACCTTCTTTCACTAATTTTGGAATTCTTCCAACATGATCAAGATGTGCGTGGGTAATAAAGAGCATATCTATTTCTGAAGCTTCATACCCAAAATCTTCCCTGTTTTCTGCTTGTGCTGTTTTTTCTCCTTGAATAAGGCCACAATCAATAAGAATTTTTGTAACTTTTCCTGAATTTTCTAATTCAAGTAAAAAATTTGCACCAGTTACACTTCCAACTCCACTACAAAATGTAAGATTTATACTCATTCTATTTTTTTAATAATTAAATAAACAAATACCGCACCCAAAGTATCATCAAAAAGATCTTTAATAGTATCTACATAGTACGGATTAGACCATAATTTTGAACCTGTGATATTGAAATATACTTCAAATAATTCCCAAATAATTCCAGCAAAAATACTGATAGGAATAATGTATTTGGAATTCTTAAATATATATAAAGAAGCAAGGGCTATTCCCATCCCACCAAGAAGATGAACAATAATATCATAAAACCAATATGTTACGTAAAGATGATTTTCTATTCCCTTAATATGCAAAAAAAGAACAAGAAGAAGTGTACCTAGAGTTAATACGGCAATTTTAAAATTATTCATGAATGTTTTTAATTATAACTTAATTATTGAATAATTAGAAACAAAAAACATCTACTAATTAGTTTGTAGATGTTCTTTATCGGTTAAAAGAGTATCGAACCTAGTAAATTACTAGGTGGGTGATCTCAACATTAACACCAAGGTGCAATGTAATTTGAATCGCGAGGATTCGTTGATCTCCCAAATTAAAAGTTATAGATTTAATACTCTTATAACCTAATACTATTATAAACCCCCTACAATCTAAAACAATACTCAATTATAGTTCAGACATTCTTATGTAAATCAGTCCAGATTTACTTGAATTAATTCAAATTGATGTCATAAAGTATTTTTTCTTGAATATGAATATACTCCATTATTTCATCATTAGAAAACCAATGTTTTATTTCATCAATTGCTTCTTTGGCAGAACCAGAAGCATGAACAAGGTTGCGAATACAGCGTCCGTCATGATCAGTCATCTGATATGAATCGAGAACAAAATCTCCTCTAATAGTTCCGACATCTGACATAAGCGGTTCTGTTCCACCAGTTAATTTTCTTATTATTGAAACAGCATGAGCTCCCTCCCAGACCATAGCAATAACTGGGCCACTAGTCATATATGTACAAAGTCGTCCAAGCAATATATTTGTTATCTCCAATGGATTTTCACTTGGTGGTATTAAACCTTTATCATAATAACCTTTAATGGTTTTTTCACCTGTTATTCTTCTCCATTCAGGATCAAGAGTATAATGCTTTTCAATGAGTTCATGATTGGGTATCATCATCTTCATTGCAATCATTTTTAATCCCGATCTTTCATATCTCTTAATTATTTCACCAATTAAACTTCTCTGAATACCATCTGGTTTAATAATCACTAAACTTTGTTCATATTTTGGATGTGATGTTTTTTTCATATCATATTTCTTCTAAATCTTATTTTTTATATTTACTCATAATTTCTTCCTCCACCAAAGATCTTTCTTTGCCATATTTTAAATATGAAAGCTCTTTTATTGATTCAATAATATCCTTATTACCCTTTGGAGGAATCATTGTTTCAATATTAAATGGCTTAACAGGTTTACCATTTGCCAACATCTTTAAATATGCATTGTAATTATCAATAGACATAATATCCTTTGCTGTAAATACAGGGGAGAATTGTTTTTCTAAATATTCTGCATCTTCAGCACCCACTCTAAATGCAGCTATCGATCCAACGTTACCAAATACAGAATCTCTAATACCTTCTTCAAGTTGTGCAATGAATTGATGAGCAATATTTAATGAAAGTTTATATTTTCTGGCTTCAGAAAGAATAGTTGAAATTGAATCTGTCGTAATATTTTGAAATTCATCAATGTATAGATAAAATGGTGGAAGTATTTTTCCTGTAGTAACAGCATCAACACGAGATAGAGCTGCCATCAAAATTTTTCCAACAATTATTAGACCAATGAGATTTGCATTTATATCTCCAAGTCTGCCCTTTGAAAGATTTACAAGAAGTATTTTTTTACTATCCATTATTTCACGAAAATTTATAGTTGAGTTTTCCTGAGCAATAATTGGTCGCATAATATCATTTGAAAGAAATACATCAAATTTACTTGTAATATAAGGGACAATATTGGCAAGTGAGGCCTCACCACCAGCCTTTTCTGCAACTTCCCTCCAAAATTGAATAACTATTGGATTTTTACATTTTGATAATTTTAATTCACGAAAGACTTTATTTGAAAGAACCCGAGAAACATCAAGAAGTGTATTTCCTGATTCTGGATCATCCATAACAAGTAGAACAGCATTTCTAAAGTATTGCTCAAACATCGGGCCACCAGCTGTTTTCATATCGAAAAGCTTATTAAAGATAGAGAGCATTTCATTGACTACGAAAGTCTTCTGATCTGGAAAGCGTTGATCATATTCCAACATATTCAATGCCATTGGTCTGTCTACATAACTTGGATCAAAATAAATTACATCTTCATAACGATGTTTTGGAATAAGAGAAAGAAGATCTTGAATATCAGAACCATGAGGATCAATCATACAAACACCTTCTCCATTAGCAATATCCTGTGCAATCATATTTTTCAAAATTGTGGTTTTACCAGTACCAGTTTGTCCAATTACATAAAAATGTCTCAATCTATCTTCTGGAGACATGAATACTTTAGTTTCTGTCCCCCTATCACGGTTTACTCCAAGCAACACACCCTCTTTTGGCAATTCGAGTGGGGCTGGAGCACTACCAGCTTTTGCAGTCTTAAGATGTGGTGCAGATTTAATAACATTTGAAGGAAAGTGTATCAAACTTGTTATTTCTTTTATATTTGTAAGGATTCTCTTATTGTCATCAAAAAGTCTAAATGAAAAATCATAAAGCAGTGCCTTCAAGCCACTCTTTGTTGTATGATCAAATTTTATTTTATTACCATGTGTATGTTCAAATTGATTGAATGAAGATTCAATATCCCCAAGAATTTGTTTTGCCATCTCTTCAGTTTCAGCTGATGCAATAATACGAATATTAGTAGCTAAAATTGGTGAAGCCATCTTTTCTTTTATCGTATCAACAGCTATTTGATCTACCCTTTGAGCATTTTCCTTTTTCTTTTCCTCATTCTTATCTTTTTCTTCCTTTGAAATCATCAAATTAGAAATTCCATTAAAAAAACCATCCACATGCTTCATAAAACCTTCATCATTTTTTGAAATTGCTTCACTAACTTTTTCACCCTTCATTATGTCATCTAGTGTTTTCTTAAATCTCTTTGTATGTTCAGAATCTTGTGGTTTTATTACAATCTGTATAGATGCACCCTCACCAATTGTTTTTATTTTTGAGAAACTATTTAAAATTGAATTTAATGGATCATAGTCAAATTGATCATAAGTCTTTAATGGCCAAATGGCATTTTTTGAATACATAGCATTTGATCCGACAGTAACACCTCTTTCATTAAAAATATTATAATCATCTTTCTTTTCAATGATTTTTGCATTATGAAAAACAGCGAGCATATTCTTTTCGAATAAACTTTTCTTGCTATCGTGAACAGCTACATAAAAAGTAAAATCATCACTATTATTTGCAACTGCTAATTCAATACTAAAATATCCAGTTCCCCCTGTTGAAGATTTATCATCAACAGACATCATCCCAGAATAAAACTGTTCCATCGAAGAAAGAATCTCCTCCAGCGATCTTTCTTTGCCATCATCGGTCTTTTCTGGCAAAGTAATTTCAAAAAGAGTCATATTTAGAGCCTTAAATTCTGGGCTTTTTTCACTAATACCATCAACTGGGAAACCTGACTTAATATATTGAACTAAAAATCTTTCAAAATCATCCTGAACATGTGGATCGTTCATTTTTTCAACAATATTTAAAGCATTCTTAATTCCATGAGTTTGCATAATACCCAAAAGTTCAGCAATCTTTTCATCATGCTCTTCCGGAGAAAGTTGTAGAACAATTGCATCAGAATTCTCTCTAGACATTGTATAATCCTTATGCAAAACTTTATCAGTTTTTACTTGTTTATAATCAATTATAGTTTCTCGATGAATTTCTTCTGGTGTTTTTTCTTGTCTCAAAGAAGCCACTTCTTTTTCTTTTTGGGCAAGTTTTTCTCGCAAAAAAACTAGTTCTTCTTCTGGAGTTTTCAAATGTTTTGATTCAAAAGATGGTGTAAAGGTTTCCATAGTAGATATATAATATCATATTTCCCAAATCCAAGTTAAAAAATTCAAATTTAAAAAAGATACAAATAAAACCAAGATACAAGTTACCCTAGGTGAAATAGCGGGAGGGACGGTAACCAAGCGAAGAATACGAGCCGTCAGCATCATACGCAAAGACATCCAGCTTGTCACCAGTCTGAGCCCAGTAGGAATACACGAAACGGGAGCCGGATTTGGTTTTAAGTAACCATGTCCAGCCATCTTCATCTAGATGCTTACCTGTTTCTTGATTGTATTTCTTTTGAAAAACTAGATAATCATCTAATGAAAGTGATTCATCTACCTTTAAATCTTGTGCTTTTTTACCTTTTGTTTGGGCTAATTCTGGAATTTCATCTATTTCTTTAACTTTATGCACAAGAATAATTCTAGGTTTGTCTACACCGACACTTACAGCACCAGCAAATTCACCACCTTCGGTGAAATTTGAGCTTTTCCAGTACCCATTCCCCACCTTCATTTTCTCTGATATTTCTGTTAGAGGTATATTTGCTGGAGCAATGATCATATCATCGAAACCGTTTTCTTCTACGGCCTTCTGTATTTCATCGTAGTTTCTTTCCCAGATTTCTTGTATATCAGATTCAAATGTTGGTGGTAAATCTATATTATGTTGCTGATAGAAAGATATGTAAGATTCTAATTTCTTCTCTAAATCTAAAGTTATACTTTCTTGTCTTTCTACTTTTTGTGTCTGTGGATTTGTATATTTATACTCCACCTGTATTTCTTGTGTAGTCTCTGGTATTTCACCGGAATCTAGTACAGACTTCATAGATTCTACTCTCTCTACAGCTTTAGTGATACTTTTCTGCATTTCTTCCTTTCTTCTTTCTCCTGATCCTTCTTCTTCTCCTTCTGCATCTTCAAAAGTATCATCTTCTAGTTTGGTATTATATTCCTTTAATTGAGCTTGTATGGAGTCTGCTAGAGTGTGGAAACGGTTTTCATAGTTAATACGAGCTTGGGCTGGGGTTTTTTCT
>JANNAN010000017.1:0-78548 GCA_031384385.1 Candidatus Tayloriibacteriota bacterium | reverse complement strand
CTGTAGCATCGGCCTTTAGAGAGCCAATATATTGAATACTAAAGAATATATTACCAATCAAAAGACAGAGCATCAGAATATTTGATACTAGTCTCGCCTTATCTAGAACACCTGTTTGAAAGTTTACCATATTATTGATATTTAATAATTAATAATTAATTTATATTTAATTCTAGTATACCATAAACATTTTAATGAAATAGTCTACTAAACCAAATCCTCAACCTATTCCAGAAACCGGGTGGTTCGGATGGGGTTTGAGGTGAAGAAGAAAGTACTTCGACCATTAATGGCAATGGGGCTGATTGAGTAGTTAGGAAATATTTACCGGGTATTGTAGGAGCAGTGATTATAGAACTGACCATTTTGCCAGGAGATTGTATGAATGATATATCCTTGCCATCAAATTTACCTGTAACCTTACCTGTACTTAATGGGGTAAGATTAACATTTAGTACATCATCGGCATTCACATATACAAGCTGGACTAACCCTTTATTTAAATCACTTGTTAAATAATTATCAAGCGTCGTTGTTCCATTAGTTACAACAAATAATCCAGGAGTATCATCTGACATTAGAAGCTTAATTGGTTTTCTACCTAGAGAAACAAGATCTTGAGCTCTTGTAATACCGACCGAAGTAACTACACTTGCTAGTTTTGCAGATCTATTAAGTGCATCTGTAATTGATTTTGGCAATGGAGCAAAAAGAAAATTTGAAATTGCAAAATTAGCATTAAATAATGTAATCGGATTTAAATTTAAATTACCAACAGATTGTAGACCTTCTAGTGGATTTCCAAAATATGTAAATCCTAATTGATTATTCGTACCTAGACCAAATGGATTAAGCGGATCAAGTATTAAAGAACCAATGAAACTTCCTCTACCACTAAGATTTCCTCCTAGAGCTACATTATTGTTTGAACCAGCTCCACCGGTACTACCACTATTTAATGGTGTATATGGATTATATGTAGAATATGTACATGAAGTATTTATTGTAGCATTTGGATTATAGTTTGAAGCACTTGGATTCATACATCCATAAATTTGTACAGTTGGATATCTACATGAACCATTATCAGCTGTTGCATTAGAATTATAATTTGAAGCATTTGGATCTGTACAACCTGATATTATAGAGCCACCCCCACCACTCGTTCCCTGACCAGATATTAGATTTGGTCCATCTGAACCATTATTATGTGTCCAAGAAGTTGCTGTAGAATTTGTCATACTTCTAGAACCACCCAACCCTCCGTATCCATAATCCGTAGAATTTCCACCATTAGATATCATTGCTCCAGCTGTTGTATTTGTAAGATTTATAGTTCCCCCAACTTGACCATCAGCTACTCTATTAACTCCAGATACGTTCACAGTAGCTACTGTAGAGTTTGCGATGTTGATAGTTGCACCTGCAGAAATTATATATCCGCTAGTGACAAGATTGGTTATATTGAAATTGTGATTATTACCTGTAATAGCTGTGTTTCCATTTCCAAAATTTTGATTATTATATATATTTAATATTTCTGATGGAGAAAGAGAACGATTCCAAATAGCAGCTTCATCAATTAAACCATGGAAGGAAGTACCACATGTATCATACCCAATTTTACTAGATGTTGTATTTGGATTGATGCTTACAGAACCAATATTATTAACATTGTCTAATTGGCCATTTACATAGTATTTCAGATTAGCCCCATCATATGTTCCCGCAATATGAACCCATTCATTAGTAGTAAATGTATGATTTGGAAATACTGTTTGATTTTGACCACTGGGATTTTGAAAGGTGAGTTGATTTAGATAAAATTGATATTGATAATTACCATCACAATTAGCTCTTTGAATGAAAACAGCCCCACCGTAAGAAGAGAAAGGCTTAACCCAAGCTGAAAAAGTAAATCTATCAGTTATCGAAAGATCCATAGAGCTGCTTTGGGGAATATTAATATAACTATAATTTGTAAGATTTCTGGCATAATCAATAATTCCAAAATCGGAAATCACATTAAAACTATTGCCTCCGTTATTTCCATTACCTGAACTATCAGTAGTAGTAGTTCCTACATTCTCATTCATATGGTAAAGAGCTACATTTCCTGACATATTTACCCAACCTGTAGATGTAGCATTATCAGGAAAAGGTAGTACCTGGTTTCCAATCATATTTCCACCCCCATCAATTGTGACCCCATCAATCTGTATATCACATCCAACTGCTGTAGATGTAGCCATGGTATATACCCCAGGTAATACGAGAGATTTTGTACATGTTGTATATGATCCAGGTACTCCTTCTCCAGTGAAATTACCTCCATTTAATTTAGAGAATGTAGTTGTAGCATTAAATACAGATGTATCACCCAAATGGACAATTGCATTATTAGCTACCAGAGTCCAAGGTCCAGTATTTACAAAGTTTCTTGTAGTTGTTGCATTAGATGTAAAGTATCTAGTTTGAGTACCTGAAACTGTGTTGTTGTTATTTGTTGTATTTTCATAAAAAATGGCATCATTGTCGATAATTCCATCATTTCTACTTGTATTATAGAAAGTAGCTGTACCAGATATAAATCCTGTCGTTGTTCCATTGATACTTGAATTATTAAAAGTAACATCACCAAATATTTCAGAACTATTTGTATTCAATGTATTACTATTAAATACAACATTACCAGTGATAAGACCTCCATTGTTTCGGCTATTTGTATTGAAAGTTACATTTCCCAAAATAATACCTCCACTACTATTTTTTGTACTACTTGCGAAAGTAACATTCCCCAAAATTGTTGAGAGATTGATTGAATTTCCATTAAATGTAGTTGTTCCCGTAATACCAGTATTGATAGACGCAGATGCTGTACTTGTAAATGAAATACCTGTCTGACTAGCGTCAATACCTGATGGTGTTACCCAATCTATAGAATCAAGATCTACAGATGGGGCAACTGAACCAAGTGTAACAATGGTTGATGTTGCTGTAGGTAAATATCCTAATGCTATGGTTGCGGCAGCATCAGAATACCAATTTGAAATACTAGTCCAAGAATTAAATATATTACTACTACTCCAGAAATACACGGCTGTAGGTCCTCCGATAAAATACCCACCA
Source organism: Candidatus Tayloriibacteriota bacterium (assembly GCA_031384385.1). GTDB lineage: Bacteria > Patescibacteriota > Minisyncoccia > Phycocordibacterales > PALSA-1337 > CAIOGI01. The sequence continues at coordinate 75,419 of JANNAN010000017.1, read as the reverse complement.
TTTACTGTCTTGAACTTTGTATTTGTATTAAATTGAGTTGAAGATGCAATGGTTACAGCTACTCCATCAGCTGTAACAGTCCAGCCATTTGTAAAGTTTCTTGTTGTGGTAGCGGTAGCATTATAGTAACGAGTCTTTATAGCGGATACAGTGCCTGTATTTTCTGAAATATCACCATAGAATGTTCCATTTATAGAAATGGTACCAGCATTTGTAGATGACGAATTGAAAATTGCATTATTGGCTCTACCGCCAACTAGATTTGATGAATTATCATTAAAAATAACATTCCCATTTATTCTACCCTTATTTTTTGCATAATTATTGAATGTTGCTTTACCATTAATCGCAACAGAGGTTGATGCATTTGATGCTCCAGTAAATGCAATGCCTGTTTGACCAGAGTTGATTAGTGTTGGTTGAACCCAACTATCAAGATCAACTGTTGGTATAGTACTTCCCACTACAGTTATTTTGTCTATAGATGTAGGAAGACTTCCTGCTGATATTGTATGTGCAATATCTGTATACCAATTTCCTACAGTAGACCAACTAGAATTTGAACCTGAATTGTAGAAGTACAAGAAACGAGATGGCTGATATATAAAGTTTACAATTGATGATGTAGCAATACTATTATAAAAAGCGCGAATTGCTAAGATTTGATTTCCACTATATGTAGATGTGGCTGCTATTTCTTGACCTGTACCAGTACAACTTGCACCTTGCCATAGATTTCCATTTGTCCAAGCACTTGTGCTTGTATTAAAATTTGATATATCACCGAATGAGAACTGACATGAGGAATAGTTATATCCTCCGACACCTTGATTCCAATTTATAATAACAGATGAAAAATTATTAAGTGCTGCATTAGACGTTGGAATAAGGATTGATATTCCAGCAGGGCCACCAGTACAATTTGGACCGAAAACAAATGAACCTCCATTTGCTACAAATGTAGTATGCGAATCACAATATGCATTTGATAAATCGATAGTAACACTAGTTGTTGCTGTAACTATCCATGCCTGATTAGTGTTAGAGTAATCATTTATGAAATTACGAGCACTAACAGTTGATGTGCTATATGTACGGATAAGTGGATTTGGATTAGTAATATTAAAACTATTTAAATTAGTTAAATCTTCATGAAAAATGTTTGTATCACCATATAAATATCCACTATTAATATAACTAGAATCGTAAAAATTTGTATTTCCAGCAGAAATGTTTCCATAATTAGCACTAGAATTATAGAAACTTATTTCACCAGAAGTATTATAAACACTACCTTGATTGTAACTGTCGCCTATAAATATAATCTGTCCCCCATCAACATAAATATATCCATATTCATTACCCGAGATACTAGATGTGAAAGTAACATCGCCACCCACATAAAGTGAAGAGTACGTAGAAAAGCTACCGCTTGTAAATATTGCTGATTGTGCATATGCACTACCACTAGAAACCGAATAGATACTTGATCTTATATCTACATAAGTTGAAGAATCTGGAATAGTACCGTTTGACCAATTTGATGTATCATCCCAATCTCCAGATCCTTGGTTTGTGAATATATTTGGACAATTTAAAGAATTAGGAGCATTTGGTCCACAAGATCCAGCATTTGCTGTTTGAGAAGTTGCTGAAGATGAAATCAGAGAAAAACTACCAGCAGCTCCACCTTGACCATAATCTGTAGAATTTCCACCATTTGCAAAAAGAGCGCCGGCGGTTGTATTTGTAAGATTTATAATTCCCCCAGCTTGACCATTGGCAGAGGAATTTGTACCAGATACATTGACAATTGCTACAGTAGAGTTTGCAATATTGATGGTAGCACCTGCAGAAATTATATCTTTAACAGTGACAAGATTATTTATATTAAAACCATAACCATTTCCCGTAACAGCTGGAGTCTCCAAATAGAATTGATTTGCATATATACTAGAAACCTCTGAAGGACTGAGAGTGCGATTCCAAAAAGCAATTTCATCATACCAAACACCATTAACACTATAACCATAACCTGTATCACCCCAGTCATTTATAATAAGTTTTGATGCTATAATATCTAATGATACCTGACTTGTACAGACCTGACTACCATCAATATAAAGTCTAAAGGTTGAGCCACTTTTTGTAACTGAAACATTATGCCAAGTATCTACAGTAAATGAAGACGGGCTTGCACATATAACACCTCCGTATCTACTAACATCAATAGATACACCATTATAATTCAAATCATTATGAATATTATTACTCTGACTTGCCTGACCATAGAAAAATGGTACTCTTTGATCATTGGTAAATGTTGAACCATCTAGTTTTACAAAATATGAATAAGAGAAATCAGTATTTCCCGTTGCCAATCCCGTGGGACTATTTTTTATAAGATAAGATGAAGTTCCGTCCAATCTTACTGAATTTCCAACAGTACCAGGCTGACCATATGTAATAGTACCAACCGCCGTTAAAGTATTTCCATTTCCAGATGAATCTGCTAAAGTTCCAAAACTTTCATTCAAGTGATATAGGGCCTTATTTGAAGTCATATTAAACCAACCTGTAGATGTAGCATTATCGGGAAAAGGTAGGAGGGTTATGGATTGGTTAATAGCGAATCCTCCCCCATCTAATATTACTCCAGCACTAGTAATGTTACAGGTATTTGTTGTAGAAGCTGTAAGGGTATATGTTCCAGGAGATGATAAATTTGTTGAACAGGTTGTAGTTACAGCATTGGCAATCAGCATATAAGAAAATAGACCAAGTCCAATAACTAACATCAGCATTCTATATTTAAATTTTACTGTAAAAATTCTCATTGATTTTCGGTATTTGTGATAATCTCCTGTACTATCTCTGGTATAGTTTCAGCGATTGTTTCTACTGTGATACTTTCTGTTTCGGTAATAATCGGAGCCACTTCTTCTGTTGTAGTACTTCCTATATCAGTAGAAGTAGAAATTATTGTTTCTGTTGTGATAATTTCTGTAGTTGTAGATATTTCAGCATCTAATGGAATATTTTCTTTAATCTCCTCTTCTTTCTGAATATGTTTCATAAAATCTGGTGTAATTGAATTTTTTATAAAATCTTTTTTAATAAAAACCCTATCCACCTCTGGTCTTTTGAATCCTTTAATATTTTTCTCCATGAATGACCAACGCATGTCTGAGATAAATTCAATAGAAGTACTATTTATAATTTTATGAACTATGTCTTTTTCTATTGAAAAAGACATAGAGGTTGATATCTTTGATTTTATTTTATTTTGTATTTTATGATTTGGAATAACCATATTACTTTCTTGATGTATAAAATCACTTCGATTAATATTATTTTTTAAGTCTGGAATTAACTTAAAATACATATTCAAAGATTGAATTTTCATCATAATCAAAATTTTTGAATTTAAATCTTCAACTGAAGGTCTAAACTCTACTGTTTTTAAAGTACTAGATGAAATTAATGGTTCGATTTGAGAAATCAGGCTTTCTCTATCTTCTTTTGAAATCCATGATGGTATTTCTTGTATAAATCTCTTATATTGTTCTACTTTAAAACGCGCCATTTTTTCTTCTGGACTAATTTTTGAAGGATTATCTATTAAATTTTTAATAGTTTCAGCATAGGTTGTATAGCCTAAAGTAAATATAGCAAGAGAACAAAATATTGTAATAAGTAATTTCTTCATTTGATCAAAATATACATCTAAATATACATCTATAATAACATGGAAAAGTATGTCTATAAAGTGGGGATAAGTGCTTTAATTTGGATTTCATCAGCGTGTGCCCTCGGCCAGAATCGAACTGACATCAGGCCCTTAGGACGGGTCCGTTCTATCCATTGAACTACGAGGGCTTTATCCTCTACTTTATACCAATAGCTGCGGCAAGTCGACTTTCTTCAAAGCCAACCATTATTTCTCCGTCAATATCAATAACAGGAACTCCCATTTGACCTGTTTTATCAATCATCTCTTTTCTCTTTTCAAGATCAGAGGCAACATCATAATCTGTGAATTTTACTTTATTTGCATTCAAAAAATCTTTTGCAAGATGGCAATAATGACAAGATGGTGTTGAGTAGATTGTGATATTTTTCATATTTTATATTTTAAACTTATAGTAAAACTATTATATATTAAATTTACCAATGAAACAAATCGTACCAAAATCCATGTTTTTCGGTAGTCGTTGATACTATTGGAGTTTGCTCGTCTACAATAACTGCTACTTTTTCATCATCTTTTACCACTCTAAACTTACTTCTAATTTCATTTTCAATTCCCTGATCAGTTTTCAAATAATCCAATGAAGAAGCAAGATTTTCTTCACGCAATATCAATTTTTTTAATTCATTTTTTTCTCTTTCTAAATTTTGTCTACTTAATCTATCTTTTCCATAAACATTCCAAGTACTGTTAAGTAAAAAAATAAACAAAATGGCTATTAGTATTAAAGTCACTGGTGAATATAGTATTTTTCTTAGTTTTTTCTTTTGTTGGAATTCTTGCATTGAAATTTAATATAAATATAGTATACTACATTTCACTTATGTTATTTCATAAAAATACAAAAAAGGCAGCAAATATAGCGATGATTGTAGTTGGAGCACTTATTATTATAAGTATGGTAGCTTTTTATTTTCCAGCTATTAAATAGAATCTTTATCTAGTCTGAACGCATCATTTTTATAAATACTTCTTGTGGAATATTTACATTCCCACGACCCAATTCTTTCATTTTCTTTTTTCCCTCTTTTTGTTTTTCCCATAATTTCATTTTTCTAGTTCTATCTCCTCCATACATATGCTGAGTAACGTTTTTTTGCATGCCTGTAAGAGTTTCGGATGCAATTATTCGACCCTGCGCTTTACCCTGAATTTTCAAAGTGAACATCTGACGAGGTAATACTTTATGCAATTTTTCTACTGAGGATTTTGCCTCTTCTTCAAGTCTCCTTCTAGATACTACACGAGTAAAAGCAATAACTGGTTCATCTGCAACAAGAATATCCAAACGCACAACATCAGCTTGTCTCATATCTGTAATTTCATAAGAAATTGAAGCATAACCAGAAGATACACTTTTTATTTCATCAAAGAAATTTCTCATCAATTCACGCAATGGCATTATGAGTGTAAGTGAATTTCTATTTTCTCCAAAATTATCCGTAGATGAAACTTCTCCTTCGTGATTAAAAACTGATTGCATAATAACACCAAGATAATCTGGTGGAGTAATTATTTTTATTTTTACCAAAGGTTCAAATACGGTTTTTACTTCATGATCATCTGGAAATAATGCTGGTGAATAAATAGTTACCATTTTACCATTTTTTAATTCAACATTATAAGTAATACTTGGTGTCGTAACAATTAAATTTAAATTAAATTCACGACGAAGGCGTTCTGTAATAATTTCTAAATGAAGCATACCCAAAAATCCACAGCGGAATCCTCTTCCAAGAGTTCCTGAAGCTTCTTCTTCATAAGTAAATGAGGAATCAGAAAGACGCAATCGTCCGAGCGCCATTCTAAGAGAGTTAAAATCATCCTGGCTTTCTGTATAAACAGAAGCCCATACAACCGGTCTGGGTGTCATATAGCCATGAAGTGGTGCTGTTGTATCCTTTATAGAAGCTACGGTGTCTCCAACTGATGCTATCCCTGGTTGTTTTATTCCAGTTACAATATAACCAATTTCTCCAGCACTAAGAGATTCTACAGGAGTATCATCTGGTGCGAAAATTCCAACTTCTAATGATTGAAATTTCTCATTAGAAATTTTGAATAATAATTGATCATTCTTTTTTACAGAACCATTCATAACACGAACATAAACTATTACACCTTTATGATTTGAGTATTGAAAATCAAAAACAAGAGATCTAAATTCATTTGTAATATTTTCTTCTGGAGCTTTTGGTTCTGGTACTCTATCAATAACCTGATCTAAAAGATTGATGACGCCCTCTCCAGTTTTTCCTGATACGGTTAGAACATCTTTTACTTCACAGCCCAAAAGCTCACATACTTCATGAATAACTTCTGGCACACGAGCAAGTGGCGAATCAATTTTAGAAATAACAGGGATAATGGTCAGACCAGATTCTCTTGCCATATTTAATGTTGTAAGTGTTTGTGCTTGAACACCCTGAGTTGCATCTACAAGTAAAATAGAACCTTCTACAGCCTTTAGGGCGCGAGATACTTCATATGAAAAATCTATATGACCTGGCGTATCAATCAAATTCAGAATATATTCTTTACCCATATTTTCACCAGAAGTTTTCTTGAACTTCATCCTTACTGGTTGCATCTTTATAGTAATTCCTCTTTCACGCTCAAGTTCCATACTATCTAGGACTTGTTCCTGCATTTTTCGCTTTTCTATAGTATTCGTAAGTTCTAGCATTCTATCTGCCAAAGTAGATTTGCCGTGATCAATATGCGCTATTATTGAGAAATTTCGGATAAATTTAGGATTCATAGATTAAAACAATACTAACAGAAATAGCAGTAATTACAACACTTCTTGATCTGGAACGACAACATTAGACTTCCAGAATTTATGATGCAATGTAGACCAAACTTCTTTAATTTCCCTATTTTTAAGCAAAATCAAAACAATAATTAAAACTAGAATCCCAACTAGACCAGCAAAGAAGCCTTGTAAAAAAACATTCCAAGCTTTTGTAAGTGGAAAGAAAAGATTAAAAAATCTAAGAGAAAGAAATGTAATATATCCCATAATTACGGATGCAGAAAAACTTTGAAAAAGAGTGGCGAAAACTGGTTTTGTAAAACCGGGATAATCTTTTTCGAACATATGCCAATGCAAATATGTATTAAATAAAATACCAATAGTATAGGCTAATGGTAAGACTAGAATACTTGTACCAGCTTGTCCTGAAACTTTTAATAAATCCTGTAAGAAGTATGCAAAAACTGGAAAAGCAAAGAAAGCTTTAGTAAGACCATAACCAAGACCAGCTATTACAAGTCCAGAAATAATATTTATAATTAGAGGTTTTTTAGTTCTACCCTCTGCATAATATGCTCTGACAAAAAGTAAAATCAAACTTTGACCAATTACTGAAACAATAAATATAGCCAATGTTGCTGCTGTAAGTCTCGTATCTGCCCAATCAAATTGCCCCGCTCCGTAAATAGTTCTAACAATCTGTGCACGAAGAACGATAAAAAGAACCATTATTGGTACAGACCAAAAAATAATATGGCGTGCAGAATCAATCATTTTTTCAAGAAATTGCTTACGATTATTTTCAACAAAAAATTTTGAAAGAGTTGGAAATACAGCAGATGAATAACTCACTCCAATTATAGAAAGTGGTACAGATTGAAGATTAAAAGCAAGATTAAATATTGAAATAGATCCACCACTCATAAGTGAGGCGAGTGCAATAAGAAAAAATGAAGCTAGTTGATTGGCTGAAAGAGTCAATGTTCTTGGTAATGAAATGAGGACTATTTTCATTATAGATTTCCATTCAATAAAAAATTTAAATCTAGGAAAAGAACCTTTATTTATTATAAAAGGAATCTGAATTGCCATATGTAAAAAAGCACCGATTACGACTCCCCATGCAAGACCGTAGAGACCGAATAATGGGTACAGGAATAAAATTCCAATAATGATTCCGAAATTGTAAATAATCGGACTTAATGCATAGATAAGGAATCTTTTATGCATTTGAGTAATACTTGAAAGAAAATTTGAGAGACCAAGAAAAATTGGTGACAATAATAGAATTCTTGTAGTAATTATCAATTCTGATAAAAATGGACTATCCATAAAACCTGGCAAAAGAATTTTAATCAACCAAGGAATTATAAAAAAAGTAATAGCACTAACAATTATGATTACAAGAAAAAATGCTGAAAAAAGATTGTCGATAAATCTTTTGCCCTTATCTGAATCTTTTTGTAATTTTTCTAGAAAAAATGGGACAAGTACTGATGCTGATACTATTGATGCAATGGATACAAAAATTAAATCTGGAATACGAAATGCTGCATAATAAATATCCAAAGTACTACTAGCTCCAAAACTATATGCGAGCAATTTATCACGAACAAGTCCGAGAATTTGTGACACGAAAGCAAAGAATGCAAGAAGATAAGCGGCCTCATGAAGGCCTTGTATCTCTTGATTCATAATTGTGAAAAATTTTTTAACCATTTAAAATTAAAACAAATTACAATTTTTCACATTTCATAATGATCTAATTGTAGCAAACAAAAAATCCCCTGTTAAGGGGACTTTTTGATATAACATATCGATAAGCCGAGTTCTGTATCAAATTTATAAATAATTTTCTTGCGAAAATTAAATTAAATTTGACGACAATCATTTATCTGGGAGATGATTTACACCATCCCTCAAGCGGCACTCCGACTTTCATCGGCACGGCCTTGCACTGAAGTAAGGATTTTGCCGTTGCAATTGTAAAATTACTTTTACAACTCATCCTACTTGCGTAGGATGCCATTGCCTTTCGACTTTGGCGTCTCTGTTCGCACCTCACACCTCACGGTGGACGGGAATTACCCGCTACCCTTCTGTCTATAATTTCGTATAGCCAGTGCTCGGACTTTCCTCTATTAGAACTATTGTTCCAACAGCGATTGTCTGATATGTAATACTATTATACCACAAACTACATAACCTCGCAAACTCCTCCTACACAAGCTAATTCCTTCTTTAAATCAAGTTCATTCTGCTTTTCATAAGTAATGATCTTTGAATAATCAATATGTTCAAGTCTTTTGGCAAGTTCTTTATATCTCTTTTCATCAATTGTTTCGTATGGAGCAAGTTGATATATATGATCTTCTCTTGGAAGAAATGACAGACCTCCAACAATATCCCAATTTTTATAGACCCAATTTGCAACTTCTATCCATTCATTATTTCCAACTGAAATTGTGATTGACGGATTGTGCTCTGTATAATTTTCCTTAACCATTTTCCAATATTCTAATTGTTCGATGGCTGTTTGATCATTCTTGAAGATTGAACCATTTGGAGCTTTTACTGGGAACTCAAGAACATAAGTTGTGGCATTCTCTTTAGTTTGACCAACTTCTGGTGCATATGGAACTCCTTGATCCTTCAACATTTTAAATAATGTATCTGTTGCTGCGATACGAATCCTTCGAATATAATATTTTGAATGTCGTGGATGCATTCCAGAAGAACAATCTACAGTTTGTGAAAGAGTCCCTGATGGTTTAACTGCGGTGATGCATGTTGACTCATTGACTCCGAATCTCTTTGCAAATTCTTTATTTATTTTAATTGACTCTGCCCTCAACTTTCTCATAACTTCTGGTTTTCTTACGGCTGGAGAATCCCATTGTCCTGTAATAGAAACTCCAAGCAATCTTTCTTTCTCACAATTTTCCTTCCATTCTTTTGAAAGATATGGAAAATTTGTAAGAGATGATTGATAAGTACCAATAATTGTGGCGATTCTCATTTTTCTAATAAGTGATTTTTCATCATCATCTGATCTAGCTACAATTTCTGAAAGATTACAAAATTGTTTTGACTGAAGTATGATTTCTCCACAAGGATTTGTTCCCATTGTTCCTACAATTGTACTTCCCGTTGCATCAAAATATCCTTTATATTGCTTCAGCAGTTTTAATCTTCTTTCTGGGAGAGTTTTAGCAAGAGAACCTCTATTGAATATTCCTCTTTCTCCAGATTTACTTTCTATAAGAGCCATCCATTCCTTCAAAAATTCCTCATTGCTTGGTTTGGTTAGATAAATAGCGGAGTTATTTGCTAGAGCACGATGTGGATGAGTCATATAAAATGCGCCTTTCTTTGCATCTCGAATATCAGAATCGTCAAGATCTGACAATGAAATAAGAGCACTTCTTCTAACGCCTCCAGAGACCACACAGTCCCCAATCATACAAGCAATATCATGAACATCTATATTTCTAAGGCGTCTACCTTGTCTTGCAAGCATAATTTCACGAGTAAATGACAGGAGACGGCGTAATGGTTCTGGTCCTGATGATTTTCCACCCATAGTTTTCAGACGAGCACCGGCTGGACGTAACTTTGAAAAATCAAAATCTATATCCTTTCCCGAAGCCCAAGTCTTCATTCCAAAAGAAAGTGAGTCCGCCCACCCTTCTTTATTATCTGGAATTAAATGTGTTGGAACTTTTTCACCATTTTGAATTTCAATTTGTGGAAATTTTTGTACTGCATTACTTTCTACAGAAAATCCCGCTCCAGTTCCACACATTGATACATACATTATTTCTGCAAGATCCTGAAATGAACTTGGGGCAATAAATGAACAATTGTATGCACATACATTTGTTGTTCGAGCTGCTGGACCAGCGAATTGTAGCAATCTCATTGATGGCATTGCTTCTTGTTTCAAAATAGATTCACGAACTTCAGAATATTCTTTCTCTGTAAGTTTATTTCCAAGATTTTCTTTCATGAATCCAATATAACGCTCAACAGTCTCTATCCAAGTTTCTCTACGATTTTCTGCATCAATCCATTTTGAATATGTTCTATAATAAACAAATTCTCCTAATGGATTTCTGAAATATTTTTTACTATCAACAGCAAGTTTTTTTATATTTTCTGGAACTTCCAAACCTTCAGCACGAATTTTTGAACGCTCTTGTCTATATAGAACATAATGTTTGGCTGTTTTTATATAATCAGAACGCATAAGTTCTGCTTCTACGACATCTTGAACTCCTTCAACTGTAGGTACGAAATTCTTAAATTTCTTGGCAATTCTAACAAGTTCTCCATAAACTTTATTGGCCACAAGCGCAGACTCTTCTTGTGAACCTTCACCTGTTGTAGACATGCCCTTAAAAATAGCATTGGCAATTTTTTCTATATCAAAAGGAACAACTCTTCCATCTCTCTTAAGAATAGACTGTACGAACTCTACAGACCTACCTGACTTTCCGGAAACCTTTTTGACTTTTGCCATCATCATATAAATTCAATAAATTATTTTAATAAAATTTTGTAATATACTCATTGTACACTAAAAATTCTTATCAAAAAAATATTTTTCAACAAAATTTAGCAATAAGAAATAAATTTAGAACAATGTAAAACGAGCCCTTGATACAGACTGATAAATAAAGCTATTTTAGAGTTAAATCTAAAACTTTTCCCACTAGCAGATTATTCTTTTTGGCAAAATTAGCGTTTGTTTCAAGTATAAATGAACCTTTTCCCACCGGATAGAAGATCTTTGGATAAGTATTGGGTGAAATATTTTCTTCAAGGGAAATTATTTTTCCATTTTCATCTAACCAAAAAATATCTAATGAAATTTTCATATCCTTCATCCAAATTCCATAAAAATCTTTTTTGTCAAAAGTAAAAAGCATGGCAGTATTTTCAGACAAAGACTCTATACCGCCCAAACCTTTAGTTTTTAATTCTTCTGTGTTTGCGATAATTAAATTTATCTCTTTATTTGCTATATTTAGAATATATTTAGGATTTTGATTGATATTTTTTGATTTTGAGAACAAGAAAATTAAACTAGTGAAGATAATGATTAGAATTATGAATTTTAAGAGGGATTTTAGCATTTAATTCCAAGCAAAAACTATAAATAAAACAAAGAAAACTATAGAAGCAATAATACGAACTCCTGTTCCAGCTATAAATCCTAAAAAACTACCTAACGCAGCCTTCTCTGCCTTTTTTAAATTATGAGTACGATAATATTCTGAAGAAAATACGCCGAGAAACATTCCTACTAGACTTCCCAATATTGGAACTGGAATAAAGACTGAACCGATAATAAGACCAATGATACCAGAAGCGATAGATGACCAATGAGCACCTCCCCATTTTGCGCCAATAATTCCTGAAATAAAATCAATCAACATAGCAATCATTGAAATAATTGCTAAAGTCAAAATATTCATTGGGGTAATATTAAAAAAGTTATCATATAATCCAAAAAATATCGCAATCGCGAACATATATACAAGATTTGGAATACCGGGAATAAAAGCCATAATAATTCCTGGAATAAGCAACAGAGAAGAAATAATTAATATTATTGTATATGTCATAAAATATATTGTAACATATTACCAACTTCCACTTGAACCTCCTCCTCCAGATGAACCACCTCCGAATCCACCAAAGCCTCCACCGCCGAAACTACCACCTCCAAATCCACCCCAAAAGCCTCCACCTCCCTTTCCAGTATTTTTTGAAACCAAGAAATCAATCAATAATCCGAGCAATATTAAACCTATCGTTGAAATAATTCCTGTAATTAATGAAATGGTAACGAATCCAATAATTATTCCAGCAATACCACCGAATACACCTCCGAGCCACCAAGATTTTGTACTTGCAAGTATACTTATTATTATACCTAAAAGTATCAGTACAAATTCAAAATTAAATTTAAAGGATTTATTATTATTTTTTTGATAATAATCTGCCTGACCAGACACAACTGAAATAATTGCATCAGTACCATTCAAAATTCCTTTCTGAATATTTCCACCCCTAAATTCCGGCAGAATTATTTTTTGAATTATTCCATTTGACTGAGCATCCGTAAGCACACTTTCAAGACCATACCCAACTTCTATTCTTACTTTCTTTTCTGTTAGTGCAATAAGAAATAAAACTCCATTATCTTTCCCTTTTTCACCAATTTTCCAATCCTCAAAGAGTTTTACCGAGTAAGTATCTATTGTTTCATCTCCAAGACCCGAAACAGTAACAACAGCGATCTGAATAGTGGAAGATGAATTAAAATTATTTAATTTTTCTTCTAATACACCTTTAGCCTCTGGATTTAGGATTTTTGCAAAATCGTTTACAAAACCCTGAGGTTTGCCAGGACTTGTATATGCATAAACAAAAATTGTACTTAAAAAGAAAGCGCTAACTGCGAGTAGAATAGCTCGCTTCATAAATTAGAATTTAACTTGTGGAACTGTTTCTGAACCCTTAACAGCTTCAAAATATGATTTTTGTTCAAAACCAAATATAGATGCAATAATTGAACTTGGAATTCTCATTACTTTCAAATTGTATTCTTTAACAGAATCATTGAATCTCATTCTTTGAACACTAATACGATTTTCAGTTCCTTCTAATTGAGACATCAGAGTTTGAACAGTATCTGAAGATTTTAATTGTGGATAATTTTCTGTAATTACAAGAAGTCTTCCTAATGCACTTTCTACTTGTCCTGCTGCTTTAGCTTTTGCATCTACTGTTGTAGCGCCAGAATATTTTGTACGAGCATCTGCAATTGCTGTAAATACAGACTGCTCTTGTTTCATTATTCCCTTAACAGATTCTATAAGATTAGGAATAAGATCAAAGCGTCTTTGATAATCTGTTTCTACCTGTTTCCATTGAGCATCAGCATTAATATTTAATGTTATAAGACTATTGTAAGTAGTAAAACAAAACAATACTATTAAAAGAACAACTATTCCAATTATAATTAATATTTTTTTCATATTTTTTAAATTATTTATTAGGAGAGACAGTGGTCTCATCTTTTCCAGTTGGACCAATAACGAATGTGAATGACTTTACCATATCTTTAAATTGTGAATCCGCCATATCGACAAGACTTAAGTTTCTAGCTCCAACTTTTTGTGCATCAGCACCTGTATATCCTTTATTTGTTGGACTTGATGTAATTGAGCTAAATGTAAAATAATAACAAATAGAATCTTTTTGTAATGAATACATTCTATTAAAATAATTTCGTCCTTGAACAGTGTTCGACATTGAAATCATATTGAATGATAAATCTCCAACTTTTATAGTATTTCTTTCCTTTATAGTAGTAACTGGTGGAAATGTACAAGTAGCAGAGATAACATCAATCTTGGCTTCTAATTTACCAATCGTATTTTTTTCTGTAGTTTCATTTGTTGAAATAACGAATGCAACATTTGAAGATGATTCTAAACTCTCCCATGATGTTGGATATTTTACTGAAAAACCAAGTTCATCATTTTTATATTCTGATAATTTATCAGATACTTTAACTGTCTGACTTGTGGAAATAGTTGTAGTAGACTCTTTATAAGCACTTTCAGGAATTGAAATACCTGAATTAAATTTCCAAATAACTAGACCTATTATTAATACCACAATAAATAAAGCGATAATTTTTTTCATAGTAGAAATATTGTAGCATATCTTGACTCCTTATATCAATATGCTAGACTATCTAGCAATGAAGATTATTACCTCCATACTTCCGTACATACAGATTGTACTTGCCGTTATCCTTGTAACTGCAATACTACTTCAACGAACTGGTGCTCAGATCGGTGGAGCTTTTGGTGGTAGTGACAATTTCAGCTCTGCATTTCATACGCGTCGTGGATTTGAAAAGACTCTCTTCATTATAACTATAATAGTAGCTATACTTTTTGCTGTTTCTGCACTTATAAATCTTATCTAATATCCAAATCAAATATTTCGGGCGTATACTATCGTGAAAGATTCAAAATCATCTAAATTTAAAAGAGAATTAACAATTAAAGGTGGGGAAAAAATCCTAAATTTAATTAAACATTTTTCTGCTACGGAAAGAGTTATATTTGCTATATTAATTATAATAGCAATTATAAGTGCTTTAACTATGGCCTTTAGAGTCAACAAGTCATTCCTAATTGAGGTCCCAGCACATGGAGGTTCTTTAATTGAAGGAATAATTGGACTTCCACGCTCAATAAATCCAGTACTAGCTTTTACAGATGCGGATAAAGATCTTACGACGCTTATATATTCTGGTCTAATGAAATATGAAAATGGCAAAATTATTGGAGATATTGCAGAAAAATATACAATTTCAGATGATGGATTAAATTATACCTTCACTTTAAAAAATGATATTCGTTTTCATGATAAAACTCCCCTTACAGCAGACGATATTGAATTTACAATACAAAAAATCCAAGACAGCGCTCTGAAAAGTCCACGCCGTGCTGATTGGGCAAATGTTACTGTAAAAAAAATAAGTTCAAATCAAATTCAATTTATTCTTAAACAGCCATATTCACCGTTTTTATCAAATACAACCATTGGAATACTACCAAAACATATTTGGAAAAATGTAGATGCCGATCAATTTATTTTTAGTCAATACAATATTGAACCAATAGGTTCTGGTCCTTATAAGATAGGCAGTATAAAAAGAGATAGTGGTGGTATTCCTCAAACATACAATTTGACTTCATTTAATAGATTTTATGATGGTGAGGCTTATATTTCATCTTTAGTTCTAAATTTTTATCAAAGTGAATCAATGGCCATTGAAGCATACAATTCAGGTACAATAGAAAGTATTGCTGGAATTTCTGCACTAGAAACATCGAAAATTTCTTCTATATCAAACAATGAAATCAATGTCTTAAATACTCCAATTCCAAGAATATTTGGTATTTTCTTAAATCAAAATAATGCACCAGTTTTAGCCAATAAAGAAGTACGAACAGCTTTAAATTTAGCAATTGATAAAGATAAATTAGTAAATCAAATACTTTATGGATATGGATTAAGTATAGATAGTCCAATTCCAGTAAGTATCTCTAATAAAAAAATAAAAAATGAGTCGGTATCAAATAAAGAATCTGCAAAAATGATATTAGCAAAAGCGGGTTGGTTAATTAATAAAGATGGTATTCTAGAGAAAAAAGATAAAAAATCAAGTCAAATTCTTTCATTCTCAATTTCAACCGCAGATATACCAGATTTAAAACAAGCAGCAGAAATTGTAAAGTCAGAATGGGAAAGTATAGGTGCTCAAATTTCAATAAAAATATTTGAATATGGTGATCTTTCACAAAATATTATAAAAACTAGAAAATATGATTCTCTGCTCTTCGGTGAATTTATAGGAAAAGATTTAGACTTATATGCATTCTGGCATTCATCACAAAGAAATTATCCGGGATTGAATATATCAATGTATGTAAATAGCAAAGCAGATAAACTTTTAGAGGAAGCGAGATCAACTTCAGATGAAAAAATAAAAGAGAGCAAATATTTATCTTTTGAAAAGATAATAAAAGAAGAAGTACCAGCCATATTCCTTTATTCGCCAGAATATATATATATTGTTCCAAATAAATTACTAGGTATGAATTTTGGACCAATTACCAATCCTTCAGACAGATGGTACAGCATGAATAAATCTTATATAGCAACAGATAATGTTTGGAAAATATTTGTAAAATAAAAATAATAATTAATTAATATGAATGAAGTAAAACAAACAGAGAAAGAAGTAGAAGTTTCAGTAAATAAAACACCTTCAGGAATCGTTGCCAGTAGACCACATACACATAGTCCTAAACCAAGACATGCGATGCGTTCTCATGGAATGAGACCAGCAAGACCACCAGAAGCCACACAGGTACATAAAAAAATTGAAGATACTATACCTGTACTTTCACCTGATGCAATTAGAATAATTCCATTAGGAGGAGTAGAGGAAATTGGTAAAAATATGACAATGATTGAATACGGCAATGACATTATTGTTATTGATATTGGTTTTCAATTTAAAGATGAAAATACACCAGGAATTGATTACATTCTTCCTAATACGAAATATTTAGAGGAAAGAAAGGACAGGGTACGGGCTGTAATTATTACTCATGGTCACTTAGACCATATTGGAGGTATTCCTTATGTCATGCCCCGTATTGGTAATCCACCACTTTATACAAGAATGCTTACATCTGTGATGATAAAAAAGCGTCAGGAAGAATTCCCACAATTTCCAGCATTAGATATCAAAATTGTTGAAAAAGATGAGACAATTACTCTTGGTTCATTAAAAATTAAATTTTTTGCTGTAACTCATACAATTCCAGATGCAATGGGTATCATTGTGCAAACACCTCATGGATCAATAGTGCATACGGGTGACTTAAAACTTGATCACGATAATGGAATCCCTACTGATGAAGAAGTATCAGAATTTGATCGTGCTTTTGGAAAAGAGAAAGTTCTTTTACTTATGGCTGATTCTACAAATGTGGAGAATCCTGGATTTTCAATTCCAGAAAAAACAGTTCATAGAAATATCGAGGAAATCATAAAAAATGCAAAAGGAAGACTTATCATTGCTACATTCGCTTCTCTTTTAGAAAGAATGCTTAAAATAATAGACTACTCTGAAAAATATGGTAAGAAAGTTGTAGTTGAAGGAAGAAGTATGAAAACAAATATAGAAATTTGTCGTCATCTTGGACTTCTTAAACCAAAGAAAGACACGCTCATAACAGTTGAAGAAATAAATGATTTTCCACCAGAAAGAATTGTTGTCCTTGCAACAGGTGCTCAAGGAGATGAATTCGCAGCCATGATGAGAATTTCAAATAAGACACATAAATACATCAAAATAAATAAAAGAGACACTATTCTACTTTCATCATCGATTGTTCCAGGAAATGAAAGAGCTGTTCAAAAATTAAAAGACAATCTTTCAAGACAAGGGGCAAATATTATTCACTACCGTATTGCTGATGTTCATTCATCTGGTCATGCCAACAGAGATGAAACTGCTTGGATTCATAAAAAAATCAATCCGAAATTCTTTATGCCAGTTCACGGATATCATTATATGTTGCGTGTTCACGGTGAGATTGCACGAGATACAAATGGTCTTACCGATGATCAGATAATTATTCCAGATAATGGTTCAATTATAGAAATTCAAAATAATGGTGAGAAAATAATTAAATTAAAAGAAAAAGCACCATCAGGAATAGTTATGGTTGATGGATTCTCTGTCGGAGATATTCAAGATGTTGTTATTCGTGACAGACAAATGCTTGCACAAGATGGAATATTCATTGTCTTTGCAATAGTAAACGCTCAAACAGGAAAATTAAAGAAATCTCCAGACATTATTTCAAGAGGATTTGTATATTTGCGTGAATCACAAGAACTTCTACATCAAGCTCGTATCATAATCAAAAATACAGTTGAAGAATCGACAAAAGGTCAGAATCCAATAAATATTGATTATGTTAAAGCCAATATATCTGATAATGTAAGCAAATTTCTAATGCAAAAGACAGCCAAAAGACCCATAGTTATCCCCGTACTATTAACGATCTAAATATTCTAATGTTATAATACTGTAATGAAACATCATCACAGTGTAGAAAAACCAGTAGCACTTTATTCACTTGGTGTTATTGGTTTTTTTTATGCCTTACATTCAGCAATACCAAACTACTTTAATTCTAGTTTTCTTAGGACTTTTTTAGACGAAAAGATGGTAAGTTTTATTTATCTTATCATTTCAGCTTTAACTATAATAGGCTTCCTATCGATACATAGTATTCTAAAAAAAATAGGAAATTTTAAATTAGCTATTTTATTAATTCTAATTCAAATAATTACATTTTATGGTCTAATCACACAAACAAATCCTGATATTGTTACAGCTCTTTTCATAATTGAAATGTGTATTGTTAGTTTTATATCTCTTACTCTTGATATTTTCTTACAAAAAAGTAGTTCTTCAAAAAATACAGGAAGTATTCGAGGACATTATATGACAATTATAAATATGGCATGGGTATTCTCACCACTACTTGGAGGAATGCTTATAGCTGGAAATAATTATAAAAATGTTTTCGTTATTGCTTTTGTTTTACTTTTTCCATTACTTTATCTTGTATACAAAAATTTCAAAAATTTTGAAGATTCTACATACACTAAAATCTCCACCAGACAGACGACTATGCGAATTCTTAGAAGTAAATGTACTACTAGAATTTTTATAATAAACATTGTTCTTCAGACTTTTTATGCATGGATGACTGTTTATATGCCAATATATTTATACAATAATATAGGTTTTAATTGGACTGAAATTAGTATTATTTTTACAATAATGTTAGTTCCTTTTATTCTTGTAGAAATTCCACTTGGAAAGTTGGCAGATAAAAAGTGGGGTGAGAAAGAAATAATGGCTATTGCCTTTATAATTCTCGGTATAACTACCGCTTCTCTAATGTTATTTACATTTAAAAGTGTACTATTGTGGTCAGCATTATTATTCCTAACTCGTATTGGAGCAGCCGCAGCAGAAATAATGATAGAAACTTATTTCTTTAAAAAGATATCAGATGAAGATCCAGAAATATTAAGTTTATTCAGAACAACTCGTCCGCTATCATTCTTTATTGCACCATTGATAACCACAGTTGCTCTTGTATATGTAGATATTCCTTATTTATTTCTAATAATAGGAGCAATCTTGCTAATAACACTTTACCCAATAGCAACTCTTCACGACACAAATTAATATTATATTTTCTTTCCTTCAAGCATTAAGAACATAGGTATTTCTTTGCGTATTCTATCCTCTTCTTTTGATCTTGGACCTGCCTTACTTTCTTTATGAGAAACCCATTCTTCTAGGCGACTAACAACAAAACCCGCTTTTGCTAGAGCTTTAAAATATACTTGTAATGGTCTATGAAATGAAACTGTAAATTTCTTATCCTGAATATTTATTGCTCCTGGATTCATTTCAATTCTATTTCTCATATCTGACATATAAGAATCTATACGACGATATTGTGTCTGATTTTCATTATCCCACTGCCAACTAGAGTTTTTGGGAATACGAAATGCCGGATGATTCAATACAATAAAAAAGCTACCACCAGATTTTAAAGATCTATACGCTTCGTGAATAGTTCCATGTAAATTTTCAATATTTTGTAATGCAAGAACTATTAAAGCCTTGTCGAAGGAATTATTTTTAGAAAAAATCAATGAATCTGCTGGTGCAACTTCAAATTGAATAGTTTTGGGAGAATGTAACTTGGCAAGTCCAATAAGTTCTTTGGCAATATCTACTCCGGTAACTTTTGCACCAATTTCATCTAAAGCACGAGAAAAAAAACCTTGACCACAAGCGATATCAAGTATCAATTCTCCTTTCTGAGGATTAATTAGACGCTTAAGATTTGGCAAAATAACTTCTTTTTGATAAGTTCCGTCTTTATTCTCAAGCATTTCATCGTACCAATCAGCTACCTTTCCCCATGATGTGTCTTTTTTGTCCATATGTCATAGTATACACAAAATTGTTATACTTACGAAATAATTATTAATCATACAAATATGTCCAAAATTTCAAAAATCATTGCAAGAGAAATACTAGATTCAAGAGGTAATCCTACAGTAGAAGTTGATCTAACATTAAAAGACGGATCATTTGGACGAGCTGCAGTTCCCTCTGGAGCTTCCACAGGAAGTCATGAAGCGGTTGAACTTAGAGATAATGATAATCGATACGATGGTAAAGGTGTATCTAAAGCTATTAAAAATATAAACACAATTCTTTCAAAAGCTTTGATAAATAAAGAGTGGAATCAAAGATCAATTGATTTAAAAATGATTGAAATAGATGGTACAGAAAATAAAAGTAAATTGGGTGCGAATGCTATTTTGGGAATTTCTATGGCCTTCTCAAAAGCAACAGCAGAAAGTCAGAATATTTCTCTTTACAAATATTTCGCAAATATTTCAAAAACAAAAAATACAATTCAGCTTCCTGTTCCGATGATGAATATTTTAAACGGTGGAAAGCACGCTGATAAATCTACAGATTTTCAAGAATTTATGATTATGCCAATTGGTGCAAAATCATTCAAAGAAGCCTTGAGATGTGGTGCCGAAATATTTCATACTTTGAAGAAAATTCTTCATGATAAAGAACTTCCAACGACTGTTGGTGATGAGGGAGGATTCGCACCATCACTCTCTTCAAATGAAGAAGCTATAAAATTGATACTAGAAGCCATAAGAAAAGCTGGATACGCAGTAGGAAAAGATGTATCAATTGCACTTGATGTAGCAGCTACAGAGCTTTATAAGGACGGTAAATATCATTTAACTAGTGAAAATAGATCTCTAACATCAGAAGAAATGGTGGCCTTCTACAGTGATTTATGTGCCAAATATCCAATAGTTTCTATAGAAGATGGTTTATCAGAGGACGATTGGATTGGATATAAACTTCTAACAGAAAAGCTTGGCAAAAAAGTTCAAATTGTAGGTGATGATCTATTTGTTACAAATATTTCTAGATTAAAAATGGGAATAGAACAGAATGTTGGAAATTCCATTCTAATTAAATTAAATCAAATTGGAACAGTTTCAGAAACAATTGATTCTATAAATATGGCAAAAAAAGCTGGATATACCTCAATCATTTCGCATCGTTCGGGAGAAACAGAAGATACAACTATCGCAGATTTTGTAGTTGGAACGGGTACAGGTCAAATTAAAACAGGTTCTCTATCAAGAACAGACCGTGTAAGTAAATATAATCAACTATTAAGACTTGAAGAAGAATTAGGAAAAAAAGCTATCTACAGAGGAATCAAAGTTTTTAAAACTGAATAATTATACAGAGATACAAAGTCTATTTACTTATCATATAAAGATCCTGATTCATCTCTCCTTTTCCAATATATTCCGCTTCTCCGTTAAGAATTTTTTCAAAAGGTCTGCAATAGAAACATCCATCTTCACCTTCTGGACATTTGAATTCCTTTTTTTGACGCGCATCTTTAATTTGTTTAGCAATATCAAATACCCTTCTGTATGATTCATCTAAATTTGGCAAATCAACCTCTATTGGAGCATCATCTTTATCTAAATACCAATAGCTAGCGCCCGTAACTTTTCTGTTTTGTAGATTTTTAAGAAGTAATTGATAAATTGGTAATTGAAGAGAATCTTTATTTTCCTCATTTTTACCAGTTTTAAAATCTAAAATATGTACACTATCGTCTTCTGGTCTCCAGACTAACCAGTCTATTTTTCCACAAAGGATAATATTTTCTTCTTCTGACAAATAAAAATGTGGCGGCATTCCACTTTCATTTTCTTTAATTTTTACAGCTTTCATAGCTAATAATCCAGGATTTTTCTCAACCCTTTTTATCATAGCTTCCGCTCTAGTCTTAACTTCTAATTCCTCTTCCATAGAATTAAAACCTCCCCATTTACCACTTACCTTTTTCCAAGTCTTATTCAAATCATTTAAAAGTGAATGAACGAATCTCTCTTCTGTTTTAAAATTGGCTAATCCCTCAACAACTTCATGTACAGCAATACCCAAAGCAAGTGCTGGATTTACAATATTTATTTTTCTTTTAGTATTTGGATCTTTATAAACATTATGCAAATAATAAGCACGGGGACATTTCAAAAAATCACCGATAGATGAATGAGAAACCCAAATAGCACTGTATGGATCTTTTGGCATTTTAAAGAAAAATTATCTAATTGGTTTTTTAGAAAATTGTCTAGAGCCAGCTAAAATCATTAAAGAGCCTACAATATACATCAAGAAAAAGAATGCTGAAATAGGAATACTCATAAATGAAATTGAATATCCCTGATTTTGATAGAATGAAATAAATACAGCCATTAAAACTCCGAAAGATATAATAATCATTCCAGAAGAGATTAGTTTTAGTGGCTTTTGTAATAAATTAATAAAAATCTCTGTAGATAAATAGAAGTAGAAAGCTGAAGATGTGCCAATAATAAGAGATATCAAAACTAAAATAAACTGTAAATTATTATTCATAATAATAATTATACTCTTCTATTTCTTATCTGCAATAGTAACTTTATTCATTATAATTTTCTCAATAGGTCGATCAGAGGCATCAGTCTTTACGCTTTCTATAGAATCCACAACTTCAATTCCAGAAATCACCCGACCAAAAATAGTATAATTGTGTGGTAATGGAGTATCTTTGTGCATAATAAAGAATTGACTACCATTCGTATTTGGACCTGCATTAGCCATTGCCACAACTCCACGCTTATAACCTATTTTGTATGATTCTGTTTCCAAATTTAATTCATCATCAAAAGTATAGCCAGGTCCACCTCTACCAGTTCCTGTAGGATCACCTCCCTGTATCATAAAACTATTAATTACTCTATGAAAAATTATTCCATTATAAAAACCATTATTGGCTAATTTAATAAAATTTTCTACTGTTTTTGGTGCGTCCTGATCATATGTTTCAAAAACTATAGTACCCTTATTTGTTTCAATTGTTACTGTATGCATAGATTTTATTGATGTTAATGAAGTTGAGGTTGATAAATTTGATAATTTTTGATTCATCTTTTTTTCTGGAAAAATGAAATAAATACCTAGTAAAATTAAAATCGCCACACTTGCAATGATATATGTATTTTTATTCATATTTATAAATTATATATTTCTTTAACTTTTTTTACTACTTTATCAATTGCCTCTTCCATGGTCATATTAAGTTTAGCTCCAGCAGCACCTACATGACCACCTCCTCCAAGTGCTACTGCTAATTTTGATACATCATATTTTTCAGAATCACGAGTTCGAAAACTTATTTTAATCTTATTAGGCGCTGACTCAATTAAAGTTGCTGATAAATTTATACCGATAATTGATTTTATTTTACTTGAAATATAACCCGTAGAAATATCTTCTTCTTGAATATTATTCTTTTTTAAATCTTCATATTTTACAAAAGATATTGCAAATTTTCCATCAAAAAATGTTTGCATTGAAGAAAGAGCTATTCCTTCAAAAATTAAGCCTTCTTTTCTCTTACTATTCTCCATAATAGAAATTGTCTTTGTATAATCTGGTGCTAATTTAACAAGTTCTACAACTATTTCGAAGGTTTCTAAAATTGTATTACCAAATCTAAATCCTCCAGTATCACTATAAATACCCATAAAAAGATTCAGGGCAATATCATGATTTAATTTAATTCCAATTTCTTTAAATAAATCAAAGAGGAGTTGGGCTGTGGCTGGATATGTAGAGTCGACTAAATTTAATTCACCATATCCCTTATTTGATGCATGATGATCAATTACAATTGTCATCAATCTTTCTGGGAAAATAATTTCATTTTTAGCAGAAATCATTTCTATAGAACCACTATCTAAAATGATAAACAAATCGAATTCTTTTATATCAATTTCTGCGTATGATTTATTTAAAATAGTTTCAATAGATGGAAATTGAAATGCTTTAGGAATATTACTATCTCCTTTTATTAAAGTTGTCTTTTTACCCAATTGTTCAAGTGCTAATTTCATTGCCAATGCAGAACCTACACTGTCTGGATCTGGCGATGGATGGCAATGTAAAAGAATATTTTTTGATTTCTTAATTTCTGCCAAAATTTCTGGTGCAAGTTTTCTAACAATATCTGTCATAAAAATTATTTAAATGTGATTGGTATTTCTATAGAAGCATCGTTTTCTGATAGACCAAATGGATTGTCTTTCTTTAAAACAAGGAAGCCCTTTGCGCCTTTTATATAATTATTAAATTGAATATTCCCTATAAATTTAACAAAATCTTCTGTCATCCATTCTCCTTGTGCAGTAACATGACCTTCGGCAATAACATTTTTATAACTATCAAGCAAAGTAATTGGAAAACTACCTTCAAAAAACCATCCTCCTCTAGCTCGTCCGGTTATACTCAATGGTGAAGAAATTTGAGAATCTTTTACGGGTGAGGAAATAATTATGAAATCAGACTTATCACTTGGTTTTATTATTTTAAAAATATTTGATGATTTATAAAATTTAAAAGAAAAAAGGATAATTAAAACAATAACAAAAATAGACAATGAAATAATCAGAATTTTCTTCATAGAATGATTATAGCACATAAGATATTTTACTCTACAAAAGTTAAAGCCTTTCCTTTTTTATTTGCTCTTCCAGTTCGTCCAATTCTGTGAACATAATCATCATAGGTAGCTGGAATATCAAAGTTAATAACATGACTTACATCAGGAATATCAAGACCTCTAGCCGCAACATCAGTCGCCACAAGAATTTGAACAACATTTTCTTTAAATCCTTTCAATGCTCTTTGTCTTTGACTATGATTTTTATCACCATGAATTGATTCAGCCTTAAATCCTTTAGCAATAAGTGCTTTTGACAGTTTTTCTACTCCATGCTTAGTGCGTCCAAAAATAATAACTTTATTAAAATCTTCTTTTGCAAGTAATTCACCCAAAACATCTATTTTGTTTAGACCTCTAGAAACCCTAACAATATCTTGTTCGACATTTTTTGATGTATCACGAGTTTTTACAGAAATTCTAACTGGTTCGTGTAAAAATTCACCGATCATTCTTTCAATTTCTGAAGAGATAGTCGCAGAGAAGAATAATGTATGACGAGGCTTTGGCATACCAGCCATCAAAAATCTCATATCATTCACAAAACCCATATCCAGCATTCTATCAGCTTCATCAAGAACAATTGTAGAAAATTCATTAAGACGAATAGCCTTTCTTTCGATAAGATCTTTTAGACGACCGGGAGTTCCAATTATAAATTCATTATTATAACGAAGTTCAGAAAGTTGTTTACCTATATAAGCACCTCCCACACAACAAACTGAGAATATTTTCATGCCGGGAGTAAAACCAATAAGTTCATTCTGAATTTGAATAGCAAGTTCACGAGTTGGAACAACTATCAATATTTTATTTTTTCTATTTTTTAGCACCTTATCAATAAGAGGAATAAGAAATGCTGCTGTCTTTCCTGTTCCTGTATTGGCAATACCAACAATATCTTGACCCTTTAATATATGTGGAATTGATCTGTCTTGGATTGGTGTTGGTAATGTATAACCTTTTTTAATAATTCCAGCTTTTAAATTTTCTTCAATTACAAAATCAGCAAATTTATGCTCTGGAACAAAATGTTCTACCTCTTCAGTAATGGTGGCTTTATTTATAAAACGAGCATGTGAAATATTTTCTCCCTGTGGACCTCTATTTTTTGTTCTATTTCCCCCACTACGGTGTGGTGGTCTTCCGGAAGAAAAACGAGACCTTCCAGAAGAGGGACTTGATGAATTAAATGATGGTTTTGAGCCGTAATTTCCTTTATTTTTATACATATTTTATTGAACTACATAATATACTAAAATTATTAGTATGTCAAATTTTTTTATATAAAACTAAATTTTATCTTTATGATATAATTTTATTCATGAAAATTTTAATAATTGAAGATGATTCAGAAATTTTAGATTTTTTAAAAAATAGTTTTATAAATATTTCACATACTGTAGATACTTCTACAAATGGTGCTGATGGTTCTTATATGGCAAGGACAAATGCTTATGATATTATTGTTCTTGATTATTCTCTACCAGAAAAAAATGGCTTCACTGTTTGTACAGAAATACGATCATCTGGCTCAAATTCTCCTATAATATTTCTAAGTATGAATCACAGTACCCAACACAAAATTGCTTGTCTCGAAGCTGGTGCTGATGATTATCTAACCAAACCTTTTTCATTTGAAGAATTAAATGCTCGAATAAAAGCATTACAAAGGCGACCCAAGAAAATCGAAAGCTCTTTATTGTATTGTAGAAATTTAGTTTTAGATACAAAAAAACAAGTAGTTTCTCGCGGAAATATTCCAATATATTTAACACGCACAGAATATAATCTTCTTGAGTATTTATTAAAAAACAAAGGTATGGTTTTGTCTCGTGGAATAATTATGGAGCATGTATGGAATGCAGAAAGTGATCCATTTTCAAATACTGTAGAGTCTCATATTGTAAATTTAAGAAAAAAGATCAATATTCAAAATGAAGATGAAATGATAAGAAATATTCCAGGACGAGGATATATAGTTGATAATTAATTTTTCGTTGACATCAGTGGGTATATATGTTACGATATATCAAGATAAACTGATCTTCAAAATACTGTTTTTGATTGTATTATTCAGTGCACCGAGGAAGTGCCCTGAAAGATGCAGTCAAACAAAAAATACAGTAGTAAAATACAGAGGAATAAATTAAATGAGTGCCCACAAAATAGTACCCTATTCGGTTTTGAATACTTATGTTGAATATGTCAAACAAAAAAACAACGACGCCTTACAAAGCGTGTTGGACTTCTTCAACAAACATTCTCACATCGAGGTGTTTATCATACCGGAACCACAGACTTCTAACGAAGTCGAGATCAGGAAATATTCACTGAAAGATGTCGAGGGAATCATCACGGAAAATGGTTCTCGCATGATCCATGCCAAATCTCGCGAGGCTGAGATTATCATCCGTCAAGCTCATCAAAGTGCTCAAGGATTCCACACTGGAGTCTTCGCCGGGGCGCTTGAATCTGCTATTCATGGCTAAACCCTCAACCAATGAAAGGTTACCCTTTCTCCGCGATGATTCATCATTGCGGTTTTTATTTTGCAAAATTTAATATTTAAAAACACAAAATCCTGCCGAGGCAGGACCTTATGTAGACATTTTATTTTGGATTGTACTAACAACTAAGCAAAATGCTTTATTTAGTACTCACACCTTTAGATTATATATTTAAATATATTTTAATGCAATATGTATGTGAGGTTAGTTATATGTATCTGAAGTTAGTCATATTTATAAGCATTGTGATACCATATAAAGAACAGCAAGAAATTTAGTATATGAATGAAATTATTTATGATATAGCAATAATTGGTGGAGGGCCTGCAGGATTAATGTCTGCTGGGCGTGCAGCTGAGCTTGGTAAGAAAGTTATTATTCTTGAAAAAAATTCCACCTTAGGTGTAAAACTCCTAATAACTGGGGGAGGAAGATGCAATGTTACGAATGCAGAGTTTAATGTGCGTACATTTTTAAATAAATACAAAGATAGTGACAAATTCCTTTTTTCTGCTTTTTCACAATTTAGTGTAAAAGATACTTTGGAATTTTTTAATTCCAGAGGAATGGAAACAAAAATTGAAGCTGAGAACCGTGTATTTCCAGTAAGTGATAGCGCACAATCAGTCTGGAATGTTCTAATTGAATATATTAAAAGAGGAAAAGTAGAAATAATGAATGAAGCTACGGTTATTGGTTTTGAAAAAGAAAATAATTTAATTAATTTAGTTAAATTAAAAGATAATAAAAAAATCTTAGCCAAGAGATTTATACTCGCAACTGGTGGTACTTCTAGACCAGAAACTGGTTCTACTGGTGATGGTTTCTCTTGGCTAAAAGATTTGGGTCATAAGGTTATAGCTTCAGAAAATGCTCTTGTACCTATAACACTTTCAGATAAATGGGTAAAAGGATTATCCGGAGTAACACTACAAGATATAAAATTAACAACATTTCAAAATAATCAAAAACAAGAAATAAAAAAAGGAAGATTGCTTTTTACACATTTTGGAATTAGCGGACCAACTGTTTTAAATATGAGCAAAGATATTAGTGAACTTCTAAAATATGGAGAAGTCGAGATCAGGCTTGATCTTCTTCCCTCTCTAGATCATGGAATGATGAATTCAAGACTTCAGGAATTATTTTTACTTGATAATAAAAAGAAAATAAAGAATTCTCTTGGATCTTTTATCTCATCATCTTTGGTTGATATTGTTTTAGAACTTTCCAATATTGATGGGAACATTCCAAATAACAGTATAAATCGTGAACAAAGATTGAAACTTATAGAAATAATCAAGGGTATACCAATGAATGTTTCAGGCTTATTGGGAGCAGATAAGGCTATTGTTTCTTCTGGGGGTGTAGATTTAACTGAAGTAGATTTTAAAACGATGCAATCAAAAATAATTCCAAATCTTTATTTGGTTGGAGATATTTTAAATATTGATAGACCTTCTGGAGGTTATAGTCTGCAACTTTGTTGGACTACAGGATTTGTGGCGGGAAATAATATTAATAATAAATAAAAACCGCCACCTGAGGGATTATCTCAAGTGGCTAGTTTTTATTTCTTTGTACGTTTTCCTCCCTTCTTTGCCTTCTTCGCACTAAGACGAGCGTGTTTTACTGCCAAACGCTTTTTTGTCTTGTGAGAACGAGAAGTTTTCATATTCGTACTCGCACTTTGTCTTTTTGCCATAGATAATCATTATACAGAAAATAATTTAATGCGCAAAGGTCGTTTTATTTATCTAAATCCAAAACTTCATCAATTCTAATCTTTCCAACAAATTCTGGAACATGAGAGACTAATATCATTGCACCCTTATAATTATTTAATGCTTCAGCGATGAGTGGAAGATGGCGAAAATTTATATGATTTGTCGGTTCATCTAGAATAAGTAAACCTGGTTTTTCAAGAACTAGCCTAGCAAATGCAACAAGACCTTTTTGTCCTTCTGATAAACTACCAATCTTTGTATCCATAACATCACGAGTTATAAGAAATCCTGCAGCTACAGATCTCATTTCCTCTTCTGTATTATGGCTTGTTCTTTTTTTTACAACTTCAATCAAAGATTCATATACTGAATCTTCAAAATTCAAAGTTGAGAAATCCTGACGATAATATCCAACACGAACATCAGATGCAATTACTGAGCCAGAACCACCTTCTGCAATTGTTTGTAATAATGTACTTTTACCAATTCCATTTGGTCCTTTTAAAAGTAAATGGTTATTTCTTTTTAATGAGATACTAACCTTACGACTTGTTGCCTCATGATTTCTAATTACTTTATATGAATTTATTTTAATTATTTCGCCAAGTAATTCTGGTTGTGCTGGAATTTCGAAAGGACGAATAGTCTTATCCTCTCTTCTAACATCAACCATCTCTTCTTCAAGTTCTTCTGCTTTTTCACGCATTCTTTTTGCAACAAGACGCATTTGACCGCCTTTATTTGCAAAAAATCCTGCCTTATCTTTATTTTCTTGAATTTCTTTTGCCAATTGAGCATTCTTCATATTTTCTTTTTCAAGACGAATTCGTATCTGTTCTCTCACATCAAAATAATTACCGAAATATTGTTCTATTTTCTTTGTATAAATATCTAAATAAAGAACTCCATCTGTAAATGAATTCAAGAAATCGGCATCGTGGGAAATGACAATTACAGTTTTTTCATAATTTTTAAGAAATATAGTTAAATGTTCAATGCCAGCTTTATCTAGATTATTTGTTGGCTCATCGAGTAAAAGCAAATCTGGATTTTGAATAATTGCAGAAGCAAGTAAAAGACGGGCTTGTTGTCCACCAGAAAACGAACGAATTATTCTGTTATGTGGCGCATGAAAATTTACAATTTCTAAAACTTCTTCAATTTTCACATCAATATCATAAATTTTTTCTTTAAAACAGTTTTCAAAAAATTCCTTCATTGTAAGATCGAGCTGATCACGAGCAATAACCTGACGAGCAATAGCAATCGAAACTCCATTGTGAATATGGATATCTCCTGATTCTGGCTCTGACTCTTTAGTAATCAAATCGAATATAGTAGTCTTTCCAGCCCCATTTTGACCCATTAGAGTAACCTTCATACCTTCGCGTATAGAAAGAGAAGCCTCTTGTAAAATAGGCTTATTATGACCATATTCAAATGAAACTTCGTCAAAACTTAGTACTGTATCGTTCTTAGACATGAATTAGAGAATAACACTACTTTAGATAACTATCAAACCATATAGCGTGACATGTATATCCATTTGGATTTTTTTGTAGATAATTTTGATGATAATCTTCTGCAAGATAAAATTTAATAAATGGCTCAATCGTCGTAACTACAGGATTTTTCCAGCGATCAGATTTATTTACAATTTTAATAAAATCATTTGCCTCTTTTCTTTCTTCTTCATTAGAATAAAAAATTGCAGATCTATAAGAAGTACCAATATCATTGCCTTGTTGATTGATGGTAGTGGGATTATGAATTTGAAAGAAAAAATCTAATAAATTTTTATAAGAAGTTTTTTCTAAATCATATTCAATTTCTATCGCTTCAGCATGCCCCGGATGATTTTCATAGGTCGGATTTTCATTTTTACCACCAGTATAACCAACTCGAGTATTTATAATTCCTTTTTGTTTTCTGATTAAATTTTGTAATCCCCAAAAACAACCACCTGCTAATATTATTTTCTTTATCATATTATTTCCCTGGTATAAATTTCATTGATATAGAATTAACACAATATCTAGTATTTTTAGGAGTTAAATTTTCTCCAAAAAATAAGTGGCCCAAATGTCCTCCACATTTAACACAAGTTATTTCTGTTCTCTGAGCATCAGCATCAATACTTTTTTTAACAGAACCTTCTATCTCATCATCGAAACTTGGCCAACCGCAATCAGATTCAAATTTATCTTTTGAATTATAAAGTGGCGCTTCGCATTGTCTACAAACATAAATTCCAGTTTCTTTATTATTAACATATTCACCAGAAAATGGAGCTTCTGTACCTTTATTGATTATTATTCTTTTTTCTTCAGGAGTGAGAGAATTCATATTTAATTTATCATTTTTATTTTATGATAAGAGATGTATGAAAGCACAAGCAAGATCATAAAAATAACAGGGAGAATTAACATTATTCTAAAACCAGCAACAATCCAAATACTCACAAATGCTGAAATAAAATCAATTCCAAAACCTGCATATGCCCACTCTTTTATGCGAGATGATATTTGCGGAATTATTAATGATAATGATCCAAATACTTTAAATACGGTCAGCATACCACTAAAATATACTGGATAACCTAAACTAGTAATTCCCTCAATTGCCATTTTACTTTGCGAAGTAAAAGCAGGTAGTACACCTTCCATTAAAAATATAATACCCGTAGTTACCCAAAAAATTATTTTGTATTTTTTCATATTATAGTTTATCTATTTAAATTAAATTTAAAAACAATACTAATACTATAACATAGCCTTAGTTCAATCATTAGATTGTATTTCAATATTTTCTAACCGAATGTAAAAGTGAATGCTTGTAGTCCAGCTTTTGGTATTACAATTCGAAGATCGTGTTTTCCATACTCTGCATCTTGAATAAGAGTATATAGTGTTTCATCTTTGATCATTATTTTCTTTAAAAATACATCATCTTTATAGATTTCAATCTCAATACCCTCCTTCGAGCCTCCAGTAATATAGACATTTTTTGCTTCATAGTTAAAAACTATACTTCCAACACTTTTATTTTCAGCATATTCAGATGTCATATTCCATGTACCATCAAGATACAATCTGTTTGGAGAGATGCCCAATGGTACAGAAAGTGTCTGCTCTCCAGTTATCCCACTTTTCCCATTCGTGAGTAGACTATTTCGTGCAGAGCCGAAGTAGGTTTCTGGACTTTTGACTTGGTGTGAATCTACAGACACAACATTGTTAGGTTTTGAAATACTTTCAGATATTTTATCCTGCATACCCATTCGAGAAGAACGCTCCTTTAGAGCTTCTTGAATAGCTTTTTCTGTTTCTTCATAATTTCCTTCACCAATATGGTCATAAACAATATATCCATCAATATCAATAAGATATTTTCTTGGCCAAAATTGATTACCTAACGCTTGCCATGTTGAATAATCATTATCCAAGACAACGGGATACTTGATACCAAATTTTTCTACTGCCTTTTCAACATTTGATATTACTCTTTCAAATGCAAACTCTGGCGTATGAAGACCAACGATCTCAAGTCCCTGCTCTTTGTATTTTCCATACCAATCATTTATATAAGGCAATGTTCGCTGACAATTGATACAGCTGTATGTCCATATATCTAACAGCACAACCTTACCTTTTAGTGAGTCAAGGGTTATCCTTTTTCCATCAGTGTTTATATATCCATCAATAGAACTGAGTTCTGGAACTTTTTTAAACTTCGCCTGTTTTTGCTCCTGACTTAGATATACCATTTCACTTTTTTTCATAATTGTTTTTTCAGTTGTCGATTCATTTTGCATTTGTGAATCAATCTGTAAGGTAGTTGATGAAATACTTGATGGGATAAAAACCGGAGCATTATTTTTTTCTAAAAGCTTTTGCTCAATTTTTGTTACATCAAAAAATCCTGAATTTAATAAAAATAGCTGGGTCTTTTTATCAAATCCACCGATGACCGCTATACCAACAATAATAAATATAATTCCTAAGGTTTTCTTGAACCAGCCTTTCGGGTCTGCTGCGACGCCAAGCTTATTCATTATTTTTTGACCAACAATAGATACAATGAGCAATGAGAGACATAGTCCTATGGTATAAGACAGGAGATAGACTATGCCAATAGCAGGATTTACAGGTAATACTGTTGCTAGGACAATAAAATAAGTAGGACTACATGTTGAGAATACAGGACCGAGAGATGCCCCAATAATTACATCGCCCCAAAAATTCTTTTTCTGATAACCCTTACCCATGAGAACATTTGATTTTGAACTAAGTTTTGCTAGTAGTGAACTTTCCCAAAGAGATGGAAAAAGAGTAACAAGACCTAAAAATAAGACGATGCCACCTGAAATCCACTTCCAAACATATTCTGGTATATCAATAAAAAGTGTACTTGCTTTCAAAAGAAGCGTAAAAACAATAACCGATACACCGAGAGATACAATAATAGTGAAAGCTTTCTTTTTATTAAATCCTCCTGTCCCACCATCAGAAAGTGATCCTCCGATAATTACAGGAAGAAGTGGAAGAATACATGGTGCAAGCACCGTCAATACTCCAGCGATAAATGAGATCAGGAGGAGCAACATATTATTTTACTTCTCCTACGAGTACAGTGAGAGTTGGACTACCACTCCACTTTTTGATTAAGTTTCCATCTTTATCAACTTGTACAAATGTATGTTGATATGTTACACCATATTTTTTCTTTAGTTCGGATGAATTGTCATAGTTAATATCTAGAATTGATAAGTCAGAAGGAATCTTACTAAGATTTGATTTTATATCTTTATCAAGAGAAATACATGTCGGACACCAACTTGCTCTGAAAAATAGAACTACATGATGAGTAGCGGAAGCAAGAGCTACTTTTTCTGGTGTATAAGCTTCGTATGAACCAACCTTCATCATACTATCTGCCTTTATTATTGTGTCGGTTTTTGTAGTGTCAGCTTTCATCATTACACTTTTTTCTTCCATAACCTTTTTCTCCATCATAGCCTTTTCTGCAGACATATTTGGATCTACCACACCCGCCTGTTCCATTTTTTCTTTAGCCATCATTGCATTTTCTTTTGAATTCTGAGATGCATAAATTCCTCCAGCTATTATTACTAATGCTATAACCCCAATAATAATTCCTATTTTTTTATTCATAAAATATTGTTATTTATTAATTACTTATATACATACTATTATATATGAAACAAAATAAATGTAAAGTATACTTTACATCAGATTTTAAAGATTTCTGTCACTCCAAATACGAGTACCTATTTTAGCTACTATCATGAATATAAGAGCGACTATCAACCATTCATCAACTTTATGTGAATATCCCTGAACAAGGATACCAAGGATGAGTACTGCAGATCCTGCCAGAAAAGCATTCCGACCAGCAAGTGTTCGATGCTGAGTATCTCTTTCATCAATAGTTTTTTCTCTAAGAATAAAACTTGCAAATATAGCGAAAAGAACGAGAATTATAGCGAGCATGCTCATCACCATCATATCCGGCATCCAAAAATGAAATGGATTCAAAAGTAATACCGCTGTGATGACAAGGCCAACAGTAACAATAGATTCTTTTAGATTATTTTTCATAAGAAATTTTAAATATTTTCTCGACAGGCATCTTGAAGAAACCAGCGATTTTAAGAGCTAGTAAAATTGAAGGTGTATAGTTTCCCTTCTCCAAGGCAATGATAGTCTGCCTACTCACACTGACCTTGGATGCAAGATCCTCTTGTGTCACACCTACCTCTATTCTATATTTACTTACATCATTTTTTATTTTCTCTTGCATAAGCTTTGATTATACATATAAGAATACAGTATGTAAAGACGACTTTACATACAAGAAGACAAAGTACGGAGTGCCCGACTAGTTTAAAAAATATACTTAGAATTATTTTAACTATAAATTGTTTTGCTTTCGAATAAAACAGCATCCGCAGACGCTAGTTTTGAAACATTCAACTTGGCTACCGGGCTTGGACGATGTTAGAACCTCACTTATGAGCATATCTGATCTCAATTGGTTCAGGATAGTGAAGACGTGATAAGGTTATTTTGGCGATTGACTTTTCGAGAACCTCCATGCTAAGATATAGGTATTCAGACGAAAAGGGGTCCAAACGGCTAACTACCTAAGGCACCCTTTTCTTTTTATCCGAATCCTCTTCTTTAATTTTGATAATTTTGCTTTTTATATCCTCATCATCCAAATATGCAAAGTATAGGTTAGTGAGTTCTTTGTAGAGAGATGATCTGTACTGCCTATCTGGAAAGAGTATTTTTTCAAATCTATTTTCTTCAATAAGAAAATCAACCAGTAGCTTGTAGTCTCCATCACCTGAAACAAGCACGACTTTATCAAATTCCTCCTTTTTGTAGAGCCTCTTCATAACATTGAAGATGATGTCCGAATCTACATTGCCTTTCTTTTTACCGACCATGGCAGGATTGTGTAAACGGAAAAGTAGGATGAATCCAGTCTTTTGAATTTCTTCATAAAGGTCATTGTTCTCAGGCTGCACGTAACCGAGGTGGTAGTATGCCTTATCGACATTATATTTCTTCTGTAAATAAACGTGAAAACGGGCAAGGTCGATGAGCCAAGAATTCTTTTCCTTTTTGGCAGTATTCATATACAGGTTTTGTCCGTCTATGAAAGCTATATTTTTAAGTTCTTTATTTTCCATTTGTTTTTACCCCCGCTGAGGCGGAGTCGGGCCGAAGCCGTAGTGTTGATAGTATACCAGAATAGTTTGAGTCAACAAATTTTCTATGCCGCTATGCTTTCTGCCAGCTTTTCAAATTCTATTCGGTCAATCTTACAGCCTTCCAAAGCATTCGAGTAATATGCGTGTTCAACATCCAGGGCTTTTTCTGCTCCTCGTTTATACTCTGGGCTCATGCAGTAGATGGTTTTGTAGGCGTCTCTGTCTGAGAGGATTATTTTGTTGATGGAAAGGTTTTTCATGATGTTCATTTATAGATTCTAAGATGAAAGCTTTAGAAGACTTCTAACTTCTGTTTGATTATGTAAAATGAGTATTCGTTTACCTTCCTTGTACTTTTCAAGAGTAGAAAGTATTTCCATTCGTGGAAATTTCCAAACATACTTAAATATTCCCAATGTATTTGAAAAGTTATCAATGATGTTTTTAAAATCTCCCAGGTACCTTTTTAAGACCCTCCAATATACAACTCGTCTGGAGAAGTCTAAAAATATGACCGTGTCTGCTTTCTCAGCCCGGTTATGTCCCAGTTTCTTTAATTTTTTAACGTCTGCATATTCACTATTTTCAAGGACAAGATACGCCTTCAGATATAATTCTAACGCTGTAAAAAGACAGTAAGTTGCAGGTAGGAGACTTGTTGTTTTTTTTGATGTATTCTCCCATATTTCTAACCATACCTTTCCCTCCCGTAAAAGCTGTAATGGTGTAATTTTTCCTCCACCAAATGATTTCATAATTTGATTATAGTCAAAAATTATTACTTAGAAACTAAAGTCAAAAGTATTTTTAAATTCACCCGTCGACTCATTTATTTTTCCAACGATCGAATCTCTCATTTCAAGAGTAATCTGATCAATTTCTTGATTTAATACATCCGCTCTCTTGATACTTGCATCTATATTATCTAACGCAATATTTGTAAAACCTTTTGTACCAATCAGATTATAGTTTTCATTATAATTAATAATGATATTCGTGCTTATAGTACCAAGTTCACTTAATCTGTCGGTTAGATCATTCCATTTTTCTTTAATTGCAGGGAAAAAAGTGTCTAAATAAGTCGCAACAAGTTCCATGCCTTTTTCGATTTCTGTTTTAGAAAGAACTTCATTTGTATCCCGATATATCCGATTTGTTCCAAAGACGGATTTTAATTGTTTTATAGTGCCAACATAAACCAAGCTTCTACCTTTTATACTTATCAGCTTTGCAATAACCAGAAGCCCTTTATCTTCTATAGATTTAACTAGTTGTAGATTATAAGCGTATCTCTTGTCTTTTGATGTCTGAATAAGACTCAAGAGGAGTGCGATCACAGTAAAAAATCCAATGATGAAATTTGGATCAATTTGATGATTTGAAAGGTAAATCCTAAAATTTGTACAAGATAAATACAAAACTAATAACAAAATAGTTGCAACAAGTGCACCGAGGATAACATGATTTTGTAATAATTTAACAAACTTTTTCATAGCCTGATAATCTCACTTATCATCATTTTTAGCAAGATTTTACTATCTCACCAAAACCACCCCTCCTTTTGAAAGCTTCTTGAAAAGAATATGCTTTTCCCCTACCAACAATCTGACAAAATTATTATTCACAACCTCCTCCTTTGATATATCCTTGATTGAACCATATTTATCTTTTAGTCTTTTACCGTCCTCCAAAATACCTTTTTCCTCTCTTACGACTATTTTATCTGAATCATTGAAATCAATATGAAAACTTTTACCATTGAGTTTGAAATCAGAAACAATCTTTCTTGAATCCTTGAGGCCTTCTGTCGTTCTAACAAACTTCAAACCATCCATTTCTTCTCTGGTCATATCTTTCAGCACTTCTTCTGCTGATTGCTCTATATCACTATTTTTTCTAAGTGTAATAACTCTTGATCTATAATTATCCGAAGATTCCACTTCACCGGAATAACCTTCTACAACATCAAAACCAAAAGAACCAACAAGCTTTTTAAACTTATCAACGTCCTTGAAATCAAGACTATAAATCATATTAATAACAGCTGTGCCATCAACTTTGAGAACGCGATTAATTTCCTTTAATACTTCTGCGCGTTCATACTCATTTTTACTTGGTAAGAATTTACTATAATGAAATGCGAGCGAAAAATTAGCATAATCAAAATTATTATCTGGGAATGGTAATTCAGTAAAGCCAGCGACTACCGCATCCTTCGTGCCTCGATTGATGAAATGATTGATGTTTATATCCGCACTGACAATAGCAGATTGAACATCTTCTTTACTGTGACGGCGAAGCATCTCGGGACCAGATGCAATATCGATAATTTTGAGATCTTTTGGATCAGACTTTTCTGCTTTGATCATTGAATCAATCAATGTGGCACAGACTCGACTTGCATTGGCTTGATAGCTTCTATTACCAAGTTCAAAGTAACAATCAGCATATTCTGCGCCATGCTTCTCAATGAAATCCCAAAAATTTTCTTCACCCATTTCTTTAACCGCTGCAAAAATTCTATTCATCTTATCAAAAGATGAGAAATAATAGTTAGCTAGTTCTGGATTCACTTCAAGATTGCCCTCTGATTGTTCACTCTTCTCCAATAGTTCTTTTTCAAATTCTGTAATTGGAATACCATTCAGAAGCTTATTGACTGCTTGGTGTTTCAACTCAACATATCGATGTATACCTTCCTCAATTGTATCTTTTGTAATCAGAGTCTCTGATTGGATATCGTGTTTAAGTCCAGGTCTATATACTCGAGCTTTTTGTTGATCGCTGTCCGCCTTTGTCCATGGTTCATTATAGAAATATATGTGTTCTCCACCAGTATAATCAACTCCGACGCCAGCAGTCTGACCACTAACAACCAATAATATTTTCTTACCGTTTTCAGTATTAAATTCTTCTTGAATAGAGACTCTCTCGGCTTGAGACACTTCACCGTAGACAACCTTAATCTCAACATCTTCTGGTAATTCAAGATTAGACAATATTGAATTATCGCCTTCAATCACACCTTTCACATAATCATTCACAAACAAAACAACCTTATCTTTTGATTCAAAAGTTTCAGTGAGCTTTCCTTTCAAGGTCTCAACCTTACTACTTTGTATATTTGGTGTAATATCCAGTGTCTCATGGTTCATAAGGAAACGACGCAAGGTAATCATTTTTTCAGTTGGAGTAAGTTCATCTTCTTCAAGCAAAACTTCGTATACATCCTTCTCTGATCCAGTAAGTGTAACTGGTATGACTTCCTCATCAAGTTTTGGCATCTCAATGTGATCTCGCAGATCTTTTCTCTGCATATATGGCACAAGCAAAGCTCGAATATCAGAAAGGTTGCCATTGAGCACACTTGATACAATTTGCTTATTATCTTGGTCCTCGAAACGATCTGGATGGAGGAGTCTCAAGAGTAATGCCACATCCTCAATCTTATTTGGCACTGGCGTACCCGATAGAAGTGCAAGATATTTATCATCACCTTGTATCTTTTCAGCTAATCTAATGAGCTGTTCTGGACGTTTTGCACTACTGAGATTCTTAAACTTATGAACTTCATCGACAATGAGCATGTCGTAGTCCAAGACATCAAGTGCTCCAGTATATTTTCCAGTAAGTTTCTCATGAGAAATGAGAATATAATCGTATAAATTTTGATCAATATTATTCAGTTCTTCTATATCATTCACAACCAAAACACGAGGCGCTTCGCCACTCTTGAAATATCCAATCTTTTTAGCATCTTCTCCGACTGTGTCAGACAGATATTTTTCCCATGTATTTACTACATTACTTGGTACAACCACTAGCGCCAATTTTGAGCCGAGAGATTCCTTTGCAATTATTGCTGAAGCACTCTTACCTACACCCATTTCATCGGCAATCAACAATCTTTTCTTATCAGAAATTTCCTTTATATTGATACTCTGATAAATATCCGGGAAGCTTCTTCCGGAGTTTAACGATTCAATGAGATGTTCACCCTTTTCTAGATTGAATATAGATTGATAGTATTCAGTTATCTCTTTGATCACAGAATCAAGATCAGCATTATTAAAACTACTTGTTTGATCTTCCAACTGAGCAAAATATTCGGTAAATATTTGTTGATCATCTTTATCATGGTTAGCCTTTTTATATTCTAAAAAATACGTCAGACAATGATCTTTCACCACTTCAACCAGTCCATTCTTTATATTTTCTTCTTTAAGATATGACAAATTATTTTTAACCGAATCTAATGAAAAAGCACCTGGCGACAATAAGTAATTTCCAAGATATTCAGCAATAACAGATTTTACACGTTCAACAGGAACTGCTTTGAATTCTGGGTGCGTTGCATACAATATATCTAAAACAGATGACGAGCCGAAAACACTGATAAGGTCTTTGAATTCGATACCTTCTTTTGAGGAGTCTACACCTTTAAGAAATCCGACAAGGTTTTTATCGAAATTTTCTCTATTCAAAATTTCACTCTCATAGCTTTGTCGTCTTTCAGCCTCTTCTTTAATAATTGAGACCAGTTCTGGTGAAAGGTGCTCATACACACCTGTCTTGCTTCTGAAGTTTTTGAACCATTCTGGATGAGTAAGTCTGTAAGGTTCTTCAATTTTTTCGAGAAGGTAGTAAGAAAAATTCGTTTTATTTTGTAAACCTTTATTGGTCTCCCAGCCACCAGGCGCCTCATTTTCTTCTATAAAAATAGAATTCTTAATAATCAAAATTAATTCGGGTGAATAGTACTCGAATATACCTTCTTTCCCCCTAAAATCTTTAAACCATTCTGGATGTGCTTCCCTACTTTGATCTGCAAGTTTCTTAGTTTTTTCTTTTGTTACTTCAAGTGAATTGGCTATAGTAGTATTTCTCAACCATCCTTCTGGCGCCTCACCTTCTTTTAATAGTTCAGTTTCTATAATCGAGACTAATTCTGGAGAAAAATATTCGCGTAAATTACCATCTTCGCTTCTGAAAGTTTTAAACCATTCAGGATTAGAATCTCTATATGGTTCGGCTATTTTCTTAATTGGAGATCCTGAAATACCAATAGAAAATCTTAGGGCTCTCAAGACCTTCCAACCTTCTGGAGCTATATTATCTACCAATTCTTTTTGTAAAATGGAAACTAGCTCCGGTGAAAGATACTCCACCTTCTGTCCACCATTTTTTGATACAAACTTTCTAAACCATTCTGGATTTTTTTCTTTATACGGCGCTATTATGTCCTCGATCATATCAACATCTACTCCCTTAGATTTGGAGAAGAAATTCCTAGTCACCCATCCTTCTGGAACAAACTCAGTATTTGAAAGTTCATTCTTGATTATTGAAATTAATTCTGGAGAATAATATTTTCGCAAATTGCCATCTTCACTTCTGAATTCCTTAAACCATTCAGGGTGTGTTTCTCTATAAGGTAATATTAATTTCTCAATGAATTTATTCGATCTTCCCGTGGAAACAATCAATGACTGTAAAACCTCCCATCCTTTAAGGGGGCTTTGCTTAGAAAAATAATTTTCTATTACTGAAATCAGTTCGGGAGAAATATGCTCGTGTACACCATTATTTGTTCGATAATTCTTGAACCATTCTGGATTTGTCTCCCTATACGATTCTACAAGTTTCTCAATTGTCTTAACGGCACTATTTCTAGAAACAGCAAATGATTTTATAGTCTTCCAATCCAGAGGTGGTGGAGGCTTTAAAAATCTATCCTCCAGGATCATAACCAACTCGGGAGA
This sequence comes from Candidatus Tayloriibacteriota bacterium, assembly GCA_031384385.1. Lineage (GTDB taxonomy): Bacteria > Patescibacteriota > Minisyncoccia > Phycocordibacterales > PALSA-1337 > CAIOGI01. The sequence goes on along the minus strand of JANNAN010000017.1, from coordinate 33,858 downwards.
ATAGTACTCCGTCATATTCGCATTATCTGATTTATAAAGTTTGTACCACTCTGGATTACTTTTTTTATGCTCTACAGCTACCTTTTTGATAGTTTTAAAAGCAACTTTCAAATAATCTCCTAACTCCCCTGGACTCATCCAACCTTTTTGAGGTTCCTCTTCTTTTACTACGATATCCTTAAAAAATAAAATAGCATCTGGGGATACATACTCCGTAACTAATGCCTTGCCCTTAAAGAACTTAAACCACTCAGGATGAATTTCTTTCTGAGTTGCTACCATTCGATTAAGTTTCTTATAACTGATTCCCAAAGAATCATGCAATTCATTTCTATTCATCCACCCTTCTGGTGGTTTTTCTTCTTTTAAAAATTCATTTTTAATAACCGCAACTAACTCAGGAGAAAAATGTTCAAATAAACCAGATCTAGTCTTATAATTCTTAAACCACTCGGGATGAGTTTCTCTATATGGTTCAATGGTTCTTCTGATTAATAAAGGACTTCTGTCAGTTAATTCAGCTAACATACTTATCACTTCCCACCCTTCTGGTGCTTTTTCTTCTTTTAGCAGTTCTTCTTCAATAATCAGGATTAATTCTGGTGAAAAATGCGTGAGTACACCTGATTTTGTCATGTAATCTTTTACCAACTCTGGATGAATTTGTTCAAACTGATTAACAATTTTTTGAACTATAAAATCTGTAGCATTCAGTGACTTTGCCACAGAATTTCTTGTTTTCCATCCTTCAGGAGCATATTCATAACTTTGAAATTCTTTTTTTAATATTGTTATAAGTTCAGGTGCGTAATGTTCAAGAATCTTAGACCTCTTACTTAGATAATCTTTAAACCACTCGGGATGAGTTTCTCTATATGGTTCAATAGTCTTACTTATAAAACCACCTGATTTACCAGTTAACTCCTCTAGAGTACTAATGACTTCCCAGCCTTCCGGTGCCTTTTTATATTTTTCAAGTTCTTCTCTAACTATCGAAACAAGCTCGGGGGAGAAATACTCACCCATCCCAGTTTTATTTTTAAAAGATCTGAACCACTCCGGATGAGTCTCTTTGAGAGGTTCCACTATTCGATCAATCCTTTCTCGATGAACACCGAGATTTATACGAAAATATGCTCTATTTTTCCAATCTTCTAGAGGAGCCTCTAATGCATCTGATGCAGATGATTCAACTTTATCTTTCTCCAATTCGTCATTAGGTATATGAGGTCCTTCAAACATACAGGTAATAATACTATGTTTTAGTCAATTTTAAAAGTCCTGCCTTTACACATAATTTACGTTTTCCTTTAGTAGAATCAAACCCCATCACCCGCCCGCATAAATCCTTATTTTTCCGGGAATGTGCGTGACGAGGGCATAGGGCAAGCGTGGTGAAAAAACGAGGGTGCGGTTGCGGACCAGATGGGTACTCACCTCCTTTTACTTTTCATTTTTGAACGCAATCACACATCACAAATCACAGGCTACAGTGACTCGAAGCGGCTCACTTCCGCTTCTAGTAGGTCTGTGGCGCTCCAGACGCATATCCGAACGGCTCCCGCGCTTCCCACGGTTACTCATTGCAACCGTGGGAAGCATCCGACATACAGATATGTGATAGGGTGAACAATGTCCAGTGAGGGAAGCAAAAGTCGACCGCTTCTCAATGAAAGTATAGTTGTTAACTGTTTATGCACTGATTTATGTAAAAAATATTTCTTGCTTTCTGAAAAATTTGGTAAAATACATCCATGAGCGACAAGAAATATTTTATTTACACCCGCAAATCTACCGATACCGAGGATCGACAAGTCCGAAGTCTTGCCGACCAGCTCTCCGAGCTACGCGAGCTCGCCAAAAAAGAGCAACTGGAGGTTGTAGATGTATTTATCGAGAAGCAAACTGCCAAAACTCCCGGTAGACCTGTTTTCGCGGAGATGTTGGAGCGCATAGAAGCTGGCGAGGCTTCAGGGATTTTGGCTTGGCATCCCGACAGGCTCGCTCGTAACTCGGTTGATGGTGGAAAAATCATTTACATGGTTGATACTGGTGTAATTACTGATTTAAAATTTCCAACTTTCTGGTTTGACGCAACTCCGCAGGGAAAATTTATGCTTTCCATCTCTTTTTCTCAATCGAAATATTATGTAGACAATCTTTCCGAAAATGTTAAGAGGAGTTACAAACAAAAATTGAAGAACGGCATCTGGCCACAGAAAGCGCCGATTGGATATCTTAACGACAAGAAAACAAAACTCATTGTAGTCGATCCTGAAAAAGCTCCTTTCATCAAGAAAGCTTTTGAAACATATGCTACCAGAAATTATACTTTATCAGCCCTCCGCAAAAGTATAGGTGAACTTGGCTTGACTGGACACAAAGGCAAGGAGCTTTCCATTTCAAATTATCAGTATCTACTCAAAAATAATCTTTATCATGGACTCATACTTTTTCATGGTGAATTTTATGAAGGCAAGCATGAGCCGATTATCACCAAGAAAATTTTTGATATATGCCAGGAAGTCATGACCAAAAAAAGTAAACCACAACATGACGGTGATTTGAAACCATATGTTTATCGCGGACTGTTCAAATGCGCTGAATGTGGCTGTTGCCTTACTATTGAGACACAAAAAGGTCATAACTATTTACGCTGCACCAAACGCAAAGGCCCATGCTCTCAAAAGTATGTCCGTGAGGAAGCTATGACGACACTCATCCAGGATGAGATCAGAAAAGTATCACTGTCTAGTGAAGTGGCCGACTGGCTTATTGCGGAAGTAGAGAAAGATCGATCTAAAGACGATGATTCCTCAAAAAATCAGATTCAGAAAGTAAATAGTGAGGCACTAGCCGTTGACGCTAAATTAGAAAAACTTATGTCAGCATATCTTGGCAATGCCCTAACTCTTGAAGAGTATCAAGAAACAAAGAATAAATTGGTGACCGAAAAGCAGGTTTTGAAAGACAAAATCACTGCTTTCGGCAAAGTTTCTAGCAATCGGTTCGAACCTATCATAAATTTCCTAAACGACTGTAAACAAGCCACTATTTTGGCAGAGAGTACTGATGCTACGAAAATTCGATCATTCTTTGAAAAAGTCGGTTCGAACCCACTCGTCCACAACCGCACCCTCATTTTTTCTCCGCATTTTCCTTTTGCATTTGTAACGAAAATTCCCAAAAACGCCAACAAGGAAGCGGGCGGGGCGGAAGGGGTGTTTCAGGGGGGAATTCCGCCCCGCCCTCCTCATTCTGCGACCCCTTCGCCTTTTTTCGGCGATTCTGCGATTTTTGCGAAATTGCTGCCAGACTTGGAATCGAACCAAAATTTTCGCTTTCAGAGAGCGACGTCCTACCGTTAGACGATCTGGCAATGTCCTTACAAAATACCTTAAAAATTGAGTTTATTCAAGCTAAATTAATTCGAACTAATCACTGCCAAAGTTATTGCAAATGCCACCGCCCCCACAATTCCAATTTTTTGATGTTTATATAATTTCTCTTTATTAATAAAAACTCCGAGCATAACCGCCACAATTATATAACTTTCACTTAAAGCTGTTGCAATCGCTATCGGAGTTAGAACCATTGCATAGGCAAAGGCTAGCCATGCTACTTTATCAGCAATAGACATTGGTAAAAGTGTACCTAAATTATTTTTAATATCTTTTACTGTTTTTTTATAATTACCTTTAAATAAAAGTACGATCAAACAAATCAACATTAAAAATGTATCTGTAATAAAGTTAATTGTAATTGGATCGGTAACTCTTGCACCCCAGCCTATAAAAAAGTTAGCAGACCCCATCAGTACAGCCCAAAGCAAAGCAAAGATTACACCTTTTTCTAAGAAGAATTTTTTAGTAAATTTATTTTCATTAAAAGCAACAAGAACGAGACAGATCAAAAGTAATGCAATTAAAATAAATTCAGTTACTGAAATAGTTTCTTTTAAAATAAAAAAGGCCAAAAATGATGTCATTGGAATTTCAAATGACCAAATTGATTCAACTATTGAAAGCTTCCCTTTTCTCAAAGCTTCAAAGTCTATAATCGCCGCAAAAAATAGAGTAACTGATGCGACCAAGAGAATCAATGTCTCACTATTAAAATGATTCATTAAATCCCAAACTTGTTTATAGCAAAATGGTAAAAGTATTACCGAACCAAATAATGTTATAAAAAATAAAGTATCCCAATCACCAATTTTTCTAGTATTTTTTTGAATAAGAAAATCACCAAAACCCCAAGAGAGCATGGCTATTATTGCAAGAACTATTCCTGTGGCTAACATAATGATTATTATATCTTACTCTTCCTATTCTTCGCTACCTTAATAAATTCCGTAAATAATGGATGTGGTCTTAATGGTCTAGCTAAATATTCTGGATGGAATTGTGTTCCAAGAAAAAATGGATGCTGACCCTCACCTTCTCCTTGTGGAAGTTCAGCAATCTCCATAAGAGTACCATTTGGTGATGTAGCAGAAAATACTAGTCCTCCTTTTTCCAATCTTTCAATATATTTTGGATTCACCTCATAACGATGACGATGTCTTTCATGAATTGTATTTGTTTTATAGGCATTAAATGCAATAGTATCTTTTCTAATTTTTGCAGTGTATAAACCAAGTCTCATACTTGCACCATAGTCCTTTTCAAGTAATTTCTTCTTTTGATCGGGCATAATATCGATAATCAAATGCTCAGCTTTTGGATTTATTTCAGCAGTTTGAGCGTTTTCAAGACCAAGAACATTTCTTGCATATTCAATAGTCATCAATTGCATTCCATAACAAAGTCCAAAATATGGAATTTTATTTTCACGAACATATTTAATTACATTCAATTTTCCTTCAATTCCAGTTTCGCCAAATCCACCTGGCACAATTACACCATCAAATTTATTTAGAGAAGAATAATCAGGATTTTTAATTTCAAAATCACGAGAATTTACAGTATGAATTTTTGCTTTTACTTTATGAACGCAAGCTGAGTATTTAATTGCTTCAAGAACAGAAAGATATGCATCAGTAAGAACGAAGTCACCAGTATTAAAATATTTACCAACAATTGCAATATTAATTTCTTTTTCAGAATTTTTAATATTGTGAGCAAATTTCTTCCAATTACCCAATCCTTTACCTTTTCTTTTTTCTAATTTTAGAGATTTTAATAAAATATCGCCGAGTCCATCTTTATCAAAATTTAATGGAACATCATAAACAGAATCAATATCAGGCGCTGAAATAACATTTTGTTCAGGAATATTACATGCAATACCAATTTTCTCCTTTCTCTTTTGATCAACCACGGCTTCAGAACGAGCAATTATAATATCAGTTGTAACGCCGTAGCCAGCAAGCTGATGAACAGCATTTTGAGTTGGTCGGCTTTTCATTTCACCTATTTTTGAAGGAATTGGAAGATAACTCACCATAATAAATACTACATCATCTGGATGATTGATTTTCAAAACACGGGCAGCTTCAATAAACATAATATTTTGATAATCACCAACTGTACCACCAATTTCAATTATCGAGATTTCACTTTTATTTAATTTTGCAGCATTTTCAAATCTACCAACAATTTCATCACGAATATGTGGTACTGCTTCTACACATTTACCTTTAAATCCTAAATTTCTTTCTTTATCAATTACATGCTTATAGACCATTCCAGAAGTAATATAATCTTCATGAATTAAATCTCTATTTAAAAATCTTTCATAATTCCCCATATCCTGATCTGTTTCGAGCCCAGAATTCAAAACAAAAACCTCACCATGTTCGGTGGGGTTCATTGTTCCTGCGTCGACATTCAAATATGGATCAACCTTAGCTAGATTTACATCAAAACCTTTTGCTTGAAGAAGAGTTCCAATAGACGAAGTGGCGATTCCCTTTCCAACTCCAGACATAACTCCTCCAACAACAAAGATATATTTATGATGATTTTTCTTTTTCATATTCGCAAATATCTTTTAACTGATAAGTAGCTTGATATACCTCCAAGGACAATTCCTGATCCCATTATAATTGCAAATATTTGACCAAAATTTTGAATAAAATAACTTGAGAAAACATTTATAAGAAGTGAGAAATCTTGAGCTCCACGAACTCCAGCAAATCTCATAATTAAAGTATCGCTATAATATGCAAATCCACCAAGAACTATGAGTGTTAGAATTCCAGAAAAAACTCCGTACATTATTCCAGAAACAACGAATGGTCCTCTGATATAAAGATTTGATGCACCTACCAATTTCATAACTGAAATTTCATCTTTTGCTGTAAAAATAATAAGTCTAATAGTATTGAATGTAATAACAATAGCCACAATTACAAAAAGTATCGCAATAAGTGATCCAGTCTTTTCAGCTGCTGGAATAATTCTACCAAGCCTATCAATAATTAATTTATTCTGATTATAATTTATCTTTTCTATAATATTTGTACCGCCTTTTGAAAGTGCACTTTTACTATCAAGAAAATGAGTAATACCAGAATATTGTGATGGTTCTTTTGCTTTTATATTTAAAACAGCAGGAAAAGGATTATCCCCAATTTCATCAAGACCCTGTAAAATTAGCGTATTATCTTTCCATTTATTTTTGAAATCAATCAATGATTGTTCACGAGAAACATACTCGATTTTATCAACCTCTGGTAAACTTTCTACTATTTTTTTCAAAGCCAAAATGTCTGTCTCTTGAGAATCTAGTACGAAATATACATTTATATCGACTTTATTTTTAACCTCCTTAAGAAGAGCTCTTCCAAATGCACTTCCAAAAATCAAAGCTCCGAAAACTGAAAGCGAAAGCGTAATGACAACCATTGCAGAAAATGAAAGAAAACCATTTCGCCAAAAATTTATAAATCCTGTTCTAGTTATTCTTTTTAAATTAGTAAAAATCATATTTAATAAGTAATTAATTATAAAACATACTTCCCATCTTTATCATCACGGATAATCTTACCCTTTTCCATTGTAATAACTCGACTGTTTACTGTATCTACAACACCCTTATTATGAGTTGTTAGCAAAACAGTAGTTCCCAATTCATTAATTTTTTGAAGAATTTTTATAATTTCATAAGTATTTATTGGATCAAGATTTCCAGTAGGTTCATCTGCAATAATAATATCTGGCTGATTTACAATTGCCCTCGCAATAGCCACGCGTTGTTTTTCACCACCAGAAAGTTCATGCGGAAAACTCCAAATCTTATGACCAAGACCTACAAGCTCTAAAACATGAGGAACATCAGATGCTATCTCTCCATCTGTACATCCAGAAGCCTCCATAGCAAATGCAATATTTTCGTATGCTGTCTTATTTGGAATCAAACGAAAGTCTTGAAAAATAGTTCCAATGCGTCTTCGCAATTTATTCATTTCTCCCTTTTTTAATTTATGAATATTTGCTGATTCAAAAAAAACAGCACCTTCTGACGGTCTGTCTTCGGCGATTAGCATTTTTATAAGTGTAGTTTTTCCTGCTCCTGAATGACCAACAATAGTCACGAATTCATTGGGTTTTATTCCAAAACTAACTCCGTCAAGAGCCATCGATTCGTCTGGGTATATTTTTGAAACTTTATCAAAATAAATCATGCAGTTATTATAACAAAAAAACTCTTTTTATAATACCTTCTCTGCTTCAAGAAAATCCTCCAATTCTCCCTCGAGAACTTTTTCAACTTGATTTGTTTCTACATTGGTTCTATGATCTTTTACCATTTTATAAGGGTGAAATACATATGATCGAATTTGATTGCCCCATTCAATAGATGTAGACTTACTAATATACATTCCTTTTTCTTTGGCGATTCTCTCATCTTCCATTTGCTTAAATAATTTACCCTTCAAAATATCTAATGCTTTTTCTTTATTTTGGGCTTGGGATCTTTCTGAAGTTACATGCACCGAAAGTCCTGTTGGTTTATGGACAATCCTAACTGCAGTTTCTCTTTTATTGACGTTCTGTCCTCCAGGACCTCCTGATTTTGCAATTGAAATTTCAATGTCTTTTTCTGATAATTCCATATCAATACTGTTTATCTTTTCAAATTTTGGAATAATTTCAACCATTGAAAATGAAGTGTGCCGAAGTTGTTTAGCATTAAATGGAGAGATACGAACAAGACGATGAACTCCACTTTCATTTTTTAAAGTTCCATAAATATTTTTACCAGTTATTTCGACTGTAATATTTCTAAAACCACCATGATCATTAACATTTTCGTGAATTAATTCCATTCCCCATCCTTGTTTCTCACAAAATTTTCTATACATTCTATATAAAATTGCAGAAAAATCTTCCGCATCATCTCCTCCTGCACCAGAAAAAATAGTCATGATGGCATTTCCTTTATCAAATTTACCAATTCCTTCAAGATTATTTTTTAAATCTTGCAGTTCCTTCAGTGTTGCTTGAGCTTTATTTTTATCAGACCAAAAATCTCCTGCTTGCATTGCTATTTCAATTTCTTGTATTCTTAATTCTGTTTTTTGCTTATCCATATATAAAAAGAAAACCGAGTGGGGTCGTAGTGGGTAGAAGATGAATGGAAAAAAGAGACGGATGTCTCACCATATCATCAAATGTCCTAGGACATTAATTGACCACAACTTCCATCTCGGTTAAAAACTATTATAGCATATATTCTTAAATGAGCCAAAGTCCGGGATCGAACCGGAGGCCCTCACTTTACGAAAGTGATGCTCTACCAACTGAGCTACTTTGGCGACACTGGAGCCGACGATCGGGATCGAACCGATGACCTCTCCATTACCAATGGAGTGCTCTACCAACCGAGCTACGTCGGCACAATAAAATTCAATTATCTCATTATCTTACTATTAAGAATGCTATTTGCTTCCTCTATTGCTTTGTCACCACTTATAGAATCATTTTCAAGTCCAGCCAAAATTTCATCAAAACGAGATTTCTCTGAATCATTATTTCCCATAGCAAAAACCTGATCTCTTATAGCCAAAACTTTTGACCTATTATCATCTACAAATATACCTTCAAAATTTTCTGTATCCATAATATTTTATTTATGCGCGATCGGCGGGGCTCGAACCCGTAACCTCCCACGTGACAGGCGGGTGCTCTAACCAGTTGAGCTACGATCGCAATACTGATAAATGTATCAAAAAATACAGAAAAGGCAAGAAAAAATGTCTGCAATTAAAAAACGTTTGAAAAAATTTGTGTCGATGAATGGAATCGAACCATTGTCTAAGGCTTATGAGTCCTTCGTTCTACCATTGAACTACACCGACATAAAATAAAATATAACAAAAAATGGCGAATCGCGCCACTTTTCATTTTACTTGTTGCGGAGGGCGGAATCGAACCGCCAATTTTCAGGTTATGAGCCTGACGGGTTACCGTTACCCTACCCCGCTATGTAAATATTATAATATCATACAGACATAAAAAAGCAATAATGGCTAGATATAGTAGAATTCTTCGAATACCTGCCTATATAAATTTATTACTCTTCTGGCTTCCATTTGATTCAAAACAATTTCTGAACCACCATGAGCAATATCATTTCTAACCTTATGAGCTTCCCAAGCTTGATCAATTGTTTCAAAATCCCCTCTTACAACTCTTTTTAATTGTTCACCAACACCATTACCTTTATATCCCATTTTTGTTAAAAGATCAGCAAGAATTACATCAGCTTCAATAATAGCCTGACGCCAATCACTTTCATTTATGGATTCAATTTTTTGAGTAATCCTTTTCCATCTATTAGTCAATTCAGGATCACCTCCTTTAACTACCGTCTCGTATCCCATATCGACTTTTGCATCTAATATTTCACTTTCTCTTCTACGAATAGCTTTTAAACTTTCAACTGAAAATATTATTCCAAGAAATAAAACTAAAGAAACTACAATAGATAAGGCAATAATATACCCTAATAAACTTTTAAATCCAAAAATGATTTGTGGAAAATAATTTACAAAAAAATCGATAATGACATTAAAAAAATGTGCTATATCGTATGTTGGAACTGTTATCAATTCTGCTGTTTTTTCTTCCATATTTTTTAAATTATTCAGCTAAAAATTCTTTTGAAACTTTAAATAATAAATCTTCGTTACCATGATTTGCAGTCAATTGAAGTCCAATTGGAAGTGGCCCACTAAAACCAGATGGAATTGAAATCGCTGGCATTCCGGTAAGATTTGCTGTAACTGTAAATATATCTTCAAGATACATTGCAACTGGATCAGAAGTCTTTTCACCAATTTTGAAAGCCGGTGCTGGAGTTGTAGGTGTTAGTATTATATCAACATTCTCAAAAGCTTTCACAAAATCATCAGTAATTATTTTTCTTACAGCATTGGCACGATTATAATAAGCATCATAGTATCCAGATGAAAGAACATAAGTTCCAAGCAATATTCTTCTTCTGACTTCTTTACCAAAACCAAGACCACGAGTTACAAAATAATCATCTATACCATTATCTCCATCCTTATGAAGACCAAATCTTACACTATCAAATCTAGCGAGATTTGAAGAAACTTCAGCGGGCATAATCACATAGTAAACAGCCAAAGAATATCCTATATTTGGTAAAGTAATATCTTTTATTTCATAACCAAGTTTTTTAAATTTTTCAATTGATTCATTGAAATTATCAATTATATCTTTTTTAATTCCGTCACCACCGAGAAAATGTCTAGGAACACCAATAACAAAGTTTTTACCGGAATTTTTAATTGAATAAGTTTCATCAGAAATAGTTGTGCTATCTTTTATATCTTTTCCTTTAATCGCATTATAAATTATTTCAGTATCTTCAACTGTTTTCCCAAATGGACCAATTTGATCCAATGAAGAACCCATAGCCATTGCTCCATATCTAGAAACACGACCATAAGTGGGCTTCAGGCCAACAAGGCCACAAAAACTTGCTGGCTGACGAATAGAGCCCCCAGTATCTGTTCCCAGAGCTGCTAATGCGCCATTCATTGCCAAAACTGCAGCAGAGCCACCAGAAGAACCACCTGCAACAGTTGAAATATCATAAGGATTCTTTGTAACTCCAAAAGAAGAATTCTCTGTAGAGCCACCCATAGCGAATTCGTCCATATTTGTTCTACCCATAAAAACAACTCCTTCTTTTTTTAATTTTTCAATTACGGTAGCATCATAGATTGCATGATAATTTTCTAAAATCTTTGAAGCGGCACTAGCTATTCGTCCTTTTATCAAAATATTATCTTTAATCGCAAATGGAATTCCAGTTAAAATAGTGGCTGTGCCATCTTTGAATCTTTTATCAGCTTCTTTGGCTTGTTCTATTACATCAGAAAAAATTTCCAAATATGCATTTATTTCTTTATTTTTATTTGCGATTTCATCAAGATAAGCCTGAGCAAGATCTACGGCAAAATATTTTCCACTTTTCAAATCCTCATGAGCTTTTGTAATTGTAAGTTTTGATAAATCAATCATAAAATTAATCCTGTGCAATTATTTTCTTAACAGCAATAAAATCACCTTCTCTATTTGGGGCTTCAGCCAATATACCTTCACGCTCTTCAGGAGTAGAATCTTCTGAAATATCTTCACGGAAAATATTACGATTCACGCCGACACTAGCTGATTGATCCATATCAACCTTCGCTGATTTTATTTGATCAATATAAGTTAATATAGAATCAATTTCTTTTGTAAGACCTTGCTTCTCATCATCATTCAATTTAATTCGTGCAAGATTGGCTAGATTTTCAATTTCCTTTACAGTTATCATAGATTTATAGTATAGCAAAATTAAATCATTTTTAAAAATTCTTCTTCAGAAATAACTTTCACACCAAGTTTATTCGCTTTTTCCAATTTTGATCCAGCATTTTTACCTACTACGACAAACGAAGTATTTTTTGATATCGAACTTGAAATTTCCCCTCCAAGATTACGGATTATTTCTTGAGCCTGAATTCTATCCATATTCATAGTACCTGTAAAAACAAAACTTTGACCTTTAAATACTAGCTTTTTAGAATTTATTTTTAATTCTTTTTTAATTTCAATTTGATTTAATAAATTTTTAATTAATTTTCTATTATCAATATCTCCAAAATATTCAAAAATCGCTTTTGCTACTATTGGACCAACACCGTAAATAGCTTCAATTTCTTCATACTTTGCATTTTGAATTTTTTCTATAGATCCAAAATGTTCCGTTATATCGTAGGCGGTTTCTTCACCAACTTGGGAAATAGAGAGTGCGGCTATAAATCTTGGTAGGCTAATTTTTCTAGCTTTTTCAATTGAAGCAAGCAAATTATCAACAGACTTTTCTGCGAAACGAGGTAGTGCCAATAGATCGCCCTTTTCCAAGGTAAAAATATCATCAAAAGAGGAAATCAAACCTTGTTCAAGTAATACATCAATAATCTTTGGACCCATTCCATCTATATCAAAACATTTCTTTGAAACAAAATAATAAAATTTACGCTTTTGTTGATCAAATGAATCCTTATAAACACATCTCCAAGCAACCTCACCTGGAAGTCTCTCTATTCTTCCATCACCGCCACAAGCAGGTACATGGTTTGGAAAAATATATGGTTTTGATTTATCTGGACGAAGTTCTTTTACAATAGAGACAATGTTTGGGATAACATCGCCAGCTTTTTGAAGAATAACTGTATCTCCAATTCTTATGTCCAAACGCTTTATTTCATCTTCATTATGTAATGTCGCACGAGATACTGTAGAGCCAGCAACACTAATAGGCTTAAGATGCGCGACTGGAGTAACAACACCAGTTCTTCCAATTTGTAGAACAATATCCTCAACAATAGTAGTTACTTGTTCTGCTGGAAATTTATACGCAACACCCCATCGTGGAGATTTTCCCGTATAGCCAAGAGCCTTTTGAATTTTTACTGAATTTACTTTAATAACAATACCGTCTAATTCATAATCCAGATCATGCTTTTTCTTTGTCCATTCATTATAGAAATTCTGAATTTCATCTACTGTTTTACAAACTTTTCCAAAAGTATTAGTTTTAAAACCAAGACTTGAAAGTAATTTAATTTCACCATATTGTGTATCTGGAATTTCTTTATTAACTCGATCAATATCATACATAAATGAATCTAAACGACGCGATGCAGTAATTTTTGGATCTAATTGACGCAAAGAACCAGCGGCAAGATTTCTAGTATTGGCATAAATTGGCTCATTAAGTTTTTCTCTTTCTCTATTTATTTTCTTTAAATTTTTCTTGCTTAACCAAACTTCACCAATAGAAATAATATCAATATCTTCTGATAATTTTAAAGGAATACTTTGAATTGTTTTGATATTATGAGTTACATCTTCACCAATTATTCCGTCACCTCTTGTAGCACCACTAATTAGTTTTCCTTTTTCATAAGTAAGAATTATTTTTAATCCATCAATTTTTAATTCACAAATATATTCTAATTTCTCATTTTTTAAATAAGCTTTTTGTATAAAATTCTTTACTTTTTCATCCCACTTTTTTAATTCTTCGAAATCAAAAACATCATCAAAAGACCATTGTTGAAAATCATGATTAACTTTTTTAAATTCTTTTAGAGGTTCACCGCCTACTCTTTGTGTGGGACTATCCGAAGTTATCATTTCTGGATTGGATTTTTCTATAGATTCTAACTCTTTTAGTAAGGAATCATAAGCCTCATCTGAAATTTCTGATTTATCCAAAACATAGTACAAATAACGGTGTTTCTCAAGTAATTCTTTGAGTTTATTCAGTCTATCTTTCATATTCTAAGGATATCATATTGTTTTAGAAAGTATATTCTAGGGCACGCTCTACACGACGAGGGCTAGGGGCTGAACAAGTATTTGATGAATCATTCCAACCAAGATTATATCCTTTTGAAATAATAGTTGTCATGAGAATATTTTGTGCAAAGTCAGTATCATATTCATAGAATTTTTTAACTTCTATAACAGCACATACCTTACTGTTACTATCTTGACTAATTTTTAAATGAAAAGTAAAAGTATCATCATTAAGATTAAAAATAATCGAGGGGGTAGCTGGCGATATTGCTATTGTACTAAAATCTTTTTGCATACAGCGAATATTAGCACTTGCTGTAGTGGTAGAAAAATTTCCTGGATTTTGTTCAATACTAAAAATAGCGCATGACAATCCACTATCAGCTGCATAGAATGCAACAATAGAATCTCGAGCAGATGATGAGAGTAAAAATTCTTTTTTACTAATTGTTAGAATCGAAATACCAACCGCCAAAACAATAGAAGAGACTAGAACTGCAAAAAGTAATGTATACCCTCTATTATTTTTTAATATATTATATTTTATCATTTTTATATTTTAAATAATTCATTCTCCAGAATAACTTCATTTTCAACAGTTCCATTTGACCATTTTACTTTTACTACTGCAGTGAATTCATTTTCATAATTTACATCATCAGTTGCCATTCTCTTAAAACAGAAAAGACGAGAAAAACGACTAGGAACACCATCCAAAGAACCATATTTACCATCAGTGGTTTGAATATTTAAAAGGCCATAAGTATTACTTGATGAACAAAAATTCTGGTCAACAACATTAGTCGTAAAATTTGCCAAATTTAGACTATCTATATTAGATCTTATCAATTCCATATTTTCTTGTGCCAAAAATGCAGCTGTAATCTGATCTCTCGCATAAATAGCTGCGGTTAAACCTTTTTGTGCAATAGTTAGTGGGCCAGCAATAGAAATCATTAAAATAGCTACAGCTACAAGAGTTTCTATAATTGTAAATCCTTTATTATTTTTTAATTTAATTAAATTATGCATAAATTAATTTGGTAATCTTTGAGAAACCAAAGACTGTACAGTAAATTCTGCTTGTTCTCTAGCTCTAGCTCCACTGTATCCCTTAAAAAAGAAAGAAACATAGGGTTGTCCTTCAGTATTAACCTCAACTAAAGATTTTGTGATTTTTACTTCTGGAGAAATCAGATCTTCAAAAGAATTATCATCTGAAGCTGTCTCACAATCTGTTTGCTGAGCTTTTTGTAATTTACTTCCAGCGATATTATAAATAAATCTATATGCATAAATAAGATGACATGATCCTGTGTCTGGAGTAGTTTTTGAATGTCTTTTTGATGAATTAAAAGCAATTGTCCATGAAGTCATTCCATCTTCGCCTGATACACCACCAGTTTCTGAACCAGCCGAAAATGTTGTTAATATACTAGGAGAACTGGTATTATAATAATGATACTCGCTCCCCACTCTCATTTCGCGAGACATTGATTCTAGAGTAAAATTCATATTATTTATAGCAGTTTTTAATGCAATTGATTTTTTATTTGCATCCATAACTTTTATCAATGCACCAACAGCCACCAAAGCTACAATAGTAAAAATCCCCAATGATACTATCATTTCTATCAAAGTAAATCCTTTTTTGTATTGGGCTTTATTCATAATTTTTAATCTTCAACCGCTATCTGACCAGTTGATCTCACGACAATATTTCTTATTGAACCATCGGTAGCTTCTAGAACAATTTTAGCATAAGATTTCGTTCCTCCATCTATGCGTATCAAAGCATTTGGATCTGGTCTTTTAAAAGTTATGTCTAGAGTTGTTGGAGGTGTTGGTGGAGGTGTACAATCTGAATTTAAACAAATTTTTAATATTTTACTTCCTCTTTTGATATTTGTAATTTGAGTTGGAATACTATCATCACCACTATCATAAACTCCACTAGAATTAACATCAGCAAAAAATGTAAATTTAGATTCTCCAGCTACGAAGTGAACTCCGTAAGGATAATCAAAAACATTAGTTGCTCTATCGGCACTTTTTACATTTAATCCATAAGATTGAGCATTACGAATAGTAAGAGCAACATCATAAGCTAAATTTGAAAGAAGAATACCTTGATTGAAAGTTCCGAATTTTGCAAGAAGAAGTGCAGTCATCATTGCAAAAATGCCTACAGAAATCATTAGTTCTACAAGTGTAAATCCTTTTGTATTATTTAAAGAATATTTCATAAAAAGGTCTAAGATCAATTATTTTAACTTCAAACAAAAGAACAATATACATACCCAAAATCAAATATGGTCCAAATGGTATTTCATATCTAGATTTAATTTTTCTAAAAATAATATACATCCACATTATACTTATAACTGCACCTATCCAGAAGGCTAGAACTATAGCTGATATTCCAGCTGAAATACCCAGTATCCATCCAATTCCCAGAACAAGTTTTGCATCACCAAGACCCATCCAAGTACCTTTTGAAATTAAGAACATTAATACAAAAGGCAAAGATAGAAGCGGGCCAGCTAATAGTTGAGTCCAATTTGGAATAATAAAAGATAAATCTGAACCAATAAATAGATGAGCTAAAGCCACAGCGCTAAAAGTATATGACATAGAATCAGGAATAATTTTATGTTTTATGTCATAAATTGTAATAATCAAAAGCAAGCAAGTTACAAAAATATAAAATAGAGTAGTGAAACTTTCTTGAATAGTTGTAGGTGGAAAAACAAAGAAAATCATTATAAATAAAATTCCAGCCATTATTTCAACAAGAGGATATTGCCAAGAAATTTTACTTTTACAATTTTTACATTTACCTTTTTGAAATAGAAAACTAAAAACTGGTACAAGTTCACGCCAATTTAGATTTTTACCACAAGAAAAACATTTTGATCTTCCCTTCAATGTCATGCCAGTGTTATATCTCAAAGCAACAACATTCAAAAAGCTACCGACTATTGCACCAATTACAAACGAATAAATTAAGAAGAATGTTGGCATTTATTTATTTTGGTTGAACACAATAATAGAATGGACCAGCTGGATTACTATGAGTGCAGTTATTATTACCACTTGTAAAACTAGTAATAGTAGGTCCAAAGCTAGATGGAAAAGCTGTTATCGCATCTACTAATGCACTGCTATTTGTTTCTAATTTAGCCCCCAAAACATAGTCTGTAGATGCTACATTCGTAATATAATCATAACCAGTCGTTGAATTCTCTTTTGGAATTACTGAAATAAAATAACTTAAAGGATAGCCCGAACATACAACTGTGTTTGTATCGTTTATATTAGCTGGATATGCATTACATCTATCAAAAGCTAATTCTAATGTTAGTTGAATTTGCGCAAGATCAGAAATGCGCTTAGCATCTCTTGATTTTGCTTTTGATTGAGAAAAATTTGAAGTAACAATAGCTGTTAAAATTCCAATAATAGCAATCACTATCATTAGCTCTACTAATGTAAAACCTTTTTTAAATCTTGTATAGTTAATATTCATATAATCAATTATAGCAATAAAATCATAATTTTTATACAAGAGAAGTCCACAGAATATAAATTCTATTAACATGTGGCTAAAATTTGTATTCTACGGCTATATTCATTTTATTCACAAAAAATCTTTATCATTTCTTTAGAACTTCTTTATCAGATCTTTATCTGGGCTTTGTTAAAATTGTCTAATGCTTAACAAAAAACACAAAATATTCATACAGAAAATAAAGAAAAATACATGAGCAAATCAGAAGACTAAATTTAATTAAATATGCACCCAAAATAGTGAGTCCTAGTAAGAAAATTAAAGATTTTAATAAAAATATCAAAGACAAAAATTTTACTAATTTCTGATCATTTACTGGGAAAATAGACAATCAAGAAATTACAGTTGTTATTAGACAAATCAAAGACAATAGTAAACACTTCTTCAGTATAATGCTGAAGTAAAAACACAAAAACCCCCGCCGAGTGGCGAGGGGTTTTGAGAAAAATAAATAAAACTAATTTTATTATAAACAACCTACGAATGCAGCAGCAGTTGCGGCAGTAGTTATTGATTGTGCCTTTCCAGCTGAACTCACACACCAAGATGATGTATTATCTGTTTTTAAAGGTACAGCAATTGACCAATAAGTGCCATTCGCTACACAATACCCTTTTGCAGTATCTCCTGTCTGTGACATTGCTGATTTAAGCGCGGCTGTAACATTAGCATCACTAAATATACCCGCTCCTCCACAAACACCAGTTGAAGATGTAATAGTGCTTGAAGCTTGAGTACCATATGAATTTGAATTTCCATCGTAATATATTTCGGCTTGTGTTCTAATGCCGGCTAGATTCCCCTTAATGGCTGTGTCCGCACCTTTTCCTCTCGCTGTATTCAATGACGCCAACACCACAGATGACAGAATACCAATAATAGCTATAACTACTAGCAATTCAATCAATGTAAAACCTCTTGAGTCGGACAATATACTTTTTAGACCAAGATTATGTCTGTAATATGCGTATTTATATTAAAAACCTAGTTATTTGCTAATTTTTATCTAAATTAAATATCGATTAAATATTTTACTCATTTATATTTAAATATAGAACAGCTTAAGATCATACGATTTCTTTTATTAAATTAAGACAAATTTTATTTTTAATCACTAAAATAGCCATATTTTGCAACACTAAAAGTTATCCACATATCCACTATGAAGCTATTCTTTCTATTTTTGATATACTTATGTTATAAGTTTTATTTTTATTATTTATTAAGTTAATTTATTTTGTTATGAAAAGAAACACAAAAAGTATATTGTCCGACTCAAGAGGTTTTACATTGATTGAATTGCTAGTAGTTATAGCTATTATTGGTATTCTGTCATCTGTGGTGTTGGCGTCATTATCTACTGCTAGAAGTAAGGGGAATGATGCAAAAATACAATCACAACTAGCATCAATGAGAGCACAAGCTGAATTATATACAGCAAATGGTACTGCTGTTACAGCTGTTACTCCTTGTGCGGCAACAAGTGGAACATTATTTGATACAGCTAACAGTGGCTTAGGAAATCTTTTGGGTGGTGGACTTACTTTAGCAAATGTAAGATGTGCCTCAGCTACTGGCAATCCTTCATCTAACGGCTCTGCTTGGGCGGTATCAGCGGTCACATCAACAGGGGCTTGGTGTGTTGATAGTACTGGAGTTTCAAGAAAGTCTAATAGTTCAGGTGCAGATTATACAACTACACTAACAAGTTCAATCGCAGCTGCAACAACAGTGTGTCTGTAATTATAATTTCTTAAATAATTACCGCAGATTTAAAAAACCATCTTTTGTTAAGATGGTTTTTTACTAACTAAATTTGTAATTAGACTATTAAGTTATTATGGAGTACAAACTGTAGCTGTTGCACCCTTTATAGCTGCTGTTTTTCCACTAAATCCAGTGCTGTCTGCACAAAAAAATGTGGCATCATTTAATGTTACGCCCACTGCCCATGCAGAATATGGAGATGCAGAAACATCGCAGTCAGCTGCATTTGCGGTTGGAACTTGAGCATTAATACCAGTGATTAAAGTTAAAAGACCTGGTGTGGCTGCATTTCCAGCCGCGGTACAGATCGCACTGTGATAATTTCCGCTTGCATCAACCGCAAGTTCTGCTTGAGTTCTCAGTGAACTCATACTAGCTTTTGCAGATCCATCCTTTCCTTTTGTCCTCGCTGTTGATAATGACGCCAACACTACAGATGACAGAATACCAATAATAGCTATAACTACTAGCAATTCAATCAATGTAAAACCTCTTGAGTCGGACAATATACTTTTTAGACTTAATTAACCAAGCTCTATTGTGAACTAGCTACATTGTAAATAGGAATAAGTACAGAAGCTAGAAGTATAGCCACACCAGCACCCAAACAAACAATCATCAAAGGTTCAATAAGATCTACAAGAGCATCAACAGCAGTAACTACTTCTCTAGCGTAAAATTTAGCTAGAGTTTTAAGAATAGCACCGAGCTCTCCAGACTCTTCACCCACCTTAATCATCTGAATCATAATTCCAGGTATTTCATCGTTTCCAGAAAGAGCTTCGGACAATGCCTTACCTGCTTTTACAGATTCTACAGAATCAGCAATTATTTTACGATAGATAGAATTGTTTATAACAGAAGAAGTCAGATCTAATGCACGAATCATGGGGATACCAGAAATAAGCATCGTGTTCATATTGTCTGCCAAGCGTGACCAGTAAAGCTTTCTAAATAGATTACTTATATATGGAATACTCAATTTAAAATTATCAAAAATAATAGAGCCTGACGGAGTACGAATATAGCGTATCAAGAAGAATCCACCCACCACAACAATAGCAAGAAGAATAAAACCATAGCTTACCAAAAAACTACTTATACCAAGAATGATTTTTGTATAGAATGGAATTTCTTGACCGGAATCTACTAGAATTCCACTAATTTTTGGAATAACCATTGTGAACATTAGAATCATAACAGTAACAAAGGTAATAACAACAAATGCTGGGTAAACGAGAGCTCCTTTGGCTTTTGAAACTAATTCATATGTACGATCAAGATAATCTGCAAGGTAATTGAAAGTTTCATCTAATTTACCAGATTCTTCACCTGCTTTTACCATACTGACATAAAAATCTGAGAACACTCTTGGATGTTTTGCCAAAGCAGCTGAAATCTGACTACCTGCCTGCAAATCATCTGATATCATTACTAATTTTTTTGCTAATGCAACATTTTCTGTTTCTGCAGCAAGAAGTCTAAAAATACGAAGCGCAGAAACCTGAGCTTCAAACAATGTAGCAAGTTGTCTAGAAAGAATAACTACATCTTTATTGGAAACTCTTTCAAGCCAAGATATATTTGTTGATAGGAATGATTTATTAACACCCTCTTCATTTATTGTTGTGATAACAAATCCTCTTCTTTGGAGTGAGGCAATAGCTACATCTATATTTACTGCATCTACTGATCCAGATCTTTGTTCCCCTTTTTCATCTACAGCTTTATAAATAAATAACATATAAATATATTAGACAAGACGCTCTAATGTCTTGGGATTATTAGAATTTAAATAAGCATTTTCTACTGTTATTTCACCTGAACGAACTAATTCTGCTAGTGAACGATTCATATCTATCATTCCATCACCAGAACTTGTTTCTATAACACTATTTATTTCATGAATTCTTTTTTCACGAATTAAATTTGAAACAGCATTATTATTTATCAAAAGCTCATAAGCTGGAATTAGACCTCCAGAAATTCTAGGTATTAGTCTTTGAGAAAAAATACCAGTCAAACTACTTGCCAATTGAATACGGATTTGATCTTGTTGAGATGCTGGAAATGAATCAATGATACGATTTATGGTTTGTGCAGCATTATTTGTATGGAGTGTAGAAAATACAAGGTGACCAGTTTCTGCTGCTGTAACAGCAGTTGCCATAGTTTCTGAATCGCGCATTTCTCCTACCAAAGCTACATCGATATCCTGACGGAACATTGCAATAAGTGCATCTTTAAAATCTGGAGTATCTATCCTAACCTCTCTTTGATCTATAATTGATTTCTTTGATTCATACAGATATTCAATAGGATCTTCAATGGTCATAATATGTTCTGTTCTTGTCTGATTTATCATTTCAATAAGAGCAGCCAGTGTTGTAGACTTGCCCTGTCCAATAGGACCTACTACCAAAAAGAATCCTTGCTGGTGTCGAGTAAATGTTTCAAGAATTGGAGGTAAATTTAATTCTTGAAGTGTACTAATTTTCTTTGGAATAAGTCTTAGGGCAATTGAAAGCTCACCTTGATGATAATATATATTTCCACGAAATCTAGCATTTGTAAGGCTATATGAAAAATCTACATCACGATCTTTTTGTAATAAAACCTTATTTTCTTCACTCAAAAATTCATTTAAAAAACCTTTCAAATCTTCTTTGGTCAAAACAGATCTTTTTGTAATCGGAATAAGGACACCAGCAACTCTAATAACAGGATTACGCGCTTCAGAAAGATGCAAATCTGAAGCACCTTCATTTATTACCATATTTACAAGCTGTTCTATATCTTTTCTATAATCCATATATTATTTTCTTAAATTTGAATAAATTTTATTTACCTCAGATAAAACTTCGGAAGGAATAGTAGTGGCTTTTATTAAATAGCCATCTACATTGAGTTTTTTGGCCTTAATCACATCATCTGGGAGACCTTGATTTGTAAGCATTATGACTACACTTCCCTTTGCCAAATTTTCATTGCGAATAATAGTCAGAAGTTCAATACCATCCATTCCAGGCATCACAACATCAAGTAACATAATATCTGGAATAAAATTATTTCTAAGTATTTTCAAAGCTTCTTCTGGATTTCTTGCAATATGAACATCAAAATTATTATTTGAAAATTTCAGAGAATACATATCAAGCAAAAATTGATCATCGTCAACGAAGAGTATGGAAAGTTTTTTATTTGTATTTGATGTATCCATATATTTATTATATCACAAGAAAATTAAAGCTTATTAACTTCTTCAAAAGGAACAAGTTTTTGAAATGCCTTAATCATTGCATCTTCTTTTATTGTTATCATACCCTCTTGGCGAAGCAGTCTGCTGATTTCAAGCTCTGTTGGATTTGTAAGAATTGCATTTTCAATTTCTTTATCCATTTTAAATACTTCAAATACAGCCATACGCCCTCTAGTACCTCTTGGACATTCTGCTGTTGGTGCAATTCCATAAACTGTATCTGAAAAAGGAATATCTTTTTTATATTGTTCTGGGAGATCAGAAAATTGTTTATCTATCATCATTTTTATACTACCCTCAACTGGCAGAGGTTTTCCCGCACCGGGTGGTAATGTTCCAACTAGACGCTGGGCAATCGCACAGATAAGTGTGGGAGCGATAAGGAAAGGATCAACACCCATATCTATAAGACGAGGGATCACGCCTGCAGCATTATTTGTATGGAGTGTAGAAAATACAAGGTGACCAGTAAGCGCAGCTTGCACAGCAAGCTGCGCAGTTTCCTTATCTCGAATTTCTCCCACCATTATAATATCTGGATCTTGACGAAGAGTAGTACGAAGTCCTGAATCGAATGTATAACCAATTTCTGGACGAACTTGTGATTGACTTACACCGTCCATATTGTATTCAATAGGATCTTCTAGAGAAAGCACATTATAACTTTCTTTATCTACTTCATTTAACATAGAATAGAGAGTAGTAGATTTTCCTGAACCAGTCGGACCAGTCAAAAGTATCAACCCGTATGGTCTTTGAATTGCTTCTTTTAAAAGGGCTAGATTTTTTGATGTCATGCCCAAATCATCTATTTTTTTAACACCTTTTTCTTGATCAAGGATACGCATCACAACCTTCTCTCCATAATAAGCTGGAAAGGTTGAAACACGGAAATCTATTTTTCTTCCATCAATTCTTGCAGAAAAACGACCGTCTTGCGGCTTGCGTTTTTCATCAAGTTTCATATTTGAAAGAATTTTAATACGAGAAACTACAGCTCCATGAACTTGTGGAGGAAGAACTAAACTTGTATTTAAAATACCATCGACACGAAAACGCACACGAATTTTGTCTCTCATATGTTCTATGTGTACATCAGAAGCATTTCCTTCTGTAGCATATCTAACAATAGAAGCAACGATTTTTACTACCGGCGCATCTTCAATAATGATTGCATCTGAATCGTCAGTTTTTGCTTGTTTTAAATCAATTGAATCACCCGTATCAACAGAGAGCACAGATTCAAGTTCAGTAAGAGCTTTGGACACCTCTCCGCCAATTCCTTTATACGATTCAATTACTTTGTTAAAATCATCTATATTTATAAGAAAAACTTTATAAGGAATATTTTTCTTTGCGGCAATAAAATTTAAAGCATCACGAGCTTCAATATTGTCTGGATCAACAATTCCTACCTCAAGAACTCCAGCTTTAATTGCAATTGGAACAAATTTATAATGAGTAGCTGATTCTTCAGGAATATAATCAAGTGCTTCAAAAGGAACAATAGTATCTCCCAATGCGCGTATTGGGATATTTAAAAATTCACCATGCGCAGATAAAATTTCATCAGGTCCTATTCCTTTTTCAATTAAAACTTGATCCAAAGATTCTCCTTTGGAAACTCTTTGTCTTAATTCAGTGACATCATCTTTACCTATAAGATTTTTTGAAAGTAGTATATCGATTATACTCATATAAAAATTAAATTAACGCCCTTTTGCTGTACTTGTACCATTGGTTATACCACCAATAGGTGCAAATGGATTTGGTCTACCAACATTCTGTTCTGGTATATTAACAGTATAATCGACTAAAGATCTGTAACTTGCGCTATCAAATAGGCTTTTATCAATTTTTAAAGAAGAGACTTGATTTAATAAAGTAAGAACTCTTGCACCAGCAATTTGAGTTTCTGATGAACCACCCTCTGTATCTATTGAAGAATTAGAATCTGGAGTTTTATTGCCCAAAAAATAGAAGAATAATAAACCAGCAACAACGATAACAGCTATAAAAATAATTATTGACTTAGTTGATGATGATTTATTATTATTCATATAATTATTGTTTTAACCAATATGTTTTTAACTCAACACTGTATTCATAATTTTTACCATCATTTGCATTAAGTGTAATTTTTGAAATATCCATAATTCTTAAACTCATTTCTAAATCCTTCAATAAATCAATGAATGTTTGATAGTCTGTTGTTACATTAAATGAAAGAGTTACTGTTTCATACCCTTGAGAACCATTTACATTATTTTTTGTTGTAATAATACTTCCCTTTGTAATTTCTGCCGTCGGAATTATATTGGTTGCATTTGTTTTTATATTTTTTAAAAATAAACCGTGCCTAGCCCCAACACCATTAACATCAATAATTAGACGAACATTATCTACATTATCTGGCAACATTTTATCAAGACGAGCACGATCTTCTTCAGAAATATTATTATAATTTTTCAAAACAGTATCACGAACCTTGATTAGCTTTTCTGAATTATTTAAAGCTTGTTGATATCCAGCATTAACAGACTGAATAGATTTTAATTCATCGATTTTTCCAGCAGTAAAAGTAAAATATATTCCGACTGCTAGTATCACAAGTATTATTGGTGTTAGGTTTTTATTCATAGAATTATTTTGTTGTAGAATTTAAAATCTTATCATAAGAAATTTCTGCTGGATTTATAGTAGATGTAAAAGTAAATCCAACATTACCATTCTGATCAAGAGAAAGATCTGAAAGAACAGGATTTTTTAAAATCTTATTTGAACCATATTTTTCTGATTCACCAAATACACTAGATTGAAAAGCAATGGCACTAAAACTACTCCCCACCCCTCTCATAGAAATCTTTACCCCATCGGAATCTTTTCCTGGAGCCGTAAAATCAAAACTATTAAACCTAACTCCCTCTATTGTCAAGGCACTGATTATAGAGAAAATTGATGATGCAGCAAGATGATCATTTAATAATTTTTTACTAAAATCTATTTTTGTATTTGATCTTTTTAGATCTTTAATCAAAGTAGTATTGAATCTCTTTTCACTATCTGCTAGTTGAGCCTTATAAGCTACTTGATCCTTATTTAATACATTTTGCCAAATAAGAGTAAAGACAGCTCCAGCAAGAGAGAATACAAATATCAAAGATCCAATAATCATCAATACACTTGTGCCACCACCAGAAGAGTGGGTCTTTGAATCTGATATCAAAGGTTTTTTAGGAATGAACGATGTTTGAAATTTAGTTTCCATTTATTTAAATTATACTAGAACAATAGATAAATAAGAAGTGCCTGACTGTGTATATCTATTCTAATTCTGAAATTCTACGCAATGCACAACCGATAGCAACAGCGAACTCTGGTCCAGCTTGGGCGAATTGCTCTGAAAGGAATGCCGGGGTCTCCAAATGACTAAATGGATCGGCATAAACAATTTCTGTTTGAAAACTTATACGAGCCAAATCTGTAAATCCTTTCAAAAGCACTCCTCCACCAGTCAAAATAACCTTACTAATATTCTTCTGGTATTTTTTTTGATAATTTAACATAGTTGCATTAGATTCATAAAAAATAAAATCTAAATTTACCGTAATTATTTCTGTAAGCTCTTTATATTCTGGCCCACCCTTCAATCCATAGGTTCTTTTCATATTTTCTGCTTCATTTACACTAATACTTAAAGATTTAGAAATAGCTAAAGTAATATCTTGTGAACCTCTATTAATAATATGTGAAGCACGCAAAATTCCTCTTTCAATAATATAAAGTTTTGTAACTCTTGCACCCATATCAATAATCATAACTGCTTGTATTCCCTGCTCTACAACAGCACGAATTGAACTAAAAATCTCAATTTCATAAAATGCTGGCTGAAGGCCAGTTCCTACACTAATAGCTTGATAATTATTTAAATATTCATTGTGAATGGCAACAACCAATGCATCTTGAGTTTGTTTTTGGGCTGTATCTATTCCTTTTTCATCTGTATAGGAATACGAATCTTCTTTTGGAATAAGAGAATAATCTAAAGAAACTTCACTCATTGGAACTGGAATATATTTTCTTGCTTCAAGAGATATGACCTCTGCTACTTGTTTTTCTGGAACAATAGGAATTGTAATAAAAGAAATTAGACTTGAAGATAATGGCAAAGCAATTCCAGATGAAATAGTCGTGGTCTTTGATTCTCTTAAAATATCCTTTAGAGCTTCTATTGTTTTTTCGACAGAAAGACTAGTTGCTCTACCAACCTCTGTATCTGCATAAGGACCGAGAGCAAGTTCTCCATATGTTTCTAATACAGCTCTTCCTCGTTTTTTCTTTATTTGAACAACTTTTATGGCTGATGATCCAATATCAATACCAAGAACGCTTTGGCTTTGTTTAGAAAATAAATTTAAAAAAATATCAGTCAAAAAAGACATAGAAACATTATATCACAGAGAATACTATGCTGTATAATAATATAATGCAGAATATATTTAATTACATTATCGATTTCATTTTCCCACCAAAACCAGAGGAAATAGAGCTTCGTAATATTTCTTCTGAAGAATTACTAGAAAATGCACCCAGATCAACTAAGACTGAATTCCCCTTCATTTCTTCGATATTTTCGTATAAAAATCCAATAATTCGTGAAATGATTTGGCAAATTAAATATAAAAAGAATAAGCATGCATTAAGGTGTGCTGGCTATGCTTTATATAATGAATTAGTTAAATTAAATCTAGATAAGATCATACTTATACCAATACCAATTTCCAAGAAACGCAGAAAAGAAAGAGGATACAATCAGGCCGAATTGATAATCGATGAAATAATTAAATTAGATTGTAAAAATGTATTTATTAAGGATTTTAATATTTTAATACGCCAAAAGGATATAGAAAAACAAACTTTTAAAAATAGAGACGAAAGAATAGGTAATGCAAAAAATATCTTTAAGGTAAGTAAATTACTAAAAACAAATCAAAAAATAATAATAATTGATGATGTAACTACGACTGGAAGTACACTAAAAGAAGCCCGTGATGAGCTTCTTTTAAATGATTATCGGAATGTAGAGTGTCTAACTATTGCACACTAGGTGTTGTCGTTGTTGTTTCTGTCTTCTCTATTTTATTTTTCTTCCATTTTTCTACAATAAAATATAGATAGATTAATTCTAGAACACCTAATGTATTAACAAGAAGTATCGCCACGAACCATCCATTTTCATTTCTTCTTGCTGCCGTCCAAAGACAATAACCTTTTAATGCAATCAGACCTAGGGCTATAGCGAATAGCAATATAGCACCAAGAGTAAGAAATCCTAGTCCCCAATTCCCGATACCCAAAGGGAGTGAACTATATGAATTTGCAAATAAATTTATCATAGTAAATTATGAAAGATGCTTTGAAACTAACTTCGTCATTTCAAACATATCTACTACAGCCTTACCACCAAAAACTTTTTTAAGAGGTTCATCTGCAACAATATTTCTTTTCTTAGCTGGATCTTGAAGATTATTCTTTTTTATATAAACCCATAGAGCCTTTACAACCTCTGATCTTGGCATAGGACCTTTTCCTACAACTGCTTCTAGGTCTGCACTAACACTTAATGGCTTCATGAATGCTGAATTTGCTTTTGGCATATTATTTTATATTAATGGTTACTATAGCTAAATACTACCATAACTAGTATTTTAGTGTTAATAGATACCAAAACTAGAATCTCTTACTAAAAGTAAAGCCAATGGTCCATCCCCTTGAATCATTTGGATTGCCACCAAAACTTTTTGGAATACCCCTAGATACAACTGGTATAAAATACCCCCCAACAACAAAGTCTACTATCCATGTCCATAAGCTTTTTTGTGAAGGTGAAAGTTTATCATATTCAGCCTTTGATAATTTTATTGGATTTATTGCTGTAGGAGATGAAGAGGTTCTAGTATCGATTATCCCAGATGCAGATTTTCCACTTACTGATGAGGCAACTAATTGATCTTTATTTATTGTTGTATCAACAATATAAGATACTGCAGATCTCTGTTCTGTAGTATCTTTAAATGCTACATAAAAAGACTTCGCAACTATCAAAACTAAATATATGGAGACAGTAATTATGATTATTTTTTTCATAGATTTTAATTAAAAATGAATTATTCTATAGTTAATATGATAACACAATATTGTATTAAACAACTTGCTTAAGACCCAAAAAGTTTTCACTCGACTTGCGATCCCATAAGCCTGTCTGCTGATTGATCATACCACGCTCCTGTTTCAATAAGTCCAGGTAAAGTACGAGCTGTATCAGCCACACTCTTGATTGTACTCAAAATTTCTTCTCCATGCTCCAGTTTAGGGTAATGAATACCTATGGTTAAGTAAGGCATGGGATTATTTTATCATATTTTAAAATCAAAGTGTAAACAAATCTATATGTGCTTGCTTAGCCCTCCACATTCTGCGATTCTTTCTCCGTTTTTCGCCGATTCCGAGGTTTCTGGTTTTTTGCGGAGAGAGCGAGATTCGAACTCGCGGTTCCGATTAAGGAACGGCGGTTTAGTAAACCGCTGGTTTAAACCACTCACCCATCTCTCCATTGTTGTCTAGCTTATCATTTTTTACTTTTTTTGCACATTATTACAAAAGCTGGAGGGAAATTAAATAATTCATAACTAATTTTTATATTAGAAAATATTTTCTTTATACCCACTATATCCGCAAGAATATATTGAAATTGAATATAATCACCATTTTCATTTAAAGATAAGGATATTTCATTTAATATTTTATCCCTAAATTCATTCTTGAAATGACCTAGTGGCAATCCAGAAATGACACAATCAACTTTATTTATATTATTTTTCTGAAGAAATTCATTCATCAATAAAGCATCACCATTATAGAGCTTCAATCTTGAATCTTTTATCTTACTTTTTAAATGATTATAAAACTCTGTATTAGATTCAATTGAAATCAATATTCCATCTTTTGGCAATTTCTTAAGTATCTCTTTTGTAAAAACACCCGTACCAGGACCAAGCTCAAGAATAATAGGGCTTTTTATATTTTTTATCATTCTTCTTGCAAGAAAAGATGAGCTAGGTAAAATAGCCCCAACTTCAATGAAATTTTTGACAGATTGTTTGATGAATGTTTTTAAGTTGTTCATTGTGAGTTATTGAATATTATTTCAATAAATTATTCTTTCTGTAATTTCATTCGTAAGTATCGCAAACTCAAGCCCATCTTTAACTCCTCTCTTCTCCCATTCATCAGTTAATTCTTTTCTGATTTCAATACTTTTAAGTCTCTGGTTTATCCATTGTGAACTATACCCTTTTTGTAAATATGTCTTTAGCGCTCTATTTATAACCAACTCTGGATCAGCTGTCTCTTCAAGTCTTTCATAACCAATCTTAGCAAGCCATAATTTAAAAGGCTCTGCTTTTGGCGATGGAATTGATTGAATAAGTCTAAGCAAAGTTTCTGTATCAGCAACATCTGTTTCTCTCATTTTTCCGTCTTCTGCAATCATTTTCAAACCGTTACATTTTGTAACGGTTTCATTTAAACCTTCATCTAACAAGCGTTTTTTTAAAACTCTCCAATAGACTTGTGGATTATCACTGTCTGTAAGAGTGGCGATAACATCCACCACTGAAAAGTACCATAATTCTTTACTCCCATCCCAATGTTTTTTTATTCCCCTTTCTTCAAAAATCGAAATCTTATTATTTTTATTCATGATAATTTTTATTGATTAGATTAAATATGAATAAATAATATCATGTAAGAATAATAAGACACTATTGTGTAAATAGATTTATTGTTTCAAAAAGAGGGATTCGGTCACGGATAATTTCCTGCTGGAAATTTCCTCGACCCCGCCTCCTTCGCCTTCGCTCAGTCCGGTCTTCTCATCTCCTCGGTATTCCCAAGACGCTCCAACTCAGAAGCCATTCAGGCTTCTTCGTGGATCATTGCGGAATCGGAGGGATTCGAACCCTCGAGACCTTTAAAGGGCCTGCCTCTTTAGCAAAGAGGTATGTTAGACCACTCCACCACGATTCCATTCTTCTTAGATTATATCGTATAATGAGCAAATGCAATACGATTCACTAATCACAGATCATTCACGACTTATACCACCGCAAAAAATTGCACTTAAAAAACTTGGTTTAGAAACCATTATGGATTTGCTATATCATTTCCCTTCTCGTTATGGTGATATTTCTGAAACTAGAAATATTTCTTCATTGGGAAAAGGTGATACTGCAGTTATTTTTGGAAAAATTTCTAAATTAAAAACTAGTAAAGGGTTCAAAACAAAAATAGCAATGGCTGATGCTTGGATTGAAGACGAAAGTGGAAAAATTCATTGTGTTTGGTTTAATCAACCATATCTTGCAAAGATGACTCCTGAAGATGCATTGGTGAGAATCGAAGGTAAAATTTCAGAAAGAAAAAAGACTCAGGAATTATATTTTTCAAATCCAAAAATTGAAGTAGTCAATAAATTACCAATCGGTGTTGGGGATTCACTTTTTGGTGACAATGGGAAAATTCATTCATTGTATCCTGTATATCCAGAATCAAGAGGAATAACTTCAAATTGGATTTATTACAAGATAATAGATATTTTTAAAAGTGGTTTATTAGATAAAATAGAAGATCCCATTCCAAAAGAAATTCTTGAGAAGTATAATTTACCAAGTCTAAAAACTGCATTGATTTGGATTCATTCACCAATGAAATCTGAAGATGCTGAATCTGCTCGTAAACGCTTTGCTTTTGAAGAAGTGTTTTTTATTCAATTAGAAAAGCAAATAATTAGAAAAGAGTATGAAAAGAATCCAGCTTTTATAATAGAAACTCCAGAAAAAGAATTAAATGAATTCATCAAACGATTTCCTTTTGAAGCAACAAAGGCTCAAAAAGATTCCATCGCTACAATTATGCAGGATTTTAAAAAAAATTATGCAATGTCACGACTTCTTGAGGGTGATGTAGGATCTGGTAAAACTGCAGTAGCTGCTTCAACTGCATATTCAATAGTCACCACAAAGCCAATAGAAAATGGAGTTCAAAGAAAATTTGGAAATCTTCAGGTCGCATATATGTGTCCCACCGAAATCCTTGCAACTCAACATTTTGAATCTTTTATTAAATATTTTGCGTATTTAGGAATTCAAATTGGTTTAATAACTGGAAGTGGTTGCAGAAAATTTCCATCAAAATTAAATCCCAAAGGTTGGACTGATATTTCTCGCACACAACTTCTAAAATGGGTGAGAGATGGTGAAATTCCAATTCTTATTGGTACACATGCACTTATTCAAAAAACCGTGAAATTTAAAAATTTAGCTTATGTAATTATAGATGAACAACATCGTTTCGGACTTAGACAACGCGCCTCTCTTGTACAAAAAGATGCATATGGACTATCTCGAGCACCGCATCTTTTATCTATGACAGCCACGCCCATTCCTCGTACACTTGCCTTAACTATTTATGGTGATCTTGACCTTACCCTTCTTGATCAAATGCCACAAGGCAGAAAAGCAATCATTACAGATATTGTAACTCCAAATCGTCGTGATGAAATTTATAAAAAAATAAAAAATGAATTGAAAATCGGACGACAAGCCTATGTTATTTGTCCTAGAATAAATGAGCCAGATCCAGACAAAGAATCTGCAATAAATGCAAAATCTGTAAAAGAAGAGGCAAAGAGGTTAAAAGAAAAAGTTTTTCAAGAATATGAAATTGGCATTCTACACAGTAAAATGAAACCAGCTGAAAAAGATAGAGTGATGCTAGATTTTAAGGCTGGAAAAATCCATATACTTTGCGCAACATCAGTAGTTGAAGTTGGTGTAAATGTAGAAAATGCTACTGTTATAATAATTGAAGGGGCTGAGCGTTTTGGTCTTGCCCAACTTCATCAACTTCGTGGTCGCGTTATACGATCAAATCACCAAGCATATTGTTATGTATTTGCTGAAACAAAGTCAGATAAAACAATTAAAAGATTAGAGGCTCTTAAAACTGCAAAGAATGGATTCGAATTAGCTGAATATGATTTATTACAAAGAGGTTCAGGTGAACTGTCTGGTGGAAAACAATGGGGTGTTTCTGATATTGCAATGGAAGCTTTAAAAAATATTAAAATGGTGGAAGCCGCCAGAACAGAAGCGAAGTTAATTGTAGAAAATAATAAATTAAATAACTATCCTCAAATTAAAAACAATCTAAAGAAAAGAGAGATTGATAAAAAACACTGGGAATAGAGGTGCGGATTAATTATCTATATATATAAGAGAAAATAAAAAATATAGCAATCAAATTTGTAATTATAGTAAAAATAAAAACTATATAGATAGATTTTGGTAATTTAACTTTTGTAATTATTTTCTTCATAGATATATTATATATTAATTAAATCAAAATATTAATTCACAGTATACACAATACTATCTACACCATTAAAGGTTTGAGCATTTACATACGAATATGGAGAGCTGTTCATAGAAACACTTAGAGCATATCCATTCCAACTAAATGGTAAATCATACAAGAAGCTACAAGAAATATTACCTGTTAATGCAACGGGAAGCGGAGCAAAACGGCCAGAGCTAGGAAACGAACGATCAATTACATAGTAGCAATTTGGATCCGCCAAATTACGATTAGAACTTGTAAGTGAAAATGTAGGCCCAGTAGGAACATCGACCAAATTATCCTCCGACGAATACCCCAAATCTGTATCTGGATAATATTCACTATCTGCAGACACTTGATAATCCTCATCCGTAGAATCTGGTCCCATACTTGCTGGGGGTAAATAAATATAATCAATACCATTTAAGGTTTCTGGTAATTTTTTAATATAAGGAGACATTTCTGTTTTAAAAGCAACCCAAGCTGAACCTGGTACATTAACACTAGATTTTGCCACACAATTAAGTTTATTTGCTTGATTGGATGCAGAACATCCACTACCATTACCCCCAGTTATTGCACCCAAAACTGGAACTTTCCCTTCATGATCTGCTTTATATAAACCAATAGCTAAATCCATTTGATGTAATTGTTCTACTCGAGTTGTGTCTCTAGCTTTTATTCTAGCGTCTACAACACTTGCCAAAACTACACTTGATAGAAGACTGATAATAGAAATCACCACCAATAATTCAATTAATGTGAAGCCTTTATTGGTGGTGATTTTCATGTCTATATTATATCCTATTTTTTTCACCATCCAAAGAAACTAGCAATAGAATCCCAAATAGAAGCTTTGATATTAGTATTTTTTGATTGATAAGAAATGGGGGTATTTGAAATAATTTGATTATCTTGAATAATAGTTATTCCATTAATAATAGCATTACTATCAGGGCTTGATCCTGCTG
>JANNAN010000010.1:0-40551 GCA_031384385.1 Candidatus Tayloriibacteriota bacterium | reverse complement strand
CCCTCCCCCTTAAAGCATCTTACTAGTTAACATAGACATGAGCTTGATTGCATTCTCTTGAGAAGCTTGTGTATCGCCAGTTTTTACAGAAGTAAATTTCTCCCATTGAGCTGTTAGATCTGCATCATGAATTTGTCTAATATCATTTTCAAGTTTTACTCTGTCTTCGAATGATACTGTACCTTTATTATTGATCACTACATCAATAAAGAACTTAAGGAAACGAGAGATTTGAATACGAGTAGCCGTATTATCTTCCTTGGCTGTAGCATCGGCCTTTAGAGAGCCAATATATTGAATACTAAAGAATATATTACCAATCAAAAGACAGAGCATCAGAATATTTGATACTAATCTCGCCTTATCTAGAACACCTGTTTGAAAGTTTGCCATATTATTGATATTTAATAATTAATAATTAATTTATATTTAATTCTAGTATACCATAAACATTTTAATGAAATAGTCTACTAAACCAAATCCTCAACCTACTCCAGAAACCGGGTGGTTCGGATGGGGTTTGGAATTATAGATTATTTCATTTCTCTGAACTAGTTCAGGATGAATGGTGATATGGTGTATTTCTGATATAATTCGATTATGTCTAAGTTTATACACCTTCACACACACAGTCACTACTCTTTACTCAATGCTTTACCAAAAATTAAGGACTTAATTGATGAAGCTAAAAAATTAAATATGCCCGCATTAGCCTTAACCGATGCTGGTAATCTTTATGGGGCTATTGAATTTTATCAGCAATGCAAAAAGAAAGGCATAAAACCAATTATCGGGGTAGATTTTTATATGGCAGTTAGAACAAGAAAAGATATGCAAGCTGGCATAGACAATCGCAGAACAAGACTTATTCTGTTAGCAAAAAATTATGAAGGTTATAAAAATCTAATTAAATTAGTTACAGATTCATATCTTGAAGGTTTTTATTATAAACCTCGCCTAGATAAAGAATTAATAGAAAAATATAAAGATAATTTAATTTGTATTGCCCCATCTTTTTCAAGTGATATTTCACAGGCGATTAAAACAAGAAATCTAGACAAAGCAAAAGAATCTATTGGATACTATAAAAAAGTCTATGGTGCTGATAATTTTTTTATAGAAATAACTCGTCATCCAGAAATTGAAGGCCATGAGGGATTAATGCAGCAACTTATTAAATTAGCAAAAGAAACTAATACACAAATAATTGCTGGCCATGATGTCTACTATTTACATCCAGAAGATAAGTCAGCGCGAGATACGTTAATACTTGTAAATACAAATGGCGATATGTCTGATAGAAGTGGAAATGCAGATGAAGATTTCTCATTTATTAGTTCTGAAAAGGCTGAGGAATTATTCCGAGATATACCAGAAGCATTAGAAAATACCATTAAGGTATCTGAAATGTGTAATCTAGAAATTACTTTAGGAAAATGGTATTTCCCTAAATTTATTGTTGAAAATGGACTATCTCATGATGATGAATTAAGAAGGCTGGCATATGAAGGGATTCCAAAACGCGGGCTAACTGAGAGCAAAGAAGTAATAGACAGACTAGAATATGAATTAAAAGTGATAAAAGATAAGGGATATGCACAGTATTTCCTTGTGGTATTTGATCTATTACATTATGCACATGAGCATGGAATCCTTACCAATATTCGAGGATCAGTAGCTGGTTCACTTACAACTTATTTAACAAAAATAACAAATGTAGATCCATTAGCTTATAAACTTCCCTTTGAAAGATTTCTAAATCCAGAAAGACCATCTGCACCAGATATTGATATGGACTTTGCTGATAATCGTAGAGATGAAGTTATTGAATATACTCGTAGAAAATATGGCTACGATAAAGTAGCCCAAATTGGTACATTTGGAACAATGATGGCAAAAGGCGCTATTAGAGATATTGCACGCGCCATGAGTTTTGAATATAGCATTGCTGATAGAATATCGAAATTAATTCCTTTGGGTGCTCAAGGATTTCCAATGACTATTGATCGTGCGCTTGAAGAAGTTACTGAACTTAAAGATGCTTACAATAAAGAACCTGATACAAAAAGAATTATAGATATGGCAAAAAAGATTGAGGGTTGTGCTCGTCATATTTCTGTACACGCTGCTGGTGTTGTTATATCTCCTGATCCACTTACAGAACATGTTCCTCTTCAATATGATACAAAAAGTAAAGAAGGTGAGGAAAGGAAAATTATTACTCAATATGATATGCATGCAGTTGGTGAAGATGGAGTTGGTCTTCTAAAATTTGACTTCCTTGGAATTAAAAATCTTTCAATACTTGCTGATGCGGTTGAACGCGTAAAGAAAATTGAAAATAAAGAAATCGATATTGAAAATGTACCAGTTGATGATATGAAGACTTTCGAAATGCTTGCTCGCGGAGAAACGACTGGCCTTTTCCAATTAAATGGAACTGGTATGACAAAATTCCTCGTAGATCTAAAGCCAACAAGAATTCACGATATCAATGCCATGGTTGCTCTTTATCGCCCAGGTCCTCTTGAATCTATTCCTCAATATATTGAAAGAAAACATGATGAAAAGAAAATTGAATATTTGGATCCAAGAATGAAAGATATTCTGGATATGTCTTATGGAGTTATTACATATCAGGATGATGTTATGATGATTGCCATTAAACTTGGAGGATATTCTTGGCTTGAAGCAGATAAACTTCGAAAGGCCATGGGAAAGAAAATTCCAAAAGAAATGGAAGAGCAGAAAGAAAAATTACTTTCTGGTCTTGTAAAAA
This sequence comes from Candidatus Tayloriibacteriota bacterium, assembly GCA_031384385.1. Classification (GTDB taxonomy): domain Bacteria; phylum Patescibacteriota; class Minisyncoccia; order Phycocordibacterales; family PALSA-1337; genus CAIOGI01. Next base: position 37,772 of record JANNAN010000010.1, on the reverse strand, counting down.
ATGGAATGGGTAAAAAATTAGCAAATCAATTATGGAAATTGATTGAACCATTTGCAGCTTACGGATTCAATAAATGTTTAACGGGTGATACGCGAATTATTGATTCAAAGACTGGTAATTTTTCAAGTATAAAAGAAATTTATGAAAAGAATTTGAAGCTTAGTACTTCATCACTCTCTCCACAATTAAAGTTAAATAATCATTCAATCGAAGTTGTGATGGAGAATGGAACTAAAAATGTATTCGAGTTAAAGACGAGGTTTGGAAGAATAATAAAATCTACAGATAATCACCCCTTTTATAGTTTTAATGGTTGGAAAAATCTAAGTGAATTAAAGGTAGGTGAAAGGATTGCAGTGCCACGAACTTTACACAAAATTGAAGGAAAAATTTCCGAACCAGAAAAAGCAGCAGTTCTTGGTTATTTACTCTCTGAAGGAAATCTATGCCATCCACATGGTGTATATTTCTATTCTACACAAGAAGACGAGATTGGGGATTTCATTAAAAATGCAAAAGTATTTAAGAATACAAAGTTTACTTTAGATAAAAGTAAATCAGCGACCTCGGTATATTGTGGTCAAATTAATCAAGAAGAAGGCAATAAAATATTAGAATGGATTAAAAAAGAAGGACTCTTTTATCATAAGACAACAGAGAAATTTATTCCTCAATCTGCATTTCAATATAATAATAAATCATTAGGAATTCTACTTGGCAAAATGTGGCAAGGTGATGGTTGTATTAGTATAAAAAATGAACAGGTATATTATGCTACGAGTTCTAAACGATTAGCTTCAGACGTACAACATTTATTATTGAGATTTGGTATCCTTTCAACTATTCATACGAAAAAATTTAAATATAGATCTACTATTAAAAATGGTTATACGGTAGTAATTACAAGTAAAGAAAATCTTGAGAAGTTTAATGAGTCAGTCGGTAAATATTTAATTGGTAAAAAGAAAAAAGACATAAAAGTCTTAGCAAATTTAACAAAGAATTTAAAAGAAAATCCAGCTAGAGGAACAAAAGATATTATTCCTGCGGAAGTTCTTATTGAAATTAGAAAAGTAATGAATGAAAAGAATATTTCGGCCTTACAATTAGCTAAGAAATTAAATATAGCTTCAAGATTATTATATTTTGATAAAAGAAAGATAGGTTTTCAAAGAGGAATTATTAATAAGATTGGTAAGGAATTAAAATCTGAAAAATTAATTAACTTAGCTAATTCTGATATTTATTGGGATGAAATAGTATCAATTAAAAAAGCTGGCACAGAAATGACTTATGATTTGACTATATCACCAGATCATAATTTTATAGCAAATGACATTATAGTTCACAATTCTCACGCAGCATCATATGGTAGAGTTGCTTACCAAACCTCATATATGAAAGCCAATTTCCCCGCTATTTATATGTCAGCAGTTCTAACAGCAGAATCAGGAGATGTAGAAAAAATCGCAGAAATAATCGGTGAATGTAAGCGCATGCAAATACCAATACTACCACCTGATATAAATGAAAGTTTTAGTCAGTTTACAGTAGTTAAAAAATCAGAAAAAGTTGAAAAAGATACAATAAGATTCGGGCTTGTTACAATTAAAAACTTTGGCCAAGGAATAGCCACAGTAATAATTGATGAAAGAAAGAAAAACAGTCATTTCACTTCCTTAGCAAATTTCTTAGATAGAATTAAGGATAAAAATTTAAATAAAAAATCCCTAGAAGCATTAATAAAATCTGGTGCATTAGATAGTTTTGGTATTGATCGTGGAGTTCTACTTGGAAATGTAGAGACACTGCTTTTATACAATAAAGAAAAAGGTAAACAAGCTGATAGTCAGGACTCCTTATTCGGTTTAATGGCTGATACATCTACAATCCCAGAATTGAGATTGACTGAAATTCCAAATGTAGATGTAAAAGAAAGACTTGCTTGGGAAAAGGAATTACTTGGTTTGTATATTTCAGGACATCCGTTAGATAGATATAGAGAAATAATTTTGAAGCGAGATATGGATATAAAAAAGGCAAAGGAAACTTTGAAAGATGGCGAGGAATTTACTATTGCTTGTATAGTAGAAGAAGTAAAACCAATTAATACAAAAAAGGGTGATGCAATGGCATTCGTAAAAGTTGCAGACTTTTCAGGAGAATTAGAAACGGTAGTTTTTCCAAAAGTTTTACTTGAATTCAGAACGGCATTTACTCCTGATAAATGTTTAGCAATTAAGGGAAAAATGTCAGAAAGGAATGGGCAAAAGAGTATGTTGGTGGATAAGGTGAAGGTGCTGGTTTAGTTTATATAAACAATAAACCCCGTACCATATGTACGAGGTGGAATTAAATTAGACGCACATTTCCAAAAGCGTTTGATATTATTCAATTGTCACGATTGGGCAAATTTTTTGTTTGCGAGCCTTAATGTAAGATTTCGCAAGCTGAACTGACTGTTTAAACCGGCTCGGTTTTTTATCAGTCGTGTTGGCCTTTTTCTTTATTTCTGCAAATTTATGAATAAGTTTAAAAAAACAGATGATAGCAACAATCGCCATAACAGCTTCAATCACTATTGCCCCTGCCCAAGCGATGTATTCACATATAGTTACCGACCCATGGGTTAAAAGTGGTAACTTGTGATGAGTAATTGAAATCCACAGTGTGAAGATTAACCACCCAGCTATTACCATGCAAAATGGTGAGAACCTGTGTAAATACGGAATCTTCACATATTCGAATTCATCACTCTTTGATTTGAAATCAATCCGTTTTCCAGCAAAGAAACAAATAATGATGGAAATGATTGAAACCACAATTGCAACTAGCGCCAGTCTCACTGGCCAACCAATACAAAATCCGGCCACAAATTTCCAAAACAACTTACACAAACTAACTTGTGTGGGCGGATTATCCTTGAAGCCGAAAGCAACAGCGAACACAAAACCGCTCTTTTTAATAGTCATAAAACAATCCTTTCATTTGAATTTTAGGTTTAATTTCACTACAGACTCGGCCTCCAATAAATAGAGATCGATTGCTATAGTGAAATATTTGACGATGATCTTTTTTAAGAATACTAGCATAACATATTAATATAGTCAATAGTGTCACATCCCCCTAAAAATAGTATCATTACCCCATCAGAGATTGTGATAGCTACCAACTATCAGCCCAGCGCCCAAAGCCTAATCTGAAATAAATGAGTGTCTCATATTGAGAAAATTCGGTGGAACCGCGAGGAAGTAATTCCAACGCCCGAGTAAGCATATGACTATTGTCGTATCTTTGCTCGGGTGTTTTATTATCCAAATTATTAGAAATTAATTAAATTAAAATGTCATCAAATCCAAATATCGAAAACATCCGCCACACACTTGCACACCTATTAGCCTCGGCAGTTACGGATATTTATCCTGGAACAAAAAATACTATCGGCCCAGCTATCGATGATGGTTTTTATTATGACTTTGAATTCCCTGCTGATGTGAAAATTTCAGATAAAGACTTGTCTGTCATAGAAAAAAAAATGAAAGGTCATTTAAAATCTTGGACAAAATTTACTCATAAAGAAGTTACAGAATCTGAAGCAAAGGAAATTTTTAAAGGAAATCAATATAAAATTGAATTAATTGAAGAAATTGCAAAAAAAGGTGAAAAAATAACTCTTTATACTTGTGGCAATTTCACAGACCTTTGTCGTGGTGGTCATGCAGAAAATCCAGCAAAAGAAATTCCAAATGATTCATTCAAGCTTTCTAGAGTGGCGGGAGCATATTGGAGAGGAAGTGAAGAAAATACAATGCTTACTCGTATTTATGGTTTAGCTTTTTCAAACAAGGAAGAGTTGGACTATTTCGAAACAATGAGAGTTGAAGCAGAAAAGAGAGATCATAAAAAGCTAGGTAAAGAATTAAAGTTATTTACAATTTCCCCACTCATTGGAGCAGGGCTTCCACTGATGCAACCAAAAGGAATGATTATTCGTGATGAAATTCAAAATTACCTTTGGGAACTTCATAAAAGAAAAGGGTATTCAAAAGTTTGGACTCCACATATTGCCAAGGAAGCACTTTATGTTACTTCAGGTCATGCAGCAAAGTTTGGTGATGAACTATTCAAAGTAACTGGTGGTGATGAAAAATTTATTCTAAAGCCAATGAATTGCCCTCATCATATGCAAATCTTCGCTGACAATCAATTTTCTTACAGAGATATGCCAGTTAGATATTTTGAACCAGCTACAGTTTATAGAGATGAGAAGTCTGGTCAATTGGCTGGTCTAACTCGTGTTCGTTCAATCACCCAAGATGATGGTCACCTTTTCTGCAGAATTTCTCAAATAAATGAAGAAGTAGGGACTATTGTGCATATTATTAAAACTTTCTATTCAACAATCGGTTTAATGGAAAATTACTGGGTTCGTCTTTCTATTCGTGGAGATGATAAATCAAAATATTTAGGTTCAGATGAAGTCTGGGCACAAGCCGAAGGCGCTCTAGAATCTTCTGCAAAAGAAAATGATTTACCATATAAAGTTGTAAAAGGTGAAGCTGCTTTCTATGGTCCAAAATTAGACTTTATGTTTAAGGATTCAATCGGTCGTGAATGGCAATTGGCAACTATACAATGTGATTTCAATCTTCCAGAGAGATTTGATCTTTCATTTACAAATGAGAAAAGTGAAAAGGAAAGACCTGTAGTTATTCATAGAGCGATTTCAGGATCATTAGAAAGATTTTTAGGAATACTTATAGAACATTTCGCTGGTAAATTCCCTGTTTGGGTTTCTCCAGTTCAAGCTCGCATAATTCCTATTGCAGAAAATCATCATGAAAAAGCTTTGGAGGTATTTGAGAAGATGAGAAATTCAGATATTAGAGTTGAGATAGATTTATCGAAAGATGGCTTTGGAAAAAAGATTCGCGCAGCTAAAGTTGAACATATTCCTTACTTTATAATTATTGGAGATAAGGATATAGAAATTAAAAAAGTGACATTAGAGAGTCGTGATGTAGGCCAAATAGGTCAATTAACCGAGGAAGAAATTATTGAGAGAATTACGAAGGAGATTAAGGAAAGAAAGTAAGTAGGTAAGAAATATGAAGTGGAAGGGGGTATCGAGGCTATCGAGCCTAGATCTTCAGGAAATTCTTAACAAAGAATTTCCGTACCCTGAAACTCATATTTCTTACTTACTTTACTCTCTGCTTTCTAAGCCAAAAGAAAACCCCAATTAAGGGGTTTTCTTTTTTGACATTATATATTTTGGAGCAACACCCGTTCTAATTAAATCTTATTTCTATTGTAGATCAAATATATAATTGTAATAATTAATATTAGAATTATAAGTACGACCACCCATCCCCATGGAACATATTTTAATGAGAAGAGAGATGCGGCCGATAGATTATTACCATCTTGATTATTAGTTGAACTACTTATTGTGGTTGTAGTATTTGTTGATGTATTTTTTGCAACTGCAGTTATTCCATTATTTACATTTACATTATTACCACAGATTTGAGTTGCTGTTACACCATTTGATGATGTGACTGAAACAGTAGCGTTTTTTGAGCCAAGAATATTGTATGTTTTAACCAATGACGCCATATTACCTGAAAGACCTTCTGATCCAGACCAAGAATATGTGAATCCACCTGTTGCACCGGTTGCTTCTACAGCCCATGTAACTGGACTACCAGGCTTGGTTGAAGTTTTATCAGCATAACATGCTACCTGAATAGTATTTGGATTATTAATAATTAAATTATTATTATAATTTGCTTGACCAACAGTTACAGAATTTGAACATGATTGAGTGATTGATTGACCATCAGAACGCACTGTAACAGATGCTGTTTTCGTACCAACATTATTGTATGTAATATTTATTAGACTTCCTGATCCACGAGTAGATTCAGAACCACTCCATGAATACGAGTAGTTACCGTTTCCACCAGATACATTTGCAGACCATGTTACATTTGTATTAACATTTGCAAAGTTTGTATTTACTGCACATGATACATAAAGAGGTGAATTATTATTATAATTATTGTAGTTGTTGTTATAGTTATTGTTGTAATTATTATTATAATTCTCTCTAACATCTATATTATTACCACAATTCTGATTAAATGTTTGAGAACCAGAGGTTACTCGCACAGATGCATATTTTGATCCTGAAGTACTATAAGCTTTATTTATACTTGTACCATATCCAGATAAACCATCTGATCCAGACCAAGTAATATAATAATTACCATTTCCACCATAAGGAGAGGCTCCCCATCTTATATTTTCACCAACAGATGCACTAGTAGGATTTGAATAACAAGATACACCAAGTTGACTCTCAGGAGGTTGTGAAGGATAAATTGGCTGAGTATAAACTATAGGTTGTGTATAAACAATTGGCTGAGTGTAGACAACTGGTTGAGTCTGATAACCAGAACTATAACCATAGTCATAATTTGAACCATAATCATAATTATTATTATATCCATAGTCATAACTTGAACCGTAATCATAATTATTATATCCATAGTCATAATTTGACCCATAGTCATAACCAGAGCTATAATCTCCGTAATCATAACAATCGTAACAAGCTTTCACTGAATTATTAGTAAGACTGAATGCAAAAATAGTTATAAATGCTACTGATGTAACAAAAAATAACTTTTTAATTGTTGTATTAATATTATTCATATTAGACACATTATATACTAGCTTTATATAAAAGTCAATACCCTGCTGATAAGCAAGGTATTGAGGTATAAAATAGCTATATTTAAGGCTATTAAATGTCTATTGTGGCTTTCTTTGCATTAGATTGAATAAACATTTTTCTACTTGGAACATCTGTTCCCATCAGCATATCGAATACTTTATCAGCGTCCTGAGCATCGTCTATATTTACCTGTCTAAGTATTCTATTTTCTGGATCCATGGTTGTTTCCCATAATTCTTCTGCATTCATTTCTCCAAGACCCTTGTATCTTTGAATAGAAATTTTTGGTTTCTTTCCCTTTTCTTCTGATTCTTCTTCCAATTCTAATGTTTCAATGACAGCATCTTTAATCTCTTCTATTTCTTGAATTTCAGCCATTTCTTTTCCTAAAGCCTTTACTTTTTCTTCTTCAGAATAGAAGTACATAATTTCTTTTCCTCTTTTTACTTTATAAAGTGGTGGTTGAGCAATATAAACAAATCCTCCCTCAATGAGCGGTTTAAAATACCTATAAAGCAAAGTCAGGAGTAAAGTTCTGATATGTGCTCCATCGACATCAGCATCTGTTGCCAGAATAATTTTATGATAACGAAGTTTAGAAATATCAAATGTATCTCCGATAGCTGTTCCAAATGCCAAAACTAAATTTTTAATTTGCTCAGAACCAAGCATACGATCAAGACGAGCTCTTTCAATGTTTAGAATTTTTCCTCTCAATGGAAGAATAGCTTGGATGCGACGATCACGGCCTGTTTTTGCTGTACCTCCGGCAGAATCTCCCTCTACAATAAATAACTCTGACTCTGAAGCTTGATTTGATTGACAATCGGCAAGTTTTCCGGGAAGTGTCATTCCTTCAAGCGCACCCTTTCTAAGAACACTATCTTTTGCGGCTTTTGCGGCTTTGCGGGCTTTCATCGCCAAAACTACTTTCATTATAATTCCCTTTGCATCATCTGGATTCTCTTCAAGAAAAGCTGCGAATGCTTCTCCAAAAACTGTAGCAACAGCACCTTGAGCTTCTACTGAGCCAAGCTTAGCTTTTGTTTGTCCTTCAAATTGAATTTCACGAAGCTTAACAGATATAACAGCTGTAAGTCCTTCTAGGACATCATCTCCAGTAAAATTATCTTCTCCATCTTTTGATAAATTATTTTTCTTAGCATAAGTGTTCAAACTTCTTGTGAGTGCAGTTTTAAATCCAGTAACATGTGTACCTCCTTCTGGATTGTAAATATTATTTGCAAAAGGAAGAATTCTTGAGGAAATATCATCAGCGTATTGAAGTGCAATTTCTACAGATTCAACACCTTCAACTTTCTTTTCAATATAGAAAATATTCTTATGAATTGGTTTTAAAATTTGATTATTAAATTTTACAAGAGAAGTCAAACCATTTTCAAAGAAAAATGTCTGTGTGGGAACTTGGATTTTTAAATCATTTAAATAAAGAACATCTTCATTAATATCCAAAGCCCCATCTTTATCATATTTTAATTCTTCACCTTTATACTCTCTTGCATCAATAACTGTAATACGCAAAGCTTTCACTAAATATGCCTGCTGACGAAGTGAATTTACAACACGATTGAAGTCAAATTTAACTTCTTTAAAAATAATGATATCTGGCTCAAAAGAAACAATTGTTCCGTGATCTTTAGTTTTTCCAATTTTTTTTACAGCTGCTTTTTTCTTTCCTTGTGAATATTCTTGGGTATAAATATCTCCATCTTTATGCACCCAAACTTGAGTATAAACAGAGAGAGCATTCACTACAGATGCACCCACACCATGTAGACCTCCAGAAACTTTGTAACCACTTTCATCACCTCCAAATTTACCTCCCGCATGCAAAACTGTCATAATAGTTTCTAGAGCAGAGACCTTTGTTGCCTTGTGGGTATCGACTGGAATACCTCTACCATTGTCTACTACACGAATACGATTATGAGGAAGTAGGGCGACCTCAATATGATCTGCGAAACCACCCATCGCCTCGTCGCGAGAGTTATCGAAAATTTCAGTTATAAGATGATGTAAACCATCTGGGCCAGTAGTACCAATATACATACCTGGACGCTTTCTAACTGGTTCTAGACCTTCAAGGACTTGAATAGAATCTGCACCGTAATTATCTTTCTTTTTTTCTTCTTTTGCCATTATTTTGATGGTTTATTTTGTTGTTTTTATCTGTTAATTATATCAAAAATACACAATTTTGTCTTGCCTGATTACTATTGACATTCACCTTCAGCGTGTTATTGTAAGTTTTGGTCCGCACAAATAAAATCAACCTTTAACAATCAACCTTTAACAATCAACCTTGGAGGAACAATGATAAGTAATAAAAAGCTAGGAATAATTACTCAGTATCTTAATGAGAATCCGATTGTGGTAGTTGGGAACTTTAACACAAAGATCCATCAGGCAATTGATAGCGCAAGAATACTTGAAAGGGATGATCCGAAGAAATACCAAATTCTTCGGAAGATGGCAAATGATTTGAATCTACCCCAAAGTCTTAACGGGAATTGTGAAAGATTAGTACAAAATCTTGAGATAATTGCAAGAATAGCAAATAATCTAAGAGAAATCGAGAAGCTTGAGCTTAAAGCTGGAAGCAAGGTCTTAATAAGAAATCATGGAAAAGTTACAAGAACTGTAAGTGTAATTTTCTTGAGTGGCTATTTCAGAGTCTTTAATTTTCGTTTCAATATCTCACCTTTTGAAGTAGTCAAAGTATTGACATGAAATTTCACAACATGCCGAGTCCTCAGGGATTCGGCATCGTTTTTTATCTAACTTCCCAACCCTTAACTTTTACAACTTCATAAACCTTTTCCATTATTCCATTTACTTCTATATCTGTAAGTGTTCTATCATTTGACTGGAATATCATTCTGAAAGCTAAAGACTTTTTACCTTCTTTTTCAAATTGATCAAATAAATCTGGACCTTTAATCAATAATTCCTTTGTTTCTTTCAGAACTGATTCTTTTATTATATTTTGTACTTTCTCAACTTCCACAGAACTATCCACAAATATTGCAATATCTCGAACAATGAAAGGTTCATTCGAAAATGATTTGAACGCTGTTCGATTTGCTTTTTCTATTTTAATTGAATCTATAGTTAATTTTGTATCTATTTTTTCTAAATTAATAATATTAACGATATTTAAATTAATTTTTGAATTTAATTTAATTCCTAATTCATTTTCTAATTCTTTGATTAAATTCTCAATTTCACCTCTAATCATCTGATCTTTATTTTTAATCTTTTTAAAATATGAAATTCCAAAACACAAATCAAGCTGTTCTCCGGTTTTTGGAAATGTTTTACCAATTTCAAATATCTGAATTTTATCTAGACCCAAAAGTGGCAAATTTTTTTCTGATAATTTAATTGATTCAGCAACATTTTCAACCAAACTAGTTCTTAAAAAACCCTTATCAGAAGCCATAGGATATGCAACTTCTATATCGCCTTTATTTGTAAAGGTTCTTGTCTGAATTTCACTAAAACCCTTAATAAAAAAGAAATCTTTTATTTTTTCAGTAATTAAAAACTCCTGTGAAAAATTATGATTTGTTTTTACATATGGTAATATACTTTTTACTTTATCCAAACCTTCGATACGACCAATTTCATCAATAATGTCTTCGGCTATAATTAAATCTAATCTTTCAAAAAGAGGTACTACTTCATAGACGGCATTTTTAATATTTACTTTACAATTTAATTTTTCAAGAATTTCAATAACTCTTTTTTCAGAAATAGAATAATTTAAGGTGGCTTCAATATTTTTATGAGAAACAGAAATACTCCAAGATTTTGGAAGATCGGCATGAATATCAGTAAGACTACCAACTTTACAATCTGGCGATATTTTTTTAATAATATTCAAAAACTTACTAATCCCTTTTTCTGTTAGATATGGAGTAATTTCATTTTCGAATCTCTTTGAAGAATCATTTCTTATACCAATTTCAAATGAAGATTTTCTAACTGTTACTGGATTGAAATTTGCTGATTCAAGAATAATATTTTTTGTTTCATTAGTTACAGCGGCACGATTACCACCCTTTATTCCAGCAAGGGCAAGGGGGCCATTATCGTCAGCGATAATCAACATCGATTCCTTTAAGTGGATACTTCTTTTCTTACTAAATTCTTTATCCTCAATAAAAACTCTTTCTGGAAGCAATTCTATTTCTTCTCCTTCTTTTGCCAATCTAACAGTAATAGCACCAATCACCTTATCTGCATCAAAAGCGTGTAATGGCTGTCCCGTATCAAACATTGTGTAATTTGTAGCGTCAACGATCATATTAATAAAACGCGCCCCAATAGCACTCAGACGAGTTTTAAGCTCTTCAGATGATATTCCATTGTTTATATTCTTTATAGAAATAGCCGAATATCGATTACATAGTTCAGATTCAATTTTAATTATAATATCATTACCCATCTTAGGTAATTCAATATTTTCATTTTTCAAGGTTAAATTTAATATAGCACAAAGATCATAAGCAACACCTCTATGTGAAAGCATATAATGGGCTCGATCTGGCAAAACTTTTATATCAAAAACAGTATCATCTATCTGATTTCCCTTTTCATCGACAGTTACAATTTTTTCTATTCCCTCAACTTCAGAAGATTTCAATATTAAAGCCTTTTCGATAATTTCATCGCTTGGTAATTTTTCTTCAATATGATCTTGTAGCCAGGATTTTAATATTTTCATAATTAAAATTGATTAATGAATCTTAAATCTCCATTATACAATAGGCGAATGTCAGTAATATTGTGCTGGCGCATAATAAGTCTATCTACACCGAAACCAAAAGCGAAACCTTTCCATACAGAAGAATCAATCCCTACAGATTTTAAAACATTAGGATGAACCATTCCTGCACCACCCATTTCTAGCCACTTTCCATTAAATAACATATCTACTTCTACACCTGGCTCAACAAATGGGAAAAAACTTGGACGAAAACGAATAATAACATCATCTCCATATAACTTTTTTAAAAAATGCTCTATTGTGCCCTTCATATGACCTAACGATACATCTTTATCAATATACAAACATTCCAATTGAGAGAATTGAGCTTCGTGTGTGGCATCTGTTGCTTCATTGCGGAATACTTTTCCCGGAACAAGAATCGCACAGGGTAAATTATTCTTATGTTTTTCTAGGAAACGAACTTGAACTGCAGAAGTCTGAGTTCTCATTACTGAACGATTTTTCTGATCTTTATCTTTTGTCTTTATCCAAAATGTATCCTGCATATCACGAGATGGGTGATCCTTTGAAATATTCAATGCATCAAAGTTATAGAATTCTGATTCAAGTTCTGGACCTTCAGCGACAACAAATCCCATTTCAGCAAAAATACCCACCACCTCACGAGTGAATTGTGTTATTGGGTGTAGATGACCTTTTTGTTCATTCATGGATATACTATATCAGATTTTACTAATTTTCTTCAATATTTTAATTATTGTTACTTTTGCAAAATCATATTACAAAATATACATTTTCTATTATCTGAGCCACCTCTCGGATTTGAACCGAGGACCTTTACTTTACAAAAGTATTGCTCTACCAACTGAGCTAAGGTGGCACTTGAATCACTATACCTTAAACAAATTATTTTTTCACCTCATCCACATTTTTATCTGAAATTCTCTTTAGATAAAATGATACTCCACCCTTTTTTCTTACTTCACCCTTTCCTCTTACCATATCGATAACTTTCTTCGATGGTGGGTGGGCATGGGCCTTTTTATAAGCCCAAATATATGTTTCCCTTGCCCATGAAAGAATATGATACGCAATCCATTGAATAAGTGCAATAGCATTCTTTCTATTTACATAAGATGCTTGTTTTTTAATAGTATCAAAAAGATTATGAATTATATGATTTTTGCTATCAGCAATGCGAAATATCCAAGATTTTTTACCAGAACGAATTTCTGAAGCTTTAAAAGTTATCATACCAATAATACCTAAAATTGATACATAGAAGGATATTACTGAAGTATCAATTAGTGATGACATAAATTTATTAGCTTTCTAGAACTGCAAACCGTGAAAATCTTGCTATCGCAATTTTCTCACCATATTTTTGAATAGCAGCAGTAATAAGTCCTTCGATAGTAATTTCAGGATTCTTTATAAAAGGCTGATTCAAAAGAACCATATCGCTAAAATATGTAGAAAGCTTGCCCTCAAGGATTTTTTCTTGCATTTCTGGAGTAATAGTTTTTCCACTATCTGCAATTTCCTTCAAGAATACCTCTTTTGCTATATTCTTTAATTCTTCTGTAATTTCATCCTTATTTAAAAACTTTGGATTTACAGCAGCAATATGCATTGAAATATCATGAGCAAGTACCTTAAAACCTTCATTACCAGACACAAAATCAGTTTCACAAACAAGTTCAATCATAGTAGCGACTTTACCTGTAGAATGAACATAGGCATGAACAATACCTGCACCAAAAGTTCTATCGCTTTTTTTTGCGGCTAATTCACCACTTTTCTTTCTAAGAATAACTAAAGCTTTTGCGGTATCTCCGCCAGCTTCTTCTAAAGCCTTTTTACATTGCATAACTGAAATTCCTGTTGAATCTCTTAGTTCCTTAATTTGTTCTGTAGTGATCATAATAATAAAAACTTAAATTATAATAAAACAATTATACCAAAATAACAAAACTTATACCTTCTTTCCCGCTGAGTATGACTTGATTATCTCTTGTGTAAAAAATTGAACACTAGATTGAGATGCATCATTTCCAACAATTGGGAAATCAATCTCTTTTATATTACAATCAGAACCAAGAAGAGCAATAACAGGAATTCCCATATCTTGTGCTTCTTTTACTGCATTCTTTTCATTTTTTGGATCAATTATGAAAAGTGCCTTTGGCAAATCTTTCATAGATACAACTCCTGTAAAAAATCTTTCTAGATTAGCAATTTCTCTATCAATAAGCAGTCTTTCTTTCTTTGTATATTTAGCAAGTTCTCCTTTTTCCTTTTCTGATGTAAGTTTTTCTAGTTTTTCTACTCGTTTACGAATTTGAACAAAGTTAGTAAGAGTTCCCCCTATCCATCGTCCATCAACATAGGGCATATTAATTGAAAGTGCTCCTATCTTTATGGCATTTCTAGCTTCACTCTTTCCACCAACAAAAAGAATAGATTTATTGTCTTTTGCAAAAGAAGCAACAAGAACTTTTGCTTTTTCTAAAAGCTCCGAAGTTTTTTCTAAATCAAAAATTTCAACTTTATTTTTTACTCCAAAAATATAAGGCTTTATGCTTGGGTGTCTACGAGTTCTTGAGAAAGCAAAATGTGCACCTGCTTTAAACATGCTATCGATCATTGGGTTATTTGCTTTTATATCTGCCATAAATAATGTAGAGGGAGTGTATCAAATAAGACTTATTTTTGCAACTATTAATCACTATCTGCTTCTTCATTGCCAGCAATTCCAGTTTTCTTATATTCTTGAATAGCATCAACAATAGGATCTATATACCCAGAAAGGATTTTTTCAATATTATGCCATGTACTTTTTATTCTATGATCTGTAATACGATCTTGAAGTACATTATATGTCCGAATCTTCTCAGACCGATCTCCTGTTCCTACTTGACCCTTTCGAGTTTCAGTAAATTTTTTAGCTAATTTTTCTTCTTCTAGAGCTCCTAGACGAGCAGTCAATAAAGTCATTGCCGCTTCACGATTTGCTCCTTGACTACGCTCTGCTGTAGCACGAACAGCCAAGCCTGTAGGTTTATGAATAAGTCTTACTGCACTTTCTACCTTATTAACATTTTGACCACCCTTTCCACCAGCACGAGAAAATTCCATTTCAAGATCAGCTGGATTTATAACAAATTTTGTTTTCTTACGAATCGGCATAATAGAAACTGATGCAGTAGAAGTATGCACTCGACCCATTTTTTCAGTCTCTGGTACACGCTGAATACGATGAACCCCTGTTTCATAGCGCAATGACTCATAGGCATCTTTATTTTTTATTTCCATTGTTACCCCCTCTTCAATAACTTTTATATTCCAACCTTTCATTTCTGCATAACGACGATACATAGCAAGAAGTTCTCCTGCAAAGATATCGGCTTCTGCGCCACCAGCCCCAGGTCTTATTTCAAGAATAAGCTCTGAAGGAAATTCTTCAGCTTCTTTTTCTGATTCAATGATTGTATTAATTTGGTCTTCAGTATTTTTCTTTTGCTCTCTAATCAAATCTAAATCAACTTGAGCCATTTCTTTCATTGATGGGTCTTTTTCAATCATAGACAAAAGATCCGCTTCATCTTTTAAAAACTTTTCGTAAATTTCAGCAAGAAATGCTGTTTTGTGATTTTTTTTATATTCGTCGAGATTCATTTAAGCCTTCTTTGCAGAAGCTTTTGATTGACGAGTCTTGAACTTTTCTACACGACCAGCACTATCAAGAGATTTTTCTTGATTTGTATAAAAAGGATGAGATGAACTAGAAATTTCAACATGGTATGCTGGATATTCTTTACCATCTGTAAACTTTGCAGTTTCCTTAGTCTTAATAGTTGAAGAAATAAGAAATTGAACTCCGTTTGAATTATCAACGAAGACAACTTGTCTATATTCCTTTGGGTGAATATCTTTTTTCATAAGTGAAAGAAACTATAACAAATAAAGGTTAATTGTGCAAATTAAGAAACAAACATAGCCTTTTCTATATCTTTAACACGAGTATCAATGCCTGTTACTTGTACTTTCAAAGCTCCGATGGTTTCAAAATGCATATCTAGTTTCTTACCATGTTTATCTAATGTTTCTTCTACCTTATCTAATTTTTCTTCTGCCTTATCCAATCTTTTATCTATATGCCCCTTGAACTCTTTAAAATATTTAGGCTCATGATTCTCTATTTTATTATCTATATGTTTCTTTAATTCGATTATATATTGTGGTGTTGTTTCATCCATTAGTTTTAAAATTAAATTAATAAATTGGTTGGGTACTTAGAGATAAGTATAGATTAATTAAAATTAATGTAAATAAAAATTTTGTATTTTTTAATAATCAGAAATAGTTTAGAGACCTTGTAAAGGATCAATCATAGTTGTTTGTATAATATTTGCCTTAGCTAATACCTGTTTTCCATAGGCACATGATGCCCCACCCGTGCCGAAATATTTACACGCTGCAGCTATTTCTCCAGTATAACTAGCATTTTTCGCACCGAGATCTGTAAGGTAGAGAGAGGAAGCTACAAAAGCATGCTCTGGATTCCATGGATCTGGATTAGAAATATCTAAAGCTTTTGATATTCTATCCACAAATAAAATCCATGTTGATGGGATAAACTGAGCTGGACCCATAGCACCTCCAAAACCTCTACCAAGATAGTATTTTTTACTTCCAATAGGACAAGAAACTGGAGTTGATTTCCAATCTACACCAAGAGCCTGAGTAATTTTTACGAATGGAGTAGTATCACGAGGAGATTTCATAACTTGTTCAAAAAATGTTCCAGTATTTTTACCAATACCATCGCCAGTACTTAGATCTGACACAAAACAAGAACCAACATTTGCACCTAAATTACTTTCTTGTGTGATAACAGCCAATAAAAATGCTGGCCTTATACTTGTTGCTTTTTGTGCCTCAATAGCATATTTTAATGCATCACCAAAAGGAATTGCTTTATTTCCTCCAGCCAATTGAAATAATGCAGCTCTTATCTCAGCTGCCTTTGCTTTTTTATCAGATAAAATTTGTGAATAAGTTTTCTCATTACCCTTACTTATATCTAAAAGCTTTTGTTTTTCTATTTCATCATTTTTAATATTCTTTTGTTCTTTTTCAATAACCGCTTTAGCATCTATTTCACTATTTTTTTTGGTACTTAATGTATCTTTTTCTGTCTCAGTTTGTGATTTATCACTTCTTATTTGTTCAAATGTATTTTTTAATGATTCTTGAACTGATTCGAATGTATCTAAATCTGAAAAAAAAGTTGAAAGACTATCTTTTGCTAAAATAAATTCTGGCAATGTTAATGAATCAACTTCATTAGTCTTTCTCATCATTTGAGAAAGTGTTTCTCTACCTCTATAAATTCTTTCCTCGAGACCAACAATTTTATTCTGCTTTTTGACAATATCTTTACCTAAAGTTTCAATTATTAAATTCTTAGCTTTTATATTAAGCTGTGCTGCCTTTATTTTTGTATCAAGAATAAGAATATCTCGCTTTAAAGAAGCGCTCTGTCCTTGAACTTCTGCAAGGATCTTTTCTGTAGCGGCTTGCTCTTTCTCTACTTGTGCAAGCTCTGATTTTAATCTAATTTCTCTTTGTTCCTGAGTCTCATTTGTCTGTGCATATATAAAAATAGGTGCAAATAACACCAAAAATACAAAAAAGACCTTTGATATTAGCTTCATAGGTCTTTATTGTATCATTTAAACTATTTCTTTTCCTCTTTCTTAGCTTCAACTGGAGCTTCTTCTCCTTCAGCTGCAGGATTTGCTTCTTTACCTTTCTTTGTAACCTCAATAGCTGACATGTCTATTGGCTTAACTTCTTCTACTTCTTCTTTAGCTTCTGAAACTGATGCAATGATTTCATCTGGACCAGAAACAAGATCTACACCTTTTGGAAGAATAATCTCTTTTGCAGTAACTGTACTTGAGAATTCTACAAGTGTTGAAATATCAACTTTCAATTCATGAGGAAGATCTCTCGGAGCTGCTTCAATTTCTAATTCACGAGCAACTTTAATAAGAATAGCTCCTTTGTCTTTTACAGCAGGAGAAACTCCTTCGAATATAAGAGGAACATTAACCTTAACTTTCTTTCCCTTTTCAATTACATAAAAGTCAGCATGGCGTGGAGCTCCTGTTACAGGATGAACATCCACATCATAAATAAGAGCTTCATGCTCATTATTTCCTTCTTTTAATATAACCACTGATGATTCACCGGCCTTCTTGAAAACTTTAATAAATTCAGTCGTTGAGACTGTCACGGGAGTGGTCTTCTCTTTTGGTCCATAAAAAACCGCAGGAATAAGCCCTTTCTGACGCAAAACTTTTGATTTTACAGTCATATCTCGCTTTTCTACATTTAATGTAAGCATCGCAGTATTATATATGTAATGAGAAAAAAGTCAAAAAATAAGCATTTACCTTTTATTTTTTAAATTTGTTATGCAGCATCAGTAAGCGTAATAATCACTGTACCAATTGAAGCACTCAGAGTAAAAAGTGTGGTGTCAATACCTCCATACTCATAATTAGCATTATAAACTAGGATCTCTCCACTTAGGATATAGTCACCGTATGGTAATTCAATGGGAACACCATCAGTAAAGTCCACCCAAAATTTAGAACTATTATTTCCTCCATATGTATAGAACATCAAGATTGAACCATTTACACCATCGGGCAAATTATCACCCGGATCATATATATTAACAGTCAATCTTCCCGTTGATGTATATAAAGTACTTTTAGGATTATTTCCTGCACAATATGGACTAAGAATAGTTGAGGCAGCTACATCAATGGACAAACATCCAATACTTTTAGAAAAAGCTCCACCAGTTTCCGTAGGAATAATCAATTCATAATTTGTATTCTTACTTAAATATTTAGAGGTCTTGCCTACTATAGAAAAATTTGGCGATAGTCCTTTTAAATACGGAGTCAGAGGGGTGATGAGAGATTCTACCGTTGTTGAATCATTACTTGGTGGATAACTCTTTATATCTGAATAATAAAGCTCCAATGCATTTTTTATCTGGGCAACAGTCTGAATTCTAGCAGTATCTCTTCCTTTTGCTCTAGCCTTATTCAGATTTGCTAATACTATTGATGAAAGTAATCCAATTATAGAAATTACCACCAATAATTCAATTAATGTGAAGCCTTTACCAAATTTTTTGATTTGAAATTTCATATTTAAAACTAAAGTATAAATTTATATATAACAAAAGCAGTTAAAATAAGATTGAAAGCGATAAACATAAGAAGTATATTCTTTGCGGAAGCTTCATCTTTTACAATGCCCCTTTTAACAAACCAACCAACCATTCCAAAAGGCTTGTGCTGATCAAGACCATTTTTCATCTTGAACTGTGGCTGATCTATATTAAATTCAATAGACATAAAATATATTTATATTATTAGTATTATCATAATACCACATTATTTGTAGGTACTCTACCCTCTAAACAATCGATAATATTCTGCGTAGAAACTAAAGCCATCTCTTGTCTAGCCTCTTCTGTTCCAGAAGCAATATGTGGCGTAATGACTACATCAGCTAATTTTGTAAGACCTTTGGCTAATTTTGGTTCAAATTCAAATACATCAAGACCAGCACCTTTTATGATTTTATTTTCTAGAGCATACACTAGAGCATTTTCATCAATAACTGGACCTCTGGATGTATTTATTAAATAAGCTGAGGATTTCATTAAATTTAAGCGATCTCCATTTATCAAATGATGGGTTGATTCTAATAATGGAACATGAATAGAAACTATATCCGATTTTTTTAAAACTTCCTCTACTGTTGGGCAAAAAATGGCTGCATCTTGTTTTTCTAATTCTTCATTTCTTTTTATATCATAATAAATAACATTCATTCCAAAACCAAATTTACCTTTTCTAGCAACATTAGCACCAATACGACCTGTTCCGATTATTCCCAAAGTCTTTCCTTCTATTCTATCACCATGAAGAAGCATTGGATCCCAAGCATTATATTTACCCTTTCTCATATAAGAATCACCTTCAACAACTCTACAAGTCAAAGCTAAAATCAAAGCCCATGTATGTTCAGCTACACGCTCAGCACCACCAGATGGAGTGTTAGTAATATAAATTCCTCTTTTTTTTGCTTCCACTATATCTAAATTATTAAAACCTATAGCATAATTTGCAAAAATCTTTACTGTTGGAGCAGCATTCATAACTTCTGCATCTATGATATCCGTAAGCAATGTAAGTACAGCATCATATTCTTTCTTATTCAAAGCCTTAATCAATTCTTTTTTTGTGAGAGGTCGATCTTTTTTACTGATATCTACTTCATAACCTTTTTCAATCAATTTATTAATTCCAATTTCTGGAATTTGTCTTGTTATAAATACTTTTTTCATGCTATTTTTATAAAACTTATTTAATTAATTTTATTGAATAATTTTAATTTCTCTTCAACGACTTTTTGCATGGCATCTTTTGCACCTTTTAAATATTTATACGGAGATATTTGATCTGGATCTTCTTGCAATGATTTCATCAAACCATTTCTATATGCCACACGAAGTTCAGTATTTATATGAATAATAGAAATACCTGATTTGATTGCATTATTTATATCTTCAATAGAATTTCCAGAAGCACCATGGAGAACCAATGGTAATTTAATCAGATCTTTAATTTCCTTAATCCTATTTATATTCAATGCTGGCTCACCCGTCTTCACAATTCCATGAACATTTCCAACTGCTGGTGCAAGCATGTCTACTCCAGTAGCTTTTATAAATTCACTAGCCTCATGAACAGATGTTATTTCTCCAACACCTTCTGGAATTGAATCTAGAATTTTTGATGATTTTCCAATAAATCCGATTTCAGCTTCAATTAAAATATCTGGATTTTTTGACTTTGCATATTCAACACATTTTTTTGTAATTAAAATATTCTCTTCAAAAGATATTTCTGTTCCATCAAATATAACAGCATCGAAACCAGCGTCTACAGCTTCTTTTACTCTATCAAATGAATAAGTATGATCAGCATTCAAGAAAACTGGTTGATTTGTATATTCTCTATAAGCTTTTACCATTGCAGAAATTTCTCTTACACCGATAAAATCTCTCTCGCCCTCTGATACTCCAATAATAACTGGAACATTCAACTTTTTTGCTCCAAGGACAACAGCCCAGAAACCATCGCTATTCGAAATATTAAAATGTCCTATTGCAATACCTTTATGTTCTGCTTCCTGTATATATTCACGCAGTGATTTATTTTTAATTTCCATGTTATAATTCTACCATATATGTTTGATAAGAATATAGATTTTTTGGCAATTGGGGATATCACCACTGATGCTTTTATACGAATAAAAGAAGCTGCTGTTCATTGTCGCATTGATACTGAGAATTGTGAACTCTGCATGAAATTTGGTGATAAAGTTCCTTTTGAATATGTGAAAATTATTAAAGCTGTCGGAAATTCGGCGAATGCTGCTGTTTGCGTTTCTCGCTTAGGGATTAGATCAGCACTTATTGCTCAAATTGGAAATGATCAAAATGGAAAAGACTGTCTTAATGAACTTCTCAAAGAAAAAGTAGATAATAGATACATTAAAACGCACAAAGGAATGAGTACAAATTATCATTTCGTACTTTGGTATGATGTTGATAGAACTATTTTAATTAATCACATTGAATATCAATATAAACTTCCAGAAATTAAAAAAGCGCCGAAATGGATTTATTTGAGTTCACTTGCTTCAAATACAGCAAACTATCATAAAGAAATTTCAGAGTACCTAATTAAAAATCCACAAATAAAATTAGCCTTTCAACCTGGAACATTCCAAATGAAACTTGGAATAAAAGAATTACAAGATATATACAAAAGAACAGAGGTGTTTATTTGTAATTTTGAAGAAGCTCAAAGAATTTTGCATACGGAGTCTAGAGATATAAAAAGTCTTCTTTCAGAAATTCATGCAAATGGACCAAAAATTGTTTTAATTACTGATGGGCCAAAAGGTGCTTATATGCTTGATGGTGATCATTTTTATTTTATGCCTGAATATCCAGATCCAAAACCACCAGTAGAAAGAACAGGCTGTGGTGATTCATTTTCTGCTACTTTTGTAGCTGCACTTATACTTGAAAAAAGTCCATTAGAGGCTCTAACTTGGGCACCAGTAAATCCAATGTCGGTTATACAATATGTTGGTGCCAGAGAGGGTCTATTAGGCCTACAGGACATAGAATGGTGGTTAAAGAACGCTCCAGAAGAATACAGACCAAAGGAAATTTAATAAAAA
This sequence comes from Candidatus Tayloriibacteriota bacterium, assembly GCA_031384385.1. Taxonomy (GTDB): domain Bacteria; phylum Patescibacteriota; class Minisyncoccia; order Phycocordibacterales; family PALSA-1337; genus CAIOGI01. The sequence goes on along the minus strand of JANNAN010000010.1, from coordinate 15,921 downwards.
AGAAAGTAATTGTTATCGAAGGGGGTATCGAGGCGGTCGAGCCGAGATCTTCAGGAAATTCTTAGTAAAGAATTTCCGTACCCTGAGAGGGCAATTACTTTCTTTTTTATCTATAATACCTTCCCAAAAACTCCGTCTTAAATTCATAAAATCTATTTTCTATCATAGATTTTCTAATTTCTTTTACAAGATTAACTAAAAAATAAAGATTGTGAATTGATGCAAGTGTAGCCGCCAGCATTTCCTTTGCCCTAAAGAGATGTGATAAATATGCTGGAGTATAATTTTTACAAGTATAACAAACACAATCTCCATCTATCTTTCCAAAGTCTTCTACATATTTTGCATTCAAAATATTTATTCTTCCATCTTTTGTATATAGACTTCCATTTCTAGCTATTCGTGTAGGAGCTACACAATCAAAAGTATCTGCACCATTTTCAATTCCACCAAAAAGATCTATCGGCTCACCTATTCCAAGCAAATGTCTTGGCTTCCCTTTTGGTAAAATATCATTAACCCATCCAACTGCTGTATAAATATCTTCCTTATCAAAAGAACCACCGATTCCAAAGCCATCAAAATCCATCTCTCCAATTATTTTTGCACTCTCTTTTCTTAAATCTTCATAACGACCACCTTGAACAATTCCAAAAAGTGCCTGAGCATTTTTATTATTTGATTTATGATAATCTAGAGAGCGTTTGGCCCAACGATGTGTTCGACCCATTGCTTCTTTTTGATATTCATATGAAGCTTGTGGTGATGTACATTCATCAAAAGCAAAAATAATATCTGCGCCAATATTGTGTTGAATTTCTATTGATTTTTCTGGAGTAAAACGATGAGCACTTCCATCTATAACAGATTTAAAATCAATACCTTCTTCATCAATATTTACCAATTTTGCATGATTATTTATTTCAATTTCTTCTTTATCATCAGAATTAGAATCTCCATTAGAAATCTTTGATACCTTACTATTGTAAGCAACGCCAAGTGAGAAAGCCTGAAAACCCCCTGAATCAGTGAATGTTGGTCCATGCCAATTCATGAAATTATGCAATCCACCTGCTTTTTTTAAAAGATTATCTCCTGGCTGTAAATATAAATGATATGTATTAGCGAGAACAGCCTGTGCACCAAGACTACTTACCTGCTCTGGAGTTAATGCTTTTACTGTAGATTTTGTACCAACAACGATAAAAGCTGGGGTTTCTATTACACCATGTATTGTTTCAATTTTACCAATTCGGCCACGACCATTTTCCAGCTCTTTTTCTATTGAAAATTTCATAATAAAAATATCATAGCATAAGATAAAGCTTATGGTACAATATTATTATGCAAAAAGATAAAATTACACCCGAAGAAATTAATAAAAATATTGACAGTCATGTTACAGAGATTGCTAGAGAATTTAAACAAGGTTTTGAATTTTTAAAAAAATATCAAAAGTCCGTGACTATTTTTGGCTCAGCTCGACTTACAGAAAAAAGTTCACACTACAATGATGCCATAACACTTGCTTCAAAAATTGTAGACGAAACTCATTATACAGTTCTAACTGGCGGTGGCGGAGGAATTATGGAGGCAGCAAATAAAGGAGCTTTTATTGCAAAAGGTAATTCAATAGGTTTGAATATTATCTTACCTCATGAACAAATGTTAAATCCAAATGTTACAGATTCTATCCATTTCAATTATTTTTTCGCAAGAAAAGCACTAATGACATTTTCATCTGAATGTTACATTTTTTTCCCCGGTGGATTTGGTACTTTTGATGAGCTTTTCGGAATTCTTACACTCATACAAACGAAGAAAATTCCTCAAGTTCCGATAATTCTTTTTGGAAAAGATTTCTGGAGTCCATTAAAAGAATTTATTGTATCCCATATGCTAGACCATCATCACACTATTAATAAAGAGGATTTAAATCTTTTTGTAATTACTGATTCTTTTGATCATGCAATTAAAATAGTTAAAAATGCTAAAGTTTCAGATTGGTGGACAATAATGGATTAAACAAAAAACCCTCATTCAGAGGGTTTTTTGTTTCTTAAAAATTGGTGGGGTATTACCAATTTCCACGTCCTTCTCCTCGAGGAGCTCTTGGAGCACGAGGTTCCATTGGGCGAGCCTCGTTGACTGTTAGGTTTCTTCCATCCAATGGCTTACCATTGAACATATTGATTGCATTATCTGCATCAGCATCAGTTGTCATTTGAACGAATCCAAAGCCCTTTGAACGGCCTGTCATCTTGTCCATAATAATACTTGCTGATTCAACTGCTCCGGACTGTGCGAAGTGTGCTTTAAGAGCATCTTCACTTGTACCGTATGAAATACCACCTACATATAACTTCTTTGCCATTTTCTTTTATCTTTACCCGTCTTTAATTAATTAAATGTAAGCGACTAGGGAAACTTACTTGGGCTATATGATACAGGAAAGGTTGAGTATTGTCAATCAAATGTACGCGTCCACCACATATGAAATATCTTATTTAATAATCTCTAGAATAACCTTTTTTAAAAGTTCAGGATTTGCAGAGCCCTTTGTAGCCTTCATTCCCTGACCAATCAAGAATTGTAATGATGCCAATTTACCTTTTTTATATTCTTCCACAGCAATAGCATTTTTTAAAATAATTTCCTCAACAATTTTCTTTATCTCTCCTTCATCGTTTTTTTGAATTAAACCATTATTTTCTGCAATTATTTCTGGATCACCATCTTCTTTAAACATTAGAGCGAGTGTATCTTTTGCACCTCTAGATGAAAGTTTTCCATCTGAAATCATATTCATTAGTTTAGTAAAATTCTTTGAATTAATCAAATCTATTTTTTTATTTTCTTTTTTAATTAAGCCAAGATAATCAGTAAGAATATAATTTATTGATAATTTAATTATTTTTGAATCATTCTTTATCACTTCTTCAAAATATTCAGCAACTTCTGGATATTCAATAAAAACAGCGACTTCTTTTTCTGTAGTTCCAAAATCTTTATTGAATCTTTCTCTTTTAATCCAAGGTAATTCTGGTATATCCTTTATCAAATAATTTTTATCAAATTCTTCTATTTCACTTATTTTAAGTTTTGGAATATCTGGATCTGGAAAATATCTATAATCATGAGAATTTTCTTTTACTCTTTGAGAATAAGTTTTTCCAGTATTTTCATCCCAGCCACGAGTTTCTTGAAGCACTTTTTCATCATTTTTAATTAACTGAATCTGTCTATTGATTTCATATACAATAGCTTTTTCTACAGCTTTAAAAGAATTCAAATTTTTCACTTCCGTCTTTGTTCCAAATTTCTTGATCTGAGTATTTTCTGGAGTTGCAACCGAAATATTTGCTTCAACACGCATTTCTCCTTTTTCGAGATTTGCTTCTCCGATATTCATATATCGTAAAAGTAATTGTAATTCTTTTGCAAAAACTACAGCAATTTCTGCACTATGAATAACTGGCTCAGTAACTAGTTCCATCAATGGAACTCCAGCGCGATTAAAATTTATTAAACTATTTTCATGAATATCATGAGTTGATTGTGCTGTATCTTCTTCAAGATGAATACGAGTCAAATCAATTCCAGCAAGTTTACCACCAGAAATCAAAGGATATTTATACTGACTAATCTGATAACCCTTTGGAATATCTGGATAGAAATAGTTTTTTCTATCCCATTCAGTGAAATCTGCAATATTACCATTTACCGCATAACCAATTTTTATTACATTTTTAATTGCCTCTTTATTTAAAACGGGCAGAGTTCCGGGATGACCCATGCAAATAGGACAGATATTGACATTCGGTTTTTTTTCATCTGAATCATTTTTACAAGAACAAAACATCTTAGATGCTGTTTTTAATTCAGCATGTATTTCAAGACCTATAGTTGCTAGGTATTCATTGTTCATTATTTTCTCAATCTTTTTACTATTGCATCAGACAACTTTTTTACAGATTCATCATCAAGAACAGTTACTGTTAGAATATCTTTATTAAATTTTTGAAGCTTTTTAATAACAGAATCTATTGTCTTTTTGTTAGTTACATCAGTTTTTGTAAGAATAATTGTTTCTTCTTTATCTTCTAGTCCTTGACCAAACTGTTCAAGTTCAGCACGAATAGTTTTGTATGTACTAACAATTGCAGAATTTTCTAATGAAATAAGGTGTAGAAGTCTCTTTGTTCTTTTTATATGTTTAAGAAATTTATGCCCAAGACCTTTTCCTTCTGATGCACCTTCTATGAGACCGGGAATATCCGCAAGGATAAAACCACCCTGAAGAGCACCGAGATTTGGTTCAAGTGTGGTGAAAGCGTAACTACCGACTTGAGCACGAGCATTTGTAAGGGCATTTAATAGACTTGATTTTCCAGCATTTGGAAGACCAATAAGACCGGCGTCCGCAACGAGCTCTAATTCAATATGAAAATCTGCTTCTTCACCATTTACGCCTGGAGTTGATTGTGTTGGAGTAACATTTGTTGAAGCCTTGAAATGTTCATTACCTAGACCACCACGACCTCCTTTTAAAATTTTAATAGTCTGGCCATCTTCAAGAAGATTATACTGCCTTTTCGTATGATTATCAGTAACGATAGAACCTATTGGTAAATCTATAGTTAAATCATTACCATCAGCTCCATGCATACTGTTTCTAGCTCCATCTCCACCCTTCCCAGCTTCAAATTCTTTAGCATGTCTATATCTAGCCAAAATACCAAGATCGCGAATCGCGCGAATATGAACATCTCCACCCTTTCCCCCATTACCTCCAGCTGCACCAGAAAATTCTTTTCCTCGTTCATGTCTCCAACGAACAACGCCAGAACCACCGTTTCCAGCTTTAATATGAAATGTTAAATCATCAATAAATGCCATATAGTTAATTAATTATTAGATATGCACTCTATCATTCCTTTGATGTCTTGTAAATTTCAAGTAGAGCAGCAAGCAAAGCAACAACAAGTGGACCGGCTATGAAACCGATTGGACCAAAGAATACTAAACCTCCCATAACGGCCAAGAGAATTACAAAAGGATGAATTTGAACTCCTCTGTTTATCAACATTGGACCAAGATAATTATCAATTAAACTGACAGCTATAATACCCCATATCAATAATCCTAATGCATGAAGATGAGGCAATGTGAAAAATAAATATATTATACCAGGTAGAAGAACCAATGATGTTCCGAATCCAGGAATCAGGGCGGCAACAACAGCAAAACTTCCCCATAGAGCTGGATTTGGTACACCAAAAATCCAAAATCCTATACCAGTAAGAATTCCCTGTATAACACTAACAACAAGAGAGCCTGCTACAACAGATTTAATGGCTTGTTTAAGTTTGAGTACAATTCTATCATCATATTTATCTGCAAGTGGACTAAGTGCAATTAAAGATTTTTTGAATTTTCCACCGTCTCTTAATAAATAAAATAGTGCAAAAAGCATAATAAATATTTCAAAAGCAAGCTTTGTAACGCTAGAGAAAATAGTATCTAGATTTGCAAATGACCACTCTAAGAAATTTTGAATATAGACTGTTACATTTAATGAATCAAAATTATATGCGGGAAATAAATTATCAAATTTTGTAGAAAGAGATTGGGATAGATTGTTTAATGTGATAATAATAGATGAACGCTGACCCTCATCAGTTAAACTTGTATAAAGACTTTCACTTTCAACATAAATTTGTTTACCCAAGAAAATCAATGGGGTAATAACTAAAGCAGCAAGAATAATAAGTGTTATGAAGGTTGAGAATGAATTTTCCTGATTACCTCTTGAAAAAATTCTTGAAACCCATCTATGAAGAGGGCGAAACATTACTGAGAAAACTAGAGCAAGAAGTAGAGATGTTAAATAAGGATAGAAAATAAAGAATGTAAGAACCCCAATTCCTACCAATATCACTAAGAAAAAATAATGTTGTGTTTTATTTTCCATGGCATTTTTTAAATTTTTTAGCACTACCACAAGGACATGGGTCATTCCTTCCAGACTCTGTTTTTTTAGAAAATGGTGATGCTAATTTTACATTATCCCCATCACCTTGACCAATTGTCTGTGCTTGATCATGAACCTCATTTAATTCTACTACTTCTGGAGTAATAATTCCACCAGCGACATGCGGTAATAAATTTAAAATTTGAGCATTTATTGCTGTTTGCATTTCTTTAAATAGTCTTAGACCTTCTTTTTTATATTCCACCAAAGGATCTCTTTGCCCATAAGCACGAAGATTCACACTTGATCGTGTATAGTCCATAATTTCAAGATGTTCAACCCAGAACATATCTATTGTTTGGAGCATTAATTGGCGAGTTACAATCAGAAATCTTTCTCTTCCAATTTGAACTATCTTATCTTCAATCACTTTCTTCATTTCTAAATTTTCTCCAACAACTTCATTTACTTTACTTTCAACTTCTTCTGGACTTCCCAAAAGAATATTTCTGCGTCTTTCATAAACAGTCTTTCTTTGATGATTTAGAATATCATCGTATTCTAAAACATGTTTTCTAGAATCAAAATTGAATCCTTCGATTTTTGATTGTGCAGTTTCTAGTGAACGAGTAATTATTCTATTCTCAATAGCTTCATCATCAGCAACACCCAGACGACCCATTAAATTTTTAATAGTATCTGAAGCAAAAATTCTCATCAATGAATCTTCCAGAGAAACGAAGAATTGAGTGGCCCCGGGATCACCTTGTCTACCAGATCGTCCTCTAAGCTGATTATCTATACGACGAGCATCATGTCTTTCTGTTCCAAGAACAAATAATCCACCGATTGATTTTACTTTTTCATAAAATTCATTGTTCCCAGGATTTCCACCAAGACGAATATCCACACCACGCCCAGCCATGTTTGTGGCAATAGTTACAGCACCAAATTTACCAGCTTGTGCAATAATTTCTCCTTCCCTTTCATGATTTTTTGCATTTAAAATTTCATGCTGAACTCCTTCTGCTTTTAAAAAAGCAGAAAGAACTTCATTTTTTTCAATTGATACAGTACCAATAAGTACTGGCTGCCCTATTTTATTTAATTCCTTAACTTTACGAGCAATAGCCTTAAACTTACCTATTTCTGTTTGAAAAATAAGATCATTTTTATCATCTCTTTGAGCTGGTTTATTTGTAGGAATTGTAATAACCTCAAGGCCATAAACTTTGTAGAATTCTTCGCTTGAAGTAATAGCTGTCCCTGTCATACCTGAAAGCTTTTTATAAAGTCTGAAATAATTTTGGAATGTAATAGATGCAAAAGTTCTTGATTCTTTTTGAACTAAAACATTTTCTTTTGCTTCAATAGCTTGATGTAAACCATCTGACCAACGACGCCCCGGCTGAAGTCGTCCTGTAAATGTATCCACAATTACGACTTGATTGTCCTTGATTACATATTCTGTATTTAAATCGAATAGTGCCTTCGCTTTTACCGCTGTTTCCAAATGATGCACATATTTTATTCCCTTTTCAGTATAAATATTTTCTACACCAAGTTTTTTCTCAGCTTTTGAAATTCCTTTGTCAGTTAAAGAAATACTTCTTTGTTTTTCATCAACAGTATAATCTTCATCTTTTGTAAAATCATTTACCATTCCAGCGAAAATTTGGTACAAATTTTCAGAATCATTTGTTGGTGCAGAAATAATAAGAGGAGTTCTAGCTTCATCGATCAAAATAGAATCTATCTCATCTACCACAGCATAATTAAAAGGTCTTTGACGAAGATTTTTTGAATCATATTCTAGATTATCACGAAGATAATCAAAACCAAATTCATTATTTGTTCCATAAGTAATATCAGCTTCATATGCTTCACGCCGAGTGACTGGTCTTAAAAATTCATGAGTAACTTTAAAAGAACCCAAATCGTCTCTCTCTTTATCAAGTTCTGTATGACTTGGATCATAGATAAAAGATGATTCATGATTTATAACTCCAGTAGAGAGTCCTAGAAAATTATAAATTTGGCCCATCCAAACAGCATCTCGTCTTGAAAGATAATCATTGACAGTTACAACATGAACTCCTTTTTTTGAAATTGCATTTAAATATGTAGGCAAAGTAGCGAGCAAAGTCTTTCCTTCTCCTGTTCTCATTTCTGCAATACTTCCACTATGTAAAATAGCTCCTCCGATAATTTGAACATCGAAATGTCTTTGTTTCAGAACTCTTTTTGAAACTTCACGGACAACAGCAAAAGCTTCTGGAAGAATGTCTTCTAAAGTTTCATTTTTTTCTAATCTAGACCTAAATTCGAGAGTTTTTTCTTTTAATTGTTCGTCAGATAAAGCAGAAATAGTAGCCTCCAAAGCATTAATCTTGGGTACAATAAGCTCATATTTCTTAAGAGCTTTTTTATTTGGATCTCCGAAAATATTCTTTAGTACGAATGCCATATAGTAAGGTACTATAACACATATTCTACTTCCAACTCAATCTCAATACCTGTTTTTTCAAAAACACCATCTACCATTTTTTGTGCAAGGTCAATTATTTCTTTCGAAGTAGCATTTCCATAATTTATAAGTACCAAAGCTTGATTTTGATATGTACCAACATTACCCTTTTTTACACCTCTGAAACCACAAGCATGATCTAAAATCCAAGCCAAAGGAATCTTTACTTTTTTATCATTTACAGCGTGAACGATCATATCTGGATATTTCTTTATCAATTCTTGAGCTTTGTTAGTAGATACAACTACATTCTTAAAAAATGAGCCTGCTGTTCCATATTTTTTTAAATCTGGTAATTTCTTTTGTCTGATATAAATCACAGCATCTCTAACTTGCTTTAATGTAGGATTTTTTATATTTTTAAAATCAAAATATTCTTGAATGTCTTTATAGACCAAATTTAATCGACCCTTTTTATTCAAATTAAAAGTTACTGATAATATGATATATCTACCAATTTCTTTTTTAAAAATACTATCTCTATAAGCAAATTTACAATCTATATTTTTAAATGTTTTATACTGATCTTTTTCTACATCCAAAACATAAACAGTATCGATTATATCTTTTGCTTCAATTCCATAAGCACCAATATTTTGAACTGGTGAAGCACCAACAGTTCCGGGAATTAATGAGAGATTTTCAAGTCCATAAAATCCTTGTTCTACTGTATTTTCAACAAATTTATCCCAATTTTCTCCAGCAGCGACGACGGCCTTAACCATATTTCCTTCTTCAAAATAATTAATTCCTTTCATCTCCATTTTAATAACAAGACCGGTAAAACCTGCATCTGCTACTAAAATATTAGAGCCGCCACCAAGTACGAAATATGTTATTTTATTTTTTTTAGCAAAATTTATTGCATCAATCAAATCATCTTCGTTTTTGACAACACAAAAAAACCGAGCAGAACCGCCGATTTTAAATGTGGTATATTCCTTAAGTGATATATTTTCCTGAATTTTCATGATTGCGCCAACTGTTGGCGAACGGGTGTTAGCTCCAAATATAATGTCTAAATTAAGATGTGAGTACAGCCGTCCGCCATCACTTAGAACAATCTACATTTATTATAGCAAAAGTGCAAGAAAAATAAAATGAGACAATAACTTATTTCTTTTTGCCTTGATTAGCAACCGATTCCATTTCTCTTTTAATATAATCCTCATCGCCAAGATAATATTTTTTAATGTATTTCAAATCTTCATCAAGTTCGTAAACAAGCGGAATACCAGTTGGAATATTTAATTCAGTAATTTCAGAGTCAGATATATTTTCCAAATTCTTAACCAAAGCACGCAAACTATTACCATGAGCAACTATTATAACTTTTTTACCAGATTTTATTTTGGGAACTATACATTCATTCCAATATGGACTAAATCTTTTAATTACATCCTTTAATGATTCAGCTAATGGTAATTCATTTTTGGATATATCAAAATATAATGGATCATTACCGGGATACATTAGACTATCTTCTGCTAAAGACGGAGGTGGAATATCAAAACTCCTTCTCCATATTTTAAACTGTTCGGCTCCATATTTTTCTGCCGTTTCTGTCTTGTCTAATCCTTGTAAAGCTCCATAATGTCTTTCGTTCAATCTCCATGTTCTTTCAATTTTTAAATCTTTTTGTTTAATCTCTTCAAGAACTATATCCAGTGTGTTTTTTGCTCTTTTTAAAAGTGAACTGAAGGCAATATCAAAAATATATCCATTATCTTTTAAAACTTTTCCACCTCTATGAGCTTCTTCGATTCCCTTTTCAGATAAATCAACATCCACCCAACCAGTAAAACGATTCTGTTTATTCCATTCACTTTCTCCATGTCTCATTAATACTAATTTATACATAAGATTTTCTTAATTCTTATTCCTCTCCCTATAACTTGTAATAATCATTCCTAAATATCTTACTATCAATATCATCAGTGTTGTCCAGAATAATCCAAAACCAATTCCAGCCACAACATCTGATAGCCAATGAACTCCTAGATATAAACGACTTATAGCGGTTAAAATAATCAACAATACTGATCCGACAATAAATAACTCTCGCCAAAGCATTGAGTGAATCTTTCTTGCAAAGAAATAAATAATCAATGTAAAAAATATAGTTACAGCCATAGCATGACCGCTTGGAAAGCTGAAATCTGTTTTTAATAGTAAACTGCTAATGGGTCTGGCTCTCATTATAATTTCCTTCATTAAACTACCAAGAACTAAACCTCCACCAGTTGCAAAAATTGAAATGTAAGCATATCTCCATTGCTTTTTCTTAAAGAAGTAAATAATTCCAATCAAAGTAAGTAGAGAAAGAAATGCTGGACTAAAGATATCAGTTATAATTTTCATAAAAACTATTCCAAATTCTGAAGTATGCAAGTAGAAAAAATTATTTATCCAAACATCTAAATTTGCCAAAAATGCTTTATCTTTTAATGCATCTTGTACTGTCTTAAGAAATAGATATAATCCGAAAATATTTGCAATCAAAACTATAAGTTCATATTTTACAAAAATATGGAATTGTTTATTTATAACTTTATAACCCCAAATAATCAGAACAGAAAGAATTATTGCAATAACAATAAATTTACCAAATAATCCAGCTGCCACCTTATAACTTGCGCCAAAAATATATCCAACTAATATTGCGCTAGTAGACCAAAGAAATGCACCAATAAAATCATATACCCAAAAACGGTTTATATGGACATTACTTGCGCCAACAATAAATGGTGCCAATGGACGAGTAATTGGACTAAATCTTCCAAAAATAATTGCTTTTCCTGTGTGTTTTGCAACAAGTGCCTTCGCTTTTTCAAGATGTTCTGGCTTTATAAATATATATTTTCCGAATCTTTCAAGAAAAACAAAACCGAATTTTTTACCAAGAAAATATCCAATCAAATCTCCCGTCATTGCGCCGATAATCACCAAAAATATTACAATAATCCAATTCATTATTCCAATTTTAATTAAAAATCCAGAAAGTATAACTGCTGTATGACCAGGAATAAGTGAACCAATCAGAGGAACGCCTTCTAATATAGAAGCAATGAAAAGAATAGTATAACCACCATGCTCAATGATTGCTTGAAAATTATTAATTAAAGGTGCGAAAATTTGTAACATGAGAGATATGATAGCATTTAAGACCTAATTTCCCAATAAATTTTTTCCTTCTTCAATTTGCTTAATCAGATCATCAATTTGAGTTTTTGTTTCTGGGAATTTATTTTGAATAACTTTCAATTCCTGAATACCTCTCCCATTTTGCTTATCAGCAATATAAGAAGCAGCTAGATAATAATGAGTTTGCGGATCATTTGGATTATCAGCAACTAACTTTTTATAAATTTCAATAACTTTTGTGAAATTTTTCTTTTGTGCATAGACACTTATTATTCTCTGATCATAAAATAATTTACTATCATTTGGAAAAAGTTCATGAGCTAATTTTTCTTGATCATTGTTTATCAAAGCAGTAATATAAGCGATTTTTGCTATTTCATACCCAGGTGCAGAATCATAGGCTAATTTTGAAATCATTACAGCTTCCTTTGCTTTGCCTGTATTCATATAGTTTACAGCAAGATCAAAATTTACAGCTTGTTTCCCAGGACTAAGTTCATGTGCTTTTTCTAGAATAGGTAATGCACTCTTAAAATCTCCAATTGAATTAAAGAATGAACCACCAATGACATAAATTCTTGCATCATGTGGTGTAGTTTTTATTTGATTTTCTATTTCTTTCATTGTTAGATTATAGAAATCTGATTTTAATTGATTTGAAACTTTTGAATTCCCTACTACATTATTTGCGCAAGCGATCAATTGCTCACGAGCTTCTTGATTTGCAGTTGTTTGATTTAAATTTAAAACATTTTCAAATGATTTAATTGAAGCTGTAGTAACATTTGAACAAGCTCTAAGTGCATCTATAAGTCTTACATTTGCTTGAATATTTCTGATATTTATAAAATAGAATCCAGTTGCGATTAAAATAATAATCACTGGAATAAAAATATAATCTCTAATTGTCATATAATTTTCAGAAATATGTTTTTTGGTATCGTGCAATATTGTTGGAATCTTTGTTGTTTTGAATGAATGAACGAAAGCCAAGAATGTAAAGAACATTACATAACTAGTTTGATTATCAAATACGAATATATTATGAACAGCATATCCTGCAAGTAATCCTACCAGAGCTGATTTTTGTCCAAGATTCAAATTACTTTTCCAAATATAAATCAAAGAAATAATATAAAGCGCAAGATAAGTTAGAAGTCCAAGCAAACCACTAGCCACTAGCCAATCAATAAATACACTGTGCGCACGATCGAACCATTGCTCTTGACCATACATCATTGGTGGATAGTTTTTATTGAAAATATAATTGAAATTTTCTTGACCAATACCGATCATGGCTGTCTTTGGACTTTCAAAAATACTTTTTATTGCCATTGGCCAAATGAATGCTCTTCCTTGAGTTTTAGTATCTGCAATAGAAATAGCAGCAAGACGACTTAGAGTTTGATTATTCTGAATAAATTTTGCATTTTTATTTGCATAGAATAAAACTCCAGTAATAATCACCAATAATATTACTCCACCAGCAATAGCACGATTTAAATTTGATTGCCCTTTTTCTTTTCTACCAAAAATTGCATAAATAGCACATGCCAACATTATTCCTCCAATCAAACCGAGAATAGTTCCTCTTGTGGCTGTTTCAAAAATGATAAATGCGAATAGAACAGATAAAATAGAATAAATCCAAATAAATATTTTATTTTTAGAAGAAGTGAAAACCATATATCCAGATAAGAATGCAGTAATAAGCATATAAACAGCCAAATAAGCAGCATTGCCTAGAGATGCATCAAGACGACTAGCACTTTGATGAACTTCCGCCCAACCAAAAAGTTGAAATAGCCAATGAAGAGCGTCGATAGAAGCAGTAATTTCCACCCAACCAAAAAGTTGAAATAGCCCATAAAGAGCAGTGATAGAAGCAGCAATTAAAGTAATATTTAAAAATCTATGCCAATTTTTCTTTGCTTCTTGCTCAACACCAAATATACTAGAAAGAATCATAAAATAAGCCCAGAGATGAATCATAGTTATCCAACCTTCCATTCTTTCAAAATTTGACCAAATACTTCTCAGAGGATTCAATCCAAAAAGATCAGCGATTAGAACAATTAAAGTAAAAGCCGAAATCGAAATAGTAATTAAATTGATTCTAGGAGCAACACTTTTATCAGTACCCGCCACAGAAGTACCCTTTTCGCGAAGAACAAGAATAAACCATAAAGCAAAAACAATTTCTACAATAATTCTGAAAGCAAAAGCTTTTCCGGTGATAAATGGGAAGAATAAGCCATTAGCTACATATAAAGGAATAAAAGAAATAATAGCTAAGCCAGTAATAATAGAATACTTTAATATATTGTTGGTTATTGTTTGGTTCATGGGGAATAGTGTAGCATATCTTGGATTGTGGTAAAATAGGGGGAATTATAATATTCCTACTTCTTTTTGAACTTTATTAATTTTATCTATCCAAAAATCCATGTGCATTGACTCAAAATTGGCATTATCCATCAAATCTTTGTATTTTTTTGCAATCTCTGATTCAGTAATCCCCTCAAGCTCTGTCCAATCATGAACAACCCACAAAGGAAGACCATCTTTTTTCAAAGCCCGCATTGCAATCGAGTCTTGTACTACCGGTATAATTCCCAAATGGAATGATTCATATGGCCTATGTGTATCAATAGCATTCCCACGGGGAGATACCAAAAACTTGTACCTCATTAATAATTCTCTAAAACTTTCTTGCGATAAATAATTTGAAACTGTTTCTGCAAATGGATGCGCAGAACAAAATATACGTAATGGAACTCTAACAGAGGGACAGGTGCCATCAAAAAATCTATAGAAAAATCTATTCTTGCGTTTATCGTATTCTTTTGGGGGTACACAGACTGGTGGGGTCCTGTAAACAGAATCTGTGTGTTGAAAATGATGGAAATTTGCAAGCCCAATTGGAATAGGTGTAACCTTTTCGTGTTCAACTGCAGTATTTTGTGCAAAACAATGAATTATGTTCTGATCAAAAAGATTTGTGTGACGACTATCAAAAGTATTATCACCATTGTGAACAATAAGAATATATGGGCAGATAATTTCAGGGTGAATCTCCTGAAGATATCTTAGGGCTTTATCCTGAGATACAAAAATGATATCGCCTTTATTTACTACGCCTGGTATAAAATGTGTAGTTTCGTCCCAAATGTGATCAGCAAGCGCCCTAAAAGAATCCCCTGTTAAAATAGGATAACTTGACGGTCTTTTATTACCCTTCAATTTTAAATGAAGTCGCCTAATTCTTAATATTAGACCATTTTTCTTTTTAGTAATAAATATAGATATATTTGATTTCTTTTTAGAGAACATTTTATTTATTTTTTAGATTTTTAACATACCAATCGTAAGTATCTTGTATACCATCTTCTAACTGAACTGATGCTTTAAATTCAAGTTTTTTTAATCTTGTGATATCTAAAAGTTTACGCGGTGTTCCATCTGGTTTATTTGAATCCCAAACTATTTCTCCTTGAAATCCTATAATTCTTTTCATGAGTAGTGCCAATTCTTTAATGGATATATCTACCCCAGAACCAATGTTTATAAGATCGCTACCGCTATGTTTTAGCATTACCAAAACGCAAGCAGCAGCAACATCATCAGCATGAAGAAACTCTCTCATTCCAGATCCTGTCCCCCATAAAGTTATTGTTTTGTCACCATTAATTTTTGCATCATGAAATTTACGAATAAGTGCGGGAAATACGTGAGACGTTTGTAAATCAAAATTATCATTTGGACCATATAAATTCGCAGGCATTACCGAAATGTAATTGGTACCATACTGCTTATTATAAGCCCTACACAACATAATTCCAGCAATTTTTGCTATGGCATATGGCTCATTTGTTGGTTCAAGGGGACCGGAAAGTAAATATTCTTCTTTGATGGGTTGCGGTGTTATTTTTGGATATATACAATTACTTCCTAGAAATAATAATTTTTTTACTCCATTAATATAACTTGCATTTATAACGTTATTCTGAAGTTCTAAATTTTCATAACCAAATATTGCAGGCCTCTCAACATGTGCCATAATTCCACCCACTCGTGCGGCAGCCAAAAATACATATTCTGGTTTTTCTCTTTCAAAAAAAGAGTTTGTTGCCTGCTGATCAAGCAAATCAAGCTCGGAATGAGTACGTACTATAATATTCTTATAGCCTTCTTTTTGTAAATATCTAACTAATGCAGAGCCAACAAGCCCACGATGTCCAGCTACAAATATTTTTGAGTCTTTTTTCATATAAAA
>JANNAN010000007.1:0-115700 GCA_031384385.1 Candidatus Tayloriibacteriota bacterium | reverse complement strand
TTGTGCATCATTAAAGTAAGCAGGAACTGTGATCACAGCTTCTGTTACTGTTTCTCCTAAACGAGCCTCTGCATCTGCCTTCATCTTTCCAAGAATCATAGCTGATATTTCTTCTGGTCTATACCATTTATCTCCCATCTTTACTTCTATTCCCCCAGATGTAGATTTTTGTATTTCAAAAGGCACAGATGCACGGTCTTTTTGAACTGCTGGATCATCAAAGTTATGTCCAATAAAACGCTTTATTTGATAAATTGTATTTTTTGGATTCGTAACTCCTTGACGCTTTGCGAGAAGTCCAACTGTTCTATCTCCATTTTTTGACATAGCAATTATAGAAGGTGTTGTCCTAGAACCTTCTGCATTTTCTAATATTTTAGGTGTACCAGCTTCCATTACTGCAACAGCTGAATTTGTTGTACCCAAGTCGATTCCAATTATTTTAGACATAGTTAAATAGATTAAATTATAATGTTAATAAACAAAAAATTTATCTATTCGCAGGTGCTCTAGTAGGTTGACTCATTAAAAAATCAAGAGAAAAATATGGAGAAATTTTTGAAATAAATGAAGGACTGTAATCTTCAAAAAGGATCAAACTGTCTTTTACATACGGCAAACAAATAATATTATTTTTTATCTCAGAAACTATAGGTTCGGCGGAAATAATATGTGGCTGAAAAACTCCATTTGTTTCAATAACTGTAAATCTAATGCGTATAAGATCGCCATTGTGATCTTTAACAACTCTTTCAAAGATGCTATTTAGTTGTTTATTCTGAATAGCTAACATATAATTATATTAACATTATTTCTTGAATTCGCCAACTTTTACTTTAGGAGCTTTTAGAATTTTACCATTTAAATCGTAGCCTTTTTGTATCACTGTAGTTACAGTATTTGTTTTATTTTCATCGTCAACGATTTCATGCTCAATCGCCTCATCTCGCATGGGATCAAAAACTTTCCCTATTGGATCTATTTCTTTTAGACCAAATTCACTTAAAATTTTTGTAAGTTGATTTGCAATATATTCGACACCCACTCTCCAGTTTTTATCTGCTTTTTCCCATACTTCTTTATTTCCCATTGCCATATTAAAACTATCAAGAACAGGAATTAATTCTGAAATCAAACTTTCATTAGAGAAGCGTGCGAAATCTTTCTGAGATTCTTGATCTCTTTTTCTTGCATTAAGAAATTCAGCTTTGTCTCTCTGCCAATTATTGAGATATTCTTGTTTTTCTTCTACTGCTTTCTTTAACTTAATTTTAAGATTTTTAATGATATCTTTAGCTTCCTCTTCTACGATTACTGAATCATCTAAAGTATCATCTACTTCAATTTTTATATCATTTTCATCATTCATAAGTAAAGTAATTATACTTTTTTGAAAAAATTTTGCAAGAAAATAAATAAAAGAAAATCCCCACATTGTCAATGCTGGGATTTCTGAAAACCAATTCAGCTCTGTGCTTAAGCTGGTTCAGCAAGAAAAACTCTCTTCTTACTTGATATACAAGTTCCGTTTTCACGGTTAAAAGCACATTGTTCAATTTCCAAAAGATCGAGCTTTGATTGTGATGCTACCAAAGTTGGACCATGCGAGGCAATACCTTGTAAATAAAGATGATCTGGATATTGTCTACATTCGAGAATTACTTTTTTAAGTGTCTCGTGAGCCTCCCTCACCCTTTGAAGATGCTTATTGAAAGAAGCTAGTGCCGCAATTTTGAGTGGCTTAAGCCCTGACAAGCCAATTTCACTTTCCAAAATATTGTATTTAAACATCAACCGGCTTATTTCAGAATAGTTTTTAATGGCGTTCTTGTCACCACTTATTGAATGATTAAAAATATCATCAATCAATGAAAAACAGTGTTTTACTGCCCGCCGTCGAAGAATTTTATTTGAACCAATCATTAGCATCAGAATCAAGCCACAAAAAATAAAGGTGGCCATGATCGTGTGTTGAGATACCGCATTGAGTATAAATGTCATAATATTTCCTATTTACATTGTTTAGATTGCCAAGGTTCACTAAATCTATCTATCTATCAAATTTTTACCATAAAATCAGACAAAAGAAAAGCCTGATTTTTCATCAGACTTTTCGATTAATGTAAAATACAATAAATTATCTTTTAGTCCACGTACGACCTGTTTCGCTTTGCTCAACAACGGTCGTTGCCTTTCAGGCATCCGAGTAAAAGATAATAAATTATCTTTTACTCCACTGTGGACTTTTTCGAGCTTTTTTGAATCCGAATTTTCTTCTTTCTTTTGCTCTTGGATCTCTTTTTAGAAGACCAGCTTTCTTCAATTTACCTCTTAGATTTGCATCATATTCAATGAGTGCTCTAGCGATACCATGTCTCATAGCATCTGCTTGCCCACTGATTCCTCCACCCTTTGCAACTACTGTGACTTTGAATTTAGTTTCTGAAAGTTTTGATTCTGTAAAAGACTCAACAGCTGTAGATTGTAATTCCTTTGTTGGGAAATATTGTTCAATTGTCTTTCCATTTATATCGTATGACATTTTTGAAGCAGGAGTAATTCTAACTCTTGCAGAAGCTGTCTTTCGACGACCGATTGCTTCAATGTATCTATCTGATGTTTTTATTGCTGTCATATTATTCTGTAATAGTTAAATTCTTCATAATTATCTTTCTTAAACTATTTGAAGGAAGCATTCTATAAACTGCTCTTTCAAATACTTCTTTTGTTCCTTTTCTATCAATAAGTTCAGATAACTTTTCTGTATAAATACCCCCTCTAAAACCTGTGTATGTTACATATTTTTTATCATTTAATTTCTTAAAATCAATAGCAGATTTTGAAGTATTGATGATACTTACTTGTGTATCAGATGCTTTATTTCTAGCAAAAGCTGTAGTTCTTTTACCCATTAAAAATGTTGCTGCTTCACTGGCAACTCTTCCTATTTTCTTTCCTTGTGCGTCAATTATATGTTTCATATTATTCATATTATACAAATTCAATCACAGCCATTGCCGCTGCGTCAAGCTTACGATTTGCCACCTTAATAATTCTTGTATATCCACCTTTTCGGTCTTTATATTTTGGTGCAATTGTATCAAAAAGAGCTTTTGTCTCTTTTACACCACCAACTCTTGAAATAACAAGTCTTCTTGAGGCAAGAGTTCCTGTTTTTGCCTTTGTAATTAGTTTTTCTACATAAGGTCTTAATTCTTTAGCTTTTGCTAAAGTTGTTTTTATCTTTGTCTCATTAATTAAATTTCGTGCAAGTGAACGCATCAAAGCATTTCTTTGATCTTTCTCTAATCCAAATTTTCTTTTTACTGAATGGTGTCTCATGTTAATTTATCTAATATTATTTAAGCGTAATTCCGTAATTTGAAAGTATCTTTTTAATTTCTTGAACGCCCTTACTTCCAAGTCCTTCAACATCAAGAATATCGACTTCTTTCTTTCTTGCAAGACCTCCAACTGTACGGATATTTGCATTAGCAAGAGCTTTCACTGTTCTTGGAGAAAGACCTATTGCATCAATTCTTGTTTTTAAGAATTCAACATCCAATTCTTGTTTAGGTTCTGTATCATCAGATTCTTTTGATTCTTTATGTGATTCAATAACTTCAATTTCCTCTTCTTTAAATCCAACAATTGATTTTAATTGAGTAATCATAAGAGTAATTGAATCTTCTAGAGCCTCTTTTGCTGTAAGAGTACCATCAGTTTCAATTGAAATACGTAGACGATTGAAATCTGTTCTATCTCCAACACGCATATTTTCAACTTCGTAATTTGCTTTTCTAATAGGTGTAAAAGTAGCATCAAGAGAAATCATTCCAATATCAACTCTATCTTTATGAAGAATATCCTTTGAAACATACCCTAGACCCTTTTCAACTGTAATTTCAATATCAATTTCTGCATTCTTATCTGTCATTTCAACTATATGAAGTTCTGAATTTAAAATTTCAACTTGCCCTGGAAAATCAATATCCTTTGCTGTAATTTTCTTTATACCCTTTGACTTGATAGTAATTATTTGAGATTCATCTGTAGAAAGTTTAATTCTTAATTTCTTAAGATTTAAAAGAATTGTTATAACGTCTTCTTTAACTCCGTTAATTGATGAGAACTCATGTTCAATACCCTTAATTTTTACACCGGTAACAGCTGCTCCGGGAATTGAAGATAGAATAATTCTTCTTAGAGAATTACCTAATGTATGTCCATATCCTGGATAAAGACCGTCAATTTCATATACACCACTAAAACCTTCCTCTCGGATGATCTTTGGCTTTGATGGGATAATAATATTATGGTTTGACATGGTTTTTTTTATTAAAAAATAATTATTAATTTTTAACGACTGTAAAACTCTATTACTGCACCTACATTAAACATCAACTCCGTGTGTGGTGCATTTGGTATTCCCTCTACAGTAACTTCTTTTTTATCGAAATTTAATTTCAACCATGAAGGTATTTTGATTGTTTTCAAGCGCTCATCAAGATTTATAAAAAGAGCTTTTTTCTTACTTCCTTCTCTTATTCCGATAATATCACCAATTCTTACTTGATATGAAGGAATTGTTACAATTTTCCCATTTATCGTTAAATGTCCATGAGATGTTAATTGTCTTGCAGCTTGACGAGTAGTTGCGTAACCAGCTCTTAGCGCAAGATTGTCAAATCTACTTTCTAAAAGAGAAATTAGATGTTCTCCAGTATTTCCCTTTTTCTCAGAAGCCTTTGTAATATAATTTGAAAATTGCTTACTTGTTATACCATAACTAAAACGAGCTTTTTGTTTTTCAATTAGACCTAAACCGTAATCACTTTTTGCTCTTGGTTTACCCTTACCTCCTTTCCCTCCAGATTTTTGTTCTGAACGAATAGCGAATTTTTGTGTTTGAGTTTTCTCAAAAATGTTAGCTCCTAATCTTCTTGCAATTTTGTATCTTGGTCCAATTTTCATATATATAAATAATTATTATACTCTTCGTGGCTTCTTAGGTTGTGGGCCATTAAAAGGAACTGGTGTTTCATCTTTTATAGAGGAAATAACAACTCCCTTTGAAATAAAACCTCTAATAGCTGATTCACGACCTGATCCAACACCCTTAACAACTACTGAAATTTCTTTTAGCCCAATCAAAGAAGCCTTGGCTGCAAGAGTCTCACCTACCTTTGCGGCAGCAAAAGGAGTGCCTTTTTTAGCACCCTTAAAGCCTAAAGCACCAGCAGATGACCACATAATTACATTTCCTCCTTTATCTGATAGTTGAACTTTAGTATTGTTGTATGTTGATTGCACAAAAAGAATACCTGCGTCAAGACGCTTTTTTGTAGAGTTAGATGTAGTAACAGTTGATTTTGTACTTACTTCTTTCTTTGTCTCTTCTTTTGTGGTAATTGTTTTCTTTGCCATTTTATTTATTATTTCTTTTCTTCTTTCTTTCTACCAGATCCCATAGTTTTTCTGGTATTTCCTCTAATAGTTCTAGAGTTTGTTTTTGTTCTCTGACCTCTGGCTGGCAATCTCTTGGCATGTCTTGAACCTCTGTATGTTTTAATATCTTTCAATCTCTTTATATTTGAAGCGACTTCGCGTTTCAAATCTCCCTCGATTCTAAAAGTTTCAATTATTTTTCTGATTTCATTTTCTTGCTCAACCGTAATATCCTTAGCTTTTGTTTTGAAATCAACCTTAGCTTTTTTTAATATAAAAAGTGCTCGAGATCTTCCTACCCCATAAAGTGTAGTCAGTGCAATATCAAGTTGTTTATTATCTGGAATTGTTATACCTAGTATACGCATATATTTATTGTATTAGCCTTGTCTTTGCTTATGTCTTGGATTTGATGCACAAATAACATAAACATAGCCCTTTCTTCGAACTACTTTACATTTTGGACAAATTTTCTTTACGGATGCTTTTACCTTCATTTCTTATTTTAAATTTATTAAAGTCTCTTGGTAATTCTGGCTCGTCCTCCATATGGTTCAAGTACAAGCTCAACCTTATCACCGATGAGAACCCTAATGCGATGCATTCTCATTTTTCCTGCTAAATACGCTAATATAATGTCGTCCTTACCATCAAGCTTCACACGAAATAATGTATTGGGTAATGCTTCCATAACCACCCCATATGTATTATTTGTTAAAATTGGCTTGTTGATATTGTTTTTATTGGAATCCATCAAAATTGCGCGTTTAACTATATTAGCAGAAACACCGATATAAAGTCAATACCTGTTTTCAGTATCTCTTAATAAATCTTTATTTATACTTGTACTCTATTATAATATGTTCTATAGAATTTGGGAAGGACCTTAACCAAAAGGGTGTAATTCTCGCATGGGCATTAATAATTGATCTATAATTCTTAAATACTAAATTACTTTCAGACAGACTAATTCCTTTAAGTTGATTTTTTAGATTTTCTTCAGAAAATGTACCCATCAAAGTAACTGGCCCTTTTAACGAAAAGATGAGCGGCGTATCTTTTTTAATTAAAAAATCTTTACTATTATTCAAAGTAAATTTTAGATTTTGTAATCCATTTATATCATAAGTTTCAGCTGTAAATGATCTAGTTTCTTTTGTTGCTACTGTTTTTAATAAATTATTTTTATTAAATATAAAACCATATAAAACTCCACTAGTAGTGATACTTGCTGTAGTACTTGATACAGATAAGGATTCTAGTGTTTTGTATTCAATAGTATATGCATCATCAAAAAATACATAATCTTTAGGTATAATTGGACTAATTTGTGCAAGGAGTTTAGCTTTTAATTGATCTCTTAATTCAATCTCAGTCTCTTTTTGAATATCAGTAGAAACAATTTTTTTATAACCAAAAAAACCATCTACGATATCTGTTTTTAAACGACCATAAAATAAAGAATATTTAGCTGTATTTTTAAATTCTACAATTTTAAAATCACCAGTGAGATCTAGCAATTTTGCATTATAATTTGTACCAGTTTTGTCAGCAATTATACCAACACTAACGTTCCCAGCTAGAGTTTTCTTGGCTGGTATTGTAATTGTGCTAGTCGTTCTATATATTAGTCCAGTGGTATTTGATAATTTAGTTCCTGCAACAAGTTTTTGTGGGGTACTAGAGTTATTGAACAAAACAACAGTTCCTTTCGCCTTCATTTCTATTAATGGTCCATTCACAGCAGAGACAATTTTACTTGAATCTCCAGAGACAGTAACAACTTCATATTTAAATTGATCCGAAGAAACAGTGTCTTTTTTGGCTGTAAAATTACCATTAACATCAAGGTTTAGTATAACTGGCGTTATCGTAACAATACCTTTTGTATAGATTAACGATAATGCAATACCAATAATTGAAATACATACAAAAATAATAATGAACAAAATCAAAAATTTAGACGATTGTTTTTTAGAATTTCCTATTTTTACTACTCTTTTTTTCTTGGGATTTTCAATTATTATTTCCTCTTGTTCTTTTATTTCTTTATCAATCTTGACCTTATCAAATTCTTCTTTAACCTCAATTTTCTTATTTCTTAATGGGATAGAACGAATAGAGCGTCTATTTGAAGGAATAATATCTTGTAAAATTTTTTTAGATGCCATATTTATATAAAATTATATCATACTTCTTAAAGCAATAGCGTACATTCCCATTAATTGATTGTACTCAACATTTTTTTCAAAAATAATATGTGCATCAATTGAATTTAATTCGAAATTAAAAATTTTTGCTAATTCATTATGATTTTTGATAGTATCACCAAAAAGATCATCGTAGTCGTGTGCTGATAAATAAATAGATCTTGGTAAAAATACACCATCATCTTCATGTCCAACTGATTTTGCATAAGACAAATACCAGTCTTGAATTAGTGGGTCAACTATATTTTTAAATTTTTCTTCTTGCACAGAATCTGTTTTTTTATCAAGAAAAAGTTTGAGGCTAGATTTTGTAGTTTCAATATTTTCATTTAATATTGAAGATGTTTTTCTTAAAATTGTTGAAGAACCTATAGGGAATGAAGACAAACTAGCACACAATGAATTTTTTACAACAACAATATCAGTTAATTCATTGTGTACATGAATTGATACAAAATTATTTTTTTCAGGAACTAATATTCTCATTGCAATAAAATTTAAAAGAAGAGCAGAATGATATTGTATTTTATGAATTTTAATATTTTTATTGATAATTGCATCTATTTTGTTTAATAGAATTTTTGAACTAAGAGTAATAGCAAACGAAATTTCTAAATCATTAATTTCTTTATCTTCGTATTCATTAACTTTATAACCATTTAATTTAATTTCAAAAATCTTTTGTTCAATAAATATCAGATCTGAATTCATTATTCCAGAATCTTTATTCAAATTATTTTCCTTAAATTTTTTTTCAATGTTCTTTCTTTCCTCGTTAATTATTCCTTGAATAAATTCTTTCTTTATTTTAGTAGCTTTATCAAATTTTAATGTTAATGTTTTTGATTGTGAAAGTACCCAAGGTGAAGATAGAACATAGTGTATGTTTTTAATTGATTTCTTATTATATCCAAAGATTTTTGCCTGATTAATTAATTCGGAACTTAATATACTAATTGTATCACCCAAAGATTTCAACATTGCTTCAACCAAAAAAGAACTATCACTAAAATCTTTTTGATCAATTTCTTTTGTAATTACATATAAAATATTAGAGATTTGATTTTCTTTATTAAAAACTAATGATCCACGCACAAGTCCACTTTGAATATCAATTATGACTGTAAGCTCTTCTTCTTTTTTATGAGCAAAAAATGAGAACATGATTAATCTATTATACGAAAATTCTTTAATAGGCACAA
This sequence comes from Candidatus Tayloriibacteriota bacterium, assembly GCA_031384385.1. Lineage (GTDB taxonomy): Bacteria > Patescibacteriota > Minisyncoccia > Phycocordibacterales > PALSA-1337 > CAIOGI01. The sequence continues at coordinate 106,840 of JANNAN010000007.1, read as the reverse complement.
GCTAAATTAGAACGGCTTTTATTCTTCTAATTCCTTGAGATGAGGCTTCTTCTTTTTGAATTTTAAATATTCCAAGTTCAGAAGTATTTTTAATATGAGGACCACCGCAGAATTCTTTTGAATATGCAGATTGTAAATCTTTACCAATAAAATAAATAGAAATCTCTTCACCATATTTTTCACCAAAAAAATGTCTAGCGCCTGTTTTCTCCGCTTCGACTTTAGGCATTATTATTTGTTGTACTGGTAAAGCTAATTTAATCTTTTCATTAATAATATTCTCGACTTTATTTTTCTGTTCATCCGTCATCTTTTGACCATAAGAAAAATCAAAACGCAATCTCTCTGCTGTTATATTTGAGCCTTTTTGACCAACTCCTTCGCCAAGGACGTCATGTAAGGCTTGATGTAGTAAATGGGTAGCTGTATGATATTTTATTATCTGCGGATCATTAGCATTTGCTAGTCCTCCTTTAAACTTTTGTTCAGCACCAGCACGAGAAAGATCTTGATGCTTTTTGAATTCTTCTTCAAATTTATTAATATCAATTTCAATTCCCTTTTCCTTCGCTAATTCAAGAGTTAGTTCAATTGGAAAACCATAACTTGAAAATAGAGTGAATGCATCAGTACCTTTTTCAAATTCTTTCAATCCTTTTTCAAGAGTTTGTTTAAATTTTATTTCTTCTTCCTGAATTGTTTTTTGAATTGACAATTCAATAACATTTGAATAAATATCTTTATAAATATTTTGAACTATAGCTATAATTTCTGTAAGATTTCCTTCTATTGCTAAAATATTAGAATGTCTAACGGCTCTTCTTATTAATTTTCTTAATACATAACCCCTATCAGTATTTGAAGGAATAATTCCATCAGCAATTAAAAAAACTGAAGCCTTGATATGATCTGTCAAAATTCTTGCTGACTTTATTTCAAAATTCTTTGATAATTCCCTTATTTTATCCATTACTGGCTTCAATAAATCCGTATCATAAATATTATCAACACCTTGCAAAGTCATAGCCAAACGCTCTAGACCCGCACCTGTATCTACTGATGGCTTTTCCAATTTCCCAATTATTTTCCCATCTTTTTTTTCATATTGCATGAATACATCATTCCAAATTTCCACAATATCACGCGCAGAATCAGCTTTTAAAAATTCTTCATGAGTAAGTCCACGACCAGAAAATTTGCCAGCAATATCATAATACATCTCTGTATCAGGACCACATGGACCATTCTCACCAGCTGCCCACCAATTCATATCAGTAGACATATAAAAAATCCTATTCCCTTCAATACTATTTTTCTTAAAAATTTCATTCCAAATACTTGCAGCTTCTTCGTCTTTTGGTGCATTATTATCTCCTTCAAAAACAGTTACATAAAGTCTACTTGGATCTAATCCAAGTCCTTCATTTTTATCAGTTAAAAATTCATAACTCCAATTTATAGCTTCTTTTTTAAAATAATCTCCGAGCGACCAATTCCCAAGCATTTCAAAAAATGTGGCATGAGTCTTATCGCCAATATCATCAATATCAATAGTTCTTACACATTTTTGTGAATCCACAAGACGATTACCCATTGGATGAGGTTTTCCAAGTAAATATGGAATCAAAGGTTGCATTCCAGCCGTATTAAAAAGAGTAGAATTTGTAATACCTTTTTCATCAGGAGTTACTAGAGAAGCAGATGGAATAATGGCATGACCTCTTTTGGCAAAGAAATTGAGGTATTTAGAACGAATCTCTGATGATTTCATAAAGATGAGTTTAGCATGAAATTTAAAAAGAAAAAATCCTACTTCATAGTCTCCAACCACTTCCTGTATTTTCTATCCATTTCCTCAAACCCTTTGGAATTATCAGCAATCTTTTTCTTACCATGAATTAAGCTAATCTTTGCATTCAATTTAACAGGCTTTTTATATAATGGAACTTTTTCTAATCTAGCGATTTTTATTTTAGCTCCTTTAATTATTTCATCAAGAGGTCTTGTAACGTTTTTAATAAATGCATCTGCACTTCTTTTTTCTCCAGTTGCAAGTTTTATAAATTCTCCAGAAGTATGCAGTGAACCAAGTTTCCAAACTTTTTCCATTTCTTTTCCAACCTTTGGATTATCAACTATATATCCATATTTATTCAAAAAATACTTTCTCCACTGTGCAACACCAAGCTCTGCCAAACCATAGCCATGATAATAAGCTGAACTTTCCCATGAATAGATATGTGGTGTATTAAGAACCAAAATAGAATCTTCTGATTTATCAAAATATTTTTTATAAACTTTCTTGGCCGTCTCTAATACAAATTCTTTAGTTAAATTCTTGCATTCATATATTTGTCTTTCAAAATCCATAACAAAAATTATTCCCATCATGCCCAGAGGCAATAGTGGATGAACGGTTTTCATTTTTCTTTCATATAAATCAAATGGATATGAATTCTCTTTTGCATCTTTTGCATACCTCATTTTCCATTCAATACTTGATGAAATTGAATCCATAAACATACTATGAGTTTCAGCCCAAGAAACTGTTGATGGTGGATATTCAGTATTCAAACAAACATCTTTTTGAATAGAATTAAGTCTATCAGCAGCGTGACCAGCTTCATGAAAAACAGTATGAATACCATCAAGACCAGAGCCTACTTGACCGGGAATTGCGCAAGAGGTGAAATTACTTGAACCATGTACGAATTTAGCTGTTTTATCAAAGTGAACTAGATCTGGATAATGACAAAAACCATTATCCCATTTCCCTTTTCTATTTAATAAATCTAATTCTAATTTTCCACCTTTATAATCAATTCCCAAAGCAGAAAATGATTTACCCCAAAGAGTCAGAACATTTTCAAATTGAAAATACGGATCTTCTTCTTTTGTAAAATCACCAGTCATCATGTACCCAAAATTCCAAGGTTTCCTTAATCCCGATTTTTCCTTTTCTAAATTTCTAATATTTTCAAAAGCATATTTTGTTTTCTCATACACATCTTCAAATACTGAAAATAGTTCTTTCTTTGTAATACCCTCATCTAAATGAATCTTATAGTCATAAAAATCTTCGTAGCCAAGTACTCTTGCATATTCATTTCTACCATTAATTATTTTTATATAATCATCTAAGGTATCTAATGGCATCTTCTCTAATGCCTGAAAACAAGCTTTTCTAATAGCTTCGTCTGGATTCGTACGCATTATATTTCGCATGGCATTTCTCGATGAATCTACAAATTTATCGGTCTTGGGGTTTATATAGCCTTCTTTTCTCGTATTATGTACCTTAAGAATTTTTTCTTCGAGTTCTGTTACCCTTTTTCTTATAGGTATAACTGAATCTGGCACTTGAAATAAGCCAAAGAATTTATTCCAAATTTCCAATCTTCTTTTGATTTCTTTACTTAATTTAACTTTTTTATTATTTAAATGAGTCTCAACTTCATTCTTTAAAATTTTATTTGATCTAAATGCATCTCTTTTTGCCTCACCATAATTCATTTTCTTACCATCATTAGAAATACCCATTCTGAATTTCCAAAAAGCACTTTCATAATCATAGTGCAATTTTAAATAGCTATCATTTAAATACTCAAGTAATTTCTTACTATCTTTAAAGGAACACTTATATGGAACATTTAATTTCATATCTTTATTTATTTAAATCCCACAAACTTCCTTTATTTCATCAATCACTTTCTCTATTTCATCTGGTTTCATTCCTACCTCATGTAATAATCTTTGACTATAAAATATATCTGTACACAATACAACTCCCTTTGATAATAAAGCTTTTTTATTTAAATTTGAAAGAGAAGCAAGACATGTAAAAGGATGCAATTTCAATTTTTCAATAATATCTTGCAAATTATCTTTTGCTGGATAATTCCAACCAAGCATTTTAAGACCGTTACATTCACCATATTTAATAGCTTGATCTGTAAATTTTGTATTTGTAATAAGCCATCCTTCGTTTAATTTTCTTTCTACTCCACCATATTTAAATAAATTACCTTTTAAATCGTCGAATCTAGCTTTTATGTAAAGAGCAACTTTAATATCAGATTTCATTCCAAGTTCATTATGAAATTTGGCTTCAACCATTATTAGTTTTTCTTTATTCCATGCAACAACATCCATCTCATGAGAGACACAAACTCCCATAACAATTTGATCAGTCAAAGTCTCATATCCCCAAGCTTGAAATATTTTTGATATATATTTTTCAAATGGAAAACCATCTGGACCAAGTTCAGAAAGTGCGCGACGAAGGGAATATTTTATAGCCGTAGACATTGAATGTCTTCTCAGCATTGTGAATGCATGACTATAAATTTCACTAGTTGGCATTCCGTCATACATTTCTTCACCAACTTTATCGACAATTTCTTCAATAATAGCATCACTTCCACCAGCATTTTTTAAAGAATCTATAAGCTTACTTTCTTCAAAAAGTTCTATTGCTCCATCTGCTTTTTTAATAGTGATCAAATGATTCATTAAACTATTATACCACCACCTAGGCAAATATTTCCATCATAAACAACCAATGATTGTCCTGATGAAATGGTGTACTGAAGATTTGTGAATTCAATAGTACTTTCATTGACTAATGTAATTTCTTGTAATTTTTCTCTATAACGAGATCTAGCCATGAACTTTTTACTAATTTGTATATTTTTCTGATTCCAATTTATATCTTTTAATACCACTCTATTAATTCCATTTGGTAAATTTCCTTCAATATTTTTATTGGCAACTGTTATAGTATTATTTTCAATATCCTTAGAAATTATATAATATGGATCATCATTTGGTGTCTTCTTTGTAATTGTAAATCCATGTCTTTCACCAATTGTAAAAAAGAAAGACCCATTATGTTCACCAATTGAATTTCCAAATTTATCAATTACTTTTCCCTTTTTTGATTCAATATAATGAGATAGAAATTCTTTTATATCAATTTTCCCAATAAAACAAAGACCCTGACTATCTTTTTTAATAGCGTTTGGTAATTTAAATTTTTTTGCTAATTTTCTAACTTCTGGCTTTTCAATATTTCCTACTGGGAATAAAGTTTTTGATAATTGCTCTTGATTTAATGTCCAAAGAAAATATGATTGATCTTTATTTTTATCATCTCCAGCAATTAATTTAAAAATATCTCCATCCTTTTTAATTTGTGCATAATGACCAGTAGCTACAAAATCAGCACCTTTTTTTATTGCCCAATTAAAAAATCCACCAAATTTTACATAACGATTACACATTACATCTGGATTTGGAGTTCTTCCAGCCTTATATTCACTTACCATATAATCGACAACCTCTTCTTTATATTCTTTTTCAAGATCCAGTGTAATAAATGGTATTTCAATTTTTGCTGCTACTCTCATTGCATCAAGCCTATCTTCTTTCCATGTGCAATTTATCCAATCTGGCTGCCAAACCTTAATAAATACACCTGTGACATCGTATCCGGCTTTTTTAAGTAATACAGCAGAAACAGAGCTATCAACTCCGCCAGACATACCAATATAGACCTTTTTACTATTCACTTTTTTCATATCTTGACTATTATTGTATTCTAATATATAACTAAATTTGAATTTGAGCAATCACGCTCATTGAAAACCTGTCGGAAACTTACAAATATGAATACCACACTCGTCTGCATTCTCGGCATGCTCAGCACGCTCATTTTGCTCTGCTATGGCCTTACCTTCATGATCACATGGCATAGTCGGGAAGAAAGATGGAAATTTTTCATGGTGCTTTTAATTGTATGCACCTTCCTGGAATTTCTGCCAGTACTCGCCCTTATACAAAAACAAAGGGATGAGGATTTCTTACGCATACAAAGTCAAACGTCCTCTACAATCCCCCAATTCAGCACCCTTTCAAACGGTGTTTACTCTGTCCTTGGAACCTACCGTGGACCGGACAGGAAATGATTAGCTATCCTGCGCAATACGACCATAACCTCGATTGATCGAATCAATAGGGTCGTTGTAACGACGGTGCGGGAAAGTGAGTATCCGATACTTGTGGTGACTGGCGAACCCATTGCCGGCCCTCAATACGAGAAAATTTTTAACTTCACTGGATTCGCGGAAATTGGTATTAATCAAACCAATAAATTTATTCGCGACTATAATCCATTCAAAATGTCGAGAAAATAGTAGCGGCTGATTACCCTACAACACAATCACCGCATTGCAGCTTACAACTGCCGTGCGGGATTTTTTTATTTTAAATAAATGTTTTTATTAACTAGATGTCCATCATATGTAACGGCATATCTCATTGCTCCATCTCTACCTGTTAGATAAAAATAGTAATCAGATTTTATTGGATTTATACTTGCTTTTATAGATTCTAAGCCAGGATTACTAATAGGCCCTTTTGGTAATCCTTTGTATCTATAAGTATTATATGGAGAATCTATTTTTAAATCATCATAAGTTACACCGCTAGTTTTTCCAGTTATATAATAAAATGGTGGATCAACTTGCAATAGTATTCCTTTATCTAATCTTCTCCACAAAACTCCAGCCACCATTCTTTTATCTTCCCGGCCTATTGCTTCTTCCTCAACTATTGAAGACATAATAATTATATCTTTCAATGTTCTACCAGTTTTATCAATTTCATTTTTTATTGAGCTGATTTTTTTATTAAAATTAGAACGCATTTCATTTATAATTTGCTCTGGAGATGTATTAGATAAAAAATAATAAGTATCTGGAAATAAATATCCTTCATGATTTTTTGCTAATCCCAGAAATCTAGGTGCATCAAAATTAGATAATTTTTTCATAAAAATATAAGCCATATCAGCGACATTTGTGCCTTCAGGAATTGTAATTGAAATCTTTGGAAGTCCTTGATCTCCTCTTATCATTCTATCTGCAACCATAAAGACACTCTGGGATTCAGTGAATCTGTAATCGCCAGCATAAATTCCTTTATTTTTTGAAATTAAAAATATTGCCAATTTAAAAAGAAATTTTGAAGAAATAATATTTTGATTATATAAATTATTTGCAGCGGCAGAAATGGAAGATTTTTGAGGAATATGAATAATTACATTTTCTTTTGGAAAATTACTTGGAATTTGTATAGAAATGATTAACCAAATTAATATTGAAATTATAACTATACCAATTAAAGCAGTATATTTTTTATAATGTTCTTTTAAATGTATAATCATAATTAAATAGGAAGATTTGCAGGTGCTTGACTTTTCTTTGAAGGAATGCGATTTAGTGTTGGTGTCTTTGAAACTTGACCTGGGAAATGAAACAAAGTTGCTAGTTCTTCTATATTTAGAACTAGTGGTGGCATTTTAAATGGTGCATAAAAATAACTTCTACGTTTATATGCCTCAAGAACAATTCTACAAACTTTATTTTCCCTCATTTTTCTATAATCTTCCCACGGCGCTCCCTTGAATCTTGATGACCATCTTCCAGCCGGCTTGAAACCATTTAGATGTTCTGAACTAAAATGCTTAAATCCTCCAACAATACCTCCAATACCGTTTGGTTTGTCAAAGAAATCTTTTTTTGCAATATAAATAGCTCTAATACCCACATCAAATGCTTGCTTTTGAACACTTCTTTCTATTGTTTCAGCAATATCCTGCTCACCCTTTGAAATACTGGGTAATTTTGTAAAACCAGTTGCTTCGTCCTTCATTCCAGAAACTTTAGTCTTTGGATCACGAATCATTATTTTATCAACTTCTTTTTTCGCTTCATCTTGCCATGCATCTGTCTTTTTAAATAAGTGACCTGGCTTTCTCTGTTCTTTTATATGAGCTCTAATTATAAATTGTATCCAGACCTGTTGATTCATACCAAGATTTCCCAAAAATTCTATCATTGGTGTAAGTGGATCAACTTTAAATTCTTCTTTCGGATCTTTATCTAGACCATAATCTACATAAGTCTTTATCGGATATGGATCTGGTTTTGTAAATGCAAATTCTTCCCCGTATAATTTTGTTTCTTTTGGATCAAAGTTTACACCCATTGTATAGTCTGGAATTTCATGAATTTCAATTTCTGGAAATTGTGAATAGAGTGCTGACATTACACCCGCTTTTCTTCTTTCTTCGGTTCTTATTATAAATTTTACATTACCCTCAACAGAAATTAATTCTAGAGAATAAGTTGGTCTTTTCTCACCTTTCCAATATTTTGCAAAATTACTTCCATCGGCTGTATTATGAAGTGAATTCAAAAAGACCTCCATTGCCAAAGGAGATTTCAGCATATCCTTTGGCAATCTAATATCAAGAAGTGTGTACTTTAAAGATGCAATAAAACTAGATTGGACATAGTCAACCCATAATGGCCAGAAAATAATAAAAAGAATAATTGAAAGGAAAATAGGAGATATCGCTATAAGTATTTGAACTACTTGTCCAAATACTTCATTTTGAGTTAATTGATTTTGTAAGAAACTAAAAATATCTTCAAATCTAATCATATTAATTAATATTATAACATAATAAAAGAAAAAACGTGTTCTACACGTTTTTTCTAACTATGCCGCCATCTTCTCGTCTACCAAATGATATTTATTCTCTTTATTTCTCTTAAAATGCTTTTGGTTCTGAAGATTTACCATAATAGTATTTTCCTTAACATATCTTTCTTTTAAAACCTTCTCAATTATTTCTTCTTTTGAAAGTGGTCCGTGTTTTTCAATTATTTTTTTAATAACATCTTTTACAACACCAGCGATGTAGCCCCATTCTTTTAGAGCATATAGCCCACGACCAACAAGAACAAATCTACCATCTTTTATAAGTTCATTGTGAGTAGTTGCAATATGAGCTTTCTTTTTAAAAACTTGAGTAATCTGTTTTGCAACTTCTTTGAAATGAATTGGAGAACCATGTTTTCTAATAACAAGAAATGCATAATCTCTCATTCCTTTTGTTTTCACATTTGGAGAACTAGCGACACCCCATTCACCAATTGCATTTTTCCCAATATTTTTTGAAAGAGAAAGCCATCTTCTCATTATTTCTTGATTTTTATATTTTTCAGAGACTCCTTCTAAATGAGATAGAAATTTATTTATGATTTCAGACTCTGGAAGAAGATCGTCATTTGATAATCCAGTATAAAGTTTTTTTAATGAGTCCTCAACATTTTTTGCTAATTCTTCATTTACATGCCAACGATGTTTGAAATCATCATCTTCTTTTTTCTTTTTAAATCCTTCTCCAATAACTAGTATAAAGTGCACATGATTTTGAATAGATTTATCCTTTGCGATATGACCAAGAAAGTCATCCTCAACTACAACACCCCCAAGAGAATGCAATAAATCCTCAACTTGAGAGAAAGCTGATTTCTCATTTTTATATGTATCAGATTTTCTTATATTTGTAATAGCGTAATTTTCTATTTGACGAACACGCTCACGAGTAATGCCATAATTTTTACCAATAGCATCTAGAGTCATTTTTTCTGTATTCTTTCCAAGTCCGTATCTTTTAACAATAATTTCTTTTGCGCGTTCAGGAAGAACCGCTAGAAGCTTTTTTGTTGTCTGTTTTGGCTTGAATTGAATTGTTGCCATGAGATATTTATTATTTAAGTTAATTAGATACTACATTAGCATTAATATAATGTCAATGGGCTACCCTCATATTACGAAATTTACAAGTTTTCCCTTCACAAAAATCACTTTTTTAATTTCATTTCCGTTTATCCACTTCTTTATTTCATCCATATTTAGAGCTATTTTTTTAATATTTTCTTCTGTCATCTCTATATTTCCATCAATCATTCCTCTTACTTTACCATTTATTTGAATCATTATTTTAGCTGTATTCTCAACTAATTTAGCATGATCAAATTGAGGCCAATCAGATATATGCACTGATTTCTTATTCTTTAAATTTGACCATATTTCTTCAGTTATATGCGGCGCAAACGGTGCAAGTAATCTTATGAAGATTTCATACTGATCTCTATTTAAATTTTCAATTTTTTCAAATTCATTCAATAAAATCATCATTGAACTAATGGCCGTATTGAATCTCATTCCTTCTATGTCCTCTGAAACTTTTTTAATTGTTTTATGAATAATTAGATCTAGACTCTGACCTTTCGGTGACAATGGATCTATCTTCGTGGCGTGACTAGTCGATAGACCACTCTCGCCTGCGGTCATTTTTTCTTGTAATTTCCAGACTCTTTCAATAAACCTTCTTGAACCTGAAATTGTATTCGAATCCCAAATGATTGATTGGTCAAATGGCCCCATAAACATTTCATGAATTCTTAAGGTATCAGCACCAACAATCTTTATAATTTCATCTGGATTAATTACATTTCCTTTTGATTTAGACATTTTCTCTCCACCTTCAGCCAAAATCATTCCGTGAGATGTTCTTTTTTTATATGGTTCTGAAGTTGGAACTAAACCAAGATCAAATAAAAATTTATGCCAAAACCGTGAATAAAGTAGATGGAGAGTTGTATGTTCCATTCCTCCGTTATACCAATCTACTGGGGTCCAGTACTCAAGATTTTTTTTATCAGCAAATTTTTTATTATTTTTTATATCAGCATATCTTAAATAATACCAACTTGAACCTGCCCAATTTGGCATTGTATCTGTTTCTCTTTTTGCTTTTTCTTTACAATTTGGACATTTTGTATTTACCCATTTTTCAATTCCAGCCAAAGGACTCTCACCATTTTCAGATGGTGTATAGTTTTTAACTTTTGGAAGTTTAATAGGTAATTCTTTTTCTGGAACAGGAACTACTCCACATTTTTCACAATGAATTACCGGTATTGGCTCACCCCAATATCTTTGACGAGAAAATATCCAATCACGAAGTTTAAATTTTGTAATTGCAGTTCCATATTTTTCTATTATCTCTTTTTTATCAGCAAGAACAATTTCTTTAATTGGTAAATTATATTTAGTAGCAAAATCATGATCTCTCTCATCATGTGCAGGTACGGCCATTACAGCACCAGTTCCATAATCAGCTAGCACATAATCCGCAATCCAAATTGGCAATTCATCGTTATTTGCAGGATTAATTGCTTTTACTCCGATTAATTCAATTCCAGTTTTATCTGTCTTTGCATCTGTTCTTTCTATATCTGTTTTATTTTTTATATCAGAAATATATTTTTCAATTTCTAATTTATTTGAAACTTTTAAAATTAATTTTTTTACAAGAGAATGTTCTGGCGCAAGAACAATATAAGTAACACCAAATAAAGTATCTGGTCTAGTTGTAAATATTTTTATTTTATTTTCATCGCCATTAATAATAAAATCAATTTCAGCTCCCTCACTTTTTCCTATCCAGTTTCTCTGCTGTATTTTTATTTTTTCAAGAAAATCAGTTTCGTCAAGATCTTTATCCAGTCTTTCTGCATATTTTGTAATAGCTAATATCCATTGTTCTTTTTCTTTTTTTTCAACAATAGTTCCACAACGATCACATTTACCATTAACAACTTCTTCATTTGCAAGACCGATCAAATCTTTCGGACACCAATTAATCGTCATCTTTTTTTTATATGCCAATCCCTTCTTCAAAAATTGTAAAAAAATCCATTGAGTCCATTTATAATATTTTGGATCAGTAGTATTTATTTCTCTTGACCAATCAAATGAAAATCCCATAGCCTTTAACTGTCGTCTAAAAATATCAGTATTAGTCTTAGTAACTATTGATGGTTGAATACCAGTTTTAATAGCATAGTTTTCAGTAGGAAGACCAAATGCATCCCAACCGATTGGATATAGCACATTATAGCCCTCTCTACGACGCTTGCGGCATATAATATCCATTGCAGTATTACTTCTTATATGGCCGACATGTAGCCCCGAACCTGATGGATATGGAAATTCTATAAGTGCGTAAAATTTCTTCTTCTTAGTATCTTCTTTAACTTTATTTGGCTTTTTTGATTCCCAAATCTTCTGCCATTTTTTCTCTATTTTTATATGATCATATGGATTCATAATTAGATAATATTATATCCTAAACTCCATCACATCTCCATCTTTTACAATATATTCTTTTCCTTCTGTTCTAAGTAGACCTTTTTCACGAGCCACTCCAAATGAACCTGCATCAATTAATTTATCCCATTCAATAACCTCAGCTCTTATAAATTTCTCTTCAAAATCTCCATGAATTGCAGTTCCTGCCTTTGGTGCTGTCCACCCCTTTCCAATTGTCCAAGCTCTAGTTTCCTTTTCGCCAGTTGTAAAATACGTTATCAAATTCAAAAGTTCATAACCTTTTTTAATAAGATCATCAATTCCGTCATCTTTTGATCCGAGTCCTTCTCTAAGTTCCTTTTTATCTTTATCGTCAATATCTTTCAATTCATGTTCAATTCCTGCATCAACAATTACCCATTTTGCATTATTTTCTTTAAAGAAATGCATCAATGCTTGATATCTAGGCTCATTCTCCATTTCATCAAGATTTTTTCCTCCAGCTTTTTTATTTAAAATATACATAAATGGCTTTGATGTGAGCAAGTGAAGAGATTTCAAAAATGGTTTTTCAAATTCATCTGGAATTACAGTAGAGGCAAGTTTACCAGCATCGAGTGCTATTTTTATTTTTTCAACAAGTCCATTTTCAATAATAGCTTCTTTTTTCCCTGTTTTTACTTCTCTATTTAAATTTGCCAATCGCTTGGCAACTGTTTGCATATCAGCAAGAATAAGTTCTAGATTGATTACCTCAATATCTTTTAATGGATTGATTTTACCATCAACATGGATGATATTATCATCTTCAAAAATACGAACAACTTCTGCAATAGCATCAGTTTCCCGAATATTTGTAAGAAATTGATTACCCAAACCTTCACCATCAGAAGCTCCTTTTACAAGGCCGGCAATATCTACGAATTCAACCACAGCTGGTACAATTTTTTGAGTTTTAGAAAATTCAGAGAGTTTATAGAGTCTTTCATCTGGGACAGCTACGACCCCTACAGATGGATCAATAGTTGCGAAAGGATAGTTTGCAACAAGTACACTCTTTTTTGTAAGAGCATTAAATAGTGTTGATTTTCCTACATTTGGTAGGCCAACGATACCGATACTTAAAGACATAGATTAAAGATACATGAAAAATAGCTGATTGTAAAACTATATTGATTTAATTTTATAATCATCAAATTCGACATCCATAAAATCAGTTCTAAGCCCAGAATATCCTACATCCAAGAAAGGTAAACCTCCGTAACTATTATTATCCTTTGCTTCAGAAACCAAGACCCAGTTCCCGGTTTTATTTTCATCCATATATAATTTAATACTAACAGTATTGTCCAAATTTGTATTAATTGTACTTTTTAATCCAATCCACTTTTGAAGTGGGATCAAATTTGAATTATTATCACGATTATAGGGTGTTAAATTATTATAAATATTATTATAAGATAATGTATAATATACACCATTAATTTTTTTCTTTATTACAGCAGCACCATCAACTCTTATTCCTGTATAATATAAATTAAATGCATCCTGATAACGATTGAAGAATAGTACACCGTTAGAAGCATTTCTATTTGGGCTGGCGGTTAAATTATTATTGATAACTTTAAAATATACTTCCTGTTGATAATTTTTTAAAAGAATTTTTGTTAAAACTAATCTAAAAATATTTTGTGGATAATATCCATTATCAGTATCTAAAGAATTTGATAGTGAATAGGCCACTCTCCAAGGATCAAATGAATTCAATGGACCTATCAAAGTAGAACCGACACCATTTGAACTTTTAAAATATGCACCAGAACTCAACCACCAACCAGGACTATCACTAGCTGTTAAACTACCAGATTCCTTTACAGAATAATTTGTGGCAAAGTCTTCTACAAAATAAGTACTTGTTGATGCAATTATTGTATCTGTAGATGTTGATATTACGCTATTCCCATTTTTCCTTGAAGATTTTATGACAGCAGCTAAAGAATATTTACCATCAATAAAATTATTATTACCACTACTAATAATAATTGGTCCTATATATTTACTTGAAATATATACAGTGGTTGAAAATATAAAAAATATCAGCATTCCTAAAAAAAAGTTCCTGAACTTCATGCGTATTATTATACCACTTTTTTAGAAATACTACAAACTAGTAATCTCAAGCGACTTAATCGTTGATTGAGCTCCTTCTGTATCCCACACACCAAAACCAACCATACCTCCAGAGGATTTTATAGGGATAACTTTGGCTAACAATAGTTCACTGAAATAAGCTGTTATATAGCCATTATTAACCCTAACCAATATTTCAACAGATCCTTTATTATTCCATGGATAATATGAAGCAATTACTTTATCTATCCCCTTTACGCGCTCTATAATCTTTAGAGACTCTTCTCCCCAATTTAGAATGATAAAATTATTTTCATTTACATAGTTGACCAGTAAAGAAACAGATCTCCCTTTTTCACGAATTAAATTGGCTTTTACACTATAATTTTTCCATTTAATATCACCGATGACAGCTCTGGTTGATTGTGTGGTGGTACTTGAAATCAATTTAATACCATCTGTAAAATCAATTTGACCATACAATAATTTTATATTCTTAATAAATTCTTGACTGGTATTAGAATCTATAAAAATTTGAGGTAATGTTTGTGGAGAAAATTTATCTAATGACATTATCAAATCATCTGCACTCATATTTTCTACGGCAAGTCTTTTAATTTTGAAGGAATTAGAATCTGAATAATTATAGAAAGTTTCAGATGCTAATCCATCAAACTTTTTTGATTGTACGAAAGCAAGTTTAAAATATTTGCTAGTAAGATATTCATTGAATTCATAACCATCTTTATGAATTTCTCCATCAGTACCTCCATAGTCATTAAGAGGTACAGCAAAATATCTAGCATCTATATCTAAATTTTTCTTTATATCATTGATACCATTTAAATAATCTTCTTCTACTCTTTTTTCAAATTCTTCTTTTGTTTCAAGACCTTTTACATTGTCGTATCTATACGAAACTAAATATTCTCTATTTGTATTTCCATTTTGATCAATTTGAATATAATCATGAGAATTACGACCATGGGCTTCAATTTCCCATCTTCCAGTTTCTTTAACCTTTTTTAATTCATCCCAATTTAGATAAAATAAATCATTCTCATTAGCTTTAACGGTAGCAACAAATATAACTGCATTAAAACCTAATTTTTTAAGTATATCGTCAACTGGATAGAAACTATCCTTGCGTCCATCATCAAAGGTTATAATTATTGGTTTTGCTGGTAAAACATATTTATTCTGCCTAAATAAATCATATTCTTTTATAGATATTGTTTGATAACCATTTTGCTTTAATGCTTCCAGCTGACTTACGAATGTTTTTATATTTGTATTCTCTCCTAAATCTTTTGATTTAACAATACCGTGATAAGTTAGTATAGGTACAGCAGTAGCTATTGGTAATTTTGATACATCTTTGATTTCGAAATTTTTAGGTAAAGAATACGAATATGAAATATTATTATTTCTTAATTTTAATAATAAAGAATTTGCAAATGGATATAGTAAAATTATTATTAATATAATAAATATTAATATAATAGAAATATGTATTTTTTTGTTTTTTAATATTTTCATAATTATCTTGTTCCCCAATGGGTTTGTCTTAATGTTATAAGCGCCCATGGCATTTGCCATATAAAACATGATACAAAAAGAAGAGAGAATATAGGCATATACATCCAATATTTAGAATTATTATGTACTTTTACAAAAAGTGAGAATACTAAACCTAATAAAATAAAACCAAAAATAAAAATAATAAAGATCATAGGATTTTTAGTATTGATGCTATGAATTAATACAAGAGCAACTAGTATTGGACCAATAATTGGAAATGAAAAATTAATATAAAATGCCAAACTAGCCAGAGGGTGTGTCTTTTTCCACATAAATGTACTAGCGAATAAACCTTCTCGAATCCAAGATTTCTTCCATCGTAATTGTTGTTTCCAATAGATACGGAATTTTTCTGGAACAATTGTTGTGGCTTGAGCTTTTTCACAGTAAATGATTTTCCAATTTTGTAATACAAAATTTGTTAATCCACGATCATCGCCAAAAGTACTTTTTGAACCTAAAAATTTATGCTCTTTCCATGCCTGAACCAAAGGTTTAATTGCAGTTTTTCTATACGCAGAAAAACAACCAGGACAACATGTAACCGCATGATGCACACTTTCACTTGCTTTATATATATCAAAAGATACAGAGTACTGAATTGATTGCATCTTAGTTAATAAATTTTTATCAATATTTTCTACTCGTGTATTACCAGAAACTGCTCCAATGTTTTTATTTTCAATAAAATGTTCTGAAATATGCTTGATTGCATTTTTTGATAAGAAACTATCTGAATCAACGAATACTATTATTTCATACTCCGATTGATTTATTCCAGCCGCCATGGCTTCTCTTTTTCCTTTATTTTCTGGAAAGCTAACCAATTTAACCTTATTATCATAAAATTTTACAGCTTTTTTAATTTCATCTTTTGTACCATCAGTTGATCCATCATCAATAACAATACACTCTATATTTCCTGGATAATTTGATTCGATGCAACTTTTAATAGTTTTGTATATACCCACCTCTTCATTTTTGGCTGCAATAACAATACTCACATTTGGATATACTGAATCATTATAAATCTTATTGTGTTCATCTTTATGTAAATATGCATATGGTATACGAGTTATCAAAAATAATGTAGTAATCAAGCCATATAATGTCCAGAAAGTAACATTTAATGACATATTGCTCACAAATATAACCTTATACAGTATAAGCGTTGTTATTAACAATAAGAAAATGAATATAGGCAAAATATTGTTAAATCTCTTATGTAGAGTCATATTTAAAGGAGTCTAGCATAAATTATTAATAAAAGGAAAGACTATCTCAATAAATGCAGATAGTCTTATCAATTCTCAGGGGTATTAAATCAGTAACCCCGTTGACACTTAAAATTCACTTTCTTTTGATGTTTAAGTACAAAACGTACTTTTGATTTTCTTCCATTTTTTATTGGAAGACCTTTTTGGTTGATACGAGGCATTCGGATCTCCATGACAGCTCCAAAGAACAATATCTCAATAAACGCAACATTCATACTAATACAAAGACTAATATAAATTTAAATATTTAGCAATTTTATTAAAAGAAAATTTTATTTACCCATTATTTTCTTCAATTCATCTTGATGCTTTTGCATTACAGACATCATTGCATCTTGTTGTGACATTCCTCCTTTTATTTTTTCTTGTGCTTCTTCAGTTATTTTCATAAAGAAATCTGGATTTTTCTCAATCATATTCAAAATAATATCCTGTTGTTCTTGAGGAAGATTTTTTAATTGCTTTTTAAGCATTGTTTTAAGTAAAAAATTTTGAAGCATTTTATTATTTAGTATATATTAATAAAAATTTAGATAAATTGCGGTAGCGCAAGTAATTTATCAAATTTTTACTATCATATCACATCTTGTGTACCTTTTTTATAAATAGTTAAGGGTACAGAATTCCAAGCATTTACAATTGGTGTTATATATTTCCAAGCATATAAAACTTCTTCAGTACTTGTAAAACAAGTTTGATCTCCAACGATAGCATCATGAAGTACTTTTTCATATGCATCTGGAATATCAGAAAAAGACTTAAAATCAGAGTATTTAAATTTCAAAGTTTTTGGTTCAACTTTTATATCGTATCCAGGTGTTTTTACCCAAAAACGAATTTTAATTCCTTCTTCTGGTTGAATTCTAAAAGTTAAAATATTCTGTCTTTCTTCCTCTCCATCTTTTTCAACTTTAAAATAGACATCAATTTCTGTTTTTGCTTCTGCAAGGGCTTTACCACTTTCAAGATAAAATGGCACATTTTTCCAGCGTGAATTATCAATATAGGATTCTAATCTAAAAAATGTTTCGGTTTGAGTATAAGGATTAACTCCAATTTCATTTTTATAACCCTCATATTGTCCCTTAGTTATAAAAGAATTTATATTTTTTGCAGTTACTGGCCTTAAATAGTGAAAAACTTTAGCTCTTTCTTTTCGAATTGAATCAGCATCATAAGCTTTTGGAGTTTCCATTGCGATAAGAGCAAGCATTTGTAGAACATGATTTTGACCAACATCTTTTAATGCACCAATCGAATCATAAGTTGCACCTCTCCCCTCAACACCAAGTTTCTCAAATAATTTAATATGAACTCTATCAATATGATTATGATTCCAAAGTGGTTCAAATAAAGAATTTGCAAAACGAAATGAAATAATATTTTGTAATGATTCTTTTGCAAGATAATGATCAATTCTAAAAATCTGATCTTCCTTGAATAGTTCACCTAATTTTTTATCTAGTTTTTTAGCAGTCTCTACATCATTACCAAATGGTTTTTCTACAAGAATTCTGGTCCAACCCTCATCACCACCGCATGGAATAGTTAGTCCAGAATTAGAAAGGTGTTCTAAAATTGATTCGTAGAGTGACGGAGGAATTGAAAGATGAAAAAGTTTATTTGAACATTGTTTGAAACCCTCATCAAGACTTTTTAATTTGAATGCGAGTTTGGAATATGATTCTGTTTTATCAAACATTCCCTGTTCATAATGCATATGATCAATAAAATGTTTAATATCTTCTTCTTTATACTGACCGGGCTTAACTTTCATATGTTCACGAATAAAAACTCTGAATTCTTCTTTGTCAAAAGGTTTTCTAGAAAAACCAACAATAGCAAACTTTTGAGGAAGTCCCTTATTCACATACAAATTAAGAAGTGCTGGTAAAAGTTTCCTTCCAGCCAGATCCCCTGTAATTCCAAATATTGTAAAGATTGTTGGTGTCATATTAATATTTTACCACAATCTAATTGAATTAAAATTCCTCACCCCACTTTTCCCAAATTGGAAAAAGGAATGTTGAAAGAAATACAATAGACAATACAAACGGTGCCATAATAATCCACAAAATAAAATGAACAACCTTTAACATTTTATTTAAATTTTAATTAAATAATAAATGAAACAATTAGAAGCGCTACGATATTAAGAATTTTAATCATCGGATTTATAGCTGGTCCGGCTGTATCTTTATATGGATCTCCTACTGTATCTCCAGTGACAGATGCTTTATGAGCATCACTACCTTTCCCTCCATGATTCCCTTGTTCAATAAATTTTTTTGCATTATCCCAAGCACCTCCTCCAGATGTCATTGAAATAGCAACAAATAATCCAGTAACTATAGAGCCCACAAGCAATCCACCAAGAGCAATTGGACCTAGAACAAATCCAACAAAGATTGGAATTAGGACAGGAATCAAAGATGGTATAATCATTTCTTTAATAGCTGCTGTTGTTACAATGTCCACACATTTTGCATAATCTGGTTTTCCAGAACCATCCATAATACCTTTTATTTCTCTAAATTGTCTCCTAACTTCAGTAACAACTTGTCCTGCTGCGCGTCCTACAGCTTCCATTGAAAGAGCTGCGAAATAATATGGAAGTAATCCTCCAATAAACAAACCTATAATAACCTTTGGATCTCCTAATTCAAATTTTAAACCATGTGTTTCTTGAGTATATGAAGCAAAAAGAACAAGAGCGGCAAATCCAGCAGAACCAATAGCATAACCCTTTGTAACTGCCTTGGTTGTATTTCCAACAGCATCAAGTGGGTCTGTGACATCACGAACTTCTTGAGGAAGCTTGGACATTTCAGCAATTCCACCAGCATTATCTGTAATTGGACCGAATGCATCAATAGCTACGATTATACCAGCCATTGAAAGCATACTCATTGCAGCAATAGCAATACCATATAAACCAGCAAAATGATAAGTAGTAATAATACCGATAACAATTGCAATAACAGGCCAAGCTGTAGATTTCATTGAAATAGCAAGACCTTGAATAATATTAGTTCCATGTCCAGAATTTGATGCATGAGCAATTGATTTTACTGGATGATATTTTGTAGAAGTATAATATTCAGTAATTAAAACCAATGCCGCGGTTACAAGTAGACCAACAATAGCTGAACCAAATAATTCTATAACAGAATATTTCCCATTAGTACCCATCATAAATCTAGTTACAAAATAAAAAGCAATTGCAGAAAGACTTCCAGCCACGATTAGACCTTTGTACATTGCATTCATAATGTCGCCTGTTTTTCCAAGTTTAACAAACCATGTTCCAATAATTGAACAAATAATAGCCACACCTCCAAGAACTAGAGGATAAACTATTGCTGTTATATTATCAGCGCCGAAAGTAACAACAGCAAGCATCATTGTTGCAATAAGTGTAACCGCATAAGTTTCAAAAAGGTCAGCAGCCATACCTGCACAATCTCCAACATTATCACCTACATTATCAGCAATCACTCCTGGATTTCTAGGATCATCTTCTGGAATATTAGCTTCAACCTTACCAACAAGATCTGTACCAACATCAGCAGCTTTTGTAAAAATTCCTCCTCCAAGTCTAGCGAAAACAGATATAAGACTTGAACCAAATGCCAAACCAATCAGAGATCCTACATCATGTGTAATAGCATAGAATCCAGCAACACCAAGAAGAGCCATGCCAACTACGAGTAGCCCCGTAATAGCTCCACCATTGAATGCAAGTTTTAGAGCAGCTGCAAGTCCTTCTCTAGCAGCTTCAGCGGTTCGAACATTAGCACGAACAGACACATTCATACCAATATATCCAGCAAGTCCTGAGAATACCGCACCAACAAGAAAACCTAAAGCTGTTTTAATACCAAGAGTTGGCCAAAGAATAATAAAAAGAACAATAGCGATAATAGCAATAGTTTTATATTGTCTATTTAAATATGCTTTAGCACCCTGTTGAATAGCGAGCGCAATTTCTTGCATTTTATCATTTCCTGCTGATTTTTTTAGGATACTTTTTGCTAATAAAAGTCCATAAACTATAGCCAATACTGAACTTGCAATTGCAAATATTACTGAAGGATTCATGGTTTAAATTTGATTAATAAATTACACACTTAATAATACAAAGGATATTAACATACTTCTAGGATTTTGCTAAATACCTCTATTTAAATCCATGCCAAAACTAAATTCTGTAGTATTCACAAAAGTATCCCCTAATTTTTATTTTCTTCTTTATTTTTCTCAATCTTATCTTCAACTTTTGGTTTCATCAAAGGGAACATTTGTAATTCACGAAGTGGTTTATCTGCTAAAAAAGCAAATAATCTTTCGCCAAAACCAAAACCACATGTTGGTGGCATTCCATGTTCTAACATTTCAATAAATTCATAATCAGCCATCATTGCTTCTACATCACCTGAATCTGTAAGTTTTTTCTGTTCATCAAATCTTTCTTTTTGATCGATTGGATCATTAAGTTCAGAGTATCCTTTACCAACTTCACTACCAGCAATAATAGGCTGAAACATTTGAACTACAGTCTTCCCCTCAACTCTTTTGGCTAATGGAGCAATAAGTACAGGGTGATTAATAACAAAAGCAGGACCTGCAATGTTTTTTCTACAATATTTCCAAAGAGTATCAATTAAACGCTCTTTATTTTCACCTTCATATCTAACTTTCAATTCTTGGAGTTTTTTAATTATTTCTTCTTCGGAGCTTTTGTTAATATCAATTCCCGTCTGTTTTTTAATTTCTTCAGAAAAATCAATTTTGATCCACTCATCAGCAAGATCAAAAGTGTGTCCGCGTGTTGTAAACTTTGTCATACCAAATACTTCACTTGCAATTTTTCTATACATTTCCTTTACTAAATTCATTCCATCTTCGTAATCAGCAAAAGACCAGTAAAATTCCATATTTGTAAATTCTTGTGCGTGTTCTGGACTAGTTCCTTCATTTCTAAAAATTTTACCAATTTCAAAAGTTTTTGGAAAACCTGCAGCCATAAGTCTTTTTTGCCAAAGCTCTCCGACTGAAATTCTCAGATACACATCCTGATCATAATCATTGTGATGAGTTTTAAACGGCGCAGCTTCTGCACCACCAGTAGTAATTTCTAATACTGGAGTTTCTACTTCCAAGAAACCATTATCTTTTAAGAAAGATCTTGTTATATCCCAAAATTTAGATTTTTTTACCAGAAGATCTCTAAGTTCTTCATTCATTAGAATATCAAGATAACGTTTTCTGTATCTTTCATCATCATCTTTTATTCCATGCCATTTTTCTGGTAATGGTAATAAAGTTTTTGTTGCAATTGTCCATGATTTTACCAAAAGACTTGGTTCACCTCTCTGTGTAGTGAAAAATGTTCCTGTTACAGAAATAAAATCACCAATATCTATAGCATCTATAAATAGTTTAAATAATTTTTCTTCAATTTCATCTTTTTTAAAAACAGCTTGAAATTTACCCTTACCATCATAAAGTATGATAAAAAGAATTGCTCCTTGCCCACGAATTGCCATGATTCTGCCAGTTAGAGATATTTCTTTCGCAGTTTTTTCATATTCAGAAAAATTAAATTTAGCGTCTGCAAGACAAAAACTACGAGGAACTTTACTGGGATAAGGATTCATCCCATAATTTTTTAAAGTCTCTAATTTTTGTAGTCTAACAGCTTTTAATTCGTCAATTGAAGCCATATTAATTTTTAATTACTCTATAGATATTAGTGAATAGGAAACCTTACCATTTGGAGTATTGAAACTAAATTTATCACCCTTTTCCCTACCAATAAGTGATGTTCCCAATGGTGAAAGATTTGATACTTTACCAGACGCCATATCAGCTTCTTCAGAACCAACTATTTTATAGACCCTTACCTCCTTTTCACCTTCTTTTTGAATTTTTACAGTAGAACCAATAGAAGTAACATCACCATGTTGTGAATCAACAATTTTTGCTGTTTTAATAAGATGCTCTAGTCTCATTATTCTATCTTCAACTTCGGCTTGAACTTGTCTAGCTTCATGATATTCTGCATTTTCTGAAAGATCACCTAGTTTTTTGGCATATTCTAAATTTTCTGCAACTTGCTTCCTTTTTTCTGTTATTAAAAAATTTAATTCCTTCTTAAATTCTACTAATTTCTCACTTGTAAGATACTGTTGTAAATCTGGCATAAATAAAAAATAAATTATAATTAGATTATAAGAACTATATTATAGTCTAATTATAAGGTTTAGTACAGAGTTAGCTATTCACAATAGCTATTTTAATATTTTCTGATCACTCCCTTAACAATTGCTGAAATTTTCATATCTTGTTCTGGATAAATATCTTTATAGTTTTTATTTGCTGGTTTTAAATAAACTTGATTTCCCTTTTTCTTAAAATATTTCATGGTCCAACCACCATCAACTTCAGCAATTACAATATCTCCATCCTTTGGATCACTTTTCCTTTCAACAATAACCAAATCTCCTTCTTTTATTCCTTCTTCTATCATTGAATCTCCCTTAACCTCTAGTAAATAAGTAACCGCGCGATTTTTAACTAAATAATTATCAAGATTCATAGTATTTAAATCTACTTCATCAGCAATGGTCGGAATTCCAGCCTCAACTAGTCCAAGTAATTTAACTTCTTGAAAAAGATTATTGGGAATAATTTTACCAGTAGAATCTTTGTTCACAATACCAAGATCTACGAGTTTATTCACTAATTTATAAACTGAATTTTTTGATTTAAAATTCAAAAGATTCATTATTTCTGCATAACTTGGCATTCTCTTCTGTCTTTCATAGAATGCGAGTATTTTATTTTTATATTCTTCAATCATTATTTTAAATTATAGAACAAAACTAGCAAATACATGAATAGTTTTATGAAACCATGAAGTTTTTCTGGCTTCATAAAAACCATAGAACTGTGATGTTAGAAATTTATGTCGTCTAGCTTCTGCTTTGTAAGGTAAGCCCTTAATAATCTTCAAATCTATATCATTATTTAATTTCTTAATTTCTTCTTTCAAATTTCGAACTAGTTTTATTTTACTCATATATTTTATAAATAATTAATGCTCTTATTTTATTTATATTATAAGTTAACGGTCCTTCACTTATAATATAAATAATTAATGCTCTTAATGTATTTATATTATAAGTGAACGGTCGTTCACTTGCAAGTGATAGCTGTGGATAACTATATTTTATACAGCAAAGTCTTTATTAATTATTCCATTATTACCAGACAACACATCTGATTCGTAGATTTTGGAATAAGAACCATCTTCATTTTTTCTTTCAATATCTAAATAATATTGCCCTTTTGGAACAATACAATAATATCTTCCCATAGAATCGCATACCCCGGAACGAAGTATTGTTTGATGATCCAAAGAGGTTACTCTAAATATTGCATATGCAAGTGGTAAGTTTGTATTTTTATCTAGTACTAAACCTAATTCTTTTCCTTTAATACTAAAATGAGAAAATAGAAAAACTAAAACATAGGTAGACACGATTATAATATTATATACTGATGGATTAAATATTGTTGCAATTATTGAAATAATCAAACCAATTCTAAAAATATAATTTCCAATAATTCTAAAGGGCTTATCATATTTTTTATGAAATACACCAATATCTTGTTTTCTTTTGGCTTCCTCATTCCAATCAAAATTTTCCTGATCTAAAGGAATATTTTTATCAATAATTTGCCCCGCACTAACTACAATTTCTTCTCCATGATAAAGATCTCTGTACATTTCATCAGCAATTTTACCATCCAATTTTTTTGATGGAAATTCATAATTAGATTTTTGAACAGCAATACTATATTTACCATCTGGCAAAAGAAAACCGTATCTACCATCTATATCCGTCATCGATTCAGCAACAATATTTCCATCTTTGTCTCTTGCGGTTACGAAAGCAGGATCAATTGGTCTTTTTGTTACACTATCATAAACAGTTCCCCATGGTGGAATACGCTTTTTTAAACCAAATGCCATCAAAATTAGACCCCATAGTCTAATTGGTATTAGTAATAATTCTGAAACTGTAATTGGTGTTGCAAACATCGCATTGGCATAAAATGATGCAACGCCGAATATTCCGGTAAGAAATCCAATAGTCTGTATGCTTTTTGAGGGAGCAGAATTCACCACTTCATCAGTTGTCTTCAAAATCTTTTGAACAGTTATAGTCCCACCGAAAAATGGTTTATTGGGTTTTATACTACCAGCAATTAAAGTTGAAGTTGAAATATCTGTAGTTGTTGCAATTACTAACTTAACAGGAGTTCCACTTGATAAAGATACATTTATAGGTGCTGAGGTAATGATATTAGAAACTTCTGGGACTATCGGTGTGATTTTATATAATTCTGATTTATATAAACTAATAATTGATAAATTACCAGAATTACCGGAAGTTCCTGAAGTTGGATAAGTACAGTATCCATTATAATCTTCACCAGCATTATTATTAATTTGACCTGTAAATATGGAGGATCCTATCGTAATATTTCCACCATTACCACCGTAACCACATCTTAAGGCATTACCACCTTTTGCATATATTGTAGAGCTAGCGATGAACTCGAATGAATTATTTATGGTGATATTCCCACCATCTCCTCCTTGATTGTCATCATTTGCACCATTTGAAAATAGTGATCCAGCTGTTGAAGACGAAATTATAATTGATCCACCGTTTCCACCCTTAAACCTCCTGGAATAACCAGGAATATCAACTGCACTCACATCAACATTTGCAACAATTGAATTTATCACATTAACAATTCCTCCAGAGCCACAAAGTACTCCTTCATTAAAAGCACATGTTCCTGGATTAGAAAAAATATTACTTGTAGTTGAATTTTCTATTGTAATAGAACCACCAGAACCAGCGCCAGATACTCCATATAATCCACTTGAGATAATAGAATCATCTACCGTAATATTTCTTAGTGAAAAATTATATCCATTATTTCCATTCTGTGTTGCATCACCAATAATTTTTCCATGAATTGTATGTCTACCCAATCCATCAATAGTAATGTTGTTACTTTTAATATAACAATCTCCAGTGATATCATTAGCCAGAATATAAGAATTTGATATATTTAAATTACATTGTGATATATCTGTAATTATATTATTTAAAGATAATATTCCACCACCAAAGCTACCCAGGTCTCCGGGTAAGTTACCTGGACCATTCAAAACAAGATCTCTGAGGGCTGATAAAAATAAATTTGTATTATCCAAAACAGAATAATTAATAGTAAGAGTACCTTTTATGCTTCCTGTCGCAGACATACTTTTATTAGATAAATCTATATTTGTTCCAGTAATTGTTATATTACCACCAACACTACCATCACCGGTTTGACTGTCTGCAATTACAGAACTTGTCGTAGAATTTATAATATTAATATTCCCCGCATGACTACTGCCCGGCTCACATCCACTACAAGAAATTCCCCATCTTATACCATTGGCAGAAATAGAACCTGTTATAGAATTATTTATATTAATATTTCCGGCCGAACCACTGCTACCATCATCAGTCTTATTTGTAGATACAGATCCGACAGCTGAACTTGAAATAGTAATATTTCCCCCACTTAAACCATTTGATGTAGTACTACCCGTAACTGTTATATTTTGTAAAATAAAATTATAACCATTACCAATCACATTTCCTAAAATAGATTTGGAATTACCATCAATAGTAATATTATTTATAGGCAAAATACAATTTCCATTAATATTTCCACCTAATATGTAAATACCTGTAAATGCAATATTTGTACAATCATTTATTATATCTCCAGAAATATATAATATTCCACCAATAAAAGAACCCAAATTTCCAGGTAAATTTCCTGGACCATTCATAGTAAGATTATTTAGTGCTGAAATAAATAAATTTGATTTATTAAGTGTATTATAAGACAGAAGCAATGAACCATTGGAACCATTTGATGTTTCTCCAGTTCCCTTAGATACATCTATTATCGTATTAGATAAATTAAGAAGTCCTGCTGAAGTAATCGAAATTACACCACCGTTCCCTCCGTTACTTACTAGCCCATCTTTTGATGTAGAGGCGGCATTACCACCATTAGATTGAATAAATGAAATTCTAGAATTAGTAATTGTTATATTACCGCCAGAACCAGCGCCGAGACATGCAATGCCATCTATACCTCCATTAGATATCAAAGCTGTAGTTGTTGAATTTATAATGGTTATCGCACCCCCATTTCCTCCAGCAGAATCACAAGAATCGTCATTTCCAATAGAATTTGAAGTAGAAGTACCAAAAACTGAAGTGTTTTGAAGAGTAAAGTTAAACCCATTTAGTCCATAAGTTTGTGCATCACCATTTATATTTCCTGTAATAGAAAAATGTCCGCCAGATCCATTATCACCACCATCAATAATTACACCATTAGCAATTATAGTAATACAGGGATCTGAGGTTGATGCAATAATATTATTACCAAGAGTATACACTCCTGCAGAATTAAGTTCACTATAACAATTTGTTATAGTGGCTGGAGCAGATAATGTATCCGCTCTGACACTATCAATATTAAAATTAATGAAAATTCCCCAAAATAAAACAAACAATGTAATTTTTGGAAAACAATATCTCATTATGTAATTATATCATATTTAGCTTTTTCTTTCGTGGTGGACTCGAGGAGATTCGAACTCCTGACCTTTCGCTTGCAAAGCGATTGCTCTACCAACTGAGCTACGAGCCCGTAAATATTTGCAAAATTCATCAATTTTTGCCTAAAAACATTCTACATTATTTCTTACGCATTGCAAGTTCAATTAAATGCTCTAAAAAATGAGGTAAAGTAGTACCGATGGCCATTAAGGCTTTTGGTATCAATGACTCTTCGGTTAAACCGGGCAAGGTATTTGTTTCAAGTATAAATACTCCACGACTAGGATGAATAATAAAATCAGATCTAGAATAATGTCTAAGAGCTAACGATTCATGTGCTTCGATAGCCATTTCTTCTATTTTCTTCTTTTCTGTTGAAGTAAAATTACCAGGAACTATTTCGTCAGATTTACCTTTATATTTTGCTTCGAAATCAAAAAATTGACCATTATGTGGACGTATCTCTACTACTGGTAAAGCATAAAATTTTTTATCACGAAAATCATTTATCACTCCACAAGTTGCCTCTTTTCCCTGAATAAATTCTTCAATCATAACCATATCGCCATATCTGAATGCATTGTTAATTGCAGATTCAAAATTATGAAAATTTTTTACGATTGCAATACCAACTGAAGATCCTGTAGATACCGGCTTAACAACTACTGGTAATGGAAAACTTTTGAATATTTCTTTAATTTTAGTTTCTAAATTATCTTTTTTATTAATTATTTCTGATTGCGGAGTTTTTATTTTATTTTTTCTATAAACTTCTTTTGACATTTCTTTATTCATTCCAATAGCTGAAGCAAAAGAACCTGAACCTGTAAAAGGAATTCCATGAGATTCTAATATATGTTGGACCTTTCCGTCTTCACCATATTCACCATGTAAAGCATTAAAAATTACATCTACGATAGCTAGTGCATCAGATATTTTTACGGGTTTTCCTTCAATATGCCACTGTCCATTTTGATCAATAAAAATTTCACGAAGATCATATTTTTCTACAGATAAATTATTTAACACAGTAGTGCCAGTCTTCAAAGAAATTTCATATTCACTACTTGGTCCTCCACGAAGAACTCCGATGCGTATTCTATTCATAGAACAATTATACAATAAAAAAGGTAATAAAAAAGTGCCGGCGCGGTTTGAAAAGCAAACCACCGAGCCGGCACAGTTTCCATATCGACCGAGGACAACCAGTGAGTGCGCACTGGAAACAAACAAAGGTCGATAGAAATCAAAAAATCAAACCTCACAGATTATACCACAAGCAAAATAAAAAGCAATACCCTATTATTTACCAGCTACCTTACTACCTAAAAAAGCCTTATTTCTAAGCTTTTTATGATAATTAATAGCAAATCTATGTGCTTCATAATTAGCCAATAAAATAGATTTTATATGTTCTTTAATTAAATCATCATCACCCAAAAAATGATCCGGATTGTGTGAATTATCCTTAACAACCGATACAATTGGTATATTTATATTTAGATTTTTAAGAATTTTATTTCCTGTATTTAATTGTCCTAATCCTCCATCTAAAACTATTAAATTAGGCATCCCCCATTCTATGTGTGCAAAGCGTCTAGTTAAAATCTCTTTCAATCCAGCAATATCATCATTTATATCTTTTGAAATTTTAAATCTTTTATATTCAGATTTTTTAATTTCATTATTAACAATAACAGTCATAACGCCAACCGTACTTTTACCAGACATATGCGCAATATCATAAGCTTCAATTCTAAATCCATTATCAGATTTGGTATTTTCGATTTTGATTAATGAAATATCTTGGATATGATTCAAGGCATAAATAGTATTTCTAATTTCTTTGGCTTTTTCAAATTCCTGAAATTTGGCATACCCATTCATTTCTTTTACGAGAGTTTTAATAAGTTGAGTTTTTTTACCTTCAAAAAATAAAACTAAATTTCTAATTGTTTTTTGATAATTTTTCTTTGTTTCTGGCGAAGAAATATCAGGCGAAAGACCGATTGAATTATAGAAAGATTCTTGATATTTAATAGCGGCTTTACCATCTCTGAAAGGAAATATTTTTCTAATTATTTTTAAAGCATCACGCAAAAGACTACCTTGTGGATATGGTCCGAATTGATATTTTATTTTAAATTTTAATTCTTCTTTATTTAATTTATCTAATGTTCTACCGCGAGCAATTAATACTCTTGGGAATTCTTCATCTGTAATAATAATAAAATTGTAACTTTTATTATCTTTTTCTTTTGTATTAAAATATGGCTGATATTTTTTAATTTCATTACTTTCAAGTATCATAGCTTCAAGAACTGAATCTGTTTCGATAAAGTCAATATAATCAGCCTTAGTAACCATATCTACCAATAATGGTCCGCGTGTTTGTATTAAATCATTTGAAAAGTAACTTTTTACTCTATCCTTTAATGATGTTGCACGACCAATATAAAGGATAATTCCTTTTAAATTTTTAAAGAAATATACACCCGGATTATCAGGTAAATTTAGTTTTTTGAAATCTGAAAGAGTCATTGTTGCTTATGTGAAGCTTTGTTTGGTGACCCTACAGAGAATCGAACTCTGCTTCCATCCTTGAGAAGGATGTGTCCTAGCCGATAGACGATAGGGCCATTTCTACAAAATAACCTAAAAATTACTTCTTAGCAAGCCATTCTTCTTCTTGCCTTACAAGTAATTCTGAAGCCTTTTCTGGCTCTAATAAAAGAACCTTCACTGCCCTTTCAAGACGAGGAGACTGAGATCCTTTTATTAGAACAATATCATTTTCACCAATAATACCCTTAACATATTCTCCAGCTTCGACAGATGAACTAAAATTTAATGTATTCTCATTCATTAATTTTGCACGCGGTCCTACTGTAATTAAAATATCACAAGATTTTATAGCTTCCTCACCGGCTTTTTTATGCTCTTCAGCAGAGAATTTACCTAATTCCATCATATCCCCAAGGATTGCTATTTTTTTACCAGTAGTTTGAAGCTCAGCAAGAGTCTTTAGGGCCTCATGAAGAGCATCTGGTGAAGAATTATATGAATCATCAATCAAATACGAATTATTAATACCTTTTATAATGTTCATACGACCTCTTGGTGGAATATGGCTAATGAATGATTCTGTCAATTTTAAGATTGGAATACCTCTAGCAATACCGACAGCAATAGCTGCGATTAAAGGATAAACCTGCTGTTTTCCAAGAACACCCGATAGATTCACAGGCAAACTATTTCCTTCATAATTTAATTTAAATGAAATTCCTCTCTGAATATCTATTTCAATATTTGAAGCAAAAACATTAGCTGAATTTTCTATTCCAAAAGTGATTATTTTCTGTTTAATATCTTTGGAAATTTCAATTAATCTTTTATCATCAGTGGGTATAATCAATACTCCATTATCTTTTAATGCTTTAGCTAAATAAAATTTTTCAATTAAAACATCTTCCGGAGAATTAAAAAATTCAACATGAACAGGAATTTCACTTACTTTAGTAATTACGGAAATATCTGTTTTTAGCCATTTAGTAATTTTCTTAATATCATTCGGATGATCTGCACCAATTTCAAGAACTAAACATTCTGGATAATCAGATTTAAAAATTATTAATTCCAAACCAATTAAAATATTTTTCAACCAAAGAAATGGATCATTCCAAGCATTTTGTACTCCAAGAATAGTAAGCGGAATTCCAATTTCACTATTAAAACTTTTTTCAGATTTTCTAATATAACAAGACGATTTTAATGATGTATAAATAGCATCTTTAGTCGAAGTTTTACCAACACTACCAGTTACTGCAATAATATCTGGTTTATATTTTTTTAAAATTATTCTAGATTCTAAAATTAATATATTTATTATTATTTTCTTAAAAAGTGATTTCATATTTTATTTCTGATTATCGATCTGGAGGAATTTCGTAATAGTTTATAAGGAATTTAGTAATTTGAATAAATGGATCTGTAAGTGTTTCTGAAGCGTATTCTACATTTTTAGGATAAATATGATACAAAAATACTATGAATTTTGGGTTATATGCTGGGAAATAACCAAAAAATGAATGCAGGTACCTGTCCTTATAATACCCTCCATTTGTATGATCTGCAATCTGTGCAGTTCCTGTTTTTGCTGCAATACTATAATGTTCCATTTTTATTTCACCCTTTTTTAAAGCAGTATCAACTACTTTCACAAGCATATGTGTTACTTCATCTGTTGATTCTTTTTTTAAAACTTGAATTTTAGAATGACTAAGAACTTCCGAAGTCCCATCAGTATATTCAATTTTTTTAACAATATGTGGAGTGATCAACACTCCTCCATTCGCAATAGAAGAAAGCGCTCGTATTGTCTGAATAGGTGTCATAGCAATACCTTGACCATAAGATGCAGTAGCAATTTCAATATCTCTTGTGCTATCTAAATTTTTTATAAGACCTTTTTGTTCATTTGGTTGATCTATGCCTGTTATTTCACCAAAACCAAAACTTTTAAAATATTTAACAAAATTATCATGACCAGTTTTTAATGCAATTGTGGCAGCTCCAATATTCAATGATTGACTCAGAACTTCTTGCATTGAAACGATTCCTCTAGCTTTTCCATCATAATTTGAAATTTTTTTTCTATCTAATTCAAGAAAACCAGTATCATTATATGTTGATTGAGCTTTTATAGCACCAGAATCAATACCGACTGCCATTGTAAGTGGTTTAATAATTGATCCCATTTCATGAGCATCTTCAACAATTGGATTGGAGAAAATCTTTGGATTTTTTATGTCTTTTAAATCATTTGGATTAAATGTGGGTTGAGATGAAATTGCAAAAATTTCACCGGTTTTTGGATTCATAACTATTCCAC
Source organism: Candidatus Tayloriibacteriota bacterium (assembly GCA_031384385.1). Taxonomy (GTDB): domain Bacteria; phylum Patescibacteriota; class Minisyncoccia; order Phycocordibacterales; family PALSA-1337; genus CAIOGI01. The sequence goes on along the minus strand of JANNAN010000007.1, from coordinate 74,231 downwards.
CAATTGAATCTGAATTCCATTTATTTTTTGTATCAATTAAAGTTTTATCAAGAAAATTTTCAACTGATGGTTCAATCAAGGTTACAATATCTCCTTCTTTATTATCAAATCCAGTAACTTTTTTTTTCCCATCAGAAAAGATTTCAGCAAAAATATTTTTATAACTTTTTTGTTGTATTCTTGATAAAATATTTTGATAATATCTTTCAAGACCATATCTTCCTGCAATATTATTATTGTCATCAAATCCAACTAAACCAACAGTATTAGCCGCCAATGTATCTGCTGGATAAACTCTCCAATTTTCCTTAGAAATTACAATACCGGGAAGTTTCAAACTCTTAATAGATTCACCAATATTTTTATCTAGTTTTTTAGAAATTTCTTCATACGGATCATTAATTTTGATAGCCTTTTCAGTAAATAGTGTTTTATCAATTTTTATATAGGTAATTAATGATTCATATGTATTTTTAATATCTTTAATTAATTTAGGATTTATAGCTAATATATAACCCTCTTTCATTGTAGCTGCTGCAATTTTTATTTGATCTTTTGATTCAAAGAAAATAGAACCACGATCTAATGAAGAATCTATTGGTCTTGAATATTGTTTTTCAGCTTTATCGCGATAATTATCTCCCTGAACTATTTGTAGCCAATATAATTTACCAATTATAAATAGTGTCACTGTACACAAACAATAAAGTACTATTCGAATTCTTATGTTTGAATTAGAGTTCATTATGAACAATAAATGCTGTTACAGATTTTCTAGAAATATATGAAGAAACTTCTGCATCTTGAAAACCTTTTGCATGTGCCAATTGAATATTGACCTTATTTTTTTCACTAAAATACTTTGATTCCAAAATACTAACGGTTGTTGATTTATCTCTTATGTCTTTCAGAATTTGCTCTCTTTCTACAATATTAACAATAGTAGAATGTATAAAATATGCATAATTTAATGAAAAAACAATTAATCCAATAACAAGTATTATAAAAATAATTTCTTTATGTTTTTTTACTATGTTTAAATTTTCTGCAATTACTTTTGTCATATTTTTACTTATAATTTTTCTAATATTCTTAATTTTGCACTTCTTGATCTTGAATTATTTATAATTTCTTCTTTTGTTGGAACAATCGGTCTTTTTGTAATTATTTTTGCCTCTTCAGAATCTGCTTTTTCTTTATTAAAATTTTTAACTATTCTATCCTCTAAACTATGAAATGAAATTATTGCCATTCTTCCTCCCTTTTCAAGTCTTTCGAAAGCCTTAGCTAGACCAATTTTTAATGAATTCAATTCATCATTTACTGTAATTCTTAAAGCCTGAAATGTTCTTGTTGCAGGATGCAGACGACCTCTTCTATAAAATGCGGGTACAGATTGTGAAATAATTTCTACCAATTCGCCCGTTGTTTCAATTGATTTTTTTTCTCTATAATTTACTATCGCCTTTGCTATTCTTCTTGAATATTTTTCTTCTCCGTAACCATAAATAATATCCGCCAAAGTTTCTTCACCCCAATTATTTACAATAAACTTGGCTGTGAGATCGTCTTCATTCAAATCTTTTTTAAATGTCATCAATAAAGGCTCGTCATTTTTAAAAGTGAATCCTCTACCTGATGTTTCAAATTGATCTGATGAAAGTCCAAGATCAAGTATAAAGCGATTTATCTTTTCTATTCCGATTCCAGATAAGACTTTATCCAAATCAACATAACTAGATTCGATTAAGAAAATATTTTTAGATTCACCTAATCTATTTTTGGATCTATTCAAAGCTTCAGTATCCCTATCGAGACCAATAATAATCAAATCATTATTTGCCTTTTTAAGAGCTTCCTCCGCGTGACCAGCACTTCCCAAAGTGCCATCTAAATAAATATCACCTGAATGAATATTTAGACCATCAATTGATTCATGTAAAAGAACAGTTTTATGTATCATATATTTACTCTGATTAAAGAATTCCAACTGAACCTAGCTTTTCAGCTAACGCATCAGTTTTTTTCTCAACCGTAGTACGATATGATAACCACAATTTCTCATCCCATATTTCAACTCGATTTAGAACACCAATAATTGCAACTTTTGTTGTAATCCCAGCATGTTCACACAAATGAGTTGGTATAAGAATGCGACCAATCGAATCCACTTCAACCTCGGTTGCTCGACCAAAAATAATACGGTTGAAATTTCGATTATCTGCTTGTAAAACTGAAGAAGAATCTGGTTTAGATAATCTCTCAGCGAATTCTTTCCATCCTTTCAGTGTAAAAATGAAAAGACAGCTATCTATCCCTGGAGCTATGACAACATTGCTTCCCATTTCCTTTCGAAATTTCGAAGGAAGAGAAACTCTACTTTTATCATCTATCGTATGTAGGTGTTCTCCAATTAACATATATGTAAGTGGTATGAATTTATTAAATATTTTTTATGGTCGATCATAAAATATATTTCCTACTTCTTCCCACTTATCTACCATTTTACACCACTTAATACATCGTTGCAAACAAAGTTATCCACTTTTTCACAATAAAAACAGCAGATATAGACTATATCTGCTGTTATCTTAATCAAGATCAAATTTAAGCTATTTTTGATTCCAAAATTACGACTCTTCTTTTTAAATTAATCGAATCATTTTCATCTGCCTTATTATCTAAAGTACCCTTAATACTTAATACATCATGTTGTATTAATGATAATTTATGATCCATTCCGACGACTCTTTTGTCTATTCTCGTAACTTTTTCATCAATTGATTTTACATAATCTCCTATCCCCCTAATCTTTTCATTGAAACTGACTACTAAATCTTTTGTATATTGCTTCATATCTAATCTATAAAGCTCTAGATTAGCTTCCATATTTTTTGTACTTTGCTTCATATCTGATCTTAAGGCGTCAACACCAACCTTTGTTTCTTTTTTAAACTCCTTAAAATACTTTGGCTCTTGGGTTTCAAGTCTAATATCTAGTTTTTCTCTAAATTCTTTGAAATACTTTGGCTCTTCGGTTTCAAGTCTAATATCTAGTTTTTCTCTAAATTCTTTAAAATATTGTGGTTCTTTTTCTTGCATTTTAGTTTTTGATTAATATTTAATGTTGTAATTATAATATTTATATCTTTATATATGCAATAGATAAAATCACAAAATCTTTATCATTTCTTTATTTCGTGGGGATAAGTAGTGAATTACATAAAATACTCCGGTGTATTCACATTCATCCAATCTAGCATTTCTCTCATTACAGCCCCAGCACCAATAAGATTATGAATAGAACCTCTTTCCATTAATACCGCAAAAGCATATTTGGGATTTTTATATGGAAAATATCCAGTCATCCAAGAATTAACATTGTCTTTGGCTACACCAAGTTCTGCTGTTCCAGATTTTGAAGCAACTTCCACATAAGGAACATTTAGTGAAGTTCCAGTTCCTTTTAAAACACCAAGACGCATTCCCTCTTTTATTATATTAAAATATTTTACTGGAATATCTATTTGTCTAAGTACTGGACCAGCTTGACCTTTTATAATACTTGGATCTCTCAATAAACCATTATTTATGATAGCAACTAATGCGCGAACCGCCTGCAAAGGAGAGACTTGAAAACCATATTGCCCAATTGCTGTATGATATGTATCTCCCAAATTCCAAGATTCTCCATTAAAATACTTTTTTTTCCAATCAGGGTTAGGAATTGTTCCAATAGCACCTGTAAAAAAAGAATTCTCTATTCTTTCACCAAAACCAAACATTTTGAAATATTTTTCTAATAAAGTGATTCCAAGACCTTTTTGATCTTTATAACCTCCTCCTACTTCATAAAAATAAACATCTGAAGAAACAGCAACTGCGTGTCTAATATCAACATATCCATGGGCTTTCCAATCTCTAAAAACTGTTTGTATATCTTTATAATATTGATTTTGAACAGAAATAGAACCTGTACTTAAAATACTTGTGAACTCAGTCACAATACCTTCATTTAATGCGCCAAGTCCTACATATGTTTTTAGAATAGAACCGGGAGTATATAATCCATCAATTACTCTATCCAAAAAAGGTTTATTCTTATTTTTTAAAAATGATTTTACTTTTACAGAATCAGTTTTTGATGACATTATTTCTGAACTATATTCTGGATAACTAGTCATTGCAACGATTTCACCGGTTGTAATATCCATCATTACCCCAGCGCCACCATCAAAACCCACTCTTTCAGCAATATCTTTTATTGCTCTGTACATTTCTGACTGAAGACGATAATCAATTGAAAGATTAACACTATCACCTTCTTTTGGTGGTTCAATTGTATTTTCTGATTGAATTTGATTATGTGCATCAACTTCAATTAATTTCAAACCATTTTTACCTTTTAATTTCAAATTGAAATATTTTTCAATGCCGTCAACACCTTCGAAATCCTCACGATAATAGAATCCAGCATTATCTTTTGTTGGATATTGAACATAACCAATAACATGTGCTAGACCTGGTAAATCTTTATATTTTCTTAAAGAAATATCTGGATCATTACCGGGAGCATTCCAAGCTAATTCCACGGCATTTTTATCATAAATAACACCTCTTGCAGCAAAAATGGGTGTATGACGAAGCCTATTTTGTTCACTAATATTATTATATTTTGTACCATTATTTATTTGTAATGCCCATATTTTAGTACCAAATGTTAAAATGATAATTACAAAAAAAATAATAACCGACACAAGACTTAGTCTTGATATAGGTTTTTCCATACGACCTTCAAATTGCTGATCATCGAATTGTGGTAAATTGTGAGAATCTAAAAAAATCTCATCTGGTTCAATTTCTCTATTTTTTCTTAAATTTTTATTCATAAATTATTAATCTTTTTTTAAGAAATATTGAAATTAAAAATAGAATAATACTTGATATTGTAAAAATATAATTTATATTCCAAAATTCTGGTAATGCAATACCATATAATGAATCATACAAAATACCCCACGCTATTATTTCATAATAAATTGGAAAATAAAAAAGTAGAACAATCGCTAGACACCATGTTAACCACCAATAACCCCACATCATGCAACAAAACATAATGATACCTAATATAATTCTAATTAAAATATTTTTCTTCATTAAATTTTAGAATTTTTAAGAGAAACAATAACCCATTTTTGTTCATAGATATTTATGGGTTGAGAAAAAATAATAGTAGAGAACGCTCTAGCAGGCTCAGTAATTATTTTACCAACAAGACCAAAGACTGTATTTGAAATATTAGGAATTGTAATAGTATCACCTTCTAAAATCTTAATATCTCTAGGAATTACAATTTCAAAAGATCCGCCACCTCGACCGATAGCACTTGCTTGAATATTTTTATCACTTACCAAAACATTATATTTTTCACCGTATGAAGAATATAATTTCACTTTTGAAGTAGTTGGAAAAATTTCTGATATTTCACCTATTAGAATATCACCAAAAGTATATACACTATCACCTATTGAAATTCCTTGTTTTACTCCAATATCTAAAATAAATGAATCATAGACAGTGAATGGTGGTTTTTTAAGAATATATGCAAGTACAGAATTTTTTATAATAGGTCTACCCAATCGTTCTTTCAGAGCAATATTTTCTTTTTCTAATTGAGCAATTATAGAATTTTGTGCATTAATTGAAAAAGAATTTATATCTGGATTTTCTACATTTCCCAAACTCCAAAATGGTTTTACAATTGTTGTAAAAATTGATGGTAATAAATTTGGTGCAATAAAATGCAAAATAATAAGCACCAAAATAATACCCAGGACAATTTTTATTGTATGACCGATGCCACCTCTTTTTATACTACTTTTGAGCTCGTAATTCATCTTCATTTTGTATTAGAACATCTTGATATTTATCTAATTCTTCTAAAATAATTCCTGTGCCACGAGCAATTGCTGTTAATGGATCTTCGGCAATATAAACTGGAATCTTTAAAGTTTCAGACAAAAGCTTGTCCAGGCCTTTTATCAAAGCACCTCCACCGACAAGATGAATGCCTCTATTCATTACATCTGAAAGAATTTCTGGCGGAGTTATCTCCAATACTTCTTTTGCAGCCTCAAGCAAAAGATCAATCGATGAATTCATTGATTCACGAATATCAGAGTCAGTAATAACAACCTCCCTAGGAAGACCTGTTATCAAATCTCGACCACGAATCGTAGTTTCTAGAGGTTCACCTACTACAACCGCACCAACAGAAATTTTTATATATTCAGCTGTTTTTTCACCAATTAAAATTTTAAATTCATTTCGAATATAAGAAATTATATCATTATTCAATTTATCACCAGCAATTTTTAAATTTTTAGAGCGTACAATGCCACCAAGAGAAATAACAGCAATGTCTGTCGTTCCGCCGCCGATATCAATTATCATACTTCCAACTGGATCATGAACAGGGAGTCGTATTCCGATTGCACCCGCCATTGGTTCTTCGACAATGTAAACTTCTCTAGCGCCAGCATTTTTAGTAGCATCACGAACGGCACGAATTTCAACATTTGTAACACCAGAAGGAACACCAACAACAACGCGTGGCCCTAGCATTTTCTTTGAATAAAGTTCAGCCTTTTTTACAAGATATGAAATCATTTCTTCAGTAACTTCAAAATCAGAAATAACTCCATCAACTAAAGGGCGAATAGCAATAATATGAGAAGGAGTTCTCCCAATCATATCTTTTGCCGCAACACCCACAGCCACGATTCTTCCAGTTTTTTGATTTACCGCTACCACAGAAGGTTCATTCACAACAATTCCATGACCACGAAGATATACCAGTGTATTTGCAGTTCCTAAATCTATTCCAATATCATTAGATAGATAATTATATAATTTTTTCTTAAATTCTTTCATTTTTAATTATTTCCGTATTCCCTGTAATTCGATCTTTTACTTCTATAGAGTCTATCGCTATAGTTTTTTCACTTATAACAATTCTTTTTGGAATTCCAATTAAATCACTGTCTGCGAATTTTTCTCCGGGACGAGCATCTCTATCATCATAAAGAACATCAATACCTTTTTTTATCAATCTATCATAAAGTTTATCTGCTTCAATCTTGACCTTTCCTGCTTTATCTTCAATAGAAATTAAATGAATTGCAAATGGAGCAACGGCTTCTGGCCATACTAGACCCTTATCGTCCGAAAGAACTTCAGCTATAGTTCCCATAACTCTTCCCGGACCGATTCCATAGCTACCCATAATTACCTTTTGTTTGATATCTTTTTCATCAGAATAAGTTAAGTCCAATGCATCTGAAAATTTTGTTCCCAAATTGAATATATTTCCGACTTCAACAGACTTTTTTTCAACTAAGTCTGATCTATTAACTTCCAAATCTTTTAGGACTTCGTCATTTAAAACTTCTTTATTAATTGCAATCTTTTTCTTTTCATCAATAAAAATAGAATCCTCACCAGCATCAGTTATTGTTTGAAATTCATGAGAATATTTAGAAAATGTTCCACCAGAAGAAAATGTAACATAAGTCTTATCGCCAAGACCAACTTTTTTATAGATATTTATATATGACTGCTTTACTTTTTCATAATAATCATCATGTGATTTTTGATCTTTACTAAAAGAGTATAGATCTTTCATAATGAATTCTCTACATCTCATTATTCCAGACTTTGCACGAGTTTCATTTCTAAATTTTGTTTGGAATTGATAAGCATAAACAGGAAGATCTCTGTATGAATGAACATAATCCTTCATAAGATTTGTAAGTTCTTCTTCATGCGTTGTACCAAGTCCGATTTCAGTTCCATTTTTTAAAGCTGTTTTAAACCAGATATCGATAATTTCATCTGACCATCTTCCAGATTTTTCCCAGACATTTTTATCTTGCAAAGCAGTTAGAGAAAGTTCTTGTCCATCAATGGCATTCATCTCTTCCCGAATAATTCCAATAATTTTATTCATCACACGCAAACCGAGTGGTAAATACGAATAAACTCCAGCCATTTCTTTGTGAACAAATCCTGCACGAATCAATAGCTGAGCATTCTTTGAAACTTCATCTTTTGGCGCATCTTTACGAGTTTTTGTGAATAGTAATGATTGTCGCATAAATATGCCTTAGTAAATGGGTAATGTGACAATAATACAAGAAAACTCCTTATTTCACAAATAATTTTGCAATATCTCTATAAGTCACAACAACCATAAGTAAAATGAGTAAGAAAAAGCCAATTGTATTTATCGTATTCGCAAAGATAGGTTTTATTTGTTTACGAATAATTGTTTCAATAATTACAAAAAATATTCTTCCACCATCAAGAGCTGGAAATGAAACTAAATTTAATACTCCGAGATTTATAGAGATAATTGCAGTAAACATTATTAAATAAGTAAATCCAAGTTTTGCTGCATCACCAATAAGTCCAGCAATGCCAACTGGGCCACTTATGGATGCTAATTTTGCTGTACCACTGAATATTCCAGAAATAAGATTATAGATACCCATAACTGTAGCTGAAATCATATGATAAGTAAGTCTGAATGATTCAACAATCGCTTTATGAACTGGTAATTGTAAAGTGGCTACATTATCCATTGCGATTCCAATGGCATACTTTCCTTCTACAATTCCCTTTTCTGCAATAACTTTTGCTTTTCCTTGTATATTATTTCTTAAATAAACTAATTCAATTCCAACCGTACCGCTACTATTTATTTTTTCTTGAACCTCAGCGAGAGTATTTGAGCCAATTATTTTATCACCAGCTTTTAAACCAGCTTTTTCTGCAGGAGAACCTGAATTTACAAAGGTAATTGTAATATTTGGATTTTTCATTAAATCCTTATATTCTGGATAACTATCAATAGATGCAGGAACTCCAGAAGAAAAAGCAATCACTATCAAGAACCATGCAAAAACAAAATTAAAAAATATTCCAGCAAAAAGAACTGAAATTTGTTGCCACTTTGGTTTATGTATAAAACTTCTTGCTTTGTCTGGACCGTTAATTGATTCATCTTCTGGATTTTCACCGAAGATTTTTACATATCCGCCAAAAGGAATTAAATTTAATGAATATTTAACCTCGCCAACCTGTTTTGAAAAAATTTTAGGACCAAAACCAATAGCAAAAGCATCAACTCTTATTCCACACCATTTAGCCACCAAAAAATGTCCTAATTCGTGAACAAAAATTAATACAGCAAGAACAATTAGGAAAATTATAGTATTTATCATTTATGATTTTATTGTGTTATTTCCTTTTCCTTTTTTAAATAAATTTCATCTAACTTCTTGTTCACATCATCTACAAATTTTTGAATTTCCTTTTCGTGGCGAAATACTTCATCTTTTCCAATACCACCAGCCTTTTCTTTTGCTTTCAAATCCTTCATTGCATCATCTCTGTGTAATCGAATCTGTTTTTTACCATCTTCCAATTTTTCCTTTGCAAGTTTAACAATAGAAACTCTACTTTCTGAAGTAAGTTCTGGAAAATTAACTCTCAAACCTTTATCGTCAACAGAAACTGATACTCCAAGATTGGCTATTGTAATAGCTTTTTCTATTTCCTTTGAAAGAGAGTTGTCGAATGGAACGATACGAATAGTTCTTGGTCCTTCTGTCATAACAGAGCCAACTTGTACCAATGGTGATGGAACTCCATAAGATTCAACCTTAATACCATCAAGTAACATAGGACTTGCTTGACCTGTTCTAATAACTGAAAACTCTTTCTTTATCCACTCTTCAGTACCTGATAATGATTTCTTAAATTTTGTAAAATCGTATGCCATAATATGGATAGTATATCATATTAAAAAAATAAATAAAAAAGAGGGTTGACAAGTGTCAACCCTCATTCAGATAGAAGTCACCCCCTTTCCTAATTTTTGTAATGTGCATCATCATGGTCAGCACAACATACATAAATATAAAATAATTGAAATTTAATTGCAAAAAAGTTATCAACAGTTTTATAGCTATAGATTCAACGCAACATATTCTAATAATTGCTTTATTGATGGTGATCTATCATTCAAATAATCCTTAGCTTTCAAAACAGCCGTTATTCTTTGAGGATTTTTTAATCCTTCTTTTTTATATAAAATGATTTCTAATGAAGTAAGAAATTCTTGCGCATCAGATTTATTGACTTTTTCGTCACTAATTCTCTTTGCCAAATCATCGACAAAATCTATTTTCTCTTTTTTGGAAAATTTTAAAAAGTCTTCAGCATTTTTTAAGACTTGTAAATCATCCGTATCTTTACTTTTTTGAATAATCAAAAGACGAGAGAGCAGAGTCGGCAAAAGAACTTCTGATGATGGCATTATTAAGAAAAAATGACTATCCTCGTGTGGTTCTTCGAAAATTTTAAGTAAAGCATTTTGTGCTTCATGAGTAATATTTGATGTTTTAATAATAAACATTCTTTTATCACCCTCCTTAAAACTTTTTGATAAATGATTTTCTTTTATTTTTCTACTTTCATCAATACCAAGAGTTTCAAATTTTTCATAATAAAAATCAGGATTTTGAATATATGAAATTCCAAATTTATCTTTTAGATATTCTTTTAGCTTCTCTACATCATCTTTAGAAGAATAAATAAAGTAGGCATGATGGTCTAGAGATTTTAGGAATTGGAATGGGTTCATAGACTATATTATACACCCAGCCTTACCTCTTACTAATTATACTCTTCTTATATGTATCCAAATGTTCAAGTGCAATTCCTGTTCCCTTTGCCACACAGAACAATGCATCATCAGCAAGACGAGCCTTTACACCAGTTCGACGAAAAACCAACTCTGGAAGATTACGAAGCATTGATGAACCACCTGTCATAATTATACCTTGATCAATAATATCTGAAGAAAGTTCTGGTGGAGTTTCTTGAAGTACATCTTTAATTGCTTTTATCATATCTCTAAGTTCTTTTGAAATAGCTTTTACAATTTCATTTGTCTTAACTTCAGTTGAACGAGGAAGTCCAGATATAAAATCACGACCCTTTACTTGCATAGAAAGTTCTTCTTCAAGTGGAATTGCCGATCCTATTTTAATTTTTATATCCTCTGCAGTCTTATCACCAATCGCTAAATTGAAAGTCTTTTTAATATAATCCGTAATCGCTGCATCAATTTTACTTCCAGCACATTTCACTGATGTTGAAGCCACAATACCCCCAAGAGAAATCACAGCAACATCTGTTGTTCCACCGCCAATATCCACAATCATATGCCCGCAAGCTTCTTGAATAGAAATTCCAGCACCAATAGCAGCAAGAATGGGCTCTTTTACAACATAAGCATTTCTAGCTCCAGCACGAATAGTGGCCTCAATAACAGCCCTTCTCTCTGTAGAAGTAATCCCAGCCGGTACAGAAACCATAACTTCAGGCTTAAAAATATTCCAAGTTCCCAAAGCTTTATTTATAAAATATCTAAGCATTGCCTCTGTAACTCTATAATCTGCTATCACACCATCACGCATTGGACGATAAGCAATAATATTATCTGGAGTTCTTCCAATCATTTCCTTTGCTTCAAAACCTACTGCAAGAACTTTTTTATCTTGTTCAGAAACAGCAACAACAGATGGCTCATTCAAAACAATTCCCTTTCCAGGAAGAAAAACTAGCGTATTCGCAGTTCCCAAATCTATGCCGAGTTTTTGTGAAAAGAATTTCATTTAATTTAACAAATATTCTTACGAACTATTTTTGTGCCAATAGAATTAAGTCTTCCTTCAATATTTTCATATCCCCTGTCTATATAATACACATTATTCACAACTGATGTACCCTTTGCAAGTAACGAAGCAATGATAGTAGCAAAACCCGCTCTTATATCGAATGCTTCAAGATTTTCTCCATTAACATTTTTAAAATTTGTATTTCCATGAATTAATATTTCACGAGGATTCATAGATGTAATTTCAGCTCCTAATTTAATTAAATTTTGAATAAATTTGAATCGTCCTTCATAAATAGTTTCAAGAACAATACTTTCACCAGTAGCTTGAGTTAAAAAAGTAACTATTGGTGCTTGAAGATCAGTTGGAAATCCTGGGTATTCATGTGTTCTAACATTAAAACTTTTAAATGCAGAATTTTTTACTTTTCCATTATTTTTAATTTCTATTGAATTTTCACTTGTGTAAATACTTACGCCTGATTCTCTTAATAAATTAATTACAGATTCCAAGTGAAGTGGATTACAATTTTTAATTTTTAAATTATCAGCACACAAAGCACCCAAAATAAGAAAACTCCCAGCTTCAATACGATCTGGTACTGTTATATATGGCTTTCCTTTTGATTCCAATAATTTTCCACCAATAATTTCTATTGTGGAAGTTCCAGCACCTTTTATTTGAGCACCACAAGAATTCAAATATTCAGCAACTGAAACTATTTCAGGCTCCATTGCACAATTCTTCAGAATTGTTTTTCCATCTGCAAGCACCGCTGCCATCATTAATGTTTCTGTTCCACCAACCGTTTGAATATTAAAAAATATTTCAGCACCTTTCAATTTATCATTTAAAGTAGTCATGAAATATGTATCCTCTTTCAATTCGATTTTTGCTCCCATTTTTTTATATCCTTCAATAAAAAGATCGATTGGTCTTGTGCCGATAACACAACCACCAGGAGCTGGAAAAGATGTTTTACCAAATCTCGCAAGTAATGGGCCAGTCAAAACTACTGAAGCTCGCATACTTTGCGCAAGGCTCTCATCCAGATTTGAAATATTTATATTTTTTGTATCGATTTCAACAGTATGATCAAGATGTGTGATTTTCGCACCCAACTTTTCGAGTAAAATATTCATTTTTTTAACATCTTCTGTATCAGGAACATTTTCAAGTTTTACAATATCAGAAAAAAGAATAGTAGCTGCCATTGCCTTCAATACAGCATTTTTTGCACCAAAAACAGATATTTCACCATTTAATGATTTTTCACCCCCTAAGCCTTCTATGATAAATGAGTCATTTTTCATTGATTTATATTGTACTTGTTTAAGAGGAGATTTACAAATTTATACTTTTTAATTGAATCCAAATCTTTTTCTATTTTTATAAGTACATTATTCATATTTTTATTTATTTAAATTAATAATTAGTAAAATTTATTAATTAATTTTCTCATTTATAAAAATAAAAACAATTATAATTATTTAAATTTTGTGTTGTGATATTTTAGACAAATAAAAAACCCGCTTCATGAAGACAGCGAGTCTTTTTTGAAGCGGGCGGGACCTGCGAGAGGTCGGGAGGCTGTATGGGGTTATTTTTTCTCCTTGAAAACCACCTTTCCTTCAATGAGTCCAAACGAACTGGATTCCCTGAATTCATACTCTTCAGCAATCTCATTTGTGTGCATCTGACGAGTGAGATACCAAAGATGATCTGCTTTCCATGTCGCAGTAACGAGTTTCCTGCCAGCAGGGAGTTCAACTGTTGCGCTGCCACCAAATTCCCTGGCCCGCTGTTGTTCGGTGCAAGCGGTTAAAGCAAGAGTGACGACCAACAAGAGACAACTGAGGATGATTGTGTTTTTCATAATCTAAATCCACACACAAAACCGGAATTGGTATTTGTAAGGGCTTTTAATATACTTGCTTTGAAATATACTAGAAGCCCCAACAAATACTTATCACTATTTCAATGTACTTAACAATATTATTATAGCACACTGGACACTGTCCTGTCAACTCTAATAAAAACCCTTAAAATAGGCTATAAATAAGGAATGAACATCATCGAGGTAATTCCCATAAGCCGTGGTATTGGAACCGATACCCTTTCCTACTTCACTTCAAAAGAAGTACCTATTGGTGCTATTGTTGATATTCCCTTACGAAATAAGAAGGTGCATGGAATTGTTCTTTCAATTAAAAAAGCTGAAGATATGAAAAGTGAAATTAAAAATGCCAGCTTTACTTTAAAAAAAATAGATACAATAAAAAGTACTGAGTTTTTCTCAAGAGCATTTATGGAAATGGTAAAAGAGACTGCCGACTATTACGCTACTAGTATGGGTGCAATTATCGATGTACTTGTTCCTGAATATATTTTAAAAAATACAAATAAATTAAAAGTAAATAAAGTTGAAGAAAAAGTTGAAATTAAAACTGTTCAAGAAAAATATGCAGTTCAAGGAGATGATGAAGAGCGATATGGAACTTGGAAAAGTTTAATTAGGCAAGAATTTGCAAAGAAAAGATCTTTACTTTTCATAATGCCAACAATTGAAGATACGGAAAGAGCTTTTGAAATACTTGAAAAAGGAATTGAGGGTTATGCTTTTATTTTAAATGGTTCATTAAAACCCAAAAAGATAATTGAAACTTGGAATAATATAATACAAGAAGAACATCCTGTTATAATAATCATCACTGGAGGTTTTCTTTCTATTCCCCGCACAGATATTGAAACGATAGTAGTTGAAAGAGAAAGTAGTAAGAATTACAAAATCCAAAGAAGACCATATTTGGACATTAGACAAATTACAGAAACACTTGCAGATAAACTTGGAATAAAAATATTTTTTGCAGATAATTTTTTAAGAGTAGAAACACTATATAGAGAAAATCAAGGTGAAATTATTCAAGCTTCTCCATTTAAATTTCGCTCACTAAGTACAGCAAAAGATGAACTTGTGGATATGAAAGTTTATAAATCAGCTGTAAAAACTAGCTTTAAAATTCTTTCAGATGAAGTCGAGAAATTAATAAATAGAACAAAAAATGAAAGTGAACACATGGTAATTTTGGCTACTCGTAGGGGTGTTGCACCAACTACAGTTTGTGGAGATTGTCAAAATATTGTTATTTGTAATAATTGTAGTTCACCCGTTGTTCTACATAATGCTTCAAGAGAAAATGGTGAGAAAAATTTCTTTATGTGTCATCGTTGTGGAGAAAGAAGATCTACAGAAGAATACTGCAAAATTTGTGGGAGTTGGAAATTGGGAGTTGTAGGAATTGGAATTGATTTGGTAATTGAAAAAATAAAAGATAAATTTCCAGATATAAATATTTTTCAATTAGATTCAGATACTCTATTGAAAAAAGAAAATGCAAATAAAACTGCAAAAGAAATAGTGAGAGAATTCAAAGCAAAGCCCGGAAGTATCCTAATCGGCACTGAAATGATACTTCAATATCTTCACGAAAAGGTAGAAAATTCTGCAATTATTTCTCTTGATTCTCTTTTCTCTTTACCGGATTTTAGAATTCAAGAAAAAATTTTATATATGTTAATTCGTATTCGTTCTTTAACAACAAAACATTTCATTGTTCAAACTCGTAAATCTGATGAGAAAGTTTTCAAATATGGTCTTAGTGGAAATATGAGTGATTTTTATAGAGGAGAAATTTCAGAAAGAGAAAAATTTAATTATCCGCCATTTTCAAATTTAATTAAAATAACCCTTGAAGGTAAGAAAAATGAAATAATTAAAGAAATGGAAAATGTTCAAAATACTCTAGATCCTTATGAGGTTGAAGTATTTCCAGCTTTTACTCAAACAGTTAGAGGTAATCAAGTTTTACATGGTTTGATTCGTCTTCAAAAAGGAAAATGGCCAGATAAAAATTTAATTGAAAAAATCCGTTCACTTTCACCTGCTGTAATTGTGAAGGTAGACCCGGAGACGCTTTTATAGTAATCTTTCAATATAAAAATACTATGATAAATATAGTTCAACAAAGTGATCCTGTATTGAGAGAATGTGCTCAAACAGTATCCACAAAGGATATAAAGTCAAAAAAGATTCAGAAGATTCTTTTTAATATGAAAATTGCCTTAGATAGTCAAAAAGATGGAGTTGCTATTGCTGCACCTCAAATTGGTGTTCCACTAAGAATTTTTATTGTTTCTGATAATATTTTATGCGAAGCTGATAAAGAATATAGGAGCATTGGTAAAGATTTAATTTTTATTAATCCAGAAATTAGTAAGCTTTCGAAAGAAAAACATTCTGTTGAGGAAGGATGTCTTTCTGTTCGTTGGAAATATGGAAAAGTTAATAGATCCATAAAAGCAACAGTGAAAGGTTATAATGAGTTAGGAGAAATTGTTGAGCGTGGTGCTAGTGGTTTACTTGCTCAAATTTTCCAACATGAAACGGATCATCTTGATGGTGTACTATTTATTGATAAGGCCACAGATGTTGAAGACATTCCACCAGAAAGTTTAGGAAAGGTTTGATAAATTACTTGTGCTCGGAGGCTTCTTTCATTTTCTACGCAAGCTAGGAAAATAAAAGAACCTCCTCACCACAATTTATCTAAACCTTTCGAATGACAAACTATGAAAAACAAAATTAAAATAGGATTTTTTGGAACATCAGAATATTCAGTAATGACCTTAGAAAAGTTAAATACAGCTGGTTATGATATTGTTTTTATTGTAACTATGCCTGATCGACCAAGTGGGAGAAAAATGCTATTAACTCCCCCGCCAGCAAAAATATGGGCTAATGCAAATAAAATACCAGTCTATCAACCAGAAAAGTTAAAGGATGAGGAATTATTTAAAACATTAAAAAATCACAATGCTGATGTATTCGTAGTTATTGCTTATGGAAAAATAATCCCAAATGAAATTTTAAATATTCCAAAAACAAAATCATTGAATATTCACGCTTCTCTTTTGCCAAAATTAAGAGGTTCATGTCCGATTGAAACTGCCATTTTGAATGATGAAAAAACTACAGGAATAACCATTATGAGAATGGACAATGAAATGGATCATGGTCCGATATTAGTACAAAAAGAAGTTACATTTGAACCTTGGCCACCTACGGCAGATACATTAGGAAAAGAATTGGTAAATGTTGGAGCTGATTTACTAATATCAATACTTCCTGACTGGATAGATGGCAAATTAAAAGAAATTGAACAAGATCATACACAAGCTACTTATACAAAAATGATTGAGAAAAATGATGGTCTAATTGATTTAAAAAATGATGATTATAAAAACTATTTAAAAATTCAAGCCTACGAGGGATGGCCTTCTGCATTTTTCTTCATTGAAAAGAATGGTATCAAAACTAGAATAAAAATAACAAAAGCTTCATTTAAAGATAATAAATTAATTATTGAGAAAATAATTCCAGAAGGAAAAAGTGAAATTAATTATTATGAACTAAGATAAAGTTCTATTGGTGGTTGTTTCATTCCAGCAACTTCAGCGATACCTTTTAGATAATAGACAGCAATCCAAAATAATAAAACTCCTATAAAAATTAAACAAAGCCATTTATTTATTTGTTGTTTAAAATAATTAGGCATTAAAAAAATAATTATTTATTTGGCCAAATACCTTTTAAAATATTTTTAATTCTAGCACCTCCTCTTCTAATTAATGATCTTCTTTTACTATTTGAACTTTTTATTTCTCTCAAAATTTCATCTTTTACAGAATCAATAGCAACATATAAATCTTCTTTTTCTGCACTAGCATAAATATTTGTATCCATTGCTACTATATGAATTTCTGCCTTAAATATATCTCCATTTTTATGATGATTGTTTGTTTTTCCCAATTCAAGATCAAATTTTAATGTACTATCATTTTTGAAAAATTTTTCAATTGAATTTAACTTTTTTTCTACATATTCTGAGATTGCTGGAGTAAGACTAATTGTTGTTGTTTTTATTTGTATATTCATAATGGTATTTTAATATTATATATAAATTATACTCTCATTTTTCTTTAATTTCAATGTTTAAAATCTAGCTCAAATAATCTTTTATTATTATTTATAATAATCTATTTTATCTTCACTTTTATATATATATCTGATAGTATACTTATGTTCTTAACAAAAGGAACGAAATTAATACACATTCCGGTGTAGCTCAGAGGTAGAGCAATCCGCTGTTAACGGAAAGGTCGCAGGTTCGATCCCTGCCGCCGGAGCCCTAGTGACGAAACCTCACAATTTGTGGGGTTTTGTCTTTTATTGCTTGATACTTTGGAGGTTCTAACCTTCTCTAATTCGTCTTCAACCGCCTGACGACTTTTTATGAGTGTCTTTACGAAAGAATGGTAATTTACAAAGACCTTTTTGCCTTTTAGGGTGAGGTTCGAGCCTAAACATGCAAGTATCGCTCTTTTGGCTTTATCGTCTCCTTTTTCAAACCAAATGTGGGCATAGCAGGCAAAGTCAAAGGTCTGCTCGGTGAGGTCTATCCATTCCAAAACCTCTTTATTTTTTACTTTCAGTTCGTCTTCGAGGATCAATTTCTTTTTCACCATTCCAACTTTGAGAGTTTGGTATTCTTCGTCTGTAATTATCGCTCTTTCGCTGTTTTTAGGTGAGGTGAAGTTGAGCGTGAGTGACTGCAAATTCTTTGTTACCTCCTCAAGCTCTTTGTGTTTGCCCTTAAAGACCAAGGTGTCGCTATCGACTTCCGTCTTTCGGAGTTCATGGAGGTGCTTGATCGCCCAGTCTTTGAATCTTTCTGAAATAGTGATCTCGCTTAGCTTGCCTTTGATATCTAGTTCGAGGTTCTTGAGTTCGAGACATTGCTCGGGACACTTCACGTCTACTTTTTTCTTGGTGCAATTGTAATAAACGTAGTGGTGGACGTTGCCGTTCTTCTGGCGTTTTACTTTCGCCTGAGCAGTAATGCTACAGCCACACGTGCCACATTTCATGAGTGAAGTAAATGCAAAGTTGCGCTCTGGTCTTGGCCGAGGTTGCATAGTCCTACCCATAATGATCTGGACCTTGTTGAATTCTTCTTCGGTGATCATGGCCTCATGCGCACCTTTGTGCCATTCTCCGCTCTTGTAGGGATATTCAAACCAGCCGTAGTAGAAAGGATTGCTCAAGAGTGCATAGATACCACTTTTGGAAAGATGTTTGCCACCCATATGTCTGCGCTGATATGTTTTCAGATTCAACTCCTTACGAGCCACGTCCCATATTTGGCAGGTGCTGTAATTACCACTGAGCATTAAATCGAACAATCTTTTTACTACAGGAAATCTATCAGGGTCCTTCATGATTGTCTTGAATCCCTTTTCTCTGTCAGGTGTACTCATGTACCCGACTGGACACATACTTGGTAGCCAGCCTTCTCGGACCTTCTTTGCCAGTCCTCGCTTTACGTTTACCGACAAGTCTCGGATGTATTGATTCGCCATTCCAAGCTCAACCTGCATCATGAGAACGTTATCAGTCGGATAGTATGTTCGGCCGAACGTAACGATCTGTGCGATCGCACTCTGCTGTAACATCCAGCTTATCTGCCCGCCATCTACTGGGTTACGAGCAAGTCGGTCCAACTTCCAACAAATGATTCCATTTGCTTCGCCTTTGTAGATTCGCTCAAGCATCTTGTTGAATATCGGTCTTCCTGGTTTCTTAGCTGACTGTGATTCGGTAAGAATCTCAACAATGGTTAAACCTTGCTCTTGTGCAATCTTTAAGAGTTCATCTTTCTGGGCATCGATTGATGCCGCTTGTCTGTCTTCCGCTTCACTAGATTTTCTAGCGTAGAGGAAGTATTTGATTGTGGGTATTTTATTATTCATAGTTTTTATAATGTTGCGCTTCCTGGTCCGATATCTTCATTGTTGATATTCATCAGACCGATACCCTCATCTTCCTTAGTCCATTTTTCACCATTTACAAATGGATCCTCGGGAGGTTTTTCGACCGTTATTTCCCGTTTATAAACGGCTGATGACATGCCATGTCTCTGACTTTCGGTTCCCGTTAATTTCCCGTTATTACGGGTATCAATCGTAGTGGCATTAGTGCCAGTACGATACCCTTGTTTTTCACCTGTTCTAACAGGCGTATCAGGTTCCATGTCTTCTGCCTTTTTGTCATCGACGACAGTATTGCTAGAAGGTGTAGGAATAGCAACCTTAGACGGGTCTTCTGGCATTTTGAATCTTTCCCTTAAAATATCTCCAATATTTTGTATTTTATTATTATAGTTTTCTCTTAGGTTAGTTAGACTGGCAGTAGGGCCAGTACGATAGGTCTGTTTTCTGCCAGTGCTCTGGACGGGATTTTGCCATTGCGGTAATGGATCGGTGAGCTTAATCTTTTTCATGCTCTTTGAGAGTGGTCTCCAATGTCGGACCGACTGAAAGAAATAGACATTCACTGCTTTTACCCCTCTCTTGGACCGACGAATGTTAATTATCCCGTAGGCCTCAAGAATCCTAAGAGCACTAATGACACTTCGAGTGTTGGTACATCCGGAGAGTTCTTGAATAGTGACAATGCTCGGAAACGCATCCTGTCTATTGAGATTGCAGTGGACAAGTAACGTCAAAAGCACCTGGGAACAGACCGGTGGAAATTTCGCCAGATAATAACCTTTGACATACTCGTTATCGACAACAAACCTGTTAGGCTTTTTCTTACTGCGAAGTGTGTCCGGATTTATTTCACTCCTGGTTTGTTCGAGATGGGTCTTTTTGAATTCTTCGAACTTCGCCACTCGTTTCGGCGATTTGTTCTTCTGACTGAGAATTCTCTGCCATTCCTCGTTTAGATTTATTTTGTCGTCCATATTCTTTCAGCCACTCTTTTTTGATCGGTCGATAGACAAAGTTAAAAAGAGTAAGCAAGTTAATTGCCTCATTAGCCAACACGTCATCAGGAAAAACCGCGCCGGTTTCCTGGCGATGTATTTCTTTGTATTCTTCTAGTGCGTGTTTGGTAAGCATGAGGGTTTTTCTTTCGACCTTTATCGAGCTGGCTCTTTTTGAAAACAGAAAGAGCTGAGTCCCCATTGCAAGTTGACTCAGCTCTTTCCGTGCAATGGGAATGTATGTATCGTAGACCTTATTTAATGCAAAATTACGTGCATTACTTTTGGGTCATCCGATTTGTCTATTCTGAGGTCTTGTAATTCACTAATTGCAGGAATTACTTCGGACCAGAGAACTACTTAATCCTAGGCTCTAAAAAATGCAAAATATGGTGCATTACTTTTTAGGCCTAAGATTATGGGTTTATCCTAAGGTGTATAAAGTTCCTAACTGTAGGAATTACTTTTATCTCTTTGGATCCTATAAGTATGTCCTGGTAAAAACGTGGAAAATCGTGCGGAGTCAATTTCTACTTTTTTACTGGACCCACATAGTATGAGGCGCTAAAAATGTTGAAAAGTGTGTGCAATCAATTTCCCAGGACCCAGTAAGTATGGGGTCGGAATTAGTGCAAATTAGTGGGTATTGGCCAAGACACGTAAAAAGCCCTGAATAGGCTTGGAAAAGCGTACACAGGGCAATTTAGGCCCTAATTCAGGGTGCTTTCTTGATCTTTTATAAAGGTGACGGAGTCCTTAATATAATTAGAAACAACAAAAACCAACTCCTGTGGTGTTATTGATGGCCTACCACCAATAAATCTAACACTGCCCGTCATATCATTTAAAAACCATCTTGTATCTTTATGTTTAGTTTGATCATGCACAACATATTGATCACGGTATTCTGTTACAAAAACATCAATTGCTTTAAGTCTTTTTAAGCAACTATCTTTAAAAGAAATGATCTGTTCTTCCTCTCCTTTATATTTTTCTAGGCTATTATAAAAACTTGTAATTGACTTGTCGCCAATACCTCGCCAATTAAATAATAATTTGATTAGAGTAGTATATTGATCAAGAAATATCTTTGAAAAAATATATAAACATTTGAAATCTACCTGATTTTCTCGATTAATCTTATCCGATTCTTGGTGCAGTCTTTGACCTTCATCTGTAATTCTGTCCTTATCTTCGGACTTGAAGCGTTTTTGTATAATCCTCTGTAAAGTCTCAACTTCAGGTATGTTTTTATTAAGTCTCATTCCTATAGTTTCAAGATCAGAAAAATCACTGAGAACAACAGAAAATCTCCTATTAAATACATTGTCCTTATGTATCCTAGTAAGATCATTTTTAGTATTTATTAAGGATTCTAATTTTCTTATATTTTCGTAGATCTCTTTGAGTCCTTCTTCTATATTTTTCATGAACAATCTTTATTGATTTAAAATGACTTTTTCAGTACTTTTGTCATATACATAATTAACGATATCTCCCTTTATGATTAGGTCTATAACTTTCTCGACAACAACAATCGGCGCTACGAACCATTCCTTGGGAGTATATTTATTTCCGCTTTTATCAGTTATTTCGATATCAAGACATGAGTCAGTAAAGAATCGGTGAAGTAATCTTTCAAGTCTTTGAGGGTTCATGTTAAAGCACCTATAGGTTGCCACAATAGAAACAGGTGCCATAAGATAAGTAGGATCCTGATCAGCATTTTTAATTCTTTCTTCAACGGTTATGGTAGAAAAACCAATCTTAAAAAGATTTCTTGTACTATTAATTCTAGGATCCATACTGAGTGATTTTAAAACATAAATATATCCAGTTTCTTTATCGTCGGTATCAATTTCAGGCATCGGGTCGTTGTCCTTAACAGCATATCCGACTTCAGACAGTCTCTTTCCAAGAGATCTCAGTAAGACATTTGATTCTGTGCCGTTTTCATAAATACATCTTGTTCTTCGGTTTATTTTCTGACTATTACCTCTGTAAGGGTTGAAGATGTCCTCAAGATACACAAGTACTCCACTTAAAACAAAGAAGTCACCTTTTTTCATTTCACCCTCAACAAAACTTGATATTTTTTTAGTTCCGTTTTTTAGTTCTCTCTGACACTGATCAAACAAATGCTTATATTTTTCAAAATCAACAACTCTTTCTCTCTTGGCAATAAAATCGGGATCCGAACGATCTTTGTCTACTTCAGGAACATTTGTTATGTTAAAAATTGACGTATCTTCAACTGATAGCAGGCCAAGACTATCATCTTCAAAGATATCACTAACGGTCTCTAAATTCTTAGTACTTACGGCTAATAGTTTATATGTATCATACTTCGATAAAAATTCTTTGAGATCTTTATTTTCCCTGATATGTTTCAACCTTGAAGAAAGCTTGTGCTCGTGAATATCACCACCAGATTTTGGCTCTGAGTTATGAGTTTTAAAAAAGTCATTAATCTCCATAAATGATTCTAATAATCGATCGTCTGGGGTGATAGAAATAGCCTTCTCTTTAATATCAAGAAGTCCGGAATCATCGTCATTTATCAAATCTAATAAATTATCGTTACTCATGCTTATTGTTTGCTTGTTCAACTTTTATCTTTCTCAAGTATACCAACGCCTCTGCTAAACGCTTTTCCAGAGGGTCCGCAGAGTTAAGTTCTGGGACTCGACCAGTTCTTTCTTTAAACTCTTTCGCCTTAGGCCATAGGATTCTAACCTCCTCAGGAGTCATTTCAATTCTTGATGAGTCGATTGTATCCTGAATGACTTTTAGTATATTTGATGTGACTGATTTTGAAAGTATCTCAAAGGCTTCCTGGAATGGGTTTATCCTATCGATAAGGTCTATGTTAAGTTCATCAATATTTACAAATTGTCCTGCCATTCTAACAAAACGTTTATCTCCGATTTCTTTTATTTCGCCATTCTTGATTACAGAATCAACAACTACATGCTGTCTCACTTCTTCAACCTCAAGATCACTCAGATCAGGGTACTTGATCCGAATAATCTTTGGGATCATTACTTTGTTTATAACTTCTGGATCAACATTACCAGGAAGGGCTCTTACGATCTGGTCGTCCTGTAAAATTGAAGCCTTGAGATCATTGATATCTGATTCAATAATTTCTCTTACTCTGTCTGAACTCGGCTCTTTAAATCCATTTATTTTTATTTCACCAGGGATAAAGTCGGTACCGTCATTCGGAAACTTTGGTTTAAAATTGTAATGAGGGGCCATTACTTGCTCCATGAGTAGCGAGCATGTAATTGCCTTAAGCATATTGTTGACTGATATCTTTACCTGACTATCTTGTGCGTCTGGCTGAGCAATAAGATTTGTAAATTGAGCATGTGTCTTATTTGAACTATCACGAGTGCAGCGACCGATTATTTGAATGATCTCTGTTAAAGAGCTTCGGTAGCCGACAGTAAGAGCGTGCTCACAGTATGGCCAATCAAAACCTTCCTTTGCCATACCAAGTGCAATAATAATGTCCATGTCGTCTTCCTTCTTCATTGTCCTTAGATATCCTGATATTTTTTCACGGTCTACAGAATCATCCACAAGGTTAGCGACTTTTAATATCTTGCTGTCTCCGTCTCTTTTTACGTAAATAACCCCAGTATCATGATCTTGATGATCTACTTCGCCAATAATATCTAAAATAAGATCGACCTCGTTTAGTTTATCTTTTGTTGATTCACCTGAATTAACATTTGGAATATGTAGTATCGTTTTTTTGTTTGTATCAAGAACCTCACTGATTGCTGATGTATATTTACCTTGATAAAAATGGTACCCGATACCAAGCGACTTCAAAAAATTATATCCGTTGAGTTGCTGGTAATAGTTATACGTAACTTTTGTAAATTTTTCTTCATCCTGAGGTAATAGGACCGCCACACCATCACCTCTAAAATAAGATCCTGTCATTGCAATCACGTGAGCACTTGAATTAGTCATTATTCCATGTAAAACGCGCCCAAGCGTACTACTCTCTTTGTCCGCAGAGACATGGTGAAATTCATCAATAGCAATCAAAGTATCATTAAATTTTGAATCCTCGATCTGTTCGCAGGCAAATCTCAAAGTTGCGTGGGTGCAAACAAGAACCTTCTCGTTATTGTCCATAAAGTTTTTAAAGGCTTGGACCTTGCTACTGCTACCATCGGTACCTGGCGTACACAAGTTATAATCGTCATTTAATTTCCAGTCAGCAAAGAAACCTTCAGTTTTGAGATTTGTATCACTGAAAGATCCACCAATTGTTTTTTCTGGAACAGCAACAATAACTTTTTTGATATTTTGATTCTGTAACTTATCGAGTGCAAGGAACATCAGCGCACGAGACTTTCCTGAAGCTGGAGGTGCTTTTAAAAGTAGGTATTGAGCAGTACGTTTTTCAAATGCTTTAGCCTGCATTTCGCGCATTCCAAGTTCATTTATTTTTGTACTTTCTCCGGTTTGTTTGTATGTAGCTTCCGCTACTTGAATTGTTTTCATGAATTTATTGGTTTGTTTCATTAATAATCATTTCTTCGTAGAGTTTAAATAGATGCGACAGTCGGCTCTCGTCATTTTCAAATGGTTTACTTCTATATATTTGGTCAATTGCTGTATCGAGATATTTATGCGCAACTTTTAATCCATCTGGCATCTTATCTGGATCATAGAGTTCTGCCATTGTTCTATTGGGATATTTTTCTCGCTCACCTAAGATATTGTAAACATGGCCAGTAAGTTCTTCTTTTTGTTGAAGAGTAATTGAGGGAAACGGAAAGGTGTTATAGCAAATCGTTCCTGAGTATCTAATATCAGTTTTTAATCTGCCCGCAACAGCGCGGACCCATACCATATGCATTCTAGAAGTTATGATTGCAAAAATATGAGGTTCAGAATTATATATAATTCTTGCTGAATTTGGCACAACGATACCCTCCTTTATAAAACCAAAAGGTATATATTCTCTTGTCTCAGAAGAAATGATCGGTGCAATAATTGCTGGAGCTTTTTTATATCTTATTTCTGTAAATTTATAGGGGGTCTCAGCAGTCTCAAGTGTTTTTCCTCTTCCGCTTTTTTCTCTAAAAAGTTTTACTATTTCTAATCTATTTTTAATATCTGGAATTTTAGTTGCCTCAACTGAATCTTTATCTTCAATCCAAATACAATATCTTTTTATGTTTCGTATAAACTCCGCTGATCCCATGAAAGGTTTAATGAAATCCTCTGATTTAGGTGAATTACTGATAAAGGCGTTGCGTTCTTCCTGAGTAAGCATCAAGTAACCTCCATCATACGCCGCACTACCAAGATCCATGGTTGGTAGATTTGAAAGCGGTTTTGTTCTCTTGGTAACAACGACATTACTTGAATTTGCTAAGTAAGCGTTTATATTTGTTGCGCTAGTTTTTAAATTATCAACATATAAATACTTTGGTTTACTTGATACTTTCCTCAAGCCAATAATCACACAGGTAACGCCAGCATTATTTTTGGCATTATTCTGCCATTTAAATGATTGGTATGCGAAGAATATTTCGACATTCATTTTGAATATTTCAGGCCAGAAAATAGAGGCCTGTTCTCCTTGCGAAGTCGAATTAGTTGATACAAAGGCAATTTTTATATCAAATGATTCTGAGATGTATTCTGCTGCTTTATAGAACCAGCAAGAGATGTAATCTAGTTTTCTATATCCATTAACCAATGGTAAAACTAAATCCATGTCTTTTTTTTGTTCAGCTTTCTGTTGCAAGAACCCTAGATATGGTGGGTTACCGACCATATAAATTTCAAATTTCTCATTTTTATAATCAATGCGAGGACACACTACATTCCAGTCAATCCTTGCAGCAT
The DNA here is from genome assembly GCA_031384385.1 of Candidatus Tayloriibacteriota bacterium. Classification (GTDB taxonomy): domain Bacteria; phylum Patescibacteriota; class Minisyncoccia; order Phycocordibacterales; family PALSA-1337; genus CAIOGI01. Next base: position 47,716 of record JANNAN010000007.1, on the reverse strand, counting down.
TTTTACATACAATTATTCCGCTCTCTTTGAGGGGTAGTGTAGGTTTCATCATTCCAAACAGATCATCAAAATAGGTATTCATCTGGTGCTGAGCAAGCCACAATGAAAGCCTTGCAATCTCGTGTGCAAAATCATCTATCTCTATTCCATAAAAAGAGTTTAGAGACACACCTGAATAGGGCATCATTTGATGTCCTATGTCCTTAGCACAACCAATTATTTTTGATTCTAATTTTGATAATTCCTTATATGAAATAATCAGGAAATTACCGGAGCCACAAGCAGGATCAAATATTTTAATCTTTGATATACGCTCTCGTAGCTTTGTTAGTTTTTTAATATCATCTTTTGAATTTTCTAGTTCATCATATAAATCATTTAGAAAAAGAGGTTCAATGACTTTCATTATATTCGGAACAGAAGTGTAGTGCATTCCCAGATTCTCTCTTTGACCAGGATGAACCACCGCTTGGATCATTGATCCGAAGATATCAGGATTGATAGCATCCCAACCTAGTTTCCCACACTCAATTATCAATCTACGTGAGTTAGCAGTAAAAATAGGTAGTTTGATCTTTTTTTCAAACAGCCCGCCGTTTACATATGGAAATTCTGTAAAATGATGTGCAAAAGACGACCTCTCTGTATCTTTTGTATTTAAAACATCAAAAAGTGAGTCGAAATAATCACCAATGCCGTCTCCTGATATTTGAGTGTTGGAATCAATCGAATTTGTAAATAATCCCTTTTTGAATATCCCCGTATCTTCAGCAAAAAAACAAAAAAGTAGCCGTGATAGGAAAACATTTAAATCATAGAGTCCGTTTTCAGTGTGATTGGGATTATCCTTTATTATTTGATCATACAGCTTAGCCATCTTGCTTGCGGCACGAATATCCGCAGGATTTTCGTTTACGTGTTGTGCCTTCTCCATTCCTGCCCATGGTAAGAAAAAGGTATAGTATCTCCCTAAGTCATTTATTTTGATATCTAGGGTCTCTTTTGTTTTGGTATCTACTGCAAGTAATGTTTGAAAATCAGTAACAATCAAAAATCTCGGGTTGTATCTAAATGTATTTTTGTCTTTTTGGAGATTATCTATAACAATATGCTCATCTTCCTCAATTGTAGTTGCTTGAAATAGGACCTTATTTTTTAAAATAATTTGATTGTTATTTCCAGATAACTTAGAAGGACTCTTCTTAAGAAGACTGACTGTGCTTTTTGGCAACCTGTATGCTGTCAACAATTCAAAAATAAACGTTTCTCGCGAAAGGTTTTCAGTTAGATCCTCTAAATTTTCTTGAAGTTCGACAGGATTCATATAATTATTTTTGTATTTCCTCGTAGTCCTCGGGATTACCAAGTACCCTCACGAGGTCTGTAGAGCCATCAACGGAAATAGCACCGCATTTACATGGAATTAAACCACCATTTGTAATGGTAAAAACCTCAGTGCCGCATTTCCTGCACTTGATATAGGTTTCTTTTTGGTTTTGGTTTGCAACGGGATTCATAGATTTTATTCAGAGAAAATATCTACATATTTCTTGTATATGTATGATTTGCCATACTTCTTATCTTTATCCTTAGGAGTAAGAATACCCATGTCTATAAAGCGTTTGATTACAGTTTGAGATGCGGCACGATTAAACCCTGTCCATTTTTGAATCAAGGAGACATTTACAATTGGCTGTCCATACAATTTAGGCAGCACAAGGACCGCACTTTCTGAAGCACGTTTACCGAGCGTCTGTATCTTCACGACATCCTTTTCACGGAGTGCGGTTATCTTCGAAACAATTTCAATTGCTTCATTCGCGATCTCTATTACGCCGTCGAGAAAGAAATCAACCCATTCCGCGGCATTACCAAAGTGATAGCCGAAGAGTCTCTCGTAGTACACTTTTTGGTGCTTCTTAAAGAAGGATGACAAAAACAATACCGGTCTTTCGAGATAACCTTCCTTCCATAAATAAAAGGTTATAAGCATACGGCCCGTCCTGCCATTTCCATCTAGAAACGGGTGAATAGTTTCAAACTGGGCATGAACAAGAGCCGCTTTGATCAAAGTAAGTGTCGGATCGTCAGTGTGCATGAACTTTTCCAGATCAGTCAGTGCATTATTCATGTCATCAACCGGTGGAGGAACAAATCGAGCATTGTCGGGACGAGTGCCACCAATCCAGTTTTGAGTTTTCCTAAACTCACCTGGGTCTGAGAAGTGTGTAGTGCGCGCCTTATCCATCAATTGCTTATGTAGCTCTCGAATGAACCTCAGCGAGATAGGAAAATTGTCCTGTTGTACCCGCTCCATTCCATAATTGAGTGCTTTAATGTAATGCAAAATATCATCTACATCTTCCGGAATCTTTGTGCTTGACTGAACTTCAGCTTCAATAGCATCAACCATTGTTGCCATTGTACCCTCGATCTGACTTGATGATGCAGCATCTTTTCTCAAGTACATAAGCAAGAAAAAATCTGCATCTGGCAAAAGCTTAGTGATGCCGTCGAGCTTTCCGAGCAAACGGGTAGCCTCATCGCTTTTCTTTACGATTTTAGGGTCAAATTCAAAGCCGCCTTTCGGAGGAAAAGATCCTGGGATGAAAGCTTTGAAGCCTTCTTTCTGCTCTTTTAGTTCGCCAATTTGGATAGAATTCATGTTTGTATACATCTTTTTTATAATGTATTCAAAGTATACATGTTTGGATACATCCAGTCAATCAATGTATTCAAACTTAAATGTGGATAAGTGGTCATCAAGAGTTTGAGGGGGCTTCATAAATTTTGGATCTGAAGCTAAACTATAGGTATGGAAAGTCTAAAAAATTTAATCTTTGTAGATTGTGAGGCAAACGGTAAGTGTCCGAGTATGGGACAACTTACTGAATTTGGTGCGGTTGCATATCCATCGAAGGCTACTTTTCATGGCGTCTTGGTAGAACGAAAGCCTTCTAATGAAGATTCTAATATCAAAGTGGCGACCGGCGTGGTCTTTGATGAAGTGGAGGTGTTCAAAAAGTTTGATGCCTGGCTACAAGAAATAAGCGGCGAGGAGAGACCTAAATTTGTCAGTGACAATCCTGCTTTTGACTGGCAGTGGATCAATGATAGTTTTCATCGAACCCTAGGCAGAAATCCATTTGGATATTCTGCTAGAAGAATCGGTGATTTTTATGCTGGCTTAATCGGAGACTTCAAAGACGCCTCATCTTGGAAAAGGCTAAGTATAACAAAGCACGATCATCATCCAGTGCATGATGCTATGGGGAACCTTGAGGCTTTTGAGAGATTGTTGAAGGGAGACAGGCCGAAATAAGCTTGGGACCATCGCTCAACTGGACAAAAAGTACCGATTTTGTCCAACAAACCTGTTTTACTGGACAGAATTACCTTTTTTGTACACTTCACACGTTGTACTGGTCAAAAAACGTACTTTTTGACCAGTACAGTGTATTTAGTGGTCAAAATTTGCCTTTTTTGCATACTCATCACGCTGTACTATGCAGAAAAGGTATTTTTCGCATACTGCACTATGCACTTTCGGTAATTTAGCGATATTTCGCCATTTCCTTGTCCGTTGGTCGTACTATCCCAAAGAAACCCTGCCTGATATTCGGTAGCCAAATATGCTCTTTGTTTGTCTTCCAAAAGGTTCCGATATCCCGCACCATGTCGAGCAATTAAAAAACGCGGTGTATGTGCCTATTTTTAATTCACAGAAGGAACGACGCCTCTGCTGGCGTCGCATTAGGATTCGAAAAGATGAAGATTATTTTGCCTCCTGAATATTTGAAGTGAAATTAATATGCTTACCTTAGTAAGGATTTTTAATTTATACACACCTAATTATTTATCTTAAAAATTAATTATCAATTTCCTCAAGTAACTTTTTAAGATCGAGAGGCAAAGTTTCCATTATGAACTTGCCGTCCGAACCCTTCTTCCACATCTCACGCGGCCTGTCGACATACAATTCAACTCCATTATTATCAGAATCACGAATATATATTGCTTCAGATACGCCATGATCTGCTGATCCATCTATTTGATAATTACTATCCAATAATTTCTTAACAATCTTAGCTAATTCTTTTCTTGTGGGAAAAAGAATTGCAAAATGATACAAGCCTGTATGTCCCTTAGGAGCAGATGTACTATCTTTTCCTGCCCATGTATTCAATCCAATATGATGATGATATCCTCCTGCTGATAGGAACACTGCAGAATCTCCATACCATGTTGTTACTTCAAACCCCAAAAGATCTCGGTAGAACCTAAGTGATCGATCTAGATCAGCGACTGTTAAATGTACATGACCAATACTTACTTTTGGATGAATACTCATATTTTTATAGATAATTATACCACATTATATTTCAAACTATTTATTTTTTATAATATATGCGATACAATTTAAATATTAATAATCAATTTTTTGTGCGTACATTTAAATATTGTCGTGCAAACAAAATGGAAAATAAATGATAATGAAAAATTTTATACATGCGCGTGGATCGTTTCGAATGGGGTCTATTTTTATGGTCCTATTTTTTATTTCTATTATCAACTTTTTATATACACCACAGAGTGCTCATGCAGCCATCACTGATGGGCTAACTATCACAGTCAATCGTGAGGCAGTCTCAGCCACTGCCCTTGAAGGAGCGATAGTGAAAATAAAATGTAATGCAGGATCATATACTGATGTTGGAGTTACCACTAATTCTTCTGGTGTGGTATCTATAACTGATCTTACAACACTTACCAATCTCCTTTTAAATGCTGGTACATGTATTGTTGGTAGTTCCCTTGATATACAAGTGAGTAAAGACGGCTATGTGACAAAAGAAAAACTTGGAGCCATCGAATCGCTTCTCAATAGTGTTAACTCTTTCACATTCACTGGCTCTGACTCGGTAAAGTTTGCACACAAAGCAACAATCACTCGTGAAGGAGATGGGGGTGCACTTTCTGGTGCTACGGTCGGAGTCGGTGCAACAGTTTGTATCGAAGCCCAAACACTAGGCATTTTTTATTGTCCAGTTCCTATTGCATCAGATGGTGCAGCATTGAGTATTGCAAAGTCTGGTTATGTTACAAATACTTCATCAAGTGTCGGAAATCGAACATCTCTTACTGATGTTCAAGGATCTATCTCTCCTACAAATATTTTATTTCAAGTAAAAGTTAGCGTAGCAGATGAATTGGGAAATAGTATAACTCCAACATCTATCACTTTCGATGGATCAATTGAAACTGCATCCTCTTCAAATGTCTTTTATTTTGCACCTAGTGCAGGATTGTCAAAAGTTATTGTTATCAATAAAACAGGATTTATTCCAAATGCCATTACAAACACAGCACTCGCAAATGTATCAGCAGACAGTACAGGACAAACAAATATCACTCTCGGTGCAAATGCTATAAACTCAAGCCCTATAAGTATTGGACAGACGCTCAACTTAAAAGGTCTTGAATACGCATTAAAATCTACAGCCCTTAAATCAGAATTGGGTGGAAACATAACAAATATCGCAAACGGCATTCCTGGAGCTACATCGACTGATATTTCTATTACAGGATCTGGTGGTATATCTATCATTGCTTCAGCTGTTGCAAGTGATGTGATCTATATCGCAACTACAGGAAATGGAGGTGGCGATGATGCTATAAGACTTAGTTTAAACAATGTGACTGTTGATGGTATGACTGCAAATACTGCCTACCTGACAGCAGGAACTGTTGCTGACACAGGAAATTTGATTTCAGCACTTACAAGTCAAAAAACATTTGGCATTGGACAAGCAAGTGGAAATATTCAGACAACTGTCGGCTTCGGTTATCCTTTAAAAGTTACTGTTGCAGATGAACTAGGAACTGCAATTAACATTTCTGATCTTCTGACTAAAACATTTGGCGGTATTACTGTTTCTACGAGTACATCAAATATCGCATACTGGGCAACAACTACCAGTTCAGGATCACTTATTCTTGCAAAAAACGGATATGTCACCGCAACCACAAACAATACAGGACTTACAAATGTAAGCGCAAATCAAACTAGCACAACTTCAATCACTTTCGGATCAGGATCTATTCTCACATCTTCTGTATCCGCAGGAAATAATGCGAGTGGACAAGGTTTGCAATTTGCACAGAAGATTACACTTCAAACGGAAGCAGGAGAAAATCTAACAGGTGCAACAGTCACTGCAGGTTCTTCTAATACTATATGTACCATTGTTTCCAATATTGCATATTGTCCAGTACCAACCAGCGAAGATGGAACTGCAAATGATATCACCATCACAAAAAGCGGATATGTCACAAGTACCTCTGGAGATACCACAAATCGTAGTGCCAATGTAGATACTCAATCAATTCAAACTTTATCTGATACACAATACACTCTCAAAGTATTGGTCAGTGATGCAAACGGGTCAGCTGTGACTGGTGCGACTGTAACTCATGGAGGAACATCTGCTGCGACTTCAGTATCAAATGCATATTATTTTATTTCAACAAGTTCTGGATCAATCGCTGTATCAAAATCTGGTTTTGACAATTTGAGTACAAGTATCGATAGTGGTTTTGCTAATGTTGGTGTGACAAGTTCAGGACAAACTATCGTAATACTTAATGGCTCAACACCATTTACCGGCGATCTTTCAAGTGGAGGTTCATCAGGAACAGGGCGCGGACTTATTGCCACAGTTGTCTCATCAGGTGTTGGATCTTCAAATTCATCTTCAAGTAGTAGGTCAGGAGGAAGTAGTATTAGGAAAATAATTTTACCTTTTGCGGCTTCAACGCCAGTTGTGATAACACCAGCAAGTTGTAATTTCGAACGCAATCTTTCTATGGGCGATAGCGGCGTCGAAGTATCCGCACTTCAAACCCATCTTGAATCTCAGGGACTTTTAATAATGCCCGTTAATGTAAGCAAAGGATATTTTGGAGCAATCACTAAAGCTTCGGTTATGACTCATCAAGGAATTGTGAATGTTCCGACAACGGGATATTTTGGACCAATGACTAGAACTGCAACTTGTAAGACAATATTATCTCAATATATTACACCAAATAACATTATCACACCTGTCATTACTCCAATTATAATAGGCACAAGTACATATTCTAGAGATCTTTCATTCGGTTTTACAGGAGATGATGTCATATCACTTCAAACATTACTTGAATCAAGAGGTTATCTCATACTCCCTGTCGGTACAGTCAAAGGATTCTTTGGTAGTTTTACACGCGACGCTGTTATGAAATATCAGATAAATATGAACATATCACCAACAGGAATATTTGGACCTCTTACTAAAAAATCCATACAATAAAAAATAATATTATATGCAAAATATACAGACTAGTTTTTCTTTTATTTAATTATTAATCTTTTTTTCAAATAATTCTAAAATCTTCTCTGTATCTGTTTCTCTTTCACTATATTTTGATCTTAAAACAATAATAGAAATAGGATAGGTCGTTGTGCCAACTTTGTAATTTAATAAAGTAATCATACTTTCTTGAGCTTCAAAGGTTCTACCAGTTTTCCCGCCAATAAATGGCTTGTAGAATATAAATGGATTTATTGAAAAGAAATGATGATATTTATGATCTGTGGTCGTAGCAAATTCGACTTCTTTTTGTTTTGTAATATCTAATAAATCTTTTTCATTATTATAGAGATATTTAGATAATATGAACAAATCTTTAGAATTTGAAGTATTAGAAGAACTCAATCCAGATGCATCTTTAAATGATGTAGAATTCATTCCTAATTCAATTGTATAATCATTCATTTTTTTAATAAATTTATCATAATCAAAAGATCTAGCTAGAGCATCTGCAGCATCATTACTTGATTCTAAAAGCAATGGATACAATAATTCACTTGGTGTAAATTTCTCATCTTTAATAAGATTGCCAGCATCACCAAAAGTATCCAGAGATTCCTGAGTAATAATAACTTTCTTAGTTTGATCCATATCGTGAATAGAAACAATCGCTGTAAAAAGTTTACTAAGTGAAGCAATCGGAAAGACTTTATCATAATTATAATCTAAATATATTTTGCCATTTTCTAAATTACCAATCAAATAGGATTCTGCACTAATTATATTTGGATCTATTATTGGTTTAAGAACAGGAATTTTAACTTTTTGTGATTTATTTTCTGGAAAAAGAATAGAGTCATCAATCTTATCAGTAATCAGTATTTTTTTAATACTTTGAAAATAATCATTATGATCGATTTTCATATTATTTATATACCCCTTAACAATTATCATTCCAAGAAGAATAATGATACAGAATAATGTAAGGAAGTATAAATTCTTGTGGGTATTCATTGAATACTAATTATAACATGTACAAGAAATTAACGATTTATACTAATTGGATTATTAATTTCACCATCGGCTGAAATAGTAATGCGTCCATTTGAATCCTGAGAAATATAATATCCTGTATTATATTTTCCATCATCATGAATATAAGCATTATTTTTACTTGGATCAAATGGTAATGAAGAAATATAATTTGGTACAATGCAACGAGAAATATCAATTCCATTTAATTCAACAGCATTTGTCATTAGTGTTGAAGATGCATTAATATTTGGTGTTGAACTCCCACAATTTAAAAGTCCTTTATGTTCTGCAATATTTTGCCCAATTGCATTCAAAATGGCTGTTATATTACTTACTCTTTGAGAATCACGCGCTAGTTTAAATTGTCTTGCTGGGTTTATTGCGACAAGAACTACCGCTGCTAAAACCGCAATAATCCCAATAACTACCAAAATTTCTATCAATGTAAAACCACCTTTTTTAGATCCCTTTTTTCTTCTTGGTTTTATGTTTATTTTTTTAAAAATCATATTTAAATATTAAATTTATAATAATTTAATCTTACACAAATGAGATAAAGATCTGATAAAGAAATTCTAAAGAAATGATAGAGATTTTAAATACATCATTCTATTGAAATAATTTCAAGGTGGTCCTCAAAAAGCTTAATGTTTGCAACGCGGTAGACATTAATATTTTTATATTTCCCATGAACCTTAATCATTTTTTGTTCATTTGTACTAGAAATTGAATCAATTGAGCAGTTTAAATCAGAAAATTCAATTTCTTTTTTAAGATTAAGAAAATAATCACGCGACAAAGCAAGAATAGCCTGATCGATACAAGAATATGCAAAGTAATAATTCATTAATCTATATTGCTTTATTTTGACCTGATCAAAAAAATGTCCAATTTCAATTCCTTGCATAAAAGAAAAAACAAGCATCAATGTTGATATATAAATGATTAGAATAAAAGCAGCAAAACCCTTTTTCTTTTTGATTATCTTTTTATTCATGAAAATTAGATACTAATAATTTATAATCCTCATCTGAAATAGTTTTTGCTAAATTTTTTAATTGAATAGATGATATAAGTGTAGAAAAAATGCCCAGCATCATTAACGATAAAAGTGATACATACAGTATTATTTCGATTAATGAAAAACCAAGATTTAAATTTATTTTATTCATAATTTTAAAATAGCAAAACCCATATCATTTCCAGTAGTAAAGAATATATTAGACCAATCACAAGAAAAACTTAGAGGTTGAAATCCAAGTTTTTTCTCAAAAATTTTTGTTGAAAAAGTAGAATCCCATATTTGAAATTCAGCTGATGGACTATGCGTAGCCAGAAAAATATGAGATGACCGTATTAAAAAATCATAAATGCCACCCAAAATATCATGTGAGATAAAATTATTTAAATTAGTAGATGTAGAAAAAATAAAACCTTCATGATTCGAAATATTATTGAATCCACCAACAGTTCTTCCTAGTGCTAATTTCCCCTCAAAAAAATCAATAGCCTTGCCACCTTGAGTTTGCCATCCTGATGGTGAGAAAGAATCCGTAAGAATAGGTTGACTTTTATTTGAAATATCCAAAATACGCATTTGTAAATTATCTGAAGTTGCTAAATATGCGATATTTTCATAAATATAAATATCATTAATTAATGTATTAGTTTCAAAATTTCCTACTATCTTTGGTATCATAGGATTTGAAATATCAATAATATAAAATTCTGGTCCGTCCCACTTACTAGTCCCTAAATAAATAAAAGAATCTTTATAAAAAATAGAATTTGCTTTTGGTGGTGTTGAGGAAGCTTCAGGAAATGGAACTTTTAATTGAGAAATTAAAAAGGGGTTTTTACGATCATGAATATCAATAATTTGTAATTGTGAGATTGAACCTGTATTAGCAGCATAGACATATGGCCCAGCAACAGCAATCGACGACAAACCGGGACCAGTATTTAATGAAGAAATAATAATTGGACTTATAAAATCAGTTGAATCAATAATAAAAAAGTCTGACTGAGATTGTACATTTGAATCAGTTGTTAAATAAATAACAGAATTTCTGACTTCGATATTTGTACTAATATTCCCTGTTCCTAAAAATACCCCATTTGAATAATATTGTATTTTTGATAAATCAAAATTTATTCTAGATAAACAATTTGAACTTCCCCAAGAATCTACGAAATTTGATTTTACAATACTTAAATCATTTAAATTAATTAATTTTGAATAATTTCCATAATTTATTTGATTAAAGTTTTTATTAATATTTTCATTTTTAATAAAATTATCTAATTGAAAAACCGAATTTTTTAAAAGATTCAATTCTTTTATAGACCAAATTTTTAAAGATTGCATTGATAAATTTAAAGTAAAATATGAAATTGTAAAAAGTGAAAATAAAGAAAAAGCTAAAATAATTTCAATCATCATAAAACCAAACATATCAGTCTTTATTTTATTATTTACTAAGATGATTCGTGATTTCATATACTGGCAAAATTATTGATAAAGCAATTGAACCAACGATTAAACCCATAAATATCATTAAAACTGGTTCAATTAAGGATGAGAATCTTTTCAAAAATAAATCAATATCTTGTTCAAATATTTTAGAGCAGTGACCAAGCATCAATGCTAAATTACCTGTTTTTTCACCAATTGCACACATATCAACCATCATCTTTACAAAAATATCTGGATATAATTTCATTGAATTTGTAAAAGAAATTCCTTGAATTGATTGATAATAAATTGATTCAAAGGTATTTTTGAAAATTAAATTATTAACAGAATCTCTAGAAAAAGCATGGAATTCACTCAATGATCTACCAGAAGATAAGATAATTTCTCCAGTACCCGAGATTGTGGCTAAAGTATTTATTTTGATATATAAACCCAACATTGGAATTTTTAATAAAATATAGTGAAATCTATTTTTTATATATTTATTTTTTTTAATTAAAAAAACTATACAAATAAATGAGAGCACAAGAATCAAACATGTATATAATCCATAGGAAATTGAAAATTCATAAATAAATTTAATAATAATAGTTATCAATGGTAGTTTAATATTCAAACTACTAAGTAACGGTAAAATCTTTGGAAAAATATAAAGAATAAGAAACAAAGCCATGCCAATGGTAGCGAACAAAATAAATAATGGATAAATTAATGTACTAATTAATTTTTTATTTAATTCATTTCTTTTATCTAAATTATTAGCAACTTGATTCAATGAATCAACGAGAGAGCCTGAATATTCTCCATTTTTTATAAGAACAATTAAAAGCGAATCAAATTTAACCTTTGAATCAACAATACTTTTTGATAATGAAATTCCATGCTCGCCATCATTTATCAATTTCTCATAAAAATTTTTATGATTATTTGAATTGTCGATTGATTTAATAATATTTAATGATTCAGCTAGAGAAATATTTGAATTCAAAAGCAAAGAGAGTTTTTGAGCAAAGAAAATTTGATCTGAAATTGAAAATCTAGATTTTATATTCATATTTTAAAATTAATTTTGAATTACCCTTAAAATCTCTTCTTTTGTTGTAATACCTTTTTCTACTTTTTCTATTCCATCTTCATACATACTTAACATACCTTTACTTCTTACATACCTAGAAATTTCAGAAATTGAAATGTGTGACATTATATATTTTCTTAATTCATCATCAATAACAATAACTTCAGCAATAACTGTTCGACCTTTATATCCCAAATTTCCACACATATTACAGCCATCACCTTTACAAATTTGACATAGAGTACGAACAAGTCTTTGTGCTATTATCAAAGAAAGAGTTGAAGACACTAAATATGAATCGACTTTCATATCCATAAGTCTTGGAATAACTCCGAGCGCAGAATTTGTATGAATTGTTGATAAAAGTAAATGGCCTGTTAATGAAATATTTGTAGCAACTTGTGCTGTTTCAGAATCACGAATTTCACCTAACATGATAATATCTGGATCTTGTCTTACTATTGAACGAAGACCGTTCGCAAAAGTAATACCGTGTTTTGAATGAATTTGAATTTGTCTGACACCTTGAATTGTATACTCTATAGGGTCTTCCAGAGTTATTATTGAATTATTTTTTGTTGAAAGCATAGAAATCAGAGCATAGAGAGTAGAAGTTTTACCAGAACCAGTTGGGCCTGTAATCAAAATCATTCCCTGATGATTCGATAATGCATTTGTGATTCGTTCGCAATCAATGTTTGAAAAGCCTAAATTTAATAAAGTTGAAATATTATTGTCATTTTTTAAAATTCTTAAAACTGCATTTTCACCATAGTGTGTTGGAATAATTGAAACCCTAATATCACAATTACAGTTCCCATAATTAAATTTAAAACGACCATCTTGTGGTACAAAATGAATATCGGTTCTCAAACTCGCCAAAACTTTTATTCTAGCTATTAATTCTTCGTGATATTCTTTTTTTAATGTATCTATATACAGAAGAACACCATCAATTCTAAATCTGACTACAATTCCCTCTGGAGTTGGATCCATATGAATATCCGAGGCATTACGATTATAGGCATGATAAATAATAGAATCTACTAATTCAATTATTGATTGAATATCATGTAATATTTTTTCATTTAAATTTATTTGATATTTATTTTCTGACATATAGATAATCTATCAAAAAGTTATGAAGAAATTATAAAGATAGAATAAAGAAACGCTGTAGACGGAATAAAGAAATGATAAAGATGTGGATAATTTAAGTAAATAATGGCTTAAACAATAAACTTGCTATTTCTATTTTTTATGGTATCATTTTAAGTCGCTGTTCTTCTCATTGAGGAAATGAGGACTTTTTGAACAACCCACGGTAAACAACAACGTTAGTAGACTAAATTAAAATTATGGCAAGAAAACTCGTTCTTATCGGTGCGGTATCAGTCGGAAAAGGATTCACAATTAAACGTCTTCGTGCGGCATTTCCACAAGTGCCCACTATCGTCCTTGGGGAATATCTCCGCGATTTACGGAAAAAAAGTCTCGACTTCGACACTAAATATGGACCGACCATGGATGCTGGCAACTTATTGCCTGACGTGGTTGTGATTCCACACAGCGGACATTTGATCAGCGGTATCCAAGGTGAAATTGCTGCCATGGATGGTATCTGTAGGACAGCAAATCAAATCATAGCCCTCAATGGAAATGGACACATTGGTGATGGTGATACGTTTTGCATTCTCAATGCATCAAGATCCACGTGCCAAAATCGGCACTTTCACAGAACAAAGGCCCAAATTGACGGGCCAAGAAATGATGAAGCATGGTTTAATGAGCGTTTTGAATTGCATCGCCATCATCTCTCATCCATAATCAGGGCGGCAAGCAATGTCGGAGTCACCATCAGACACATTGATGGAGATGCTCCACTGGACGTGATTGCTCTTGAAGTTGCAACTCACATGAAAAATATCACTGGACAAAAGTTTGATCCGGGGATTCTCGCCAGCATGGCTTGATACTCAGCAAAACTCACAAACGCGTGCCGGCATCCAAATGGATGTCCGGCCGCTTTTTTATACAAATTTTATATTTGACTTTTAATATATTTCCGTGCTTTAATTGACATTCAACTTAATCGCCCGTGTACGGGTATTTTTATGGATATAAGAAACATCGCAATTATCGCCCATGTGGACCATGGAAAAACAACCTTAACAGATGCCATCATGACTCAATGTGGTCATGGAGATGATGGAACAATGGACTCAAATGCTCTTGAACAAGAGCGTGGTATTACTATTTATGCAAAGAATACTTCTATTGAATACAAGGGTACAAAAATCAACATTGTTGATACACCAGGTCACGCAGACTTCGGTTCTGAAGTAGAGCGTGTTCTACGATCTATTGATACAGTTTTACTTGTTGTTGATGCCCAAGAAGGTCCAATGCCACAAACTCGTTTCGTATTAAAAAAATCTCTTGAACTTGGTCTAAAGCCAATTGTAATTATAAATAAAATAGATAAACCAGCAGCAGATGCAAATCATTGTCATGAAATGGTTCTCGAGCTATTTATGGAATTAGGTGCAAATGATGCTCAGCTAGATTTCCCTACTATTTATGCTATCGGACGCCAAGGAGTTGCTATGAAAAAATTAGACGATGAAAGAAAAGATCTTACACCACTTCTTGATATGATTCTTGAACATGTTCCACCAGCAAATAAAGATCATAGTGCTACAGCCGCATTAACAGTACAAACATTCAACCTTGGTTATGATAATTTTTTAGGTCGTTTGGCTATTGGACGTATTTATGACGGAACAATTAAAACTGGTCAAATCGTTTTTGAAAAGAAAATAGATGGAACTGTAAATTCTGGAAAAGTAACTAAACTTTTTACATTTGAAGGAAAGAAAAGAGTCGAAATCCAAGAAGCAACTGCTGGTGATATTGTTACTATCGCAGGTTTTCCTGAAATTTATATTGGAGAAACACTTACAGATAATGCAGATACTCCAGCTCTTCCAGCAATTAAAATTGATGAACCTACAATTTCTCTAAATTTCTATGTAAATAGTTCACCATTCGCAGGTCGTGAAGGTAAATTTGTAACTGGTCGTCAAATCCGCGAAAGACTTGAGAAGGAATTAGAGATAAATGTTGGATTGAAAGTAAATTTTAATGCAAATGAATTTTATACAGTATACGGTCGTGGAGAATTACACATTGCTGTTCTTCTAGAAAATATGAGACGAGAAGGATATGAATTACAAGTATCACAACCTCAAGTTATTGTTAAAAATATTGATGGTATAAAAAGTGAACCTTTCGAAGAGCTTACAATTGATACTCCAGATGAATTTACTGGAGCAATTATCGAAAAGCTTGGAAAAAGAAAGGCAATGATGACAGATATGAAGACAAAAGAAGGTATCAGTAGAATGATTTTCGAAATTCCAACTCGAGGTCTTCTAGGCTATAGAGGTGCTTTCGTTATTGATACAAAAGGAAATGGAATTCTAGCTAGTCGTTTTATTGATTTCAAACCATATGCTGGTGAAATTGAAAAGCATACAACAGGATCAATGACATCTATGATGACTGGAAAGGCTTTGGCATTCGCACTTTGGAATCTACAAGAAAGAGGACGTGTATTTATTGAGCCAACAACAGAAGTTTATGAAGGAATGGTTGTTGGTGATACATCAAAGGGTGATGATATGGATGTAAATCCATGTAAAGGTAAGGCAATGTCAAATATGCGTTCTTCAGGAAACGACGAGCATATTATGCTAACACCAGCTTGGACTCTTGATGTAGAAAAAGGATTGGAAACAATGCGTGAAGATGAATATCTAGAAATTACCCCAAAGAATGTTAGATTGCGTAAGAAGTTTTTGACAGATACAGATAGAGCAAAGAATAGAAGAAAGGATATAGCATAAAGAAAATAAAAGACTCGTCGAAAGACGGGTTTTTTATTTATTTCCATCTCTAAATTCTTTTCCAGCAATCATACCCAACTCCTTTAATTCATCTATATATTTTAAAGCCTCCTTTCTTCTCTCTGGATCTTTAATCAATCTCCCGACTGGCCTATATCCTTTCTCTAATATATCACTGACTATTTCTTCTCTAGACCTTAATGATAATGGGTCTACTAAATTTTCGTTTATATCTGGATCCCTACTCTGATCTGCATTTCTTTTTAACGTAACACGGGGGTGATTTTTTTTAATGATACCTCCACGTCCAAAGTCCATTTTCCTATTTTTATATTCAGAATCAAGATTTACCCCAGCACTATATATATCTGCACCTGGAAATCTTTTTTGTAACTCTTTACTTAATCCTGATATTGTTCTACCACCAGTGTTTTCACCTGGTCTAATTCTTGTCGGTCTCATCATTTTATCATATTGATCAAAAATAATTATTTTAGGATTTTGAATAATAATTCTATTATCAATATATTTTTTTACACCGATTTTCATTTGTTTTAAAATTGGTAAATCTAAATTGTCTTTTTGGGCATATCTAATAAGACCATCTATACTTTCATTTTCATGGTCAATTTCTACAATATGATCTTGTTCTGTCCAAGATTCTATTCGATAAAATATCGGTATTTTTTCACTGGGATATGCATTCTTCCATGCTTCTTTAATTGCATATCCATAAGGTACAGCACTTGTTTCTGTTAAAAAAATATAATCGGGTGAATATTCATGCCAGTATTCTAATATTTTTTTAAGTGAGAATATATTATCCTCTCTAAAAACAAAAGGGTCTTTATCTTTCCAAGAATCTCTATCTGGTATTCCAATATGTGGGCCAAGATAATTTCTTTGCTTAATTTTATATTCCCTTTCTTGTAATAGAGTAATGCGATCAATATCTGTAATATTTTCTTTAGATAATTTGCTATTAATTAATGAAAGCTGATTTTGAGTTTTCTCATACAAAATAATATTTCTATTTAAATCTTTATTTTTATCTTGGGTTTGTCCATTCTTATCTATCAATATGGGCTCTTGAACATTTTCTCCAGTATTAATTGGGTTATATTTCTCCATATAAACATAATTATATCACAAACACATCTTCTATTTTAACTTCTCTTTATCTCTTCTACCCCCAAACTTCTTACTACTCAACACCGTCTTCCCTACTTTTTCTTCCAATTTCTTTCTAGCTACTCCAGCCACAGATCCGCCTTCCTGCGCTACTTTTTTATTTTCTTCAAAATCTTTTGGTTCTACTTTCTCAGATATGGCAGTTGTAGAAGCTTCAGCAAGCATATTTAATACAAGCTCAAGATTTGTCATATTATCTCGAAGATTTTCTTTTTTAAGTCCTTTATGATTCTTATATTCTTTTGTAGAAAGTCCAGCCCAAGCAAAAGTTATTTCATCAGTAAGCAACGCATATTCTAGACCTTTCTTTACACCTCTTTTATCCCATTCATCTGTTAAGTCTTTTCTAATTTCTATACTCTTTAATCTTTGATTAATCCAATTTAAACTATATCCTTTCTTTAAGTATATTTGTAGGGCGCGATTAATAGCCAATTCTGGATCATTAGCTTCTTCTACACGTTCATATCCAACTCTAGCTAGCCAAAGCTTGAATGGTTCAGCATTTGGGGATGGGATTGATTGGATAAGACGGAAAATACCCTCAACATCTGCTGTATCTGTATCACGTTCTTTTCCGTCTTCGGCTATCATTTTGAACTGTACGATTTTCTCGTACACTTCACTTCCCTCATTTTTCAAGTTATTTTTCAAATCTGACCAATATCTTCGTGGGATTGAACTATTGGTTAATGCTTTAACAATATCAACAACAGAAAAATACCATTTCTCCTCCTTATCATCCCAAACCTTTCTAATTTCCTTATCCTCAAAAAATGTAATTTTAGTATTTATATTCATAATTTTTATTAATTAGTATTGATATTAGCTAAATATTATCACAAAAAAGTTTCGTGTCTATTGAAAAAATTTATTCTTATGTCTTACTACCTCATTACAACATAAATCTTAGAAAAAATAATTGTGCCAATTTTTAAAAGTTATAAAATTTATTTATTATTAAATTAACTATAAAATAAATGACAAAAAATTATTGTGATAATTGTGGGGTTGAAATTATTAATAATGAATATGTAAGAATATCTTTCATGGGAAATATTGAGAAATTTATATACAAAAATCAATATTTTTGTGGCAAATGTTGTATTGCCTTAGATAAGGTAATCAATAAATTTCTTAAAAAAGAATCACAAAAGTCAAAAAACTAGGCTCTATTATCCCCCACCCTAGTCCTCTTTATCGAATACGCTAATGCCGGTATTTCAGCATCTTTTCCAATTCTATCTGCCAAAGTGCGCATATAAGTTCCACTTGAACATGCTACCTTTAATTTAATTACTATAAATTTAATCAATTCATAATCTTTACCAAATTTATCCCATTTTTCTGATATTTCTTTTTGTCTAAAGTCTCCTTTTGCTTTTTTAATATTTTCAATTACCGTATCGGCTATTCTTTTTCCTGAAAGCGCTGTAGATCCTATTTTTTCAATTAAATAAATTTCAACTTCTTTTGTGGGCATTTCATCTGGTAAATTCCCTTCGCGAGCTAAATTATGTAATTGTTTTCCATTTACTGTTTTTGATGAATATGCTGGATATTCTTGAATGAATTTACCCTTATATTTTTCAAAATCAATTGAATCAAAACTTTTCTTTTCAACTTTTTCAATAATACCTAAAGTATCGTAAGTATCAGTAGAAATTCCAAATAATACTTCAATTTCATATTCTTTATCAAGTTTTGTATATTTTTCTTTATCTTTACAAGCATCGCCAGCAAGAATAATTAAGAGACCCTCTGCCATAGGGTCAAGACGTCCGGCATAAGTCATTGGTATATCAGCCCTGATTTCTTCTTGAATACGAATTTTTTCAAGAGCCTCAAGTGGTGTCTCGCCTATTAATTTATTAGCAATAATGACTTTTCTCATAATTTTGTTACAATACTACCATGAAATTATCAACAGACTCATATAAAGGTGTTCGTGACTTCTATCCAGCAGATATGGCGGTTCAGAATCAAATTTTTACCATTTGGCGAGATATTGTTAAAAAATACGGATATCAGGAATATAATGCTTCGGTTTTAGAACCAGCAGATCTTTATCGTGCAAAATCTGGTGAAGAAATAATTAATGAGCAAACATATACCTTTAAAGATCGTGGCGATCGCGAAGTTACTCTTCGTCCAGAAATGACACCTTCTGTTGCTAGAATGGTTTCTGCAAAAAGAATGGAATTGGGATATCCATTGCGTTGGTTTTCAATACCAAATCTTTTCAGATACGAACAGCCTCAGCGTGGCCGTCTTCGTGAACATTGGCAATTAAATGTTGATATTTTTGGTTCTGAAAGTCTACAATCAGAAATTGAAGTTATCCAAATGGCTTATGATATTACAAAGTCATATGGTCTTACTGATACTGATTTTGAAATTCGGATCAATAATAGAAAACTGATGAATTATGTAACAAAAGAGGTTTTTTCTTTGGATGATAATAAGGCTCATAAAATTTCAAAATTAATTGATAAAAAGAATAAAATTACAATTGAAACATTCAAATTACTTGCTGAAGAAATTTTAAATGAAAAAACTCAACAATTCTTAACTCTAATTAATTCTAATAATTTTGAAGAATTCACAAAGAATCTTCCTCAAACAAAAGATGAACATATTGGAATTAAAGAAATAAAATTTGTAATAGAAGGATTAGAGAAATTAGGAATTACAAATGCACAGTTTGATCAAACATTAATGCGTGGCTTTGATTATTATACTGGCGTAGTTTTTGAAGTATTTGATAAAAACCCTCTAAACCGTCGTGCTGTGCTTGGTGGTGGAAGATATGATGATTTATTATCAATATTTGGAAATGAAAAAGTTACAGCTGTTGGTTTTGGAGCTGGTGATGTTACAGCAAGAGATTTACTTGAAACTTATGGCAAAATCACAAAAGCTGAAGCTGAATTCCCTGCCGATATTTACATCTGTTTAATGAATAGAGAGGTCGCATATTATGGTCAAGAATTAGCCCAGTCTATTCGTAATAAAGGTATCAGAGTTGCTATTGATTTCTCATTTAGAAAAATTGGTGAACAAATAAAAAATGCTGATAAAGTTCATATTCCAAATATCATTTGTATTGGTGAAGAAGAAATAAAATCTGGTGAATTTAAATTAAAAAATCTTAAATCTGGTAAACAAAAAGTTTTTACCGCCGAAACAATTACACTAAATTAATTTTTTAAATTAATGAGAAAAATCACATTTGATATTGAAACAAGAAATATTTTTCAGGATGTAGGTTCTACAGAATCTACAGCTCTTGATATTTCTGTTGTCTGCATACATGATTCAAAGACTGATAAATATACTAGCTATCTTCAGGAAGATTTACCGAAACTTTGGCCAATTATCGAGCAGGCGGATATGCTAATTACTTTTAATGGTAACCATTTCGACATTCCACTTTTAAATAAGTACTACTCAGGAGATTTAACAAAAATAAAAAGCCTAGATTTAATGGTCGAAATAAAAAATTCTCTTGGTAGAAGAATTAAATTAGATACTATAGCAGAGGCGACTCTTGGTACAAAGAAAATCGGACACGGACTTCAAGCTGTAGAATGGTGGAGAACTGGCGAAATAGATAAAATAATTAAATATTGTATAGAAGATGTAAAAATCACAAGACAACTTTATGATTATGCTTTAACAAATAGCAAATTAAAATACAAAGATTTAGGAGTTGGTGGTGAAATTAAAGATATTAAATTAGATACATCTAAATGGGAAAATAAAGATGATTCTGCAATGACTTTCACCTTGCCTTTTTAATTACAATTAAAATATTGACATATATATTACTTATGGTATAATAGATACTAGGAGGAAAAATTATGACAATTGAATTCTTAAATGCGGTAGATGGTTTTATTATCGATGCCCCAACAAAAAGTGTAAATCTGTCGAGGATCCTTCGCGGGATCTCAAGAGTAATGGCAACTTCCAATGTTGGAGAATTGGCTTATGTTGATCGACTGAACGACGGGGTCGTTGTTTCGGTTAAAATGCAGATGCAACCCGGTCTATACATTATTGGGAACTATATTGGAAGGGTCTTTATTTCCCAAGTAACAACAAGTGATGGTAAAAGTTCAGGATTATACCATCATTTCCTCAAAGCTCATTCAAAAACAGTCCAAGTTCCCGGAGATCTATACCGTCTGATCGGTATCGAGAAACGAGAAGTTCTTGGATGCTTTCACCGGAACTAAACACGACAAACCCCAGCGACGCTCGACGTCCTGGGGTTGGTTTTTATCTATGCAAATTTAGAATACCAATTATATACTCGCATCATTTTATTTATAATTTAGATACTAAACCCCAGCTAATTTAATCGCAATATACAGAACGATAATTCCTAGAACGGTCATAAATGTTGTCCATATTGTTGGATGTTGATGATGGCTTTCTGGAAGAAGGTCACTAGCACCAAGATACAAAAAGAATCCACAAAATAAAGCTAGAATAATTCCAAGAATTGCTTCTGGAAGGACTAAAAAAGTAGAGAGGATGATTCCGATAACTGGTGCAATGGCGTCCAAACACAACCATTTTCCTGCCTCTTTTTTACTTCCACCATTTTTCAAAATTAAAGCAACTGTATTTATTCCGTCAGAAAAATCATGGACCAAAACAGCAATAGTTACGATTAAACCCACTGAAATAGATACCTGAAATGCCAAGCCTATAGCAAGACCGTCCAAAAGACTATGGAATGAAAGACTACCAGCTCCAACTCTTCCGCGATGATTCACATTTTCACAATTCTCATCATTATGATGGTGGGGTGTAATAAAACGATCTACAATCATAAATATGATGAAGCCCGAAGCCACAAATGTTGTGATTGTGGAATATTGAAAACTTTTTCCTGCAAGATCAATAGCTTCTGGCAAAAGATCAAAAAAAGCTACTCCTATTAGGGCACCGGCACTAAAACCAAGAACTAGATGTAATTTATCTTTAAATTTAAGTGCCAATAAACCACCAAGTAATGTAGTTAAAAAGGCTAATATTGCTATTAAAGTAAGAATCATATGTTATAATTTAATATAATTATTATAACAATAACATACAATGGAACCAACACAAGAACCGCAAATAGAAATAAAGAATCATTCTAAATCATTAAATATTCCAACAGCAATAGTTATTGCCGGTGCAATTATTGCAATTGCAATAATTTACACAAAAGGCCCGTCACCTGCTAAACAAGTAATCAAAAGTTCTCCAGAACAACAAATGCGAGCAATTACTGCGGCTGATCATATTAATGGCAATCCAAATGCAAAAGTAAGAATAGTTGAATATTCTGATCCATCTTGTCCTTTCTGCAAAGTTTTTCACAATACTATGAAAAAAGTTATGGCTGATTATGGTGCTACAGGAAATGTTGCCTGGGTATACAGAAGTTTTCCATTAGATAAACCCAAACCAGATGGAAGTATTCTTCATCCAAATGCAGGACGAGAATCTCAAGCTTTTGAATGTGCAGCTTCTCTTGGTGGAAATGAAAAATTCTGGACTTATACAAATCGTCTTTATGAAATAACACCATCAGTTACGAACAATTCTCCAAAAGGTCTTGATCCTAAAGAATTACAAAATATTGCAAAGTTCGCAGAATTGAATATAGATGATTTCAATAATTGTCTTGCAACAAATAAATTCAAAGACAAGGTAGAAGCTGATTATCTTGACGGAGTTAATATTGGAATTAATGGAACACCAACTAGCATTATAGTATTAAGTAAGGTTTTTCCTGATTCAATAAAAGAAAAATTAATGGCTATATATGAACCATACAAAGATCGAAATACTGGAGAATATCCAATTCGTATAAGTACTGATTCAAAAATGATAGTTCTTGGTGGAGCAATGCCGATCGATATAATGAAAGCCACAATTGATTTGATGTTTACTTACTAATAAAAATAGTAATTACTATTTTTTTATTTAAGTGATTTCCCCAACTTACAGTATTCACAATCTTTTTCCTCACACCCCTTATTAAAAAAGTTTAAGCTGTATATTTCTACGGCTTTTTCTTTAATTAATTTAATTAGATCTTCAACTTCTTCATCAGTAATTTCAAAAATATCTTTTTTATATTTATTTCTATCATCTGGCTCAATAAAATCAAGTTCCCCACCTTTCATAATATATTTTTTCTTTTCATCAAGAGATAATAAAAGTTTATAAAAAATTAATTGACGATGATAATTTTCTTTATGATCAGATTTTCTTTTGCCAGTTTTATAGTCTACGACAATGACATTTTTCTCATCAAGCATTTCTATTTTATCTAATTGACCCTTCAAAATTAACTCAAAATTAGCAACTCTTAAATGAACCCCTCGAATACTATATTCTGTGAGTAAATTACGATTCCATATACCCTTATAAGCCTCAAAATAGCCATCTAAGGCTTCTTTACCTTTCTTTAGGCTATCTTTCAGATCATTTGGAGAAAGGAGTGTTTTATTCAAATTAAATTCAAATAGTTCTAATAGGTTCTTTTTACTCATATCATACTCATCACGATATTTATCAAAAAAAATCTTGAGAGTTTCATGTATGGCAATACCATACATTTGATGTTTACTTTGAGCTTTTGGAAGACGAATCAAATTTACAAAGAAATACTCTAATGGACATTTTAAATAATTATTTAATGCAGTAACAGAAAGTCCTTGTTCTAAAAAAAGATTTCGTAAATATTCTTTATTATTTATTTCATGATTCTCATGCAAAATAGATTCTTTAAAATGAGTAGATATATCGAAAGAATCTTTAATTGATTCTACCTTTTTAAATTCATCCGAAATTTCAGAGATAAATTGACTTGGTAAAAGTTCACGACCATCATTTCCTTCTTTTGAATAGGTTATTGCAACCTCCTTTCTAGCACGAGTAAGGGCTACATAAAAAAGTCTTCTTTCATCATCCATACCAGCCTCAAAAGAATTTATTGTTGTAAAATAATTTCTACTCTTTTTATTACCCCAATGACCATCATAAGCACCAATAATATAAACATAATCAAACTCCAAACCTTTCGATTTATGAGCTGTCATCATACGTATTCCTGATTTTAATATTCCCTTACCTGTTTTTGTGAGAATACCGTGTTCGCGTACCCTATCTAAATGTTCAATAAAATTTTTTAAATAATATTCATTTCGTGCGCCCGTCATCTTTCTAATTTCATTAAAAAATGAATCCAGAGTTGCCATTTTTTCTAATGAATCAATACTTGATAATGCATACTCCAGATATCCAGATTCACGAATGATTATTTCAAAAAGTTCTATGAATGTTTTATTGTGTGCATAACTAGCCCATGAAGAAAAATTTTTAGATATTTCTGGAAACTTTTCAGTAATTCCATCAATTAGAGATGTTTTTTCTTTTCTGATTTGATCAAAAACTTTATAAATATCGATTGAATTTAATTTAAAAAAATCTACAAATAAAGCTTTACCGAGTTTTTCTTCATTAGAAAGATTGTTGATTGATTCTAAAATTGAAAGTAATTTAACAATATTTTCATCTTTCAAAATATCATTATCACTTTCTATTCTAAATGGAATACCAGTTTTTTCTAAAGCATGTGCCATCGGAAAAGCATCTTTATTATCTCTATACAGAATAGCTATTTCATCAGGCTTTGTACCAGCTTTTATTTTTTCTTTTATATCTTTAATTATAAAAGCATATTCGCTATCAAAACTTATAGCTTCATAAATGTGAATTGGTTCTTTTCCTTTTTCAGCTTTTGCCTTTAAAGAAATCCTCTGATGATTTTCCGGCATTTTATTATTTGAAATCAATGAATGAGAAGCGTCTAGAATTGGCTGAGTTGAGCGATAATTTTCTTCGAGATGAATAAGTTCAGCTTCTGGATAAAGTTTTTTGAAATAAAGGAAATTATCTAATGATGCACCTTGAAATCTAAAAATCGCTTGTTTTTCATCTCCAACAATAAAAAGATTTGGATTTTTATGAAAATTTGAAAGCAATTCAAGAATGGCATTCTGTGCATTATTTGTATCTTGATGTTCATCAGCAAGAATATACTGATATGATTCTTGAAGGATTAGTAGTAAATCAGAATCTTTTTTAAGAGTTTTAATAACTTCCACTATCATATCCTCAAAGTCATAGAACTTTCCTTTTATTAAAACCTTTTCATAAGAATCATAGAGACTAAGAAGTTCTTTATTTTTTTCAATTTTTTCTTTTAATTTAATAAATTCACCCTTCATCTTTCCTTTGTGAGCTCCTTTCATATGAACCTTGTCTGGAATTTCATCGTAGTCAGTCTCTTGTTTCTTTATTATTTTTGCAAAATCTTCAACAGAAATAGCTTCTCTTTTTAAATTTCTTATTTCTCCCAATGTAGGTCTAACATAAAAAAATATATCTCCATAAGGTTTCAATAATTCCAAATCATTAGATTCAATTATTTTTTCCATCAAAGCAATCTGATCAATATCTGTAATTGCTGTTGAGCCAATTATTCTTGGAAATCTTTCTGGATATTGTTTTATTATTTCATTACAAAATCCATGAAATGTATTTATATTTACTTTATATCCTGCCGTGCCAATAATTTCTACAAGTTTCTTACGCATCGCATAAGCACCACTTTCTGTAAAAGTAAGTGCTAAAATATTCTCTGGCGAAATGTCAGTTTTTTGTAGAATATTTGCGATACGCAAAGTCAGAATGGAGGTCTTACCAGTTCCAGGACCAGCAATAACCATAACAGAACCCTCTGTAGTATCTACGGCTTTCTTCTGGGCAGAATTTAATCTTTTATAGAGAGTTTCGAAATCTATAAGATTATCCGAACTTTTAACTTTATTCACCATAGGTTTATTATAACCCCTTTTTAGTAATTCTTTAGTCTATTGATTTTATCATGTTGGCGGATTTTTTCGTGAGCTTTTGCTTCAATTTGACGAATACGTTCTCGAGTAACTCCAAATTCTTTACCTACCTCTTCTAATGTATGAGTTACGCCATCATTTAATCCATGTCTCATTTCAAGAATTTTCTTTTCTTTTTCAGAAAGATCACCTAAAATTTCATTTACTTGATCGCGTAAAATCCTTCTTGAAGAT
The DNA here is from genome assembly GCA_031384385.1 of Candidatus Tayloriibacteriota bacterium. GTDB lineage: Bacteria > Patescibacteriota > Minisyncoccia > Phycocordibacterales > PALSA-1337 > CAIOGI01. The sequence goes on along the minus strand of JANNAN010000007.1, from coordinate 21,518 downwards.
TCTTGATCTGGAGAAAGTATTTTATCATCAGCCAGAAAATCTCCCAGAGTAGATTTTCCATCATCACTATCATCTCCAACCTGATCATCTAATGAAGCGACACTTTGATCAATTTTTTCAATATTATAAATCTTTTCAACATCAAGACCCATCTCTGTAGCTACTTCTTCTGCTAATGGATCGCGTCCCAAATCTTGAGTAAGTCTTCTAACAACTTGCTTGTACTTTGCAATTGTTTCTACCATGTGAACAGGTACACGAATGGTTCTTGATTGATCAGCTAATGCACGAGTAATGGCCTGACGAATCCACCATGTAGCATAAGTTGAAAATTTATATCCTTTTGTCCAATCAAATTTATCTACAGCCTTAAAAAGACCAAGATTTCCTTCTTGAATAAGATCTAAAAGTGTGAGATCTGGACTTCTACCAACATATTTCTTTGCAATAGAAACCACAAGACGCAAGTTTGCACGAGCCAAAAGATTTTTAGCTTCTTTATCACCAGCCTGAATTCTCTTTGCTAAATCTTTTTCATTTGTAGCAGAAATAAGTGCGTATTGTCCGATTTCCTTCAAATAAATTTGAATTGAATCATATGAAGAATCAGAACCTCTAGAACCATAGGAATATTTCTTTGGGGCATGATGAACTTCTGGCTCAACTTCAAGAAGACCTCCGCCTTCTAGAACATCTATTCCTGCTACTGAAAATTTTGAATAAAGTTCATCTAGAAATATAATATCTGTCTCAATATTTGGAAATTCCTTCAAAATTTCATCATAGGTAACAAAACCTCTTTCTTTACCTTTTGTTGTAAGTTTTGTGGCCTTTAATTCAAATTCCTTATTTTTATTTTTTTTTGATGGAGATACAGACTTTAAATTTGTCTTTTTTGTAACATTCTTTGCTGAGTTTTTTGACTTTGATTTTATTTTTTTAATAATTTTCTTTGCTGACTTTTTTAATATTTTTTTATTTTTCTTCATATATTATAAATTTTTCTTTTTATTTTCTAATGATAGTCTTCTTTTATTTAATTCATTTATCTTTTTATAAGTTTCTTCCGAGTGGATATTTGAATCTACTTCATTAAATTCTTCTCTTATTAAATCATCTTCAAAATTGATCAATAACTCTTTGAGATCTTTTTCAATTTCTTTTGTACTTGAACCAAAAGTGATTTCTGCTTCAAGGAGCAGTCCATCTTTGAATGGTTCAGTATTTTTTATTAAATTATCATACTTTTCTCCAGCTATTTCTTTTATAATAGTTTTTTGACTATCAACAGATATACTAGATATTGGATTTTTTTCTAAAAAATAAAGTAGACCGAACAGTTTTCTTGTAATTGAATCTAGGCGTGAAGCTGATGATTTTAAAACTTCTTGAGTTTTAATTTGTGCTATTTCACCTTTCATTAAAGATTCTACTTTTTTCAAATCTTCTTTGATAGATTCTTCAGAAAGACCTGTTTTCTCCTTTATTAACTTTATATAGTGTGCTTTTTCCATCGCGCCTGTAAGAGGAGCAATAAATGGAAGGACATTGTCCCGCAATGCCTGTGGCAATTTGCGCGGGTCAAGCTTTTGTTTCAGCACAGTATCAATTTGAAATTCTACCACAGGTTTAGAATTACGCAATACATTCTTCCATGATTCTGGATCTGTCAGAACAAGATCAGCTGGATCTTTCCCTTCTGGTAAATCTGCAATTTTTACATCCATTCCGAGACTTAATGCGATTCCAGCAGATCTCATTGCTGCTTTTCGTCCGGCATTATCAGAATCAAAAGCCAAAATAATATTATTTGAAAGTCTTTTCACAATTCCTAAATTATTTATTACATTATCTTTTGTAATCAAAGTATCAGCTAATGCCGTTCCAGAAACTGCCACTGTATTTTTTATTCCAGCTTGATGAGATAGGACGAGATCCATTTGACCCTCGACCATTATTGAATAATTTTTTATGCGAATATCTTGCTTTGCCTTATCGATCCCATAAAGCACATTCGATTTATTAAATAGAACTGTATCTGGGCTATTCAAATATTTTGCAGACTTTCCATCATCAATTAAAATTCTTCCAGAAAAAGCAACAATTCTTCCACTTGAATCTGAAATTGGAAACATTATTCTTCCACGGAATCGATCGTAATACCCTTTTTGAATTGCACCATCTATTGCTTCTGGCTTTTTAATTAAACCAGCTTTTTCAATATCATTCTCAAAATATTTTTTAGAAATTAAATAATTATAAAGTAATCGCCAGTCTGCAGGAATATATCCAATTCTAAATTTCTTTGCGGTTTCTTCTTTAATTCCTCTCTTTTTTAAATAATCTCTAGCTTGTTCGGAATGTGCTAGTCCACCTTCAAAAAATACTGCGGCGTCTTCCATTATCGCTAATAATTTTTCTTTTTCACTTTTATGTTCTTGAGTATTTTTATCAAATTCAAGTTGAACTCCGGCTCTTTCCGCCAAAAGTTTCAAAGCTCCCATAAAATCTAACCCTTCAAATTGTTCCACAAAAGAAAAAATATCTCCCTTAGCTCCACATCCGAAACAATAATATCCACCCCTATCTGGAGATACAAAAAAAGATGGGGTCTTTTCATTATGAAATGGGCATTTTCCTTTGGAATTTTTCCCTGCTTTGTCCAGCTTGATATATGAGCTGATTACTTCCTCAATACCAAGCCTTTCCTTGATTTTTTCTACATTAGATGACATTGATTACATTATAGCTAATTAAGGCATAAAGTCACGATTGACAAAATCGAGTCTTTTTTACTTCAATTTTTTATTATTTAAATTTTTATAATTTCTCTCAGAAACAATTGATTTCTTAAGCTTTTTCTCTAATTGCTTTCTTGCTCCACCAGCGATTTCGCCACCAAATTTAGCATCTTCTTTAAGTTTTGGAATACCTTTTGAATCCTCTGTTTTATGAATCTCTGTGGTAGACTTCTCACCAAGCATAGTAAATATTAATTCAAAATCATTCATATAATCTCGAAGATTTTCCTTTTCTAATCCTTTTAATTTTTTATATTCATTTGGAGTTACACCAAAAGTAGCTTTGGATATTTCTGCCGTTAAAATTTCATAATCACTTTGTTCTTTTGCTCCTCTATTTTTCCATTCATCAGTTAATTCCTCTCTTATAGCAATACCTCTCATTCTTTTTTCTATCCAGTCATCAGAATATCCCTTTAATTTATATAAAGCTCTAGTACGCTTTGTGGCTAATTCTGGATTCTCAATTTCTTGTATTCTTTCATATCCTACCTTTGCTAACCATTTTTTAAATGGTTCAGCTTTAGGTGATGGGATCGATTGAATAATACGAAAGATTCCTTCTGGATTTGCGCAGTCTGTTTCTCGCATCTTTCCATCTTCTGCTTCCAATTTCAACTGTTTACAAATTGTAAACAGTTCAATTTTCTCTTCTGTTTCTAATCGACTTTTCATTACAGACCAATATACACTAGGACTATCTGAATCTGTTAAAACCTTAATAATATCAACAATAGAAAAATACCATTCATTTTCATGTAATTTTCTCCTTATATTCTTTCCTTTAAATAAAATAATTTGATTATATTCCATATTTATATAAATTAGATTAATAATAGATTTAGATGATTTTGGTAGTTGTAAAGAAATTCTTTACAACTTAATTTTATTTACCTATTATAACATTTAGTTATAAATATCTAATTTATTTTTGTTTAAAAGGTGTTTGTAAGATGTGAACAAAAATTCCACCTATTTGAACCTGTTCCATTTTGGAACAGGTTGAATTGGTGCCTAAATTAATATTTTATATAATTTATCTAATAATCCATGGATTTTACCAGATCGAGATAAAGAAACTCTAAAGACGGAATAAAGATTTGATAAAGATTTTTATTGTTGCGCCCTATAATTTTTAGTAAAAGTTATTGCAGTAAATACTCCCCTTCCTGAAATAACTTCTGCAGAATGCCTAATTCCTTTTGGTATATAGACAGTTGCCGGAGCAATAACTTCATAAGTTTCATCTTCTAATTTAATTTTATATTTAAGAGAGTTATCTTCAGATTGAATCAAATTAATTTCATCAAAATCATGCCAATGTAATTCACAATAAGAAGATACGACTTCTGGTAAATTATTAATTATATGAGATACCACTCTAAAACCACCATCACCTTCCACTTTATCTTTTTGAAGCATTACATATCGAGTTAGTGGGGCTTCGTGGTGATAAGCAACATTAGCCAAGGACTGTTCGTCACCATAAGTAATAAGATTTTCATACTTTTTCATATTTAAATTGTATCACAAATAATCTCTAATATAAAAAGAAACACCAACCGCTATGAAGCAAGTTGGTGTTGTGAAATCCGCAACCCTGGATACTTTACCCACATAACGATTGTGGATGAGTATGAGAGTATAAAACCGATTGATACGGCAAGGAGCGGAGTGTCCTTCCGAAGAATGGCATACACTAACCAGCAAGTAATCGCCGAAAGATAGATAATTTGCAGTTCAACCGCAACCTTACCCCTCGAACGATTCTTAAAGATTGTGTAGGCTTGTAGAAAAGAACTTCCAATTCCCGCGAATGAGAATCCCAGAAAGATTACCGAGGAAAACTCTCTCCATTCCATTGTTACAAGTAGGATCACACAAATTATCGCAAGCACATTATGTTTCCATGTATGCTTACCATAAAGGTAGAAACCCACTGTAACTGGAACTGAAAAAATAACCCTTAGCCATCCCTGAAACTTCATTGGAAAACTTCCATGTTGCGAACCATAAATCAGAAAGCTCGCAAACATCGCAAGGAAGATGATTACCCAAACCCCCGACACCGACTCTGCAGATTTTGATTTCCAAATAAGCCGTGTCTGTCTATAAAGACCCCACGAGCCGATAATTCCGAAGAATATGGCTGCGTATCCGATCAAATTTTCAATGTTCACTATTTTGCCTTTCGTAAATTGTTTACCGAACTACTCTCATATTATAGCACATCAAACCTACCCTTGTCAACCACAAAAAGAACCCTGTTTCTAGGGCTCCTTTTGTTACTTTTAATTACTTACGAAAAGTTCTTTAAAGCGCACAAGCTCTTTTTTCCTCAACATGTTTCATAAAAAAGACTTCTGCGCTTACAAACTTTTCCTCCTAATACCCTCTCATTTCCTCCTCTGTTGGCTGTACTGTTTCAATCATCTTCTGCTTTGGACTTCCTGCAAATCCTGAACCTGCTGGAATCAAGCGTCCGATAATAACATTCTCCATTAGACCTATTAGATCGTCTTCACTTCCTCGAACTGCACTATTTATAAGAACCCGAGTTGTATGTTGGAATGAAGCCGCTGAAAGGAAAGATTTTCTTGATAAAGAAACTTCTGTAATTCCCATAACTACTGCCTCAGCTTTTGCTACTGAACCACCTTTTTCCTTTGCCTTATCATTTTCTTCACGAAGATAAGTATCATCAATAATCATACCTTCTGCAAAATTTGTATCTCCTGCAAGTGTAATTTTTCTTCTTGAGAACATTTGCTTCACAATAACTTCAATGTGCTTTCTTGCCACAGTTTCTCCTTGAAGTTCGTAGATCTTTCCAACTTCACTAATAACATAGTCCTTCGCCTTCTCTGCTCCACCGAATTCAAACACTTCATCGATGTCAGCAGAACCATCTGTTATTAGATCTCCCTTATTTACATTATCACCAATTTTTATAAGAGACATACGCTTTGGATGAAAAGAATATTCTACTTCACTTGCCTTATGACCTTTAGCCCGATCTTCTAATTCTGGCATAATTTTAATTATTTTTTCTTTTCCAAGATCTTTTACCTCTGTAACTGTTCCTGTAACTGTAGCAACAACCGCAGGATTCTTTGGTCTTCTCTTTTCAAAAATTTCTTCAACTCTTGGTAAACCTTGAGTAATATCTCCGCCAACTGAAGCTGTACCTCCCGCATGGAATGTACGCATTGTTAATTGTGTTCCCGGTTCTCCAATAGCTTGACCTGCAACTGTTCCCACGGCTTCTCCAAGTTCTACAAGTTTATTTCTTCCCAAATCAACTCCGTAACATTGAGCACAAACACCACGAACACTTTTACATGAAAGAGGGGATCTTACATGTACTTCTGTAACTCCAGTTTCTTCAACTTTCATTGCTTCAAGTTTTGTTAGAAGATGATTCTTTTTAAATAAGACATCACCCTTATCACCAATCAAATCTTCTGAAAGTACACGCCCTCTAATATTCTTTGAAAGTGGAATATTAATACCTGATGCTGTTTGTCTCTTTATAATTATTGAATCTTTTGTACCACAATCATCTTCATTCACCATAACATCTTGAGCAACTACGAATAGTTTTCTTGTTAGATAACCAGCCTTAGCTGTATTCAAAGCTGTGTCGGTTAGACCTTTTCTTGAACCGTGAGTTGTAATGAAATATTCAATAGGTGTTAGACCTTCTTTTGAACAAGATAGAATTGGAAATTCAATGGTTTCTCCAGAAGTAGATGCAATAAGACCTTTCATACCTGCCATCTGTGTAATCTGTGAATATGATCCTCTTGCTCCAGAATTAACCATATCGTAAACAGATCCCATTCTATCAAGTGAGCCAGGAATTAATTTTTCAACATCATTCTTTGCTTTGTGCCAAATTTCAATATTTTTTCTAATTCTTTCTTCATCAGTCAAAAGTCCTTCATTATATTGACCCATTACTTCTTCTGAATGTGCTTTCGCTTTTGCTATTACATCTTTCTTTCCTACTGGAATAACAACATCATCAATACCCCAAGTTGTTCCTGAATGTGTGGCGTACTTGAATCCGAATGTTTTAATTCCATCTAAGATAGCTGGAATTTTATCAAGACCATGAGAAATAATTAAATCATCAATAATTGCTGATAATTTTTTTCTATCAATTTCCTTATTTATGAAAGGATAGTCAGGTGGCAACATATCATTGAATAAAAGGCGTCCAACTGTAGTCTCAAATATTTTACCTTCAAATTTAGCGAACTTTTCGCAATCCGTTGGAAGAATTTTAATTTTTGCACGATAAGTTACTTCACCATAATTGTGAGCGATAAGTGCCGCCTCAGGACTTTCGAATATTTTACCTTCTCCCTTATCATTTTCAACTGTCTTTGTTATCCAAAAACATCCAAGCACAATATCAAGCAACTTTGCTACAACTGTAGGATCTCCATTTCCAGGCTTTAATATATTTTTATCAGAAGCCATAATTTCTTTTGCCTCTAATTGAGCCTCAACTCCAAGTGGAACATGGACAGCCATTTGATCTCCATCAAAGTCAGCATTGAAAGCTGTACATACGAGTGGATGAACTTGAATAGCATTTCCTTCAATCAAAGTTGGTCTGAAAGCTTGAATACCAAGTCTGTGTAGAGTAGGAGCACGGTTTAGGAGAACATATTTACCTGCAATAACTTCTTCTAGAATTTCCCAAACTTCTTTTGAACCATCATCAATAAGTCTTCCCGCGCCACGAATATTGTATGCTAATTCTCTTTTTAATAGTCCTGAAATAACAAATGGACGGAATAATTCTAATGCCATATGTTTTGGAAGGCCACATTGATCAAGAGCAAGCTCTGGACCTACGACGATTACAGATCGTCCTGAATAGTCCACACGCTTTCCTAGAAGATTTTGACGAAATAGACCTCTCTTGCTCTTTAGATTATCTGAAAGAGATTTCAATGCACGCTTTTGGGCTTGAATAGCAGCAGCACCTGTAGCTGCGCCGTGACGAATTGAATTATCTATAAGCGCATCAACAGCTTCTTGTAGAATTCTTTTTTCATTTCTCAATATAACATCTGGAGCATCAATTTCTTTTAATTTCAAAAGACGATTATTTCGATTTATAACTCTTCTGTAAAGATCATTCACATCTGAAGTAGCATAACGACCTCCATCAAGAGCCACCATCGGTCTTAATGCTGGTGGAATAACTGGAATTCTTGTAAGAAACATCCATTCTGGTCGAATTTCAGATTTAATCATTGACTTAATCAATGAAATTCTTTTTGAAAGTTTTTCTTTATCAAGAGCACCTGCTTTTTGTAATTCTGTTTCTAATTGTGCAAGTAATTTATTTAGATCTGTTTTCTTTAAAATATCAAATATAGCTTCTGCGCCAATATTTGCTTCAAATAATGAACCATATTTCATTGAGAATTTATGATAAACAACTTCATCCATCACAAATCCTGGTTCTAGACTTTCAATTTCTTTTCGAGCTGTAGTAACAAGCTCTTTCAAAGCTTCCTTAGTTTTTTCATCTTGAGCTGCTTTTACTTTTGTTTTGAATTCTGAATCAAGTTCTTTTAAAAATGAATCTTTTTCACCTTGATGAATCTTTGTGACAATATATCCAGCAAAGTAAACAACCTTCTCAAGACTCGAAGTTGTCATTCCAAGAATCAAACCAATTCTTGAAGGCATTGAACGCAAAAACCAAATATGTGATACCGGTGTTGCCAATTCAATATGACCCATTCTTTCTCTACGAACTATTGATCTGGTTATTTCAACTCCACATTTTTCACAAGTAATTCCCTTATAACGAATTCCTCTGTATTTTCCACAGTAACATTCATAGTCCTTATCTGGACCGAAGATTTTTTCATCGAAAAGACCGTTCTTTTCTGAACGCTGAGTTCTGTAGTTAATTGTCTCTGGCTTTGTAATTTCACCAAATGACCATTCTAAGATTTTTTCTGGAGAAGCAACACCGAGCTTCACTGCATCAAAATCCTGAGGATCACTATTTCTTTTTATTGGATTATTCATAGTTTTTTATATTAATTATGATTATGATTGCAATTATTCGGTTTCTTCTTCATCTCTATTCTTTTTAATCAATTCGACATCTAATGCTAGACCTCTCAATGACTTTAGAAGAACATTAAATGATGCTGGCAAGTTTGGTTGTTTCAATCTTTCTCCCTTAACAATCGAATCAAATGCTTGTGAACGACCTTGTATATCATCGGACTTAATCGTTAGTATTTCTCTCAATGTATAAGCCGCGCCGTGTCCAAGAAGTGCCCAGACTTCCATTTCTCCAAATCTCTGTCCTCCTCCTTGAGCCTTACCTCCAAGTGGCTGTTGTGTAATAAGTGAATAAGGACCAATTGAACGCATATGGATTTTATCTTCAACCATGTGATGAAGTTTCAAAATATACATATATCCAACAGCAATTGGTTGATCGAAATGTTCACCAGTTCTTCCATCTCTTAATTTCATTTTTCCTGATGCATCAAATCCTGCTTTTACAAGCTCTTCTTTTATTTCTACATCAGTAGCACCTGTAAATGGTGGAACAATCGCTTGATAATTTAATGTGTGTGCAGCAAGACCTAAGTGAAGTTCTAGAATCTGTCCAAGATTCATACGAGAAGGCACTCCAAGTGGAGTTAGAATAACATCTACTGGAGTTCCATCTTCCATATATGGCATATCCTCTTCTGGAAGAATTCTTGAAATAACTCCTTTGTTTCCGTGTCGTCCAGCAAGTTTATCTCCAACAGAAACATTTCTTAATTCAGCAACTTCAATATAAATTCTTTTTATAATTCCTGATTCGAGTTTATCTCCCTTTTCTCTTGAAAAAATCTTTACTGAAATAACACGACCTCTCTTTCCTCCTTCCATTCTTTTTGATGTATCTTTTACATCACGAGCTTTTTCGCCGAAAATTGATCTCAAAAGTCTTTCTTCTGGAGTAAGTTGAGTTTCTCCCTTTGGTGAAATTTTACCAACAAGAATATCCCCAGGTCTTACTTCTGCTCCAACTCTGACAACTCCATCTTCTGCTAGATTTTTAAGTTTTGCTTCTCCAACATTTGGAATATCACAAGTTGTAACTTCTGGACCTAATTTTGTATCACGAACATTAACTACAAATTCTTCAATGTTAATTGAACTAAATTTACTATTTTTAACAACTCTTTCTGAAAGAATAATAGCATCTTCATAATTGTTTCCAGACCATGACATAAATGCCACTAGCATATTTTGCCCTAGAGCTATTTCTCCATTATCTGAAGTAGATGTATCTACAAGAACATCACCCTTCTTTACCTTATCTCCAAGACTAACAATAGGTCTCTGATGAAATGCAGTGAATCCGTTTGTTCTTGAGAAATGAACCAGATCGTATTCTTTCTTTCCATTCTTTTTTCCTGTAAAAATAACCTTCTTTGCATCAACATATGTAATTTCTCCATCTTCTGGTGCAAGAACAATGCGTCCTGTATCAATAACTGCTTGTTTTTCAATTCCCGTAGCAACTAGTGGCGCTTCTGGGACTAAACATGGTGTTGCCTGCTTTTGCATATTAGATCCCATGAGTGCTCTGTTTGCATCGTCGTGATTTAGGAATGGAATAAGAGAAGTTGCAATTGAAAATGCTTGATTTGTTGATACATCAATATAGTCGACATCGTCTGCTTTTGCTAGACCTGGTTTACCATTGATACGAACTTCAACTTCTTCTTCTGTAATTTTTCCAGATGCATCGTATGGAATAGCACCGTGAGCAATTCTATATCCTTCTTCTTCTAATGCATTCAGATAAACAATATCCTTTGTAACTTTTCCATTTTTAACTTTTGCATATGGAGTTTCAATCATTCCAAAATCATTTATTCTGGCATAAGTTGCAAGGTTAAGAATAAGACCAATGTTTGGACCTTCTGGTGTATGAATAGGACAAATTCTTCCATAGTGAGAAGGATGAACATCTCTAACTTCAAAACCTGCACGCTCTCTTGTAAGCCCTCCTGGACCTAGAGCTGTAAGTTTTCTAAGATTTTCAATTTCTGATAGAACATTTTCCTGTCCCATGAATTGTGAGAGCTGATTTGTAGTAAAAAATTCTTTTATACGAGCTTGTAATGGTCTTGGAAAAACAAAATTTACAGGAAGAGTTACATCTGGTTCAACCGTAGACATTCTGTCCTGAATATTTCTTTTCATCTGTGTCATACCAACACGCAGTTTTTGTTGTAGAAGTTCTCCAACATATCTAACGCGTCTTGAACCTAGATGATCAATATCATCTTCAACTGCATCTGGAGTATTATTCAAAAGAACAATATGGGCAATAACAGTTGTTATATCGTCAGCAGAAATTGTTCTTCTTTCTAATTCTTTTTCATCCATTGATTTACCGAAACGCTTATTAAAACGGAAGCGTCCAACACGATTTATATCGTATCTTTCTGGATTAAATATATTTCCAAGAAATTCTTTTGCATTGTCAGCCGTAGCTAGATCTCCATCACGAAGTCTTTTGTGAATTTCAATATAAGCTTCATCAACTGTCTTTGCATGATCTTTTGCAATAGTAACTTCCATAGCTTTTCTTGTAAATTCATCTCCTTTAAATACTGCTAGAATTTCTTCATTTGTCTTTAGACCTAGAATTCTTAGAAGTGATGTTACTGGGAATTTTCTTTTTCTATCAATACGAGCATAGATAGTTCCATCAGAATCTGATTCAATTTCCATCCAAACACCACGGGCTGGAATTACTTTTGCACCAAAGAAATTCTTTCCCTTTAATTCATTAATTGTAAAGAAAATACCAAATGATCTGGCAAGTTGAGGAATAATAACTCTTTCAATACCATTGATAATAAAAGTACCGTGATCTGTCATCAATGGAAAATCAGCAAGAAACATTTCTTGTTCCTTTGTAGAGTCCAATAATTTATTCTTTAATTTTACCTTAACCTTTATTTGACCTTCGTATGAAAGCTTATTGTTCTTTGCATAATGTTCGTCAAACTTTGGTCTTGAAAGTTCAAAACTAGTAAAAGAAAGTTCAAATTTCTTTTTTGCATAATCTTCGATTGGAGAAAATTCTTTAAGAACTTCTTCGATACCATTTTCAATAATCCACTTGAAAGAATTTGTTTGTGATTCTACAAGATTCGGCATTACTGTAAGTGGCTCTTTGAAACGACTGAAATATTTTTTGGTTATATGCATGAAAAATATTGATTAACTGAAATTCTAATAAAATATCTACAACTTACTAGCAAACGAAAAATAACGCCTGTAAATGGCGTATTACCTACTAAAGTAGTGTTTTAAGTAGTAGTTGCAAGATGAGGACCAATTTTAAGCCTTGTAATCCTTCACTTTCCAGCGCAACACAATCAGATGAAGTTAATGGTGAGCTTATCAGAATGGATTAAATAGTCAAGCCTTTCCTCCATTCTTCTATCAATTTATGATTTCCAGACAAAAGAACTTTTGGTACTTTATATTTTTTACTTTTATATTCAATTATTTCTGGGCGAGTATAAACATCTGGTGAAGCGGCGCGATTTTCTTCTAGCGAGGCGTAATCGCCGAGCACCCCTTTTATTTGACGCGAAATAGAATCGATCAAAATCATAGCCGGTAATTCTCCGCCTGTAAGTACGAATGCTCCAACTGAAATTTCTTCAACTTTAAATACTTTCTTAACTCTAGCATCGATTCCTTCATATCTTCCACAAATAAAAATAATATCTGTATATTTTTTAATTGAATTCTTCGCATATTCAGTATCAAAAATCTTTCCAGATGGAACAAACCAGATTATTTTCACTTTTTTCTTTACAGTCTTTTTGCCAATAGCTTTTTCAATTGCCTTTATAACAGGTAAAGCCTCTATAACCATTCCAGGACCACCTCCATAAGCCTTATCGTCAATGCGTCTATCAGAATAACTTTGTTCAACTCCTTTTTTAGAAGATTCTGTAAAATCTCTTGGATTATAAAATTTAACTATTATTTTTTTATTTTCCTGAGCGCGTTTCAAGATAGATTCATTTAGATATGAATCAAATGACTGAGGAAAAAGTGAAATTATATGAAAATTCATTAAATCTTCAAATCTGCCATTGCCTCATCTACTGTTTTTGATGCTTTTTCTGCTACCGGCTTTAGTCCGCCTTCTGGTTCATTAATTTTTAAATTTACTCTAGAATTATTCTTCATTCCAACAACACGTAGAAGTGTTCTAATCGCTTTTGCTGTATTTCCTGATCTACCAATTACCTTTCCCATATCAGCAGCATTAACTTCAAGAGTCATTAACACTCCCATTTCATCTACTGTACGATTTATCTTTACATCATTTGGATTATCTACTAGTGCCTTAACTACATAATCTAAAAACTGTTGATCAATATTATTCATTTCTGTTATTTCTTAAAATCTTATAATCTACGGATACACCATAATTGTACCGCGAGGTTTACTAAAGTCAAAAGGAGGTTTTACACAGGCACAAAACTCTTTAATACAAACAGGCTCTTATGAGTTTTATACAGCTACTACTGGCTCTGGTGCTGCAACTGGCTTTACAGCTTCAGCTGGAACTTCTTTCTTAATTGGAGTCTTCTTTGGAAGAGCATTCTTTTTCTTACCTTCAATAGCCTTTCGAGAGACAAGGAAATTATGAACTGTATCAGAGAGCTTAGCCCCCTTTGACATAAGTTCCTTTATTTTAACAATATTAAATTGTTCTAGTTTATTATCATTTCTAGGATCGTATGAACCAAGAACTTCTAAGTATTTACCACTTTTTGTACTGTTTTTTGAATCAGTTAAAACAAGACGAAATACTGGTTCGTTCTTTCTTCCTACGCGTTGTAATCGAATCATTAACATGGGAGATATGATATCAGACCTACGAAAAAAAGGCAATGTCTATAAAATATTAAGCAAATATTGGCTGATACAATCCACCATCACTTACATATAATCTTAAGTTCTTAATATCTTCCTTATCAACTTTATTCTTTAATTCGTCTCTTATTTCAGCGATATCTGCTTTTATATTAACGATGTCTGCTTTTATACTAACAATATCCGCTTTTATATTAACGATGTCTTCTTTAATAAGAGTAATCTCCACTTTAATTTCTGCAATAGCTTCTGCATGAGCATCTAATCTTCTATCTAGTTTTTCTCTAAACTGCTTAAATTCTACTAAAAAATCTAGGAAATATTTTGGTACTGTTTCATTCATATTGTTTTTAAAATTAATTAATAATATAAAACCAATTTTATAATTATTCAGAACAAATACAATAGAAAACTACGATTAAAATCAACCGATTCTCACAATCAGTTTTACATCATGTGGACAATGTGTTTACTAATCAGAATTTAATAGACTTTTCTTATTTCCCTGATATAGTTAGTGATACAAAAATATGAAAAATGTAAAGGAAAATAAAGGTACAAATATAACTGCCACAATAACAACTATCCGTAAGGGCATGGGGTTCATCAAGAATCCACAGGATGTGGAAAAAGATATCATTATTGAAATTGGTTTTCTTAATACAGCACTTAATAATGACACTGTCGAGGTCAAATTACATTCCTTAAAAAAAGAACAGGGACAGACGGGAGAAGTAGTGAGAATTATTGAGCGAGCTCGTGATTCTTTTGTATGTACTATTGATAGTAGGAATGGTGTCCTTACGGCATATCCAGACGATAAGAAAGCTTATGCTTCTTTTGTGCTTTCTGAAGAAGATAAAAATAAGGTTTCAATCGGCGATAAAATTTATTTAAAAATGCGTGAATGGACAGATCCAAAGAAAAACCCTACTGGAAATATTCTAAAAATAATTGGTAAGAAAGGAAATAATAATGCAGAAATGGAGTCCATCGTTCTTGAAAGAGGTTTTGAAATTGGCTTCCCTGCAAAAGTTGAAGCTGAGGCAGATAAAATTGATAAGAATAAAATAGAAGATATAAATTCAGAAATTTCAAAAAGAACAGATTTTAGAAGAACTTTAACTTTTACAATTGATCCATTTGATGCAAAAGATTTTGATGATGCAATTTCATTCAAAGATTTAGGAAATAATAAATATGAAATTGGTGTACACATTGCAGATGTATCACATTATGTAAAAGAAAAGTCAGAATTAGATAAGGAGGCTTTTAAACGTGGTTGCTCTATTTATCTTGTCGATAGAACAATACCAATGCTTCCTGAAGTTCTTTCAAACGATGTTTGTAGTCTTAATCCACATGAAGATAAGCTCACCTTCTCTGCTTGGTTCACAATAAATAATAATGGTGAAATTCTAGAACGAGGATTTGGAAAAACAATTATAAATTCAGATCATAGATTTACTTATGAAGATGCGCAAGAAGTTTTAAATGTAAAAAATGGTAAATATTTTACTGAATTAAATAAATTAAATGAAATTGCAAAAATTCTTCAAAAAGAAAAATTTAATAAAGGTGCGATAGAATTTGAGCAAGAAGAAATAAAATTCAAACTTGATGAAAATGGAAAGCCAATAGGAGTTTATAAAAAAGCTAGACTTGATACTCACAAATTAGTTGAGGAATATATGTTGTTAGCAAATCGTGAAGTAGCCAAGCATATTTTTGATTCAATAAAAAAGAAAGGCAAGAAAGATACGGGTTCAATCTATAGAATACATGATATGCCAGATCAAGAAAGAATGATGGACTTATCAGTTTTTGTAAAAGCCCTCGGATATAGCTTAGAAATAAAAGAAGGCAAAGTCACAGCACATAATATAAAACACCTTTTGAAACAAATTCAAGGCACTGTACATGAAGCACTTATTAGTACAGCAGTTATCCGATCAATGCAGAAAGCAGTATATTCAACAAAAAATATTGGCCATTTCGGCTTAGCATTTGATTATTATACTCATTTTACTTCTCCAATTCGTCGTTATCCAGATTTACTGATCCAAAGAATATTACAAAGACATTTGAAACATGAACCTTTTGGTGATAAGGAAATAGTTGAATTTCAAAATATTGCTGAAAAATCTACAGCGAGAGAAATCGATGCTGCTGGAGCTGAGCGTGAATCAAAGAAATTAAAACAAGTTGAATATATGTCAGATAAGGTTGGACAAATATTTGAAGGAACTATCTCAGGTGTAACTGAATGGGGTATTTATGTAGAAGAAAAAGAAACAAAATCAGAAGGAATGATCAAGATTCGAGATATAGGTGGTGATTTTTATAATTTTGATAAGAAAACTTATTCAATAGTTGGACAGAAAACAAAAAAGAAATTGACACTTGGAGATTCAATCAAATTTAAAGTTGCAGGTGCGGATTTGGATAAAAAAACATTAGACTTTTTGCCAGCATAAATTATTCAGCAAATCAATCTCTACTTCGCCACCTGCACCGCCTCTTCAAATTGTATTGAAAGTAATTTTGAAGCACCATCTCCACCCATTGTTACTCCATAGAGAACTCCTGCTCGTGACATTGTTTCGCGATTATGAGTAATAAGAATTAATTGAGAATATTTTGAAAGATTAGCAATCATATCTCCATATTTTCGAGAATTCGCTTCATCAAGTGCTGCATCTGTTTCATCTAGTATGATAAATGGTGGTGGATTCACTTGAGAAATAGCAAAAAGAAGAGCAATAGAGGTCAGGGCTCTTTCACCTCCAGAAAGCATCATCAATCCTTTAACTTTTTTACGAGGTAGACTTACATTTATTTCAATCCCTTCCTCACCTTCGTCCTCAGATTCGGGTATTTCATCACTATCAGAAAGTACATTTGATAAATCTGTATCTGATTTCTTTTTTCTTTTCTTTTCGCGAATTACATTTAATCCAGCATTTCCACCACCAAACATTAATGAGAAATAATTCTGAAATTGTGCATTTATCTTCAAAACTCCCTCTTTAAATTCTATATCAATTCTTGCATCTAGATCTGCAATTAAATTTATCAAATTAGCCTTTGAATTTTCTAAATCTTTAATTTCTCGCGCAAGAAAAGTATCTCTATCTTCAACTTCTTTATATTCTTTTAAAATATCAATACTATTTCCAGCTCCAGAATCTTCAATACGAATCTTTATTTTTTCAATTGATTTTTGACGATCGTATTGTATTTGTCGAGCTTCTTCGATCAAAATTAGATCTTTATAATCCACAGCTTCTCTACCAACTATTACATAAGCTTCTTGCATTTCTCTTTTAAATACATCTTCTTCAAAAAGAAGCTTATCTTCGCTTGTTTTAAGACCGTTTAGAATTCCACGAACTTCATTTTGACGAGCAATAATTCTAAATACATTTTTTTCAGCATCACGATTTGAATCTTTTTCATTTTCAATTCTCTGGCGTAATTCATTATATTCGAGAGTTTTAGATCTTTCAGTCTCATCAAGTATTTTTAATTTCTTTTCAAATTCACCTTTTTTATTTTTTAAATCAATTAATTCTTTTTCAATCTCTGCAATCAAAGCTGAATCTTCTTTATTTTTATGTGAAGAAATAAAACTAAAAAGTAAATTCTTAATTTCAGTTATTGTTAAAAGTAAATCAATTTTTTTGGCTATTTCTTCAACATCTTTTAAATAGACAGTTTTAAATTCATCTTTTGTTTGTTTTTCTTTTTCTTTTTCAATCGTACGAAGACCAGCAGAAATTTCTCCTTCAATTTTTCCTGATTCACGCATAATGGAATCCTTTTCTATTCGAATTTTATACAATAAACCTTCAATAGCAATCAATTCATCGCTTTTCGCATCACGATTTTTTGACCCCTCTAGAATTTTTCTTGCTTCTGCAATTTCTCTGTCAAGTTGTTCAAGTTCTTGAATTAAAGGGTTTTTTTCAGTATTAATTCTATTTCTTTCAAATTTTAAATATATTTCTTCCCGCTTAAAATATTCTTTATACAATCTTCTTAATTCTTCACGAAATTCCTGAACTTTTTCTACTTTTTCTACTTGTTTCTTAAGAAATTTTAAATGAGGTGCAATCTCTCGCCTCAATGATTCAACAGACTTCATATTCTCCTCAGTCTTTTCTAATTTTCTTTGACTTTCTAGTTTTTTATATTGATAAATTTTAAGTCCAAGAGCATCTTCTATCATTTCCCTTCTTTCGCGAATATTTGCATTCAAAATACGATCTGCTTCACCTTGAGAAATAATATGATGACCAGAAGCACCAATATGTGCATGAGCAAGAAGCTCTACAATATCCCTTAATCTCACTGGAGATCCATTTATAAAATATTCATTTGAATTATCTCTATGAACAACACGCTCAAGAGAAACTTCATCAAAATCAACATTTAAAATTCTTTTTGTATTATCAAAAATAACTTTTACACTAGCACGATTTACTCTAGTGCCATCACCACCTCCATTAAAAATAAGATCTTCCCCACGCTTTCCACGCATAGATTTTATAGATTGTTCACCAAGCACAAAACGAAAAGCTTCAGCCACATTTGATTTACCAGAACCATTCGGACCAACAATAGAAGAAATTGATGATGTAAAATTTAAACTCGCCTTTTTTGCGAATGATTTGAATCCAGAAATCTCCAATGATTTGAGATACATGCTCTATATTCTAGCACAAGAAAAATGACAAAAGTATATAAGATGGGGTTTAGACGGGGTCTGGCCATTGAATATATATTTGTTGTTTTTCTATCATATAAGACAAGACCGCGTTTTTTAATCGCGGTCTGTTGATTTGATCAGAAGTATTACTACTTCTATTTAGGCTCTTTATCGAGTATTTTGAACTTCCGCAAAGTGATATTTAGTGGTATACATCCACCAAATCTCAAGCACGCTTGTTCTTCTGAAGAATGGACAGGGTCTGAATGAATAGGTTTTTGAGCTATTGTTCCAAACATAGGCTGTCCAATGACAGAATGGAGACTTTCTTTTTTCATAATATTAAGTGATTACTACCAATTACTATAATGCTACTATTTACAATATAAGTCAATCTACTTAAATATATCTTTTACCAACCCTTAATTTCTAGGGCCTTCTCAGCAGCCTTTTGTTCTGCCTCTTGCTTCGAAAGTCCTGAACCTAAAGCTATTTGAATATCACCTATAAACACTCCTAGTGTAAAAATTTTATTATGATCCGGGCCAGCTTCTTTCATTGTTTTATATGAAGGAGTAAGACCTGTTTCCTCTTGAGCTTTTTCTTGAAAACGACTCTTGGCATCTAACCAAGTTTTATTTTTTACAATTTCGTCAATATCTAGAATTTCTAATAATTGTTCAGCGATAAAATTTGCAGCAGCATTATAGCCACCATCAAGATACACAGCTCCGATAATTGCCTCAATAGTATCTGCATGAATAATAGATCTTGCGCGTCCCGTATCTTTTGATTCGCCTTTTGAGAGTAGAATATACTCATCAACATCAATATATAATGCCACCTTTGAAAGACTATGGGTATTCACCAATGCAGAACGATATGAGGTTAAGTCTCCTTCATTTTTATCAGGATATTTTTTAAATAAAAAACTAGTAACAACAAGCTCTAAAACAGCATCACCAAGAAATTCTAGACGCTCATTATGTTCAAGTCCTGCTGATTTATTTTCATTCAAATATGAACGATGAGTACAAGCTCTTCTTAATAAAGTTAAATCTTTAAATTGCACATTTATTTTTTGGGCTAATTTTACAAAATCTGGCATAGAATTATTCAATTAAACTACTTTTATCTGACTTAAAATAGTCACTGCTTTGGTTACAATTGGTACTATATCATTATAAAAATTAAGTTCAAGTATATCTGAAAGTTTGAACCATTTTGCATCATCGAGACCTGGTTTATCAGCTAGTTTTATTTCATCAAACTTTGATTCTACTAAGAAATAATTTACTTGTTTTCTAATCTTTCCAAGTTCTGGATCACTTGCAATATATTCATTATTTCCTAATTCCTCAATTATTTTTACATCAAGACCTATTTCTTCTTTTACCTTATTGATAGTTCCTTCTTTTATATTTCCTGCTGGAATTTTACCTTTTGAAAGAGTCCAATGTCCAAATATATCATGAACAAAAGCCATATAAATTTCACTTTCATGATGTGCATAAACAACAGCACCACCAAGATGTTGAATCGGCATATCTTGATAAGGAATATCTTCAATTTTTTTCTTTTTCTTTGGAGTTGAATCTTTACCAGGCTCTCCAAGTTCTTTATAAACTGAACCAAGTACTCCATTTATAAATTTACCACTATTCTCACCACCAAATGATTTTGCAAGCTCAATAGCCTCATTTATAGCAACTTTTGCTGGGACTTCATCACGATCAGAGAAAAGAAGTTCATAAAGACCAATTCTAAGAATATTTCTATCGATAAATGATATTTTATCTAACGGCCAATCTGGTGCCGCCTTTTCAATTATTTTATCCAAATCTGATTTCTTAGACAAAACATTCTTTGTCAATTCTTCAATAAAAGAAAAATCACCCGCCCCAGAAGCAAATTCCTGTGTCATACGAGTGATTATTTCTTTTAGATTTTCATCATGACAACCTCTGAAATCCCACTCAAAGAGTGATTGAAGTACAACTGATCTTGATAAATGTCTATTTGCCATTTTTATTTTTTTGAAGAACTAAAACCTTATTTAAACTTATTTCTTTGATGATGCTTTTTGTTTCTTTGCTGTTTTCTTTTCTACTACCGCTGTCATATTTATTACCTTTACTCCCTTATAAGTTCCACATTTCTCACACATTGTATGCCTGATATGTTGTGAACCACAATTTCCACATTTAGAAAGTCGCACATCGTCTAATGCATGATGTGAACGTCTATTTCCGGTATGTGACCGGTTTGATCTCATTCGATTTACCATAGTTTTATTATATTAGCCTATATATGACTTTTTTGCAAGAAACTTCTTCTGTGAATTGGTGTTAGACCATGCTTTTCTATAGCCTTATAATGTGCCTTTGTACCATATCCTTTATTAATATCGAAACTGTAATCTGTATACTTCTTTGCCCAATGTCTCATTTTTCTATCTCGCAAAACTTTTGCACAAATAGATGCCAGTGCAATAACTTTTTCTTTGGTATCCCCTTTTATAATCGTCTTTTGATTTTTATACTCTGATGGTGCATAAAGTCCACCATCAAGTAAAACTAATGCTTGTTCTGGTTTTATTTTTAATTTATTTAATGAAATTTTAAGAGCATTTTTAATTGCAAAAGAAAGGCCTCTTTTATCAATGACTTTATCTGATTGAAAAGTTACAGCAAAATTTATAAGACCTTTTTTTTGAGCTTCGAGTATTTTACCGAACCATTCTTCTCTTTTTTCTTCTTTTAATTGTTTAGATTCTTTTACTCCTTTAAAATATTTTTTAGCATCAGACTTAATAAATAAAAAAGACCCAACAGCTACAGGACCAGCTATAGGGCCTCTTCCAACCTCATCTATACCTATTAGATATTTAATCATGAATACCCTCCCCCTTAAAGCATCTTACTAGTTAACATAGACATGAGCTTGATTGCATTCTCTTGAGAAGCTTGTGTATCGCCAGTTTTTACAGAAGTAAATTTCTCCCATTGAGCTGTTAGATCTGCATCATGAATTTGTCTAAT
>JANNAN010000004.1:0-3587 GCA_031384385.1 Candidatus Tayloriibacteriota bacterium | reverse complement strand
TGTGCATAAAGTTAAAGAAATAGATGAAATTCCAGAATTAGCCCAAACAAAAGGTAAAAAAGCACAAGATTTAAAGGTAGATGAATCACTTTCATTAGATGATTATTTGTATTATCAAGGGATTTATTTCAAAGAAACAGGTAAGCATCTAGATGAAGATGGCTGGACATGGTTACTTAAAACCAAATCCGGCTCCCGTTTCGTGAATTCCTACTGGTCTCAGACTGATGGCAGGCTTAATGTCGATGCTAGTGATGCTGACTACTCGAATTCTACTCTTGGTTCCCGTGCCTCCCGCTATTTCACCTAGGGTAACTTGTATCTTGGTTTTATTTGTATCTTTTTTAAATTTGAATTTTTTAACTTGATAATCCCCTAGGATTCGACTAATAATCATCTACTTTATTTATGTGTGAGGCGACATTATTTTGCGATTTGTGTTATAATATAAAAATGATAAAAAAGCATTGGTCAATAAATACCACAGAATTAAGAAAGGATCCAGAAATATTAGCTATTTGGGAGCTTGAACAATGGGTAAATTATGGTATAGGTTCTACATTTGTCAAAAAAATTGATTTGATTAAATATTGGAATAGACTAGATATAGATGAATGGAAGCGAAAAGCAATTTCACTCGCATTATTTTAAAATAATATTATTATGGCTTCAATACTTTCTAAAAATCAAATCAATATCCTGTCGCTCCTAAGTAATGAAAAATTAATTGTAGAATCATTTTATCTTTCTGGTGGTACTGCGCTTGCAGAATTTTATCTTCAGCATAGACTTTCAGAAGATTTAGATTTTTTTTCAGAAAAAGAATTTGATCCATTGTTTGTATCATCTACTTTTAAGAAAATTCAAGAGAATGCTGGTATTAGGAAGGTAAATTATGAACAAAGTTTTAATAGAAATTTATTTTTTCTTGAACTAAAAGATGATAATATTAAAACTGAATTTACTTATTTTCCTTTTGTTAGAATTGAGTCTAAAAAGAAATTAGGAAATTTGTACATAGACAGTTTGATTGATATTGCTGTAAATAAAGTCTTTACAATTTATCAGAAGCCTCGCTCAAGAGATTTTATAGATTTGTATCTTATTTTGAAAAAAGAAAAAACATGGAGCATTGATAGTCTTATCGAAAAAGCTCAAATAAAATTTGATAATTATATTAATCCGATTCAATTGAGTGGGCAATTTATGAAATCTGAGGTTTTAAAAGATTATCCAAATATGATAGAAAGGATTGATGATAAAGAATGGCAAAGTTTTTTTATAAGAGAGGCGAAAAGACTTGTTGAATCAAAACTAGAATAAGTTTATATGGAAAAATTACCCAATCTCTACAATTTAAAAGAAGAAAAAGAAAATCTCGAGGCTATTATTACTGATACAAAAGAGGGTGGTATTTCTAGAGAAATTGCCGAGAAGGCCTTAAAAGAGAATGAGACTGAAATTGAAGGCTCTATAGCTAAACATGGTGGCCTTTCTAATGCTAAAGAACATTTTAAAAAAGAAAAAGCTCGTGCGGAAAGAGGTTCTATTATAGATGAAGAGATTATAGAAAAAGAGATTGGACCTACTTTTAAAAAATTAAATAACTTAGAAGAAAAGAGAGATGATCTTCGTGATTTTGAAATACAAATATTACGATCCCTACAAAGCGATCCCTATGCAAGAAAATCAAATGAAAGGCTTTTGAAAACTATTCAAAAAGATAAAATAAAAGTTGAATCAGAAATAGGTGATATTGAAAAAAAAGAACCAAGAGCTTATAGAGCTGGAGAGTTGGTTAGTTATAAAAAAGGCTTGCATAAGGAGGGTCATATTGCACCAACACCAAAAGTAAGGGAATATTTGGATGAAATTGGAAGAAGAATGATAACTGGTAAGCCAATGTTTTTGCATGGACCTACTGGAACAGGAAAAACTTCTCTCGCAAGATTTGCTGCAAAACATTTTACAGGAAAGGATGCACAAATGGTTTATTGTAATCCGCAAACTAGAATATCACATATTTGGGGTAAAACAGGAATTAAACCTGTAGAAAATAATACCAGTGGAGCAATTCAAACTGTCGATATATTGGGGCCACTTTCAAGGGCAATAGAACAGGGTTGTATCGTCATTTTTGATGAATTTAGTGCCCTACCTAAAGAATTAATGGTATCAATTAAGGGTATTTTTGGTAAGAAGGTTGGAGAATCTGTACCTATTGAAGGAAACGGTAGTATAAAAATGGCAGAAGGTTTCCAAATGATTTTTACAGCAAATCTTAAATCTGATAAAAACCCAGAAAGACAAGAATTACCACCAGAAATTACTCGAGAATTTGAACAAAATAATCTAGAGGTAACATATACACCAAAAGAAGAGGCATATGACATTATGCTTGCCCGTCTTATGAATTCTGATGGTTCTATTGATATGTCTTGGTACGATATGAATACTACATTACCAAAACTTTGTGAGGCTATGGAAGAAATACAAATAGCTTATACAGATAAGGAAAGTGAAGACTTGGCAAGACAAACTGGAACAATGAATGCTTCTGGGAAAAGACAAGGATTAAAAAAGTTTGTTATGACACAAGGTACTGTAGAGGCTATATTAGAGGATTGGAAATTAGAGAAACAAATAGAATCAAAACCAAAGTGTTTTGTTGAATTTTTAGATGAGAGATTGGCTACAGGTATTACATTTAAAGAATATTCAGAAGCAGATCGTATTTTAGCAGCCAAGATTCTTGCTTCGAAAGGATTTTTGAGAACTCTTACTCCAGAAGATCTAAGTTTACCAAAAAATGTTTTTGATTTTGATGCTGCAAAAAAACAGAGAGCAAATATAGAAGCTCTGGCACCAGTTATAAAAGATTCTTCAAAAGAAGTACATATTTCTATAAAAGATTTGGCAGATTTAGATCCTTTTAATATGAGGGGAAAACATATTAAGGATTTAGCAAATCAATTTCTTAATCAAGAAAAAAGTAAGGATACTTTTTCAAGTGGAATGATGAAAAAAATGTCAAAAATTTTGGGCAAAGAAAAAGTTGCAGATTCTGTTATTTCTGCTGAGTATATTTATAAAAATCCACAATCTGGCAAAGCTGAGAGACAAGAAAATATTGAACTTGATATAGAAAAGATCTTATTTAGATATTCTGATTTTTATAAAGAAAAGGGTATAGATATGCCTGATGATTTCGAAGAGCAAATTAGAGAAATCTGGGAGAGAAACTACGATGAAATACAGAAGGCTGTAGAAGAAAACGGTTTCGATGATATGATCATTGCTCCAGCAAATATACCTCTAACAGAAATATCAGAGAAAATGAAGGTGGGGAATGGATATTATGATCATATAAAATCAAGCACAACAGTTGCTAATCTTAATGGCATACCATTAGTTAGTACTAGTGTAGACAAACCTAGAATTATTCTTGTGCATAAAGTTAAAGAAATAGATGAAATTCCAGAATTAGCCCAAACAAAAGGTAAAAAAGCACAAGATTTAAAGGTAGATGAATCACTTTCATTAGATGATTATTTGTATTATCAAGGGATTTATTTCAAAGAAACAGG
>JANNAN010000013.1:0-107939 GCA_031384385.1 Candidatus Tayloriibacteriota bacterium | reverse complement strand
CTTTAATGATGCACAAAGACAAGCAACGAAGGATGCTGGGAAAATTGCTGGTCTTGATGTAAAGAGAATTATAAATGAACCAACAGCAGCAGCTCTTGCCTATGGTTTTGATAAGAAAAAAGATGAAAAAATTGTAGTCTTTGACTTTGGTGGAGGAACATTTGATATTTCTGTTCTAGAAGTTGGTGATGATGTAGTAGAAGTAAAATCTACTGACGGAGATGCTCATCTTGGAGGAAAAGATATTGATCAAAAAATAATTAATTGGCTTGCTGAAGAATTTAAAAAACAAGAAGGGATAGATGTGAGAAAAGATGCTCTTGCACTGCAAAGACTTGATGAAGCAGCAGAAAAGGCAAAGATAGAGCTTTCTACGGCCGTACAAACAGAAATAAATATTCCATTCCTTACTTCAGGTGTAGATGGACCAAAGCATTTACTTGTAACCATGACTCGAGCGAAGCTTGAAGAATTGACTTCAGAATTTATTCTTAGAGCAATGGAAATTACAAAGCGAGCCATGGATGCTTCTCCTTTTAAAATTGCGGATATAAATGAAATTGTTCTTGTGGGAGGACAAACTCGTATGCCAGCCATGCAAAAAGCTGTAAAGGATTTCTTTGGTAAGGAATTACATCTTGGCGTAAATCCTGACGAAGTGGTTGCGATAGGAGCCGCTATTCAAGGGGGGATTCTAGCCGGAGATGTGAAGGGTGTGCTCCTTTTAGATGTTACTCCACTTTCTCTTGGAATTGAAACAATGGGTGGCGTAGCTACAAAATTGATTGAAAAGAACACTACAATTCCTACCCAGAAGTCTCAAATCTTCTCCACAGCAGCAGATAATCAAACATCTGTAGAAATTCACATTACACAAGGAGAACGATCTATGTCAGTAGATAATAAGTCATTGGGTAAATTTATTTTGGATGGTATTGCGCCAGCTTCAAGAGGTATGCCTCAGGTTGAAGTTACTTTTGATCTTGATGCAAATGGAATACTCTCTGTTACAGCAAAAGATAAAACTACAGGAAAAACTAATAGTATAAAGATTACCGCAAGTTCAGGTCTTTCAAAAGAGGAGGTTGAAAAAATGAAGAAAGATGCAGAAATAAATGCAGTTGAAGATGCAAAGAAAAAAGAAATGGTTGAAGCAAAAAATATGGCAGAACAGCTTATTCATACTTCAGAAAAATCATTAAAAGATGCTGGCGATAAAGTTCCTGCAGATTTGAGAAAGTCTATTGAAGATAAGATTGCTGATGTAAAGATTGCTAAGGAGGGAACTGATCAAAATATATTGAAGAAAAATACTGAAGTACTTTCATCTGAACTTTCAAAAATTGGTGAAATATTGTCAAAGATGCAGGCGGAAGAAGAAAAAGCAAAAGCTACTAAAACGGAAACAGAATCAAAAGGTACAGAAGGGGATGTTAAAGATGCAGAGTTTAAAGAGAAGAAGTAGATAAAAGAGAACCCCCGATGTGTTCCTAAGTTTTAAGACTTGGGAACATAATCGGGGGGACTTGAAATTGATGAATTTGGATTATTTGCGAATCAGATTAACTCCAGCAATCAGAATACAGAGTATGGCGCAAGAAGTAGAGTAGAACCTTTCTTCAATACTCCACATTGTTCCTGCTGCCGTTGACAAACCATTTGCTAGTGAAAACCCAAGCCATATTTTCCAGGGGTTTGATTTCGGATCTTTCCAAGCATCACGAAACATTGGAAATGTTGCAATTACAATAGCGATTGTTCCAACTATTGTAGCAATTTTAGGTCCTGATATTGCCCAGATGAGCATACAGGAAATAACCAACGAAGCTATGAGTGTTTCAAATTTTCCCCAGCCATATTGTTTTTTGAACAAGAGGATTGAGGTAATGAGAATACTCATTGTTGTGTAAAAGGCCAAAATAGGCCAGTTACCACCCTGTGCTAAAACTGATATTAGAGTTGTCCCATCTAGCAATGTCCACAATAACCACATTGCAAAAGGTTGTTTGATTTGATTTGTGATGACCCCTTTTATCAGAGGAATATACATCAGCATGGCAATGATCACACCAAGTGTCTTATAAGTATTCAAGATTTAACCTGTTTGTTGATTGTTTTCTGACGAAGAGCACTACATTGAGTATCGTAGCATGAAATAGTCACGAAGTCAAGAGTACTTAAAATTAAGTATCTGTTATTATTTAAATTCAATGAAAGACTATTATAAAATTCTAGGCGTAGAAAAAAATGTTTCAAAAGATGAAATAAAAAAAGCTTTTAGAAAGCTGGCTCATGAACATCATCCAGATAAGAATCAAGGTCAAGATACAAAGTTTAAGGAAATAAACGAGGCTTATACTGTACTATCTGATGATGGAAAGCGTCAGCAATATGATACCTATGGTTCTGCTGGTCCAATGGGAGGTGGAGGCTTCAATGGTGGTCAAGGATTCGGTGGCTTTGATTTTTCTGGATTTACTAGACAAAGTGGTGGATTTACTCAAAATGGTCAAAGTTTTGAATTTGATCTTGGTGATATTTTTGGTGAATTTTTTGGTGGTGGACGCCGCCCCCGTAGAGGTCAGAATATTACAGTAGATATTCAGATTTCATTTAAAGAATCAATATTTGGAGTTGAAAAAGATATAAATGTAAATAAAGATAGAATTGTAATTAAAATTCCAGCAGGAATTGAAAATGGCCAAGGATTAAAGGTTCAGGGGAAAGGAGAAGATAGTTCTGGGGGTAAAGGGGACCTCATTGTGAGGATTTGGGTTGAAGAGCATAAAATATTTCGTAAAGAAGGATACAATCTTATTATGGAATTAAATTTAAAACTAACAACAGCTCTACTTGGTGCAACTATCGAAGTAGAAACACTTGAAGGAAAAATTGAATTAAAAATTCCAGCAGGTACAACTCATAATGAGATTTTGAGAATTAGACAAAAGGGTGTTCCAGATGAAAGAGGAAGAAGAGGAGATTTATTAATAGTTACAAAAGTTGAAATGCCAAAAAAGGTTTCAAAAACAGCACAAAAATTGATTGAGGAATTAAAAAAAGAAGGGCTATAGAAATAACTTTTTTATAGTATAATATATTCATGTCAAAAAAAATCATTCTATCAGGTGTTAAACCAACAGGAAGACCACATATTGGTAATTATTTCGGGGCAATGAAGCAAATGGTAGATTTACAGAATCAATTTGCAGATGCTGAAAAGTTTTTTATGATTGCTGATTATCATGCCCTTAATCTAATCCAAGATCCAAAGGAGATGAGCCAGTATATTATTGACCTTTCATTAGATTATTTGGCTATCGGTATCGATCCAAAGCAATCAAATCTATTTAAACAATCAGATATATCTGCTCATACTGAACTTGCATGGATTTTTAATACAATTACAACTATGCCATATCTTATGAGAGCTCATGCTTTCAAGGATGCTGAAGCAAAGAACAAAGAAATTAATGTTGGTACTTTTGATTATCCAATTTTAATGGCTGCTGATATATTACTTTATGATACAACTCTAGTTCCAGTAGGTCAGGATCAAAAACAGCATGTTGAATATTCTCGTGATATTGCACAAAAATTTAATAATATTTTTAAAACAGAAACTTTCAATCTTCCCGAACCATTAATAATGAAAGGTGTAGAAATTATTCCTGGAACTGATGGCCGAAAAATGTCTAAGAGCTATGGAAATACGATTCCACTTTTTGCCACAAGAGAAGAAATTACAAAAGCAGTTATGGGAATTGTGACAGATTCAGGTGGAGATGTACCAATAAATGTTTACAATATTCATAAACTATTGAAAACTGAAGTCGAATTGAAGACTATTTATGATGAAAATAAGGGAAAGTATAAAATTTTGAAGGAAGCACTTATAGAAGACCTTGACTCAATGATAAAACCTTTACGAGAAAAACGTGCTGAACTTGAGAAAAATACTGAACAAATAAAAGCTATTCTTGCTGATGGAGCTATTAAGGCAAAGGATAAGGCTGATGCCAAACTTTTGACAATTAAGAAGAATATCGGCGTACTCTAAATCTCTATCATTTCTTTAGAACTTCTTTATCAGATCTTTATCTGTATTTTTTATAATTACTGAATTATTAATTAATAAAATAAAAAATGGAAAAAGAACAATATAATTTTGTACTAGGTGCTTTAGCTAGAATAGATAAAAAGGTAGATATTATGAGTGGTGATATTCAAGAGGTCAAAATTGATTTAATTCATATGCAAGAAAATATCGATGAAACTCGTGCTGATATTGCAGAATTAAGACAATACAATCCAGTACCCGTAGTAAAGACAACTTCTCATTTTGAAGAATTTGAAGATGAGTTTGATATATAGTATGATGTTCCTTATGGAAAGAACATATATTAAAGACCTAGCTTCAAAGGCTGGTCAGGAAGTGAGTATACTAGGTTGGGTTGATATTCGTCGAGATCAAGGTAAACTTATTTTTCTTGATTTTAGAGATATTACTGGAAAAATTCAAGGTGTTATTTTACCAAATGCAAAGGAGGCTCATGCTGTCGGAGTTACTCTTCGTCCAGAATGGGTGGTTAAGGTTATTGGTAAAGTAAATTCTCGCCCAGAAAAAAATATTCAAAAGGATAAGCAGAATGGTGCAATTGAACTAGAAATCCTTTCTATAACTGTTTTAAATGAAGCCACAACTCCACCGATTGATATTCGAGGTGATGGAAAAGAAATAAATGAAGAAGTTCGATTAAAGAATCGATATTTAGATCTTCGTCGTCCAAGATTGCAAAAGAATATTTTGAATCGTCATAAAGTGATGCTTCATATTCGAAATGCATTTACAAATGAAGGTTTTACAGAAATAGAAACTCCGCTTCTTTCAGCTACAACTCCAGAGGGATCTCGTGATTTTATTGTTCCTTCAAGATTGGATCCTGGTGCTTTCTATTCACTTCCACAATCACCACAACAGTACAAGCAACTTTTAATGGCTTCTGGTTTTGAAAAGTATTTTCAATTAGCTCGTTGTATGCGAGATGAAGATTCAAGAGGAGATCGCCAGCCAGAATTCACTCAAATGGATATGGAAATGAGTTTTGTTGAACAAAAGGATGTAATGGCTGTAAATGAAAAAGTAATGATTGATATTGTTAAAACTCTTTATCCTGAAAAAGAAATTCAATCAACTCCTTTTCCAATAATGACTCATGCAGAAGTAATTGCAAAATATGAAAATGATAAACCTGATTTAAGAACAAATAAAGAAAATCCAAATGAATTAGCTTTTCTTTGGGTAATCAATTTTCCATTTTTTGAAAAAGATGAAGAAACAAAAGGTTGGACATTCAGTCATAATCCTTTTTCATCACCAACACCAGAATTTATGGCAGATTTAATGGCCAAGAAAAATATTGAGAATATTCTAACGACTCAATACGATCTTGTATGTAATGGTTATGAAGTTGGAGGAGGAAGTATAAGAAATCATAATCCAGAAGCACTGAAAACCGTATTTAAGATTATGGGATATGAAGATGAAAGAATAGAAAGAAATTTTGGTCATATGCTATCTGCACTTGGATCAGGAACACCACCACATGGAGGAATGGCATGGGGTTTTGATAGACTTATGATGATTCTAGAAAATGAACCAAATATTCGTGAGGTAATTGCCTTTGCAAAGACAGGAGAAGGAAAAGATCCAATGATGGGAGCTCCAGGAAAGGTAATGGATAAACAATTGAAGGAATTGGGGATAAAGATTGTAGAGGGGAAGTAGGGCGTATTTAAAGGGGTTTTATAATATTGACAGATGGCTGTCAAAGGTGTTATAATACATACAGTTAGAACATTATGATATTTGGATTGTAGAAAGGAGGAATCGCAAAGCAAACACGCTTTGTATCCTTTGACTATAATTCAAATTTGGAGAATTTTATGATTTCAAACATTATCGGGTCCTATATGATTTGCTATGCAATTGGATATATGCTCTTCATACGGCCCAGGCTGCAAAACCGGTTTCAAAGGACAGGATGTAAATCTTTTGACAAATTATTTTACTTCACATTGATTGTCCTCTCTACAATACGCTTCTACAATACGCTATATTAATTTGTAGCCAAGCTGTGAGTCTTGTCAAAACTCACATTCAGCATCTCGATCGATGCTGTTTTCTTTTACCCAATTATTTTTTAATTTCTGCTATAATATTCTCATGCCCCCAGCATTTACCATTAAAACTCCAGCATTCGAAGGTCCACTAGATCTTCTATTAAATTTGGTAGAAAAGAAAAAGCTTTTCATTAATGATATTGCGCTTTCAAAAGTAACTGATGATTTCATTGTACATATTCAAAATTTCGAAGCCATGCCAATTGGTGATTCTGCGCAGTTTATTTTAATCGCCTCAACCCTTCTTTTAATTAAATCAAAATCACTTTTACCTAGTCTAGCTTTAACTGAAGAGGAAGAAGAGGGAATTCACGATTTAGAAACTAGATTAAAAATTTATAAAAGAATTAAAGATGCAAGTAACAGTATTCAAGAAATGTTCGGTGAACAAATAATATTTGCACAATCTCAATCTCGCTCTATTGAACCAGTTTTTTCACCACACCAATCAATGAATTTGCTTTCATTAGCTCAATCTATAAAGGATATAATAAAATCATTACCAAAAAAAGAAAATATTCCGAAAGCTGTAATTAGAAAAGTTATCAGCCTTGAAGAAACTATTGATAATTTAACAAAAAGAATTACACAGGGCCTAAGAATGAAATTTAGTGAATTTTCAAGTGCTCATAAAGAAGAGAAGGTTAATGTTATCGTAAGTTTTCTTGCCATGTTAGAGCTTGTAAAACAAGGAATAATAAATGTAAGTCAAGAAAATAATTATGGAGATATTCATATGGAAAGTAAGGAGGTCGGTGTTCCAAGATATGACGTGGTATAATATTTAATAAATTATGAAATTAGAATCTCAAATTGAAGCATTATTATTTTGGAAAGCCGAGCCAGTATCAATTAAAAAACTGACGACTTTATTGAATAAAAATGAAGATGAAATTAAATTAGCAATCGCTATTCTTGTCGAATCATTAAAAGAAAGAGGAATTACACTTATTCAATTAGAAAATGAAGTAACTCTTGGTACAGCAAAAGAGGCTTCAGATTTGATTAAAACTTTAACCAAAGAAGAGCTCATTAAAGATTTAGGAAAAGCTGGTCTTGAAACACTATCTATAATACTTTATCAAGGCCCGCTGTCTCGTGCTGAAATCGATTATATTCGGGGTGTTAATTCTCAGTTTATTTTAAGAAATCTACTAGTTCGTGGATTGATTGAAAGAGTTGATAATCCAAAGGATCAAAGAAGCTTTTTATACAAGCCATCTCTGGAACTTATTTCATATTTAGGAATTTCAAAAATTGAAGATTTACCTGAATTTGAATTAGTCAAAAAAGATATAGAAAATTTTAAAAATAAAACAGATGAGCAAGGAAATCAAGATTGATAAAATTTTTTTAATTTCTATAATACTTATGACTGGATTAGGATTTTTGCTTTTTACTTCTGCTTCACTTGGGTTATTGGCGCGTGACGGGGCTAGTTTTACTAATATTGCTATCAAACAAGGGATTGGATTGATTATAGGGTGTGCTGCATTTTATGGAATGTCAAAATATAATTATAGAAATTTGAAGAAACATGCATTTTATATTTTATTATCTGCATTTTTTTTGAATTTACTTTTATTTATTCCGGCATTTTCTTTAAATCATGGTGGCGCATCAAGATGGATTGATTTGGGATTTATTACATTTCAACCTTCTGAATTTCTTAAAATTGCTTTTATTATTTATTTTGCAGCATGGCTTTCAAGTATAAAAGAAAGAGCATCAACTATTAAATACGGAATTATTCCATATTTAATTTTGAACTTAATATTAGGAATATTACTTCTAAGTCAATCGGATACTGATACTTTTATCGTTATCGCTGGCACAGGAATGGTTATGTTATTTGTGGCTGGTGGAAAAATAAAAGATATGTTTATTCTTGGAATGATTCTTATTACATTAGTCGGAATTGTTGCTTATGTGCGTCCTTATGCAAGAGAGAGAATAATAACTTTTTTTAATTCAGCAAATGATCCACAGGGATCTGGATATCAAATTCAACAATCACTAATCGCTATTGGTTCTGGTGAAATAACTGGTAGAGGATTTGGACAGAGTATTCAGAAATTTAATTATTTGCCAGAACCTATTGGAGATTCAATCTTCGCTGTAGTTGCTGAAGAATTCGGATTTATTGGTGGTATTGGACTTATTATTTTATTTATGCTTTTTCTATTTCGTTCAATTAAAATCGCCCTGAAAGCTCAGGATAGCTTTGGTGGACTTGTAGTGATAGGAATTGCTATACTAGTAATTGTTGAATCATTTATGAATATTTCATCGATGCTCGGCATTATTCCACTTTCAGGTATGCCATTACTATTCCTAAGTCATGGAGGAACGGCATTGATTATTACGCTTGCAGCTATCGGAATAATAGCAAACATTTCAAAGTATAAAAAAACTTAAATAAAAAAAATGAAAATATTATTTACTGGAGGAGAGACAGGTGGACATTTTTATCCAATAATTGCTATTGCACAAGCATTACAGGATCATGCTAAGATTAGAAAAATACTTCCACCAAAATTATATTTTATGGCTCCCAATAAATATAATCCTCGAGCTTTATTCGATAATGAAATTGAATTTATTAAAGTTCCAGCAGGTAAAATGAGGAGGTACTTTTCTATATTAAATTTTTTTGATATGTTCAAAACTGGATTTGGTGTTATATCTGCTATATTTAAATTATATAGTATTTATCCAGATGTAGTTTTTGGAAAAGGTGGATATGCCAGTTTTCCAGCCCTAATGGCAGCGAAAATATTAAAAATTCCTGTTATTATTCATGAATCAGACAGCTCACCTGGTAGAGTGAATGCTTGGGCCGCAAAATTTGCCCAAAAAATAGCGATTTCATATCCTGAAGTAGGATCACATTTTAAAACCGAAAAAGTTGCATTTACAGGAAATCCGATTCGAAAAGAAATAGTTGAACCATTAAAAAATGGCGCTGCGGAATTTCTAGGTCTTGAAGAAAAAACTCCAGTTATTCTGATTCTCGGAGGTTCTCAAGGTTCACAAAGTATAAATGATATCATCATAGATTCTATTGGTGAATTAGTTACAAGATATCAAATCTTACATCAAACAGGTAGGAATAATTTTGATTTAGTAAAAAATACAACTGGAATTGTATTAAAAAGTAATCCTTTTTCGTATAGATATCATTCTTTTGACTATTTAAATGATTTAGCAATGAGAATGTCTGCTGGAATTAGTGATTTGGTTATATCTAGAGCAGGCTCAACAATTTTTGAAATTGCAACTTGGGGATTACCATCAATTATTATTCCTTTACCAAAAAGTATAAGTCACGACCAGGAGGGAAATGCATTCTCATATGCCAGAGTTGGTGCTTGTACGGTTATTGAAGAGCATAATCTCTCTTCACATATTTTAATTTCAGAAATTGACAGAATTATAAATACTCAGTCTATTAAGGACAGGATGCGTCAGGGAGCCAAGGAATTTAGCCATAATGATGCTGCTAGTAAGATTGCAGAAGTTATCCTCGAAACGGCATTGTCACATGAATAGACAGAGTGATATAATATAACTTCAACATAAGTAACAGTTTTATTAAAAGAATTATTAATATATAAATAAAAAATATATGGAATCAAATGGAATCAAAACTTGGCAGTGGATTGTAACAGTTATTGTTATCATTGCTCTTATTGTTCTTGGATATTATATGTTTAGTAGTAAATCAATACCAACAACAAATAATGAAGACAGTATGAAAGTTGAAAATACTCAAGCTTCAAAAGAGATAAACAGAGTAATGGTATCAGATCAATTCCCTGGAAATATTGTTTATATTTCATCTGTTCAATTAGCTCAGCCAGGATTCGTAGTTATTCACAAAGATAATGCAGGAACACCGGGTGCAATTATTGGTTATCAATATTTTGAAAAAGGGACTTATCCTGGAAAAATTACTTTGACATCAAATACCATTGAAGGGGGTATCTACTATGCAATGCTTCATTCAGACAATGGTGATAAGAAATTTGACGCTGCGAAGGATCTTCCTCTAAAGGATTCAACGGGAAATACTATAATGAAACTTTTTAGAGTAACAAATAATGTTACAGAGGTTAAGGGTTAATTATTAATTTAAATAAATAAATAAAAAATATATGGGTGATTAATAAAATATATGTCTCAGTACAAAAAACTGAACACGAGCCCCGAATGGGGCTTTTGTGTTATAATAGAAAAATATGAATAAACAGGTAATTACACGGTTCGCGCCATCACCAACTGGTTTTTTACATATTGGTGGAGTAAGAACTGCTCTGTTTGCTTTTTTATTTGCTCGTCAAAATAATGGAAAATTTGCATTAAGAATAGAGGATACTGATAAATTAAGAAGTAAAGAAGAATGGACAATTGGATTGATAGATGATTTGGCTTGGTTGGGTCTTAAACACGATATTTTTGTTAAACAATCAGATAGAGTTGAAATTCACAAAAGTTATATAAAAAAACTTATTGATTCTGGCCACGCTTATATTTCAAAAGAAAAAGTTGTTGAAGAAGGACAAAGAGATGAGGTAATTCGTTTCAAAAATCCAAATAAAAAAGTAACTATCAATGATCTAATTCGTGGTGATGTTATTGTCGATACTACAGATCTGGGAGATTTTGTAATTGCACGAAGTATCGATGAACCGATATATCATTTAGCTGTTGTCATTGATGATTTTGAAATGGGTATTACTCATGTTATACGCGCTGAGGAGCATCTTTCTAATACACCTAGACAAATACTGATACAAGAGGCAATTGGTGCTCCAAGACCATTATATGCCCATTTACCTCTAGTTTTGGCCGAAGATAGATCAAAACTTTCAAAGAGAAAACATGGGGAAACTGTATCTTTGACTTATTATAGAAATAAGGGATATTTACCTGAAGCCATACTAAATTTCGTTGCCTTAATAGGCTGGAATCCTGGAACTGATCAAGAGATATTCTCATTAGATGAATTAGTTAAGACATTTGATTTAAATAAGGTTCAAAAAGGCGGTGCTGTATTTAATGTAGAAAAATTAGATTGGTTCAATAAAAAATATATTGAAAAAATGAGTATGGAAGAATTTGTGAAATCTGCCCAAAAATTTATTCCAGAAAATATTTCATCAAAACTTCTGCCCTTAATTAAAGAGAAGGTCAATAAATATTCTGAAATTACAGATTTACTTGTCGGAGAACTTTCTTTTATCAATGATTTACCTGAATATCCAAAAGAAGAATTAAAGTGGAAACAAGAAAAAGATTTGATAAATACAAAAGAATACTTAAAATTAATTATTGAAAAATTGAATATTCTTGAAGATTTTTCAAAAGAATCCATAAAAATTACAGTCTGGCCTTTAGCAGAAGAAAAAGGGAAGGGTAATATTCTTTGGCCTATGCGCTATGCCCTATCAGGAAAAGAAAAATCTCCAGATCCATTTATTATTGCAGAAATTTTAGGTAAAGAAGAAACATTAAAAAGACTGAGCTATGCCCATAGATACGCATAAATTGTTTTTATTGTTAGCCTTACTTTGTATTTTACTTTTTGCTATTTTTCATATTACAAATGCACAGTCTATAGATGAATTGAAAAGCAAAATTGATGATAGAAATTTAGCTATTCAAAAACTAATAATAGAATCTCAGAAACTTCAAGAACAAATCGAAGTAATCGGAAAAGAAAAAGATTCACTTAGTAATACTATAAAATCATTAGATATTTCAAAAAAAAAATTAGAAGCTGATACAAAAATTACAGAAGCAAAAATCTCATCGAAAAATTTAGAGATAAAAGGACTTTCATTACAAATTGGTGATAAAAGTGAGAGAATTACTAATAATAAAAGAGTTATATCTCAATCTCTCTATAATATTTCTCAAATGAATTCTGCATCTGAAATTGAAACTATTCTAAGTAAAAAATCATTATCAGATGTGTGGAATGGTGCAGATGAATTAAATACTCTACAAGCAAATATGCAAAACAAGATTGCAGATCTTAAAAATTTAAAATTAAATTTAGAAAATAATAAAAAACAAACTGAAAAAAAGAAGACAGAACTCGTTACTTTACAAAATGATTTAAAAAATCAAACAAGAATAATTGCTGATACAGTAAAAGAAAAAAATTATATTCTTCTTGAAACAAAAAATACTGAAGCAGGGTATAAAGAACTATTAGCAACAAAGCAAGCCCAAAAAGAAGCATTTGAAAGGGAAGTTGCCGATTTTGAAAATGCTCTAAAAATCGCTATTGATCCAGATAGTATTCCGCGTATTGGTAGCGGAATACTAATGTATCCACTAGATAAGATAAGAATTACTCAATATTTTGGTAAAACTACTTTTGCAAATAAAAATCCTCAAATTTATGTTGGCGGTACTCATGGTGGTATAGATTTAGCAGCTTCAATTGGTACTCCAATCAAAGCTGCAATGATTGGAACTGTTATTGCTACAGGAAATACAGATATTGGAAGTTGTAAATCATACGGCAAGTGGATAATGATTAAGCATTTAAATGGTCTATCAACATTATATGCCCATCTTTCATTAATTAATGTATCGGAAGGTCAATTAGTTTCAACCAAAGAAACAATCGCTTATAGTGGTAACACAGGTCTTTCTACTGGTCCACATCTACATTTTGGAGTTTATGCAACACAAGGAGTTAATATTACAAAAAATGCTAATAGTAAATACTGTTCAAAGATACTAATACCATATGCTGATCCTAAAGCCTATCTTAATCCACTTTCTTATTTATAATAGCTAGTGTTATAATAAAGTTACTATGATTAAATGGATAATAATTGTAATTTTAGGTCTTATTGTTTTAGGATATTTAGGTGTTGATGTGCGCAATGTAGTCAATTCTTCAACCTCACAAAGTAATTTGGGATATGCAAAAGATATAGTTTTTCATATATGGGATAAATATCTTGAAAAACCAGCAAAATATCTTTGGAATGAAATTTTTATAAAATTGATTTGGACAACGGCAATTGATAATTTAACAAAAATAAAAAATGGAGAGCCAACGAATGCACAAACAAGCTCGCCAGCATTGCCATCTATACCAAGCAATTAAACTTCAGTATCTAAAGGGTACTTATTCTCTTAGGTATAGGTTGGTGTAAAAGATATATTGTGCGACATGGTGTCGTAAATGGGTTAGCGCCCTAAAGCGCCTATAAAATCTATTCCCTGCCTCAACTACAATCTTAATACCATAATCCGTTAAACCCCGATTTCCTGGCTATTTATTTTCTTGTCAAAGTATCAACTCCCTAATTATAAACATACTAAAATTTATAGCAAGTTTGAGTAAAGTAAACGGCACCCATTTAGGATGCCGTTTAGGTCTGTTACGACTAATCCTATCATATGTATCAATTTCTTTCAAATTAAAAAGAGCTCCAGGATCAAATCCTGGAGCTCTTAAAATGTGGTTAAGGTTCAATTGTTAATCAAACCCAGGGCAAGCAACAGTATGACAGTGCCTATCCCAATACCGCAAAGGATGGATACAATAACAAGGGGCTTATTGTATATGCGACTCATCCCCTGATTTTCCTCATAGATTGAGTTGGGGGCCGGTGGTAATGGAAATCCAAATGGATTCATAATTTTATTCTCCTGGTTGTTGAATTGTTGAACTAAGCTAAAATATAGTATATTGTAAAGAAACAAATCTGTCAAGCCCAATGTCGCTAATGAACACCGCGCACATAGTTTCTATGATGAATACACTAAATAAGACGTTTATTGTGCGACATGGTCGCTAGGGCACAAGTCGCACTACCCTAACGCGTATATAATGACCTTTTAGATTAGTCCTTAACCTGCAAAAGTCTCATAACTTTAACTCCTAATGCATCGATTAAATTTTTTGTGTAATCTGTATTAATATTTTCTGGATAATTTATATCCCAATATTCAAAATCAAACTTATTCAACCATTCTGGAATATATTCCCTTTCTGACATAACTATGATCTTTGTAGCATCAATCAAGCTATCTGGAGTGACTTGTTTGCATACCTCATTTGATATATCTATTTGGTTTTTCTTTAAAAGTTCAATCGTTTCTGTCATTCCCGGAAATTGAGAGATTTTTTTATTTGAATAACCTTCATTATCTACTTGAGTACCATATGATTCAGCAATAACATTACCCTTACCAATTTTATTGCATAGTCCATACGCAATCTGACTTCTAAAGATATTCCGTCGGCATATGAATATGTATTTGTTCATAATCAAAGTTTATCATAATTACCTAATAATAAAACAAAAAACTGACAATTAGTCAGTTTCGTGTTAACACCTTATGTGTTTAGTTTTAGATTAATTTCTTGCTAGTATTTCACCCTGCTTAGACTTTGACAGTGTCTTTCCCCAACATGGTTCTGATGCACTCCACGGTTGAGCTCCAGATTTTTCATAAAGATATTTAGCATAAGCCACATTACCTTCTATTGAGTGTATATCGTATCCAAGCTTTAAGGATGTTTCTAAGTGATATCTTTCATTAATTTGCATAACTCCGATATCGGCTTTATCAACAATACCACGCACAATTCCTCCGCTCTTATTGTAATGCATTAATGTTGATTCACATTTTGCGATTTCAATTAAGATGGGAGTATCAGCATAATGTTCTCTTAAATATTTTTCTACGGTTTTTCTATCAATTGTTACAGTAGATGTAGCAAGATTATCTGTTGAAGTAGCTGTATTTGATTGTACAATTACAGCATCAGAATTTGAAGCATTTGCTCCATATATTGATGATAGAAGAAAGATTATTCCTGTTGTAAGTTCAATCATATAATTTAAAATGAGATGTTTCAGCATGACGCTTACGCACCTCATCGATATACATATACTAGCACCTTTCAATACTTATGTCAAGATTAAAGAAGATAAAGTAGTCAAAATATCCTTATTTTACAAGGGTTTTATAATAATATCCTTAAATATAAATAAAGAGGTCTCATTAAAAATAAATAGACCTTGCATTTAAACCATCTTTTGCTATACTGTTTGAACTATGGCAACCAAAAAATCAGGTGGATCGACGCAGAACGGTAGAGATTCTAATCCAAAATACCTTGGAGTTAAGGTAAATCATGGAGAATCTGTTAAGACTGGGTCAATTATTATAAGACAAAGAGGTACAAATGTATTTCCAGGAAAGAATATTGGAATGGGCAAGGATCATACTCTATTCGCATTAAAGGATGGCAAAGTAGAATTCGGTACAAAAAGAAAGATTCATTTCGACAATACTCTTAAGAGAGTAAAGACAGTACATGTAGTTTAAGTAGAAATAGAAAAAGACTTAGTGATTTTGAGGAGACCCAGCAGGACGTCGGTCCGAGGATAAGGAAATTTTAGTAAAAAATTTCTGTGTCTCTGAAAAATCAGCTAAGTCTTTTTCTTGTACCTTTTCTATTACTTATTCAGCTTTAATATCTAAATTGAATTTAATACTCTTTTCTCCAACTTTTACTGTTATTGAATGAACACCAACAGCCTTGATGGGTTTATCAAGAACCATATGTTCAGCATCGATTTGAATTCTTGTTTGTTCTTGAATTAATGGAATAATCTCTATTTTATGAACTCCTGCAAATAGATGACCTTTATCATTTGCCTTTTCTGTCATTGTAATAGTAATACCATCGAGTTCTGCTAAGTTTTTCATAAGAAGATCGTGATGAACCTTTTTTTCTGAATCATACTTTGCCTTTTCAAGTTCAATACGCTTAAGAACATCTCCAGTAGCTATAACAGCTAGACCTTTTGGAATTAATAAATTTAAAGCATAACCATCACTGATTTCTTTTGTTTCGTATCTTTTTCCTACTTTTGGAACATCTTTCAATAATATAATTTTCATATATTGTATACTACCCTATTTTGATAAAATTTCAAATGCTTTGTCTAATTGAGTATCGATTTTAGCATCTGAATCTTTTTGACTAATTTTTACTTCAAAATCAGGATTAAGACCGTCGTGAGAAAGGTTGTGTCCTTTTGGTGTTAACCATCTTGCAATTGTAATTTTCAAAGAAGTTTCTGGAGTAATCTCTACTAATTCTTGAACAGAGCCCTTACCGAAAGTTTTTGTACCAATAAGTTTTGAAATTCCGTGCTCCTGTAATGCACCAGCTAAAATTTCTGCAGCTGAAGCTGAACCACCGTTAATAAGTGTTACTATTTTATAATTTGAACCAAAAACTTTATTTAAAATATTGTAACCCTTACTTCTATAGACTTTATTTTCAATATCCTTTCCTCCAAAATCTTCTGTGACTATCACCTTCCCTGCTGGTAAAAACCAACTTGCAATATCCCAAGCTGAATCTAAATATCCCCCAGGATTATTTCTAAGATCAATTATTAATTTATTTTTTCCAGACACCAAGAAATCTCTTAATGCATTTCTAAAAAGATCTTGTGATTGTGCTGTAAAACTAAAAAGTCTAATGATGAATACATCAGATTTTACTTCTGTTTCTAAAGTAGGAATATTTATAACATCACGAATTATAGACTTCTCTATTGGCTGACTTATACCCTCACGAAAAAACAATATTTTAACTACAGTTCCATGATCTCCGCGAATCATTTTTACAGCTTTTTCAACAGAAAGATCATTTGCGACCAAATCATTAATCTTTAATATTTTATCACCAGTTTTTACCCCAGCTTTATCTGCAGGGCCACCTTTTATAGGAGCAATGACAGTTATAATTCCTTCTTTTATGCCAATTTCCATTCCAACACCCTGAAAACTACCGGCTATATCACTTTTGAAAGTTTTATTTTCTTCTGGAGAAAAAAATACTGTATATGGATCACCCTGAGAACTAGCTAATCCTTTAATAGAGCCCCAGATTCTCTCTTGGGTATCAGTAGTTGTAGCAGCTACGTATTTTTCACTTATAATATTCCACACTTTCCAATATGGTTCGAATTGATCTGCTGTAACTGGAGTATTGCCTCCAATAATATTTTTTAAAGCTAGCTTTTGACCGTTCTTTTCTCCAATATAACTTCCTGCAAAGAAAATGATTATTAAAGTGGACAAAGCAATGATCCAAGGGACTAATTTCTTTTGTTGTTGATTATTCATATGATAATGAATTATACTATATAAATGATTAAAACATATACTTATCGAAATCTTACTTGGTTAGATGTAGAATCACCAACACAAGCAGATGTTTCAGAAATTATCAAAAAGCATGGATTACATCCATTGGTAGGTGAGGAACTTTTGTCACCAACAAAAAAAACCAAGATTGATGTTTATAAAAACTATATTTTTCTTGCTATTCATATACCAATTAGAATAAAAAAAAATAATAAATATATTGTAGTAGAAAAAGAAGTAGATTTTATTATTGGAAATAATTTTATTATTACATCAAGAGATGAGGTGATTGAACCATTACATAGCTTTGCAAAAGTATTTGAAACAAATTCTATTCTTGATAAAAATGGTTTAGGAGAACATGCTGGAATCATTTTTTATTATATGATGAAAAAAATCTACAATTATATGTCCGAGGATTTGGAAAATATAAAAGATGCATTAAATGAGGTAGAGAAAAATGTTTTTCTTGGTCATGAAAAAAAGATGGTTATGATATTGTCTGAACTTTCAAGAGAGCTCATAGATTTTAAACAAACATCAAGACTTCATAGAGAAATTTTTGAATCATTCTCTGCCGTACCAGCTGATTTTTTTGGAAAAAGTTTTGATAGTTTTATTGAGGATTTAAGACTTGAATACAATGCTGTACATGAGCTTGTAATAATTAATCGTGAATTATTGAATGATATTCGAGATACAAATGATTCACTTCTTTCAACAAAACAAAATGAAAATATGAAATTATTCTCGATTTTAGCTTTTGTTACTTTTCCACTAAATTTATTTTTAGCTCTATTTATGTTACCAACAAGTCATACACCTATTATTGGTTATGCATATGATTGGGAAATTTTAGCAGGAATTGTTGTCATAGCTGCAGCAAGCATGTTCTATTACTTTAAGAAAAAAGGATGGTTATAAAAATTTACAATACCCTAACTGGTCAAAAAGAAGAATTCAAACCCTTGAAAGAAGGCTCTGTTGGTATTTATAATTGCGGACCAACTGTTTATGATACTGCTCATATTGGAAATCTTAGAACAATGATAATGTACGATATTATTCGTCGTGTTTTTGAATATGAAAATTATCATGTAAATCAAGTAATGAATATCACTGATATAGACGATAAAACCATCAATAAAAGTAAGATAGAGAAAATTAGTCTTGAAAAATTAACTCGTCATTATGAGACAATCTTTCTGTCAAATATTCATTCATTGAATATTTTAACACCGAATAGGCTTCTTCGTGCTACTGAACATATAAAAGAAATGATTGAAATGATTTCTGTTCTTTTAGAAAAGGAAATTGCTTACAATACAAAAGATGGCATTTATTTTAGTATTGGATTATTTAAAGAATATGGAAAACTGGCAAAAATAAATCTAAATGATGAAGTTCGTGAAAGAATTTCTAATGATGAATATGAAAAAGAGAATCCTAGAGACTTCGCGCTTTGGAAATTTTATAGTGAAGAAGATGGCGAGGTGGTTTATGAAGCTGCTTTTGGAAAAGGAAGACCTGGTTGGCATATAGAATGTTCTGCAATGGCCACTTGGGCTCTTGGGCCAACAATCGACATTCATACAGGTGGTTCAGATTTAATTTTTCCACATCATACAAATGAAATTGCACAATCAGAAGTAGCTACCCAAAAACCATTCGTGAATTATTGGATTCATGGTGCATTCATGAATATTAATGATGCCAAGATGGCAAAGTCAAAAGGTAATTTTCTAAAATTAATTGACATAGAAGAAGCTGGCGTATCCGCTCTTGCATTCAGATATTGGCTTTTAACATCTCATTATAGAACACCTGTAAACTTTACTCTAGAAGCGGTAAAAAGTGCTCAAATCGCATTTATTCGCCTAATTGAGACCTTTGTACGCCTTCAGGAAGTAGAACATGAGCATATTCACGCCCACGCAGATAAAATTGACTATAAAAAGGAATTTAAGACTAGAATTACCAATGATTTTGATATGCCAGGCGCAATTGCCCTAACTTGGGATTTAATTAAAGATCATTCAGTAGAGGCAAAAGAAAAAATAGCTTTGCTATTAGATTTTGATAAGGTTTTTGGTCTTGGTCTTAATGCGGTGCTTGATATTCAAAAAGATGAAATACCAGCAGAAATTACAGTACTTGCTGAAGCTCGAGAAGATGCTAGAAAAGCAAGGGAATTCGAAAAAGCAGATGCCTTAAGAGCTGAAATAGAAAATAGGGGTTACGAAATTAAAGATGTGGCTAAGGGATTTGAATTTAAGAAGAAGTAATTAGGTG
The DNA here is from genome assembly GCA_031384385.1 of Candidatus Tayloriibacteriota bacterium. Classification (GTDB taxonomy): domain Bacteria; phylum Patescibacteriota; class Minisyncoccia; order Phycocordibacterales; family PALSA-1337; genus CAIOGI01. The sequence continues at coordinate 88,256 of JANNAN010000013.1, read as the reverse complement.
AATTTACTAATTATTCTCCCATATTTATATTTTTACTAATTTTTAAAGTGAGTTTTCCTTTTATTTTTCCACTATACTTTTTTGAAGTAATCAGAGATAGAGTTTCTTGTATTTCTTCTATTGATTCTGGATTTTTCTTTAATTTATAATGTTGTAAAGCATAACCATTTTTTAGATATTCCCTTAATACGCCAGTTGCCCAAATACGAAATTGGGTTGCTTTCTTTGAATTTACACGATAACCAACGGCAATAATGGCATCAAGATTATAAAATTTTGTTTTATATGATTTCCCATCCTTACCAGTATTCCGGAATTTCCGGATAACTGAATTTTGATCTAATTCTTCAGTTTTAAAGGTATTTTGTAAATGTTCACTGATGGTTCTAATATCCACTTCAAACAACTGAGCAATCTGAGCTTGTGTTGCCCAAATTGTATCTTCATTAATATCCGCCCTTAATTCAACATTACCATCCTTTCCTTGATAAATAATTATATTATTTTTATTCATATTTAATAATTAATTAATAATATTAATATTTTACTAAACCGAGATAAAGAAATTCTAAAGATGAAATAAAGAAACAATAAAGATTTGAGTTAGACAATAAATATTAGTAAAACTCAATAGCATTTTTAATCAATTTTACGCCTTATACACAGCTTATGAACTTCTTACTCAGTTATTATTTTGCCAAGTTGGGTAATTAAAGTAAAATAAGATAACAAGTGATACAATACATTCATGTCCTCAACTTCCAAATATTTTAAAACTAAAGATTTAAGAATACCACCACAAAGCTTGGAGGCTGAAAAAGCCTTGCTTGGCTCTATTATGATTCGTCCTGAAGTAATGCATGATGTTTCAGATATTATTTCTGAAATTGCTTTTTATTCTGATCGTCATAAAATGATTTGGGCAACAATGGTTGAACTTCATGGTAAAAATACTCCTATAGATTTACTCTCTCTTTCCGCAAGAATGAAAGACAAGGAGATTCTAGAGCAAGCTGGTGGTATGCCTTATCTAACTGAACTTGTTCAAGGAGTTCCCTCTTCTACAAATGCAAAGCATTATGCAGAAATTGTTCAGAAAAAACACATAATGCGTGATCTTATAAATGCTTCAGAGTTTGTGGGAAATCTTGGTTTTGATGAGGAAATGGATATTGAAGAGACTCTTGATAAAGCAGAGAAGAAAATATTCGAAGTTACGAACTTTACTGGTACACATAAATTTGTAGCAATAAAAGATACACTAATGGAGGCTTGGGAAAGAATTGATAAATTACATACAACAAAAGACGAACTCCGTGGAGTTCCAACTGGTTTTCATGCTCTTGATAGTAAGCTTGCTGGATTACAAAAATCAGATCTTATCATTCTAGCTGCTAGACCTTCTATGGGTAAAACTTCCCTTGCACTTGATATTGCAAGAATGGCCGCAATAAATCATAAAGTTCCAGTAGGTATTTTTTCTCTTGAAATGAGTTCACAACAGCTTGTAGATCGTATGCTAGCAGCTGAAGCTCAGGTTGATTCATGGAAGATTAGAACGGGACACAATTTATCCGTAGAAAATGATTTTAAAGCCATCAGAGATGCTATGGACAGACTTTCTCGAGCACCTATTTATATAGATGATCAACCAGCAAATAATATTTTAAAAATGCGTGCAGTTGCAAGAAGATTAAAAAGTGAAAAAGGTCTAGGACTTATTGTTGTAGACTATTTGCAATTAATGGTTCCAACCCAAAGTCGCAATTCAGATAATATTGTTCAGCAAGTTACTGAGATTTCTAGATCATTGAAACAATTAGCTCGTGAACTTGAAGTTCCAGTACTTGCACTATCACAGCTTTCTCGTGCGGTAGAACAGCGTGGTGGAGAACCAAGACTTTCAGACCTTCGAGATTCAGGTTCTATTGAACAAGATGCTGATGTTGTTATGTTCATTCATCGTGAAGATAAATATAATAAAGATACATCTGCAGCTAGACCAAATATTGCAAAAATTATGATTGAAAAGCATAGAAATGGCCCAACTGGTGTAGCTGAACTATTTTTTGATGATAAGAAGACAACATTTATGAGTATTGATAAAAGTGATTTTGGTGAATTTAATCCCGGAACTGGCGCGGCAGAATTCTAGTATATGGATCCAATTTCAAAATTAACTGAATATTTTCGAGAATTTCCTGGTATAGGTCCACGCCAAGCAAAACGCTTTGTTTATTTTCTTTTGACTCGTAATGTTTCCTATTTAGATGAAATTTCTAAACTCATTTTAGAGATTAAAAAAAGTATAAAATTATGTAATTCATGTTTTAGATTTTTTCAAAGCAATAATATGTTGATATGCCACATTTGTTCTGATAAAAATCGAAATACTGAACAATTAATGATTGTTAGTCGTGATGTAGATTTTGAAGCAATTGAAAAGAGTAAATCTTATAATGGTTATTATTTTATTCTTGGTGGAATAATTCCAATTCTAGATAAAGAACCAGAGAAGAAAGTGCATATAAAGGAATTAAAAGATAGAATTAATAAAAATAAGCCTACTGAAATTATTCTATCTTTAAATGTAAATGCTGAAGGTGAAAATACTATTGAATATCTAAAAAATGTAATAAAAAATTTAGACTTTAATATCAAAATATCTTTATTGGGGCGTGGTCTTTCAACTGGTAGTGAGTTGGAGTATTCAGATTCAGATACAATTAAGAATGCTCTGAAGAATAGGGGGTAAATTTATTTTAGCGCGTCAATCTTTACCTGAAAATATGGTTGTTTATGACCGTTTTTCTTGAAATATTTACTCTTTTGTTTGTACTTTATAACATTCACCTTTGCCAATCTGCCAATCTTTGTAATAGTTGCTGATACCTTTGCCTTTTCGATAAATGGTGTTCCGATAGTAGTATCTGAACCATTATCTACAAGTAATACTTTATCAAAAACGATCTTATCGCCTTCTTTGTGTTCACCAAGGATTTTCTCAATTTTGATTTCATCACCCATAGAAACCTTGTATTGTTTACCTCCTGTTTGTATTACTGCAAATTCTTTCATAGTTATATTATACTACACTATTAATATAATTATGCAAGAGGCTTATTTTACAAGTCCTCTTGTTCTGGATGTTCAATAATTCCCGTTTCTATGCCTGGAGTTTCGCCTGTTATCCTTAGAATATCTTTGTCCACCTTCCTCAATTCCTTTCCTGAATTATTATAATGATTTACTACAGTAGAAAGTGAAGTTCCTAGTTTATTATGGTATTCCTCATATTTTTTTAAATGATTTCCAAGATCGTCTACTCTTTTAATGATATCTTTAGCTGTTTCTTCAATTTGCAAAGCCTTTAATCCCTGCAAAACTGTTTGTAAATATGCCAAAAATGATGTTGGAGAAACTATAATAACTTTGTATTTATTTGCGGCCCTTTGAATAAGATTGTCTGTTTCTTCTGCGATCGCACCAATCTTATTTACCAAAAGATCATAATAAATAGCCTCGTGAGGAATGAACATGAAAGCAAATTCCATTGTTCCCTCTGCTGGGCGAATATATTTTGCCGTTTCTTGAATACGAAGTTTTAAATCATTCACAAAAGCTTTTTCTAATTTTTCTTTTTCTGCAGGATTTCTTTCTTCAACAAGTTTATTGTAATTTTCAAGTGAGAATTTTGAATCAATTGGAATTATTTTATCTTTTACGAAAACTGCGGCATCGACAATTTCACCATTTGCAAAAGCATATTGCATTTTATACTGACTTGGAGCAAGAACATTATGAAGTAATGTTTCAAGATAGTATTCACCAAGAATTCCACGGTGTTTTGGATTTTTTAAAATATCTTGAAGATTTTGTAATTGATCTGCAAAAGAAACAACTTGGCGATTGGTCTCATCAAGCTTTGTAAGACCTGCTGTAACTTCGCGAATCATTTTTGTGGATTCAGAAAGCTGAATTTTCATTGAATCACTCATATGCTTTGCACTCTCACCAATTTTTGTATCAACTGTACGATTTAGTTCATTTATTTGCTCTAAAATGAGTTTCAGGCCGATATCATCCTTATTTTGAGCATTATTTGGTTTACGCAAAAGAATAATAACTATTGCAATTAAGAACAGTACTACCAAAACTAGGATAATGATAAGCGTATTCATATATGCTATTATATCATTATTATGATAAATAAAAATATAACATTACATGAATTAATTAAAGGCCAAGTCATGGAGGCCTTGCGGGCTGGTGATGAAGTAAGACTAACTACTCTTAGAAGTCTAATTTCCCTTTTTTCATATGAATTAATTGCTAAAAAATCTTCTGTGAGTTTTGTGGACGATGCAACAGCTTTGACTTTAATAAAAAGAAGTGTAAATCAACATAAAGATTCTATTGAACAATTTGAAAAAGGCGGAAGAAAGGATTTGGTTAAAAAAGAAAATGCAGAACTGATTATTCTTGAGAAATTTCTACCAGAAACAATGAGTAAAGATGATATTAAAAAAATAGTAAATGCAAAGATTAAAAAAGAAGGTATACCTGATATAAAAAAAGTCGGACAATTCATGGGTGCAATAATGAAGGAATTAAAAGGCCAAGCAGATGGCGCAGATGTTAAGGCTGTGATTGAGGAATTGATAAAATAAGTATTGCCTTATATTAAAAAATATAGTATAGTTATATTAGTAAATAGTAACCCTTAACCAAAGGAGCTAATATGACTAGTAAGGAATCACATTCACTGTTCAACATCATGAGGGCAGTGGCGAAGGGAGAAATGGATATAGATACGGGGCTTGATCTAATCCAAATCATTTTCAGAGGAGAACATTCTACAAAAATCCAAGCGAGCAGTAGTGGTAATCCAAAAATCCACACATTCTTTACTGGGAATCGAGTAAATCGTTCATCTCCAAAAGATGAGTAAAGTCCCCTGATGCAATGCACCTGGGGACTTTATAAACTAAACTTCCATATCCATCTCTACAATAAAAGTAGATCCCTTTCCATCTCCATCAGATTCTGCCCAGATTTTACCTTTGTGTGATGTGATAATATCCTTCGCAATAAATAATCCTAGTCCAGTTCCATAAATATTCTGTCTATTAGCATTATCAGCTCTAACAAATTTTATAAATAACTTTGGCATAACTTCTGGTGCTATACCTACTCCAGTATCATTTATTGAGAAAGTAATTTTTCTTTTTATAATATCTTTTGACAAAAACACATCAATAGATCCCTTGGGCGTATATTTCATTGAATTATCAATCAAATTTGCAATAACTTGCTTGAACTTATCAGGATCAGCATGAATTATAAATCTTTCATTAACCCCTGCTGGATTACATTTAAATGAAAACTTCAATCCACTTTTATCTATATTTGGTTTTAATTCCCCAATAACATGATTGATTAAATCCTTAAAATCAATGACATCAAAAGAGTATTTCATAGTACCCAATTCAATTCTAGAAATATTCAAATAATCATCCACAATACTTGTCAATGTTTTTGATGAATCAGAAATACGAGTAATAGCACCTCTAACACCATCACTTAATGGACCAAGATCCCCTTCCAGAATAAGAGAGGAGTAACCTTTCATTGCAGTAAGAGGAGCGCGAAGTTGGTGAGTGGCGAAAGAGACAAATTCAGATTTTTGTTTGTCGAATTCGAGAAGGTGGGTGTTGGCTTTTTTAAGTTCATTGGCGAGAGTTTCGATTTTTTCGCGTTGAAGTTTTTCTTTTTTAAGGATATTAATTAATAGGACTGTAAAACCAAGCAAAAAAATCAAAAGTAAAGAATTTATAAAAATATTATAGTAAGTTTTAGCAAGAAGAACATTTATTACAAAGACGATATTTATCGCTCCAATAAATAACTCTGTGATAACGTTTTTTATATCAAATAGCCTATATCTTATTGCTGAGTAACTAAACATAAATGGACTTACCATTAACATAAAAACACTAATCAAATCGTATGGTTGCGGTATTATGTAACCCAACATTAAAGGAAAGTTAGCTGCCCCACCAATAAAACCTAATGATGATCCAATAAAAAGGAAAATAATTTTATTACGTTTTTCTTCAGTAGCATTGATGTATCCATGAATTAAAAAAATCAAGCCAGATAAAAATATACCCAAATATCCGATTATAATAAATAAAATATAAAGTGGCCCAGCAACTGGCCAATATGGAAATATTGATATACTTCTAACTGCGGGAACATAAAAATCAGTAAAACTAAAAAGAGCAAAAGCGATTGTAATAAAATATCCAGAATAAATTAAAATACGTAATCTAATCTGTCTTTCTAAAGTAACGAGCACCCAATGAAGAAAAAATATTGGTATAAAAGTTGCCCCCAAATTCAATAGACGTGCAAAAAACAAAGCAGTAGTCTGATCTCCAGAAATATTAAGCAATGCAAACCAAGAATAACTCCATGTAGCGAAAGCTAATGATAATAGGGCGAACAAACGAACACTTATGTCTTTGCGATCATTCCAAAAAGCAAAAGCTCCAAATCCTGTAAAAAAGATTGCTGTAATTATTACGGAGGATTGATAAATATCAAACATATATTTAATTTATTTCAGTGATTTGCTCCAAATCCTTTAATAAAAACTTTGACCTAATTATATAATCAATTGAGAAAAAAGTCTTGTATGTAACATATAAGATTACATTTTTTCTAAGTAGCCATTTGTTAAAATAACCACCCAACTCTTCTATTTTTTTAATTTCCTTACCCTCTTCTCTAAGAAAATCTAAATAAATGTTTGCAAAATAAACAGGGATCTTTCTTCTATGGCGCATTTTTTTACCTATTATACTATCTATGTCAGCAATAGGGCCACGATCACTAATTATGTGACTTGGATTTAAATTTAACATGGCATGACTTAGACCATTCCATTCAACCAACTTACTCTGTGGATTTAAATGAGATGTATTTATAGAAAGAGGCTCATCATCTGATGGATCACATTTTAACCACTTATTATTTAGATAAACGAAACAATAAATATGTTTAGTTCTTTTTGAAACGTGATTGGTAAAATGTGGTAAAACTATCGGACCAAAATAACTTGGACCTACAACATCCATTACCCCATATCCAGCTGGAATTTTTACAGATCTAAAAAGAGCAACAAGCAAATTTGTGTTATTTGTACAAGTACCGCCCTTTTCAATAAGAGTGTCTGAAGCTTTTTTTGTCCAATTACCTAATTTATATTTAGTTGAATCTCTAACAAAATAAAATATATCCCTTGCTAATTCTATCTGGTTACTATTTTTTTCCTTAAAGCTTTCTGCAATTCTCGATATATTTTTATCATTAAAATTACAGAAAACGGTCTCTTTGAGAAATTCATCAATATTATGTTCTATCATATATTTGTTTTAAAATTTCTTTAGAAATAGCTTCTCTACCAATAATTTTGGTACTTTTTCCAACATTATCAATAACATAAGCCTCGTGATCAGTAAAATTTGGATTGTATATATTTGCCACAATAAGATCTGCGTTAGATTGTTTCAAACTATTAAAAGCAACCAAATTAAGTTCCCTTTCATCAATTCCGAATTCTAATTTAAATTTAACTAAAAAAATATTTGGACAAATCTTTTTTATGTCGTCTACTAGCTTCTTAGTTGGAACAAGTTTTAATATAAGCTCGTTAATATCAGATTTTATTTTACCTTCATTGAAATTTAATAATTGAAAATCAGACACCGCCGCTGAATGAATCACAGCATCAAATTTATTTTCAGACAAATATTTTGACATTAATTTGTCTAAATCATTAAAAAATTTGAATCTTATGACTTCAAGATTAAATGGTAATTTAATTAATGACTGATCAAAAGACGGACCAAGAAGTAACGTAACTTTTGCGCCAGCTTTAGCTGCTGTCTCAGCTATAGTAACACCAATTTTACCCTTGAAAATATTAGTTATCACGCGAACTGAATCTATTGGAACCCAAGTAGATCCAGCCGTAACCAGTATATTGTATCCATTTAAATCAATTTCTTTCATTTGATTAATCTGATGGCTTCTATTATAGATTCATTTGATGGAATCTTGCCCACACCCTCATCGCGACAAGCCAACACACCACTTCTTGGCTCAAGTATTATAAACTTTTTAAGTGATTTTAATTTTTCTAAATTGCTTTTAAAAATAGAATTATTCCACATATTAGTATTCATTGCTGGAGCGATAAGAACTGGGGTTTCTGGTAACAAAGCTAGTAAAACCGTTGTTAATAAATTATCAGCGATACCCAGAGAAATCTTCGATATTGTATTTGCTGTGGCTGGTACTAAAATTAATAAATCAGGCCAGTGAGCGAGATTTATGTGATTAATACCATCGCCATTACCAGAATTCCACAGATTGACGTGAATTGGTTTATTCAATAAGGATTGAAAGGTAAGAGGTGATACAAATTTTGTGGCAGATTCTGTCATTATTACCTCAATGTCAGCACCCTCTTTTAAAAGGGTGGTGATAAGTGAACATGTCTTATAAACAGCTATCCCGCCAGTAACTCCCACGAGGATTTTTGATGATTTTATATTCATAAAATAATTTATATTAAGCTATTTAATAATTAATATTATAACATACTTTTCCGAGATATTTTATCTACTATCTAATGTTTATTGGTAACTATTGATATGTTAGTATTTCATTAAATGCATACATCAATATATTCAATAATTATATGGGTTACAAGCATATTCATAATAAGTTTAGACGTAATAATAATCATTGGTAGCAAAAACCTATCATCAAAGACTTTTTCTTTCATAACCTTTTTAACAGCGGTTTGGGTTTTGTCACAAGGATTTTTTATTACATTTTTAGACAAAGAATTGGCGTTTTGCCTAATCAGGTTTCAATATGTATTAGGAATAATGATAGCAATTGGATTTTATCATTTTTCACATATATATCCATATGATAAAAAACCAACAAAAAAATCTATTATAATATCAATCTTAATTTTGATATGCTTTATATACTTATATTTTTTCACAAAAATTCTAGTTTCAAATGTCTATTCAATAGGAGGAATTGGTCGTTGGGCGTGGAGTTTTGGTAAGTTACACCTACTATTTGATATATCATTTTACTCACTATGGATTTTTGCCCTAAATAAATTATATAAAACATACAAGTCAGAAACGGGTGAACTTAGATCTAATCTCAAAAATATGTTTTGGGCATTATTTTTAGGAATAATTCCACCAACAATGGCAAATATATTATTACCATCATTTGGTGAATATCAATATAATTGGATCGGACCAATTACAAGTTTTATCTGGGTCTTCATCGTTGCTTATTCAATAATTAAATATCATCAAATGGATGTACGGGCAATTATGACTGAGGTGTTGGCAATAGGAATGATGATTATTTTTTTTATTAATATTTTTACTGATGTTTCTGATGGTTTATGGGTTCGCATAGTCACTTTTATTATTTTTATAATTTTAGCTTTTTATTTAATAAAAGTATCACTAAGAGAAGTTAGACAAAGAGAGGCTCTCAAACTCCTCAACTCCACCCTCTCTCAAAAAGTCGCTGAGCAAACTGAAGAAGTTAAGCTGGCTTACGAATTAGAGAGTAAAGCTAGGAGAGATCTAGCAAAACTTAATGAAACAAAAGATCAATTTATTATGATAACTCAACACAATTTACGCACTCCAGTTTCAAGTATTCGTTCTGAATTAGAAAATATACTTTCTGGTGCTTATGGAAAAATTAGTAAAAATACAAGGAGAGCCTTAAATAATACTGGAGTTGCGATTAAACATTTGACAAGAATTGTCGATGATTTTTTAAATATTACAACATTAAAAGTTGGCTCTCAAATATTAAAATTATCTTCAGACAATTTGAAACAATCTATCGAAGATATTTTATTAGAATTAAAGATAGATATTCATACCAATAATCTTTCAATAGATTATCCAAAAAATACCGAGAGTTGGCCTATATTAAAAATAGATATTAATAAAATTCGTGAAGTTTTACTTATTATTATCGAAAATGCCATAAAATACAATGTAAAAAATGGCTTAATAGTAATAAAGACTGAAGTAATAGAAGATAATTTTACAATGACAATAAAAAATACTGGAATAGGTATAATTTCCGAGGATAAAAACAATCTATTTGAAAGATTATTTTTTAGAAGTAAAAATGCAAAGTCTATGAATCCCAAAGGAATGGGTATTGGACTTTCTGTATCAAAAGCTATTTTAAAAGCACATCATGGTGATATAGAAATATATTCTGAAGGAGAAAATATGGGAGCAAGTGTAACAATTAAAATACCAGTAGATTTTACTAAGGATTTAATAGACTAAAATATTTTTCCTACCCCTCCAACATCTCCTCTATACTCTTCTCCGCAAAACCTCCAGCTTGTAAATTCCACAACTTTGCATACATTCCATCTGCCTTTTTAATTAAATCATTATGGCTTCCATCTTCTATTACTCCATTTTTACCAAGTACAATTATTCTATCCATTTTTCGAATTGTTGAAAGTCTATGTGCGATAATCAAAGTAGTTTTACCTTTCATCAAAGTATTTAAGGCATCTTGAATAAGTGATTCTGAATGTGAATCTAAACTTGATGTCGCTTCATCAAGTATTAGAATTGGTGCATTTTTTAATAAAGCTCGAGCAATTGCCACTCTCTGTCTTTCTCCTCCAGAAAGTTTAATTCCTCTTTCGCCCACAAAAGTTTCATACTGTAGTGGAAATTCTTTAATAAAAATATCGCAGTGGGCTAATTTTGCAGCTTCAATTACCTGTTCATCTGTGGCGTCTCTCTTTCCATAACGAATATTTTCCATAAGTGTTCTATGGAAAAGTGCAGGATCTTGAGGAACTAGACTAATATTTTCTCTAAGACTTTTCTGTGTTACATTTTTTATATTTTGACCATCAACAAGTATTTCACCATTTTTAATATCATGAAGTCTTAAAAGTAATTTAACCAAAGTAGATTTACCAGCACCAGAAGAACCAATAAGAGCAACTTTCTCACCGGCTTTAATAGAAATATTTAAATTATTAAATACTGTTTTATTTCTTTCTTCTTCTTTACCAAAAGCAAAAGTAATATTTTTAAATTCAATTTCGCCATTATCTACAATTAAATCTTTTGCATTATTAGCGTCCTGAATTTCATGAGGCAAATGAAGAATTTCTACCATTTCTTTGGCGTCGGCAGTTGCTTCATAATAATCACGCACAATTCTGCCAAATCCCCAAAGACTTCCACCAATCTGAAGGATGTATGCTTGTGCTAACGCGAAAGTACCAATAGTTATAAGACCAAATTCCCAATATTTTATTGCGTAATAGAAAATAAAAAATTCAACAACAAGGTTTAGAAATGATTGAATCGCATCAATTACAGAACCGATATTCCATATTTTTGAAAACATATTTGCAAATTCTGTATTAATAATACGAAATCTTTTTGATTCAATATTCTTTGCATTAAAAAGTTCTACAATATTATGGTTAGAAATTGAATCTGAGAGAGCCGCAGATGCCTTTGAGTCTATGGCGGCACCCAACACATCGTACTTTAATTTAATTTTATTAAAAATAAATGAAATTATTAAAAAAGTAATAACCCAAATAAAAATACCGACGGCTATTTTCTTATCAATTACACTCAAAACAATACTAGCTCCAACTATTTTAATAGATAGAGGAACTATGTCCATGAAAAAACGATCAGATAATCTCTCAAATGCACGAGTAAATCTATTAATTTTCTGTACCAGTGAACCAGTAAAATTATTAGAAAAAAAATTATGAGAATGGTCTAGTAAATAATCATAGGCGTTTTGTCTAATATCTCTCATTACGTTAATTTCAAATTTAACCATTGCAAAACTAGAAGATCTGTTCCCTATCCATCCAATAAAATTAAGAATTGCAATCGATATAATAATATTTAATAATAAGATTACATCATCATGAGTACCTGTTGAATATTGTAGTGTATCAAAGAACTTTTTATAAAAAGTAGGAACTAGTACACTTTGCATTATTGTCCCTAATGATATACCTACAAAAACAATAACTCCGGATACCCAATATCTTTTTGCTGCCTTTAAATACTCCTTAAAAACATCCCAAGTTGTTACCTTCGGATATTCAAAACCCTTATGACTGCTTGTTTTATTACTTTCTTTCATTTAGTTATATAGTATAATCAATTCATGACACTAACACAATTAATCGCCTTTATTCTTATTTTCATAACACCGAGTGCATATCAACGAATTCATTTTTATTATAAAAGAAATCATTTTGAAAAAATAAGTAATATTAGAGATAAGTCTGGTCTTCAAATTCATCATGGGCATTGGGGATTACTTTGGATTTTTATTTCAAGTATTTATTTTATTTTTGGAGATAAAAATATTTATATTATCTTTCTGGCTGCATTTGGTTGGGGATTATTAATGGATGAAATAATTCCTGCATTAAAAACTCCAAGTACTGACAGAGAAGCTGAATTACAGATTTATTCAAAATCTACAAAACCTACAATGATATTGCTTGGAGTAGTTATTTTGGGATTCATACTAATATATTTTCTACTTAAGTAATTCGATAAATTTATTTTGAATAAATCTAGTTGCCTCAATAGAATCTGTTTCTTTTGACAAAGTAATAATATCTCCTATATTAATAACTATTCTTTTCTTTTTACCTAATTCATAAATATTTTTAAAAGCAATTGGCAAAATACCTACTCCAGAAGCGATAGAAAGAGTTGCTGTACCCTTTTTAAATTGAAGAAGCATGCCAGATTTATTCACACTTCCTTCTGGGAAAATGAAAACTTGATTATTTTTTAGAAGTAATTTCTTTGGAATTCCCAAATTTTTATCAATACCCAAACCAGGTTTAACAACAAAAACTCCAAAAAATGTATACACTAGTTTAATTAAACCTATTCTATATAAAAATCTCATTTGCCAAGCATTGAAATTAACAACCCCCATAAAAAATACAGATAAACTAGTCCAGTGTTTATTTAATCTCAATAAAAAACTATCATAAAATGAAATATGATTTGCAATTATTATCATAGGCTTTCCGATTGCCTTAGCGAGACCCTCTTCATTTATAAATTCTACACGAAAAAAGAAGGTAGAAAAAAACCAGACGATTGGAAAAACTAGAAATTGTGATATCCGATTCATTTATTTTTTGTTCTTTCTCTTATAAAAATTCTTGGACTCTCTGGTAATAGCCAAGATACTGATTACTGCTATATATGAAGCACTTATTTCTGCTGGTATATGATAATTCATATTGTAAAATGTATCTCCCAAAATAAGCAGTACCACCAATACCGTCCAAACAATAGCATACATTTCACCCGGATGCATTGAGTTTTCATGCATATGATGCCATCGTCTGAATTCCTTTTCTGCACTATAAATAGCCAGAGCAGCCGCATAAATAGCTGCAATAGCAATCATTATATCAGAGTGAACTAGCACATTATCATTATAAAAATCATATAAAATAGCAGTAAAAAATATAAATGTCCAAAAATTGGTCAAGTACCTCCAAACATTGAACGAACCAAATTTTTGAAGCAATAATTTTGTATATTTTGAAAGCATATTATTTAATTATATTATATCTCAGATTTGAAACTTCTTCTATTCTCTAACACCCAGTTTTCTGTAATCCATTTCTCTCTAATCTCTCCTGCCAGAAAAAATGATCCTGTAATAAGAATTAAATCATTTTTATTGGCCATTTTAAATCCTGACACAAATGCCTGTTCTGAGTCTAAGAAAATTTTTACCTTGGATTTACTTTTTAAATATTTTTTTGAAAGATTCAAAAGTCTTTTTGGATGTGCACACTTTCTGTCTTTGATTTGAAATCTAGTTAGAATGATACTATCTGCAAAAGGGATAATTTGTTTAAAAATTGAATCGCTGTCTTTATTTTCAGCAACACCAATTATTAAATGTAATTTATCAAATTTCAATTTTTTTAAATTATTAATGGTACTTTTAATTTTTGCTCGATTATGAGCACCATCAATTACAATTAGTGGCTTATCCTGCATAATTTCAAATCTACATTGTAATTTTGCTTTATCTATACCATTTTTAATATAATCAGATTCTATTTCAAGTTCTCTACAAATCGCCTCAACTAGTGCGATATTATCCATTAAATAATCTTCTTGTTTTTTGATTTTATTAAATTTAACTTTTTTATTTTTACAGATATCTTTAAACAAATTAATAATATGTTTTCTATTTTCACAAGTAAAAAATCTTGATCCAGTTTTTATTATACCTGCTTTATCATATGCTATTTTTTTAAGAGTTTTTCCAAGAATTTCAGTATGATCATAATCTATATTTGTAATTGCTGTAATAATTGGCTTTCTGATTACATTTGTTGCATCATATCTTCCACCTAGACCAACTTCCAGCACAATGAAATCACATTTTTCTTTTTTAAAATAAATTAATGCAATTGCAAAAAATAATTCAAAATATGAAGGCCGACCGTATGGACAATTTAAATATGCTTTATCAATGTAGGGTTTCAAATAATCGACTATAATAGCAAATTCATCTGGTGATATATATTTATCTTGAACCTTAATTTTTTCTATAGATGTAGTAACAAAAGGTGATGTAAATGATCCAACTTTTTTTCCTGAATTGAATATGACTTCATGTATCATATTTGTAACAGTACCCTTTCCAGCTGTACCTGTAATATGTATGAACTTTAAATTTTTATCAGGATTACCAATAAGATTTAAAAAGTACCTCATTCTCTTAAGGTATAGATCAGGATTATTACTTTTAAGCATATAATTAGCCTCAATTGGTAAATTTGAAAGACCTTCTAGATAACTGATAGATTCGTGATAACGTTGAAATTTTTGCATTGAAATAGATTAAATAGTTAATAATAATTTTAGTAATAAATAAAAAACCTTGTTACAGTAGGACAAGATCGCTATCAAATAGAGTTTGATTTATATAAAACTAGACCAAGTTGAAAGATTTCCGTTGATAATCATGGAGTTTTTATTATTTAATCGCCCACTCCTCAATTATTAATAATTTCTTATCCTTAATCGGCATATCTTTCCAAATTTCTTCTGTAACATATGGAATAAAAGGATGTAAAGCTCGTAAAAGTGTCGTCAATGTTTTCAATAAAAACTGCTTCTGCTTTTTCTTTTCTTCATCACTTCCCTCTGCTAATACTTTTTTACTATTTTCAATTATTTTATCTGCGAATTCATGCCAAGTATAATGATAAAGTTTTTCAGCCGCTAAATACAAACGATAATTTTCCATATCGCTAGTAATATCTACAAGTAAGTCTTTTAATTCCTTTGAAATTTCTGTATTTTCATCAAGAATTTCACCTTCAGTAGAATTTAGAATATATCTAGTTATATTCCATAATTTATTCGAAAAATGTTTATAGCCCTTAACTTTATCTTCTGAAAGTTTTAAATCATTTCCCATTCCATTTCCGACAATTAATGATAATCGTGTTGCATCAGCGCCATATTTTGCAATCATATCCAATGGATCGATATTTGTTTCTGGTTTTGACTTAGACATTTTCTCACCTTTTGCAGTACGAACAAGTCCATGAAGATATACAGTTTTAAATGGAATAGTATCAAGCAAACAACCCGTCATAAGAATCATACGAGCTACCCAAAAAAATAAAATATCATAACCAGTCTCTAGAACTGATGTTGGATGGAATGTGGCAAGGTCGATAGTCTCTTCTGGCCATCCAAGTGTAGAAAATGTCCATAATCCCGATGAAAACCAAGTATCTAGTGTGTCTTCATCTTGTTTCCAATCTGAACCTGATGGATCCTCTACACCGACATAAATTTCATCATTTTTATACCAAACTGGAATCCTGTGACCATACCAAATTTGTCTTGAAATACACCAATCACGAAGATTAGTTATCCAATTAAAATAAACCTTTTCAAATTGATCGGGCAAGATTTTTATTTCTTTACTTTGTACTGCCTCCAACATCAACTCCTTTAATGTTCTTTCTTTGCCATTTTTCTTGAACTTTTTATTTACAGCAATAAACCATTGAAGTTTTGGTAAAGGTTCAATAACAGCACCAGTTCTTTCTGCTGTAGAGATATTTTGTAAATATTCTTCCTCTTTTTCTAATAGATTATTTTCTTTTAGCCAAGAAACTATTTTTTCTCTTGCTTCAAGAACTTTTAATCCTTCAACAATGCCTGTATTCGACATCATTTTTGCAAATTCATTTATAACTTGAATTGTAGGTAAACTATGTCGTCCTGCAATTTCTGAATCGACAGAACTATGTGCAGGAGTTACTCCAACAGCACCTGTTCCATATTCTGGATCTACAGCCATATCTCCAACTATCTGTATTGATAACTTTGCACCAGCAAAATCTATTTCAAAAGTCTTACCGATAAATTTCTTATACCGAATATCTTCTGGATGAACAGCTACTGCTGTATCACCAACTTTAGTTTCTGGACGAGTGGTGGCGATTGAAATCGGAAAATCCTTTGAATATTTGAAAGTATAAATTTTTGTTTTTCTTTCTTCATAAACAATTTCATCATCTGAAATAGTAGTTTGACCTTTTGGATCCCAATTTATTATTCTATGACCTCTGTATATCAAACCCATATCATACATAGTTTTAAAAGCTGTTTTTACAGCCAAGGATCTTTTTTCATCTAGAGTAAATGCTTCACGAGACCAATCGATTGAAGCTCCCATTTTTTTAATTTGATTAACAATAGTATCATGACTTTCTTGTGCAAAGATATTTACTCTCTTTAAAAATTCTTCACGTCCAAGATCGTGACGCTTTTTACCTTCTTGCTTTTCAATTATTTTTTCAACTTTTGATTGAGTAGCAATAGCAGCATGATCTGTTCCTGGTATCCAAAGAGTTTTGTATCCTCGCATTCTTTTATATCGAATAAGAATATCCTCAATTGCAAGCATAGCTGCATGACCCATATGAAGTGTTCCTGTAACATTTGGTGGCGGCAAAACAATAGAATAAGATTCTTTATGTCTTTCGGGTAATTTATCTGGATTAAAATATCCACTATCTAGCCATAATTTATATATTGAATCCTCGGTATCTATAGGATTATAGGGTTTTAAAAACTTTTCATTCATTTGTTAAATAATAGCAGAAATATGACCTTTTTAGCTAATTTATATGCACTTGATTTTATTATAAAAATGTGGCAATATTTAAATTAGATTAATAATAACCCAGTGGCCTAAAAACTACTATATCAATGAGAGGAGGCAGTCTATGACTGACTTTAACTTTAGAAAAACCATTTTATCAAATGGTATATGTCTTCACAAGAATTCATATGCTCTTAAAAACAATAACAATCATATTTGGGGATTCGTCCATGGAATGGGCTGCTCTTCGACAATATTCAAATATTGGTTTGCATGGGCTGAGGAAATGAAAATCCCAGTATGTGCTATCGACCTTCGTGGTCATGGTCAATCTACCTGTAAAAATGGGGATTTGGGAAAAACAGGCATTGAAGACTATGTATCGGATGTTCAACTTATGTTGGATGAAATCGGACCGACCTACTTGATTGGACATTCGCAAGGTGCGCTAATATCAAGACTGGTTGCAGAACGTGACTCACGAGTCATTAAAACCGTTTCTGTAACTAGTGCCCAAGAAGCAGGAATGCTTTTATCTGGGAAGGTAATGATTAGAATGCTAACTAATCCCAAATATCTGATTTCGATACAAAGACAGTTTGCATTTAGGCTCAACGATAAAGATATTCTTGATCTTATGGGCAATTGTTTAAATCAGATCGACCAAGAAGAAATGTTTAGTCAATTTGGTTACATTTCTGGTAAATCTGCTGGTGATATATTGAAAGGTATAAAAATCAAAAAGGGATTACAGCCAAATGGTCTGATTATTGGTGCTGATCAAGATCAAATTACTCCCTCAAAGATTCAGCGTCAGATTGCCAAAAAACACGGCTTACAATATGTAGAACTCGAAGGAGCTTGCCATATGGTCCCACTCCAAGAAGGAGTACGGGATGTAGCCTTTAATCACATAGTTAAGTTTATAAGAGAGGATAGATAATCTCTCCAATTACATCCCCGCGCTTCTTGCAGAGCGCGGGTGATTTTTTTATTATAATTCTTCTCTAATAAATTTCTCTATTTCACCAGTTGGAGTATCAAATTCCCTTTCTATTTTATCATTAATAGTTGAGCCAATAATCAAATGATATAACTTCATATGATTCAACTTTGGACGACCTAGCTCGTGTTTTATATTTTTTTCTTCAACATTTTCATTTTCTTTATATTCATTTTCTATTTTTTTAATAAATTGAACAATCTTTTCATGAGCAATAATGAAGCCAATATTTTCAGCTTTTTTATATAAAATATCTTTTAATTCTTCTAATTTTTCTCTCTCAGATTTATATTCTGGAGAAAAATTTTCTTGAGGCATTTCTATAATCATAATAAGAATATTATACCATTTAATTAAATTTAATTATTTCTATCTTTTTAAGACTTTCTTTAAATACTGCCCTGTGTATGATTTTTCATTTCTTGCAATATCTTCTGGAGTTCCCCTTGCAATTATTTTCCCACCACGACTTCCTCCATCTGGACCAATATCAATAATATAATCAGCAGATTTAATTAGATCTAAATTATGTTCAATCACAACTACAGTATTTCCCTTATCAACTAATCTTTGTAAAATTTCAATAAGTTTTTTAACATCTTCGTAGTGAAGTCCCACAGTTGGTTCATCAAGTAAATAAATAGTCTTTTGTAAATGAGCTCTATAAAGTTCAGACGAAATTTTTACACGCTGTGCTTCTCCACCAGAAAGTGTTGTGGCTGATTGACCTAATTGTAAATATCCAAGTCCAACCTCTTGTAAAGTAGACAATCTATCACAAACAGCTGGTATATCTTCAAAAAATTTTAATCCCTCTTCAACTGTCATTTGTAAAATATCATAAACATTTTTACCTCTATATTTTATATCTAGAGTTTCTTTCATAAATCTTTTTCCATTGCATACTTCACAAGGAACATAAACAGTTGGAAGAAAATGCATTTCAACAGCAATTTCACCATTTCCTTGACAAGCTTCACAGCGTCCACCTTTTACATTAAATGAGAATCTTCCAGCTCCCCAACCATGAGCGCGAGCTTCAGAAGAAGCTGCGAATAAATCACGAATATGAGTCCATGATCCAGTATATGTTACAGGATTTGATCTTGGTGTACGTCCAATAGCTGATTGATCGATCAGAATAGTTCTTCCAAGATATTCACTTCCGGTGAAACTAGTACAATTATAGATATTTGCAGTTCTGTGTCTAAATTCCAATCTTGCTTGTAAATTTTTATGCAAAATTTCATACATGAAAGATGATTTTCCTGAACCAGAAACTCCAGTAATGGCATTCAAACATCCTAAAGAAATATCGGCATTCATATCTTTAATATTAAAAATATTTCCTCCTTTAACAGAGATCTTACCTTTTGGCTCACGCCTTTTTTCTGGAATCTCTATTCTTTTTTCACCACGAAGATATGCAAGGGTTAGAGAATTTGAATCATTTTTCTTTGCAGTAAGAAGTTCGTCGAGATAACCAGATACTACAACATTTCCACCATGAACCCCAGCTCCTGGACCAATATCAATAATATAATCAGATGAAAACATTGTATCTTCATCATGTTCAACAACAATAATTGTATTACCCAAATCTCTAAGACTTGTAAGTGTTTTTATCAAACGATCATTATCACGCTGATGAAGACCAATTGTAGGTTCATCAAGAACATAAAGTGCTCCCACAAGCCCAGAACCAAGCTGAGAGGCTAGTCGAATACGCTGTGCTTCTCCACCAGAAAGTGTATGAGCTCTACGATCTAATGTAAGATATTCAATACCAACATTCACCATAAACTGAAGGCGTGATTCAATTTCTTTCAAAATTATTTTTGCAATTTCTTTTTCCGTTTCTGTTAATTCTATTTTTTCAAAAAAAGCTTTAACTTGCTCTATCGACATAGATGTTGTTTCAACTATATTTTTATTGTTTATTTTAACGAATAGGGCCTCTTTTCTTAATCTAGCACCATTACAATCTGGACAATTTTCATTACTAAAAAATTCTTTTGTACCAAGACCATTACATAAAGCACAAGCTCCATAAGGTGAATTAAATGAAAAAAGACGAGGTTCAATCTCTGGATATGAAAATCCATCATATGGACACATAAATTTTACTGACATCAATTTTTCTTCAGTGATATCGCCATTTATAAATTCTATTTTAATTAATCCTTGAGCTTCTTCAATTGCTTTTTCTAAAGCCTCAGAAAGACGTTCCCGAGCATTATCACCCGTAGGCGATTTTTTAAATTCACTTAAGAAAATTTCATCAACAAGTACATCTATATTGTGTTTCTTATTTTTATCAAGAATAATCTGTTCACGGAGTCGCATCAATTTCCCATCAACTTTTACCTTATCATATCCCTTACCCAATAGATCATACAGCAATTGATAATATTCACCTTTTCTACCAACAACAATGGGGGCGAAGATTTTTACCTTACCCTCACCAATTTCAACGCCCATTATTTTTTTATTTTTATATCCAATCTGTTTATTGTGATTCGTAACTTGTTTAATTATTGTTTCTAGAATTTCTTCTTTTGTAATTCTATGAATTTCTCTATTACAAATCAAACAATGTGGCTTTCCCACACGAGCATATAAAATGCGGAGATAATCATAAATTTCTGTAATTGTTGCAACAGTAGATCTTGGATTATTTGATCGAGATTTTTGATCAATAGAAATAGCTGGTGAAAGTCCGATAATTTCATCAACATCTGGTTTTTGCATTTGTTTTAAAAATTGACGCGCATATGAAGAAAGTGATTCAACATAGCGTCTTTGCCCTTCAGCAAAAATAGTATCAAAAGCAAGTGAAGACTTACCAGAACCAGAAAGTCCTGTTATTGCTATCATCTTATTACGAGGCATTTCAACAGTAATATTCTTTAAATTGTGAGTCCTAGCCCCCTTTACAATGATTTTTTCATCTTCGTATTCTGTTATTTGCTTCTTCTTTATCATGACAAATAACTATATCAGTATATACACATTTGGTAAATAGATACGGCTTATTTAGTTATTTAGCATTAATCAAAATGTCAATTTCTTTCATTATTTCATCTAATGAAACCGCAGCTTTTACAATGAACTTGTTCGCACCAAGTAGTTTCGCTTTATCAATATCACTTTGTTTACTCAAATTTGAAAGCATAATAACTGGAATATTTTTAAATTTTCCAATCATTTTTATTTTTTGCAAAATATCAAAACCATTCATTTCTGGTAAAAGAATATCTAGAATAATAACATCCGGAATCTCTGTTTCTAAAAATTTGAATACTTCCTCACCACTAATAGCTTTCAGTAAAATAAAATTTGACTGCTGTATTTTTTTTGAAAGAATGGTACTTAGTAATTTATCATCTTCAACCCATAATATCTTTTTACCATTACCGGTAAATCTCGATACTGGTGAATCAGAAATAAAACCTCTTCCAAAAGCTTTTTCAATTTTTTCAATTATCTCTGAAGGCTCTATATGAAATCTAATAATATAATCTTTAATTGATGGAGTAGATGGAATTTGTGACATTCTTATTGGTACTCCAGAATTTGAGATTATGATAATGGGAATTTTTGATATATTATTATCTGAATTTTTTTCTTTTAAAATATCATAGCCATCTCTACCGGGAAGAATTGTATCTAATAAAATTAAATCTGGTTTATTTGTTTTTAGACTTTCAATTACATCACCACCGTTTTTTACTATTTCAATTTCATATCCAAATTTTTTAAGTGTTTGAATTAATAAATTAACTAATATTTGATCATTAAGAGCAATGAGAATTTTTTCTTTCATATTAGACTTATTTTACCATCTTTTCTTTGAGTTTGGCAATTTCATCTCTTATTAATGCTGCAGTTTCAAAATCTAGTTTCTTTACCGCTTCATTCATTTCTTGCTCCTTCATTTTCATTAATTTTTTAGGATCTTTTAAAAATATTTCTTCATCAAGACGCATCAATTCACCAACAGCTTTATCATGTTCAGTTTTTAATTGATCTGTAATATCTTGAATTTTTTTGATAATAGTTTTTGGGGTAATTCCATTTTTTATATTGTAATCTGTTTGAATTTTTCTACGACGATTTGTTTCATTTATTGCATAATTCAAAGCATTATTCATTACATCAGCATAAAGAATTACTCGTCCATTAACATTTCTAGCTGCACGACCAATTATTTGAATTAAGGAAGTTTCTGATCTAAGAAAACCAGCCTTATCTGCATCTAAAATTCCGATCAATGATACTTCTGGAAGATCTAGACCCTCTCGAAGAAGATTAACTCCAACAAGCACATCAAATTTACCTCTTCTGAACTCAGTTAGAATTGTAATACGATCAATGGTTTTTATATCACTATGCAAATATTCAGCTTTAATTCCCTTTTCTTTTAAAAATTCGCTAAGATCCTCTGCCATCTTTTTTGTAAGGGTTGTAGCAATCACACGATCTCCTTTTTTAATTACTTTTTCTGCTTCTGAAATAAAATCGAAGATTTGACCGACATATTTACCTTTTTGAGCTACTGGTTTTACTTCAATCACTGGATCAATCAATCCTGTTGGACGAATAATTTGCTCAACTATCTGTTCACTATGTTCTTTTTCAAATTTACCGGGAGTTGCAGTTGTATAAATAACTTGCCCTACAGCCTTTTCAAATTCCCCAAATTTCATTGGCCTATTGTCCTTTGCTGATGGCAATCTAAAACCAAAATCTACAAGGGTTTCTTTTCTCGAAGCATCGCCAGCATACATTCCACCGAGCTGAGGCACTGTAACATGACTTTCATCAATTACCGTTAAAAAATCAGGACTTCCATTAGCTTTATGAGGAAAATATGCAAGAAGTGAATCTGGTGCTTCTCCAGCTTTTTTACCAGAAAAATGTCTAGAGTAATTTTCAATTCCATTACAATATCCGACCTCACAAATAAGTGCTAAATCATATTTTACACGACGCTTCAATCTTTCTGCTTCAAGTATTTTTCCAGATTTCTCTAGCTCTTTTAAGCGAATTTCTAATTCTTTTTTGATTGATTCAAAAGCCTTTTTTGATTGTTCATCTGTACTTATAAAATGTTTTGCTGGAAAAAGAAAAGTGGTATCATGTTCTTTTTTAATTACCATTGTTACTGGATCTAATTCAATAATATTTGAAATAATACTTCCATCATATTCAATTCTATAAATAGTTCTATCGCTTACTGGCATTATTTCAATCATATTTCCAATAGCACGGAATTGTCCAGCGTTAAGGTCTGCATTTGTTCTTTCAAAATGAATATCAATTAACTTACGAATTAAATCAGCACGAGAGAGTTCCATGCTTTTTGCCATTTTTAAATTTACTTTTTCATATTCTTCTGGACTTCCTAGACCATAAATACAAGAAACTGATGCAACAATGATTACATCTTTTCTGGTAAGCAAAGCCTGAGTTGATGCATGACGAAGTCTATCAATCTCTTCATTTATCATTGCTTCTTTTTCAATATAAGTATCAGTTATGGGCATATATGCTTCTGGCTGATAGTAATCGTAATAGGAAACAAAGTAATGAACAGCATTATTTGGAAAAAATTCACGATATTCCTGAGCAAGTTGAGCAGCTAGAGTTTTATTATGTGCTATTACAAGAGTTGGTTTTCCATTATTTGCAATGACATTTGCCATAGTAAAAGTCTTTCCGGAACCAGTAACGCCGAACAAGGTCTGTTTTTTCATACCCTTTTTAAGCCCTTTATTGAGTAATTCAATAGCCTTTGGCTGATCACCTGCTGGTGACATGGTTTGTGAAAGCTGAAATAGTGACATAATTAGTATTTGTTAATATATCATAAAAACCTGAAAAATATATGATATAATTTATTTATGAAAAAAATTACTTATTTTGGTTTATTATTAATTTTGACTTATTTTATAAATGTTTCGATAACAAATGCCACAGTAGGAGGACCAACTTATATAAGTAATATTCAAACAAATAATGGTCAAGATATAGCGTATCAAGTATCAAATATGGGTGGTAGAGGATGTCCACCAGAAGTTTATTCTTATAATGTAATAAACGGAAAAAGTAATTTAATACTCTCTTGTAATGATCTAGAAAAATTAAATAGTGTAGACGCCATGACTGAACTTGAAATTACACTTTCAAAGTATCCCATTATATTAAATAAGATTGATTTAAATAAAAATAAAATTAGTGCAGTTGCAAAAGTTATTAGAGAAGAAAAATATGATGAATCAAAAGGTCTTTGGGGTAAAACGGATTTTAGCGTTGACATTTTCCAAAATAATGTGAAGAAAACAACATTAGAGTATTCAGGATGCAGACCAGAACAAAATCATACAATTGAGGGGTATGCGAATCCTGAAAGCAACTACATAATTTTAAAAGTATCTACAATAGGCGATTGTTTTGAAGGTGGCTATACATCACAGAGTATATATTCTTTATCTAATATTAATTTCTACGACGAAGCAGCTATTCCAATTGAGTCTATAAATGCTGAACCAACAAATAATAAAAGTAATTTATCTTTTATTGCCCAAAATCAAAAGGTAATAAATGATAGTAAAAATAATGAAGTAGTAGATAATGCACAAAATAACATTAGATATGACAATAATTCAGAAATAATTGATAAATCTACAAATAAATCTGAAAAGCCAATATCTTCATTAAGTTACCAAATATTTATCGGGGTACTAGTTATTATAATTTTGACACTGATATTAAAGAGAAAATAATTAATATTTTATTTAATCTTCCTGAAGATAGCCTTCTGTAATACTGCAACAATTTACCTAAATATTTTCAAAGCAACGATAGTATTATCGGCAAGTTTAATGTGGGCTTTAGATGCGTTAATATCAGTGATTGGTACAGTCAAAACACTTTTAATTCCAGTTGCTGTTTTAATGTGTAATTTTGAGGCGGTTAGATCTTCAGACCCAGCAATAGAAACGATAGAGCCATCTGCTTGTTTTACATGGAGACCCAAATCAATATTTGAAGCTACACAATCATTACCAAGTGGTGGAGTAAATTCTCCAATAGTTCCCTTTAACAAATAACTTACTCGCAAATTTCCAGTTGCACCATTAATACCATCCCCAACAATATAATATATACGATTTGCAACTACAGGAAAAGTTATCATTGATGTATTTGATGGTCCACTATTATTATCTGCCGCTACTTGAACTAATGTATCAAAACTTGTTCCGTTACCAGTATCATAATATGCAGCAAGGATAGTGTCATAAGTACTACCAGTAGTACTTGCTTGCAAATATCCATTTACTGGAGGTTGATAACTATACCAATATGATGCTCCTCCGGGATTACCGCAGAAATTTGGTTCTCCCGGTTCTTTTACAGCACCATATGTAGTAAACATTTGCGAGCCACTATATCCCGCAGCAGGAGCACTTACAGTGGCAAAAGTAATATAAGGAAATACAAATATTAATACGAGAACAAAATTAATTGTAAAAATTAATTTTTTCATTTATCTAGTTTGTGATTAACCACATTCTTCCTGTCTCTACACTTGCAGCTGCTGGATCAGTAGCTCTAGTTTCTAGTATCAATCCACCAGTTGCTTTTATAGATCCTCCCACAACCTCTAGCTTTTTTGAAGGTGAAGATGTCCCAATTCCCATATTGCCATTTAAAACAACCAACCCAGTTGCAAATGGTGAAATACCAGCCGTACTTTCATTCAAAATTAGACTTCCATATTTATGTTGTAATGTATTTGAAACATTAATAGGTGCAGCCACGTTTCCCCCTGTAGGTGGTAATGTAGGGGGTGTCCAAGCTGATACATATCCAGCACCGACAGCTATGACTAGTCCTAGTATTATTGCTTTTATATTTTGTGTGATTTGATTTTTCATAAATTTTTATTTAATTCTTGATGAAAGTTGCTCTTCTTGTTCTTTTGTTAATTTATTCACAGGTGTTCCCGTTGCTATTCTATTTAAAAGCTGTAACTCATCCTCTTTAGTAAGAACTTTATAATTTTGTATCGGCTTTGTTTGTTTTTCTTCAACATTATTAATACCAAATTTAATTATACAAGAAACAATAATTACAAATAATAAAATTGAGGATAGTAAAATCAATGGCTTTTTTTGTGTTTTCAGAAAGGATTTTTTATCTAAGAAATCATAATATGACATAGTAGTATAGTAATATAGTAATATTATTTTTTTCTTAACATAACCTTTATTACTGCTTCTTTAATATCCTTTTCGCCCATTCCATAATATTCAATTAATTCTTCTGGAGTTCCTGATTGCCCAAATTTATCTTTTATACCAATAAATTCTATCGGCACTGGATAATGTTTTGCAATACATTCAGCAATAGCAGAACCCATACCACCAGCAATTTGATGTTCTTCTACAGTAACTATCGCACCAGCTTCATGGGCTAAAGTCCAAATAGTATTTTCATCCAATGGCTTAATTGTTGATAAATTTAAAACTTTTACAAATTTCCCTTCTTTTTCCAAAGCTTGTGCAACTTTTAATGCCTTATGTACTAATGCACCGGTTGCGATTATTCCTACTTCAGCTTTTTTGTTTTTTTCTGGTTCAAAAAGTAATTGTGCTTTACCAATTTCAAAAGGACTTTCATCTGTTGTAATCAGAGGTGTGGCATTTCTTGCTAAACGAATATAAGTTGGCTCTTTTGTTTGTGAACAAGCCATTGTTGCTTTTCTAGCCTCAATAGCGTCGCAAGGAGAAATCACAACCATATTTGGAATTACACGAGTAATAGCAATATCCTCAATTGCTTGATGAGTTCCCCCATCTGGCCCAACAGAAACTCCAGCATGAGAACCTGCAATTTTTACTGATCTATCGTTATAACAAATAGTAGTTCGGATCTGTTCCCAATTTCTTCCAGGACTAAACATTGCATACGAAGTTATAAATGGAATCTTTCCCATTGCTGCCATTCCAGAAGCTACTGATGCCATATTTTGTTCAGCAATTCCTATTTCAATAAATCTATCTGGATATTTTTCTTTGAATAAATTCATTGTTGTAGATTCTGTAAGATCAGAACAAAGTCCAACAATATTTTTATTCATATCCGCAGCAAGAACTAAACCCTCGCCAAATCCCCTACGAATAGGAATTTGCTTATTATTTTTTTCAAATATTTCTGGATTTAATTTTTGATGGGGATTTAACATGGATTAATTATAACCTATATTAAAATAATTAAAACTATATAATTGTTAACTTTAAACCAAGACCTCTAGTTACTTTTTGAAGAAATGAAAGGGTGGGATTTGTTCTTCCTGATTCAAAACGCGCAAGAGCTGATTGGGCGATGCCTAATTTTTCTGCTAATTGTTTTTGAGTAAGTTTCTTTTCGATGCGAGTCCTGATTAATGCTTCATATATTCTGAATTCTATTTCCAAATCATCATAAGCTTTCTTATATTTTGAATTCTTTATTAACTCTTCATGTAATTGTTTTCCTGTTTTCATGATATTAATAATATCACATATATGTTATATTATACAAGTTTATTAATCTCTTTTTGAATTTTTCTTGCATATTTAATTTCACGATATGGTATTTTCCAAGTTTTCTTTACAAAACCATGTAAAATATATGCTTTATTATTCTTGAATACATATAATATTCTGACTTGTTTTTTCCCCAATATACGCAACTCAAATAAACCCATACCTAGACTTTTCGAATCTGGCATATCAATAAGATGGCCAAGTTTTTCTAAAACTTCCCTTGTCTTATCAATGCGTGCCATAGTTTCAAGATCCAAATCTTTTATAAACTTAATAACTTTTTCATTATAATAAATTATTTCCATACACAGATACTCTATCAGTTGAATTAAATATGTATAGGTAAAAAATCACAAAAATTCCAGCGTTTCTTGAACGATGTTGTGATATACTTTAAGGTTTTCTAAAATTTAAATAGACTTATTTCTATTCTTAATTTTGCCGTAAAGCCAGCCGAAAAATATGCAGATTAAGATTGGTAGAATTACAAAATAGAACAGCAACTGTCCTAAATAATTCGCCATTAAATTTATATTATAGATTATAGCTTCAATACCTTGAGGTGAAGTACATCCTGTTCCATCAACACTGAGACCAACACAGTATACTGGGCTTAGAAGAATCAAAATTAAAATTATAATTGATATAATTAATCCAACTGTTCCTCCCCTCAACCAATATTTTTTATTATTTTGCATATAATTTATTTATTTCTATTCTTAATCATTCCAAATATATAACCTATAAGTCCACCTACTGCAAATATTACTAATATATTAACAGGAAAGAACCAAGGATTGGATACAAATGAAGCCAATTGAATTAATATACCATCCACAGGAAGTTCTATACGAAATGTGACAATTACATATTGATAAAGAAAAACTAACACTGCACTTATCAATCCACCAAATAATATATAATTCTTTTTGTTTTTCATATAATACTAAATACGTAATCCTAAATATAAACCAAAAATAAATATTCCAATCAGAATAATATCTATTATGGATACAATAATCATTTTCTTGTCCTCTTTTATTGATAGTAATGAATAAATAAAAGAAATCAATGCAAAGAGTGGAATTAAAAAGAAAAGAATAGTCCAATATTTTGCTAAAAATGCTGAGCCAATATATTTAAAAATAGTTCCAGTTAGACCAAACAAAAGAGCTGGAACACATGCAATTATCAAATAAATAATACTTTTAATCTTTTTATTCATATAATTTAATTATGACTAATAATCCCCAACGCTTTTCTTGCTGTCCTAATTTCCTCTTCTGTTGTCGGTGGCTTACCATGCCATTCATATTTTCTTTCAAAAGCTGGAATTCCCTTTGATGAAATAGTATTTGCAATAATTACTGATGGTTTATCAAATACTGACAATGCCTGAGTATAAGCCTGATCAATTGCTCTAAAATTATGTCCATCGATTTCTTGAACATGCCAATTAAATGCTCTCCATTTATCAGTCAGAGGATTTAACGGCATCACATCTTCTGTAAATCCATCTATTTGAATATTATTTCTATCAACAAAAACAATAACATTTTGTAATTTTTCTTTTCCAGCCAACATTATCGCCTCCCAATTTTGTCCTTCATTTAATTCCCCATCTCCCATTAAGCAAATAAATTGCTTTCCTGAAGTTTTTCCAAAATCAATTCTTTCAGCAATTGCCATTCCAACTATTTGTGAAAGACCAGCACCAAGTGGGCCAGAGGAATTTTCCAAAGCTGGTAAAAATTCTCTATGTGGATGACCTTGGAGTTTTGAATTAAATTTTCTTAAAGTTTTTAAAGTTGAAAGTGGAAAATATCCAGCATGTGCCATTGTTGCATAAAGCACAGGACAAATATGGCCATTAGAAAGTACCAAACGATCTCTATATTCCCAATTTGGTTTCTTCGGATCATATTTTAAAGCATGAAAATATAAATATGAAAATATATCAGCCATATCTAGAGGACCTGCTGTATGACCGGATTTTGCTTCTATTAGCATTTCAACAATAGACTGTCGAATGGCATGCGCTTTTTCAAAAAGCAATTGCGCTTTTTCGTCTGTTAGAGGTTTAAGGAGCATACAAATATTATAGCATAATGCTATATATTAAATCTTTTTAAATTGTTCAATATTATCCACAACTTCCTCAATAGAATTATCACGACCAAATATAGCAGAACCTATTATCAAAGTATCCACTCCAGCATGCTTTAATAATGGTGCATTTTCTAAGGAAACACCACCGTCAACTTGTATTTTTAAATTTGGAAACATTATTTTTACTTCTTTTATCTTATCTACTGTATTTGCTTCAAATTTTTGTCTCTGAAAACCAGCCTTTCTAATTCCCATTATTTGAATAAATTGAATTTTATCAGAATATTTTTTCAAATCTTCAATATTAGCATTATTATTTATAGCAATACCAATTTCTACAAGACCTTTTAAAATCTCTATTATTGGATTTAAATCCTTTGAACTAGCCAAGTGTAAAACAATTCTCTCCGCTCCAGCTGATAGCCATTTTCTGGCATCATCAACAGTAGGATTATTAATCATTAAATCAAATTCGTAATTTATATTTTCCCAAGCTGGCATTCCCCTTTCTTCGCGTAAAATTGATTCAAAATTTTCATCAGCTTTCCAATACGGCCAAGTTGTAGTTGGTACAAATTTACCATCACAAATATCAATTTGAACCATTTCAGAATTATTAATTAAAAGCTCAATTTTTTCTTCAATTTCTTTAAAATTCTTTGGTAGTATTGCAGGAATTATTTCCATATTATTAATATAATTAAATTATTGAATATTATCCATTTGCTCAATTCTTTTTAAATGTCTTTCATCACCACTGAATGGTGTAGCTATCCAAAGCTTTACGATCTCTTTTGCTTCTTCTTCGTCTACAAATTGAGCTCCGATTGAAAGAATATTAGCATCATTGTGCTCTTTTGAAAGTTTAATCATTTGAGGATTTTTACCATAATAAACAGCAGCACGAATTCCAGGAAAACGATTAACAACCATTGCCTCACCCTGTCCAGATTTACCAAAAATAATTGCTTTTGTATTTTCTGGATCATGTAAAACTCTCATTGCTACAGGAATCATAATTTCAGGATAATTATCATCAGGCATAAAAGTAGCCGCACCCAAATCTTCGACATCAAAACCTTCTTGCTTTAAAAAAGCAAAAATCTTATTTTTTAACTCAAATCCAGCATGATCTGCTGCAAGTAATATTTTCATAATTTTATGCATTTATTGTAGCATCTTTTATTCCGAAATGCTTTTTAATAAGATTCATATCTCTTTCTAATTTATCAAATCTTTTATCAACTTCCCAAAATTTTACATCAATTCTATCGTAAATTCTATCAAAACCATTGATCATGGTTTCTGTTAGATAATCAAATTTCTTATCTATTTTAAAGAAATTCTCATCAATTTTAGTAAAATTTAACTCGTTCATATTTTTAAATTCATTGAACTCTAATCTAGTAACAAAACCTGTATCTAATTGTGTATGCAACATTTTTATTTATGTTTAAAATTAATAATATCATAAATTGTACATAAGTGAGATAAAGAAATGATAAAGATTTTGAGGATTTTGGTGGTTCAACAATAGAAAATAGAATGTGTCTATCGAGTAGAAATTTTATGGCTTAGATTATGAGTTAAATTTAATTTAATTAAACAAGTCTCCCCATCTTTACCACATGATCCACCAGTGTATATGTATACCTTACTTCATTGTCGTACCAAGTCATTTTTGTTCGGTTACTATTGATACCGTCAAGGTATCCCAGCTCACCGTATACCAGATGTTGGTAAAGACACCGCCAGCAACCCCACCGCCAGTATAGCTGTGTTTAGTCCAGTGAGGAAAAATTGGCAGGAAAAATGAAAGTACTAGATACAAGATTATTACACTTAAAATTATTTTTAGTATCTTCATTTTAGGTTAAATCAATTTTCCAGCTTCAATTACGTGCCGTACCAGAGTATACGTATACCCCATTTCACATCGGTACCATGCTGGCAGATTTTCCGTGTTTTTCGACTTTTTCATAACTTTATTTTAACACGGGATTCAATTTGATTTAAATTCCTAGTACGCTCGTCTTCCAAAATAGCAATGAAATTGTGATCTTGAAAGGCGAGCGAGGATTTGAAATTCAGCTGTCAAAGTTCGTTAACATCATCATAAACAAACGCTTGTTTAATAGCAAGCGTCAAAATACGGCCTCTTTTATGGCCTTACTTCGCCTTTTCTTACCACTCAGCTTCCCCATTCGGCTGAAGTGTCTTTTGCCATACTTGCGAATCGTTGTTGATCCGCCCTTACGACCAAGTTGCTGTGCTGCTTTATTTTTCACAGGGTTATTATAACAGACGTATGTTAGCAATGAATAGCTCTTGTTCTGGGAATTTTATATTTCTTTGCTCTCTGGTTCCTCGGCACATCCCGAAACATATCGTATCTCCTGTGAAGATCGGGACCTGTCATCATAGTGTAAATCATCGAACTTTCTAGACTAGAGTGGCCAAGAATGTTTGAGACATCAGAATTTGATCCACCCCTATTCACAATATCTCGCCCCATGAAATGTCTCATCGAGTGTGCATTCAAGGTTGGTATACCTGCACGGTTAGAATTAGTGCGCAACATTTCAGCAACACCAACAACGGACATTCTACGTCCCCTGACAGCATTTTGACCGCATTTAGAAATTGATACAAATAATGAATCGAGATCTTCAAAGGTGAAGAGTTGTAACAAATACTTTCTTTTCTTCACCCATCTTTTCAAGAGCGCATTCGTACTCGGTGTCCAGAATATTTCACGGATCGGTCTACGTCCGCGGGACTTTTCAGTTCTGATCAACGCAGTCCTTTTGTTTAAATCAAGGTCACTTACATTGAGTGATATGATCTCCCCATTTCGAGCACCAGTATCCCAGAGTAAAGCCATCAATGCGCGGTTCCTAATGTGATGTGGTTTATTGTCCTTCGGTATCGAGTTAATAAGTTTTTTATATCCTTGCTCTGTTGCGATGCGTGGTATGTTGTATTCTTTGCGAGGGGTGGGTATGAGAGATTCATTGATTACGTTGAACTTCTGCAAGTTATAAAACTCAAAGAATTTCTTTAGCGCCAAAGTTACAATTATTATGCCGTTTCGTTTCCATCCGAGCTCCTTCATCATATTCAAATAATTCATCACATCATTGAGCGTTATGGCTTCAATGTGTGGGTTGCGTAGGTACAGACAAAAAATCTTCAATACTTTATCGTATCTTATAACTGTGTGACCGGAAACCTTGATCTGTCTCCAGCCACTGAATTCGTTTATTGCATCTTTGAATAACATAATAGCCAACCAAAAAGCCCACTCGATGCTACTCAAAGTGGACTTTTGGTGGCTGTCAGCTCAATGAGCGTCTTGTCATTCCCTAGCTAGGGAGACGTAGTCTTGCGACCACATCATTTACATTTTCCCCTATCTTTTTGGAAATAGCAAGGCAATGTTAATCAAAAGTCCATCGGTAGCATCCGGCCACTATGGCCTGATCCCTTTCGGGGCAATGGATTCATATTCGGTTGTCACTACATCCTAGTGTAGTGCTTAACCATTGTCAAGAAGGATATTTCATTGGATAGTAATATGCAGAGTAAAATATCTATTATGTCAACAAGAATAAGGGTTTAATGACAATTTAGAAAAAAATCGCACTACCTTTTGAGCAATGCGACTGATTTTTCATGGAAAATAGGAGGTCTATTCTAGCTTTTCTCGCATCTGCTTCAAAAAGCTAACAATCTCCATATCCAAGGCAGGCAACACCTCATGAGAACCGATCCTGATAGGCAATGAGACCCTCGGATTCAGTTCCAGAAGCTTTCCTATCGTGATTTTACACCCTACATGGCTGAAGATTTCGATACTAGTATCAAGACAAAGTCTCGATACAGCTCGAGCGCCTTCGTCCGGTAGACTCGCCCACTCCTCGATCCTGCCGAAAGGAAGAATGTAGGGATAAGCACAACTGAAACCACTGACCGTTCGGATCGGCATATAGCCTTGCATCGAATGTTCACCGAGGACACGTCCACAATTCGGAATGAACGGAATGAGATCATGGTCAGGAATCCAGTCCACCAAATCAGTGACCGGATGTACCATAACAAGCTCTTCACTGAACGCCTTCCGGAGAACAGTTCGCGAGCCATTACAGCAGAAACCAATAATTATGGCAGTGACCTTAATACCTCGACTCTCGAGCTCCTTCAAAACAAAGCTGAGAGTGCCACCAGTAAATGCGCCGTCCTCGATGAGAATGACGGATCGGCCGGCAATTTTTCTTGCCAATTTATCAAGTTGATTTGTCAACAATTCAAATCCAGGACGAGGACCGTACCCAATCAACTGTCCGTTCTTGTCGAACAGTCGGTTGACGTTAAGTAACAAACCCTCGCTTTTAGGATTCGAATCAGCGATTTCTGGGCATGTACTGAGAACAGCCTGACGATTGAGATCTACCATTCGACCCTCCACCTGTTCCCAGATTTCAAGCCGAAGCTTGCTCATATCAATAGAGTCAATCATCACACCTGGTAGAGCATCTTGCATCGTTTCAAGAAGACGCAGGTGGAATCTATCGAACATTGAATCATTTTGATTCGGGACATGAAAACCTTTCGAGCGGAATGATTGAATGCGACTAGCGACATCATAGGTAACCACGTAGGTCCCATGAGTCTGATCGACTGTTTGCATGGGAGCCTCCCTTTGGTTGAGTTGTTAAAAAGAACTGACTGAATCAATCCTTAGTCTATACTTTAATTTGCGGAAGTGCGAATTATTTTTGATCACCATTGAGTCGATCAATCATCATTTTATATCCACCACAACCTTCCTTCAACCATCGGTTGATCTTTGTGATTGTTACTGGTGATTCACCAGATTCTTCCTGAATCTGCGAAAATGGAGTACCGGCGTCTAGTTTCTTCGCCACCTCCCACCTCATCGCAAACTCTCGTAAATCTCTTTCACTCATAAGATCTCTAAAAAATGCCTTTAGCTCATCTTCGTTCTTAAGCGATAGAAAAGCCTTGATCAAATCAGGAGATTTTTTTTCTAGTTCTGCCCATATTCCATTTTTTTCTTCGTCAGTCATAGATATATATTATCATTTACTTCTACTCCCATAAAGTATCTGCCAGTTGGCTGAAGGACATTACTTACTTTTGAATTAGTATGGTAATTATACCACATGCCTTTGTATAACATTGATCCGTTTAAAGATGCAAGAAAAAATGCTCACATCTGGCGTGGCGAGTATGCCATCATCTGGTATAACGAAAAACTTGATGGATCTTTTACCATACTCACACTATATGATTTTGGTGATAAGAAACGTCGAATCTATCTTGAAGTGAACGAAAGAAATCAGAAGGTAGAATTCAAAAATGATGAGCTGGATGAGAAGCACTATGTCAGTCTTTTGCAGGAGATTTATTTGATTGAGAAATATCTCGTTGAACCACCCCAGTTATCAGGGACCCTTCCGTTTTAAGGATTTCAATGTTAATATAATCGCATGTTGGAAAAATACCTACAAGACATCGGGCTGAGCGAGAAGGAGGCAATTGTTTATATATCATTGCTTTCTATGGAGAACAGCTCTGTGCTTGATCTCTCAAAAAAGACCAAATTAAATCGATCGACTACCTATGTCGTGTTGGAATCTCTTGCAAAAAAAGGTCTGGTGACCGAAACCACAGTTGGCAAGAAAACTCATTACCAAGCTGAGCCGCCAGAAAGATTAGAGACATATGTTGAGCAGCGAAAAATAATGCTTGATGAACAGTCAAAGAAATTAAAGGATGTCATTCCTCAAATAAAGAGTGTTCAGAGAGAGGGTGGTGAAAAACCTATCGTAAAATATTTTGAAGGTCGAGATGGATTGGTAAGTCTACATGAAGAGTTTTTTCTTGGACAAAATGAAAACGCCATCAGCTATTTAATATACTCAAAGGATCTAGTTGATGAAATATTTTCGAAACAAGAGCGAGATAGATATCGAGGTATGCGCCTAGGTAAAAACATCAAATCTAAAGTAATGTATACTTACAAAAATGGAGAAGTCCCTACAAGTGAAGACGGTGAGAGGGTGAAGGTAGATGCAGATAAGTATCCAATATTATGTGATATATCAATCTGTGAAGACCGTGTTAAAATTGCAATTCTTGGCAAAAAACTTTCTGGTATTTTTATAAGAAGTAAGGAATTCGCAGAAACATTCAGAAGTATCTTCAATGTTGGCTTTGATGAGAAAAAGAAGAGGCTCCAACCGTAAAGACGATTGGAGCCTGGGAACTAGCTTTTGATCGAGACCTTCAGGCGCTGTTTGACAGAGCGCTAATGTGATCAATATTCGCCGATGGAGTTTTCTTCATGTTGATCTTTTCCGAATTTTCGGTCACGACAACACACACTGCGGTTTTTGAGCTAATCACACATACCTACCTTCCTTTCTTTTCAATTTCCCATACTACTCGGAGGATCCGACTTGAACGGTTTCAATACCGTCTTCTAGTGCCAATGAGGTCCACTAGAAGACGGTACTTACCGACATTCTAGTCGCTCATTGTGTCCTCCTTGTTAATGGGATTGTGAATGGCACTCTTTTAAGAGCATGTACTGCTCACCACTCACTTCCATGACTATAATAGCAAATGTATTGTATTTGTCAAGTTTTATTGTCATTTTCATAATAAACCCCATATTTTAAGCCATAGATACAAGAAAACATTCATTTTATGCCTTTTTATCATGTTTTTATTGTTTAACAGAAATATTTTATTTCAAATTACATTTTGACTTTGTCAAAATTATTTATAATATGTCACTTCTTGATAACTCTTATATAGCTTAAATATCCATATTTATAGGGCTATATTTGCTGTATTTAGGTATAAAGTGTTAATTATACTTGACAAAATTATTGTATCTGCTATACTACACCCCAGAACGATTGACATGTAAACAGTTCACTTGAAATAAGTTTTTCTCCTTGTACCGTATTTGAATCAAAATAATTTGGATTTAAATATGGTACAGGGAGTGTCGCGACCCCATAGTACCTAAAAAATATGGGTGGATAGCAGATGATGGAAGTCTTGGTTCCTTCGGGAATTTGACACATCAAGTCGTAGCAACAGCTACCTGCTAGTCCACTCCGTCCAGTCATGAGGGTACGAAAAAATAATCATGAATACTCCAAGGACAAATTGGAGTGGGTGTACACAGCCTTAAATAAAAATGTGATGGTTGTGGCCATTGAGCCTCCACCAGCTTTCATCACCAGTAACAGCTTTGCTGAATAACTGGCTATCACCTAACGGTGATCTTAGGATGAGGCATCGCGCGCAGTTTTCGCTGATTTTCTCAAAATCAGCACTTTATTGGGTTCGCAACTGATGTTGTGAATCCATTGAGTTCAGTTCTTTAATAAAAATGTGTCTGCACTATCTCGCGCCTCATAAACTATATAATTATATTAAAAAAACGGAGGCGCGGCATAGTGCAGATACTTCTGCGGTTCTTTACATTAGAGTTGTGTAGTGAATGACGCTCAAGAATTGAGCTTCGCTCACTATGCAACTCAATGAAATAATGCGACAGAGCATGGAAATGCTCTACAAACTTACGCAGGCTACTCTGGGGCAAATATTTCCGGAAACCTTCGTCTACTGTCTGACACTCGTGTGTCTTGTGGTAGCGTTGGTGATCGAGGCGCTGGTTATATACCTTCTGCTTCGGCGCTTCTGGCGACGTTCGCTCTGGGCAGCATGGCTGAGTGACCTTCTCGCAAGAGGTTGCCGCAAAATCCTGCGGTGCAAAATGGGGTAACGGTTTGATCATTAATCCTCAAATGATCAATTTATTGAGTCTGCGACTGAAGTCGTAGATTCATAGATTTCAGTTCTTTAAATTAAAATGGAGAGTTCTATGAAGAAGACATTAGCGGTTCTCTTGGTTGTTCTGGGCTTTGCCCTGATCGGTTTCGGTTTCTATGCCACTTTACCAAAAAAGTTGGCTACTCCACAAAAATGGAGTGAGGAAGCGAGTGCCACCGGAATTGTTTCCAAGGTGAGCGCGAACGGAATCGAAGTCCGTTTTCTCGAAGGAAAAATCAAAGGCAAAAAGGGATTTTTTCCCGGTGAGACTGGCTTCACCAACGGCCAGCCTGTGCATGTAAACGCAACAGTGTACTACGAGAGATCCTACGACACCGGCTTTGGAGCCGTGCAGTGGGTACACCGTAGTGTTCTCGCTTCGACTGACCATGGAAGTCATTAAACTCCCGTAATTCTCTGGGGTAGCTCCAGGGCGCTTGGTGAGCGGAAACTACTGGGATGATGCAAATCGTCTCTCTGTTCTCGGAATATGTATTCCGACTGATGAGTCTTGAAAGACGAAAACAGAAGTTTCTTGAAATTGTGTTCTGTCGAAATGGGTACTCGAAATTCGAATACCCATAGGGCAGAACACTCACATGGTGTTTGGCCGAAGGGAGATGCTATACGGACCCATCCGGGTTGGCGGTACTATCCCCTCTGGCACGCGACCAGAGAACTTGTGTGAAGCTACTGCACGAAAGTGCGAGAAGTAGCGAGCATGAGATTTGCTGAAAATCAGCCAAGGGCTCTAAGGGTCACTTGGAAGCTCCTGAAAGACGGAGATATAGCAAGGAAGACCTTGGCCGGTCGTACTATGTGGCGGTTTGAGAGCCCGCAAAAAACTCTCCTGGCATCACGGCGAAAGCTTTATCAAGTTAGCCACTTGAAGAAGTCTAGCCCTGGTGCCAGCCCAATTTGCACATTAAAAATAGAGAAACTATGAAAACGAATCAAACCATGGAAATCAAAATCCATACGGAGAGGTTCACGAGGGACCACCATTGGGCGAGCCTGATCCCTTACAGGGTCATCTCGTTCAAGGTCGAGGGTCGACGGTTGTTCTTCAGGCACACAATTGCTGTCGACAATCGGGGTAGTCACTACGGGGATACTTGTGAGAGCTTAGGCTTGATCAAGAACCCGCGTGAATATCGCCGCTTGCGCAAGCAGTTCGTGCGTCGAGGGACGATCGGAGACGATGTCATCAAAGCCTTGGCGGTCTCGCGTACCAAATGTCTCTATCGGTCTGGAGGTCTCGAATCTCCGATTGAAAGAAACAAATGGGGCGAGAGCGTCGGGCACAGATGCCACCCTCTTGATTACTAAGGTTTCTCTAGCTCTTTTCCTAACAAAAAAGAGTCGCACTGCTATCGGACAATAATCAACCCCGAAAAGCAAATGGTTTTCGCAGATTCCATCAAAATCTGCACTTTATTGGGCTTACAACAATGTTGCTGGCCCAAAGAGTTTAGTTCTTTAAATAAATTTTGAAATGCTTGTGCATATAATTGGTCTGAATTAATTATTAAGGACAGTTATATGCACAGGCTACGCAGAAGCCATTGTGTGGGGTCTACACTGTTCTAGCTCCGATTACTTAGAAAACTTGCAAGGGTTTTCAGTAGATTGGCAGAATTTTGTAGGGCTCTAGTTCTTTCACCTCAACCGAAAGGTTGTTGTCGAAAGGGAATGCTCGACCAATCCACGTTCGTTACGTGGGCATGCATCCCTGGAAAGAACAAGGTGTACGGGAGATTAGAGGCATAACCTCATGCGGGATAACAACCCCATCTCTTATACATCATCGGATAGTTGTGAGTGTGTACCTGGTCAAGGAACATTCATGGTGATTCCGAACTGCGAATATTTCAAAAACAACCAACCGAAATAAAAATATGAGTACATCATACGGTAGTGCAACGGTGCAGTTTCCTGGCTTTAAGCCTGTAAAATCGAGCACCACCGATGGTGTACTCGATATCTCCCACAGAAGGAGATCGCGAACACTGAAGTTCGCAGACGACACAGGTCGTCGGCTCTCCAAGCGAGAGCGCAGTCGCCTACTGACACTTTCACGAAAGTGGAGATATCAGAGGTACTCGGGGAGTCGGTGGGATTACTCTTTCAATACGATCCGTGTGGATCACTATTGCTAGAGGTCAGGTTTTAGCAGATTCCATCAAAATCTGCACTTTATTGAGTCTACGACTGAAGTCGCAGATTCATAGAATTTCAGTTCTTTTCAAACAATCAACAAGTAGAATTTATGCCCCGAAAAATGTATATCGAAGTCGCGGTCGGAAAAGAGGAGTTGATCGAAAAGATCACAGGCAGCAAGACAATGCTGCGTTCCGACGGTTGGGAGTTCGTCTCGTCTCCAGAAGGAGCAGACTGGATTCTCACGGATAATCCTGCAAAGTTTTATCCGACACCGAAATCCACCACCTTGATGTGCACGCACGATCATGGAATGGTGAATCCCGGTGAAGACTGGGGTGGGCCATTCGCGATCGCCCACATATTGATCGACCCTGATTAGGTTCGGGTGTCGTTGGGAGGATTGGGTTCTATCCCTAATCCTCCACCTCATTGAATAAACACTCAACAAAACGAAAGGAGGTGAGATATGAAAGCGTTCGTTATTCGTAGTCATGACGAGGGGGCAAGTAATGGCGGTGGAGGTGAATCTCTATTTGTCATTGAACTTGCTGGCCGAAGGGTTTACCTGAAGCACTCATACAGCTGGTACGATCAGAGTGGCGATGAAAAAAATTCATACGCCGAAGATACGTACGAGATTGTGAGTGTAGATAAGGAACCTTTTGCTGAGACCAAATTGCGAGAGGAGGTGCAAGCCTTCTTGAAACAATTCGCAGCCAATAATTTTACCGGAGGAACTGAGCTGAGTATCAGACATGATTCCAAAGGAAAGGTTGTTGACGGCGTAGATGGTTTCACTAGTCTAGCCAAACAGGAAATCTCTTTAAATCCGGTATTCGATCAGCGAAATCCGGATATAAGGGAACAACTGTCTTGGTTATGATGTCAGCTTGTCTGACTACAAAAAGAAGGATCACTCTAACCTTCTATTCAAAAGAGTGTGAATGTCACCGTATCTATATGGTGAGTTGGCGTGCAGCGCTACGGATCAAAGGATTCGTTCTGTCTCGAGATGCGAGTCTCGACTGATGAGTCCGAAAGGACGAAACAGAAAAGTTCTTTAAATAAAATATTGTTCATAGCAACTTGCCACTCACGCGATCATCAGTGGCAGATTACTATGAACAATACAATTCAGTTGAAGGCGATGAAGAGTGTGCGCAAGCAAACTCTTTTCATCGGTAAACCCTACGGAACTCCGAAAGGTGTCCGTGGATACAACCGCAACAAACAAAAACAAAACTGGAGGAAAGAGGTATGAAAATATTTCTGGATCTTGCGACGCCGGACAGTCCTGTCCATAAGGCAATCGTTCAGATCTTCACAACTATCGGGGGTTTGGAGTTTGTGAAGACGGTTCAGGAAGCCGACGGCATCATGACCGATGAACCAGAAAAAGTGCAGGTGTATTTGGACAATACATCCAAGCGCGTTGCACAGGTTCTGTGGTGGAAACAGAAAGCCGCCACCATTCCTGAATCTGATCGCTTCAAGATCTTCAATTCATTTCCCGATGGCAAAATGGCACACGGGATGGGATTGATCGAAGCGATGGCCTTTCTGAAGGGTCAATAATGCGCCGAACCGCATTCACATTAATCAGGTTGATTGTACGGAATCAACCTCTGCTCTCTGGATATTGTCCAGACTGATGAGTCGAAAACGACGAAAGCAGCCTTAAAATAAGCCATACTTCCCTGTTCATTATATTTAACAATACACTGGACAAGTAGTATATACTATGCTATAATAGTAACATCGTAGAAGTATTGAAAAAAGTCCTTTATTGAGTCCGTCAGCCAGCGTGTGCTGGACCTGGTGGATTCATTGAGGAAAGCTCTTTGTGAAAAACAACACGAAATACCAAATGTTACTTACTGATATTCTGGATCGCGTCAGGCGACACCAAGGAGACGAAAAGGCTCAGAAGATATTTACGGAATGCAAGGTGGAGGGTCAAGAAGCGATGAGCCGAGAAGTTGTTCTTCTCATCGCAGCTCGACACCTTCAAGGCAAAGAAAAAGCAAAATTCATGCTTAAGCATCCGTTACTCATCTTCCCTGTTCTCATTCGATCTCTGCGACAGTCATCGGTCACCTACGGATAACAGTAAACAACAACGGTGCCTAACTCGGTACCACATCTCATAATATT
Source organism: Candidatus Tayloriibacteriota bacterium (assembly GCA_031384385.1). Classification (GTDB taxonomy): domain Bacteria; phylum Patescibacteriota; class Minisyncoccia; order Phycocordibacterales; family PALSA-1337; genus CAIOGI01. Next base: position 46,031 of record JANNAN010000013.1, on the reverse strand, counting down.
ATGAACTCTATGAAAACCATGGGAGTGACGAAGGAATTCGTCGGTGCCGAGCTAGAGAAAGCGTACGCCAAAGTATTTGGCGTACAGGTAATCGGAGGTTTCAATGATCACGGATTGGATGTCACTACCAATGACAACACCATCCCCGTGGTTCAGGTGAAATCCTCAATACCGATCGCTTGCAAGTTCCTCGCTAAGTCTGAAGACAAACGTCAGTTCATCCCCATTTGTATCGGGGAACCTGGCACTCGGGAAGAAATTCTCACCACTCTGAAGCAATTTGGAGGATGGGTTGAGAATGGACTTCCGGGACGTCAACAGACATTGAGGGAAATTTGCAAGATACGTTCGCTCTGCGGCATCTGACTGTAGGAAAGACTACCAAAGGATCACTCTAACCTTTGTTACAGAAGAGTGTGAATGTCACCGTTTGAAATGGTGAGGCTGGCATGCAGTGCTAGAAGGTATGATGACTACCTGCTCAAGAATTGTCATAAAATGGGGCAAGATTTAAATCTAGCCCCTTCTGTCTACAGATATAATCTGTACTGATGAGTCCCCTTGTGCTTCAGACGAAGCCAAGGTGAAGGACGAAACAGAACACAACAACGACTGCTCTTTATATATATGATGGGATTGCGTGTGAACGAGGAAGGTCGGGTGAGCTTGTGCTTCCGCCCAACTCGAGGAGAGTTTGATGACGGCTCCAGTATCGCTGGAGAGGAAGTTAGAGAAACGATCTTCATTGTCCCAACTGATGAAGGTTACAAATTCACAGACGCAGTTGCGTTTGTGGAAGCAACAATGGCATTGGATACTGAAAAGTATCATCCATGCCCGTTGGTGGTACTTATTGAAGAATTGGTTAAACAAGGGATTCAAAATTACGTTTCCCTGGTCGAATCAAAAGGAAAATAAGTTCTACCACATAGAGGTACGCACACTACCTAAAAATTGTGTGAATGGTCGGTAAATTTTTACTGACCGACTGTCTCGGAATGTATTCCGACTGATGAGTCCAGAAGGACGAAACAGAAAGCTCTTTCAAATTTAGTAATCACAAACAAACTCAACCAAGAAAGAAACGAAATAATGAATGCGACGCAAAGTCTGAAGTTCACCGCAATTCCGCAACCTACGCTTTTCACTCACGATGGTATGGAATACTATCTCGTAGAGTTCAAAGCGAAGGCTGGCCTAGATCGGTCAACGCATCGTGATGCCAAGGAAGCATCCGACGCTGCCGGTCACATCCCCGCGCAGATCCGGGATGTGAGCATCTTCAAACACAAGGAGTTCCGAAAGTACAAAGGATGGATCACTTTGTATGACTGTCGTGAAAACATGAACGATAGGATCGGATACTACCTCGGCAGGCACGCCAGGCGAATGAAGAGCCTCGGCTTGGCCAACCAGAATGATGGTCTATGTTTCTATCACCTCGACCACGGTGGTGGCCCGAGCGAACATCCGGCTCTGTGCTGGAGAAAGGTTCAGTAGTTTGCTCGATTCGGTTTTGCTCATTCACCTAAAATGAGCACTTTACTGAGTTCGCAACAAATCCGTTGTGAGCTCTCAGAGTTCAGTTCTTTGGAATATAAAACGGCTTCAAGTAGGTGTGCCGAAACAATACACCAGTACAGAAAGACTATTCTTATGTTGAAAACCATTATCGTTAAAACGATGAATGCAACACCTGAGCCCGAACTCAATGAAGAACTTGAGAAACTTGGGCCGGGCTGGAAGGTTGTTTCGTCGTCCTACGCAATCGCCCCTTGGGGTGAGATGCGGGAGCCACTCCAGATGCCATGCGCAATGCATACCTATCATGTCGCAATGGTGATTGTGGAGAAGACCGAAACAAAATAGTGGTCAACCCACTCCGTGAAGTAACGGTGACGCAAGTCTAAAACTTTCAAAATCGAGGAGACTTCAAAAACCTCCCCGACTTTATTAGATTCATAACGAATGTGTTGTGAATCTATAGAGTTCAGTAGTTCTTTACATCAACAATCAAACCAGGAGATAAAAACTATGGTAGACGCAAGCGCACTTCAAGATCATGACCTGTTGCAAGTTACCGAAAGGTGCCACAGGATGCTCGACAAACGTCCGAGACCAGCACAGCCGTCACTCACAACCAACCTGTATGCGTACTTCGGTTGGAATCATCAGTTTCTCATTTTCGCCGAGAAACCTGAGTGTGAACGCTTCCTCAATACCTCTGGAAAGATCGTCTTTCCGGCGTACTTGCGAGGAAATGGCAAGGCTGAGAAACTTAAACATGCCGAAGAAATCCTCCAACAGGAGGCGGCAAAAATGGGTTTGACTGTACGCGAGGTTAAATTCGATTTCGACTGGATCACTGAGATCCATTTCGAGTTTATGAAGTGAGTACCTGAAATCTCACTCAACCCCTGTGACTAGCAATGGTTACAGGGACTCAACTGGGTTTACGACTGATGTCGCGAACCCTGAGAGTTCAGTTCTTTACATAACAATCAACAACGAAAGAGAAACGAATGAAAAAGATTCTGCTTCATTGCATGGCAAATCACGGCACCAATGATCCTTTGTATGGACCAGGCGGTGTCGTTCATCGGGATCTCGAAGAGAAGACTGGTCAGAAGCTCACCTATGTCGGCTTCGGCGGATATCTCCATGGAGATCACGCTGAGGCTTTCATCAAGGAAGCTGTTGACGCCGACGTCATTCTCCTCGACGCTTGGACGCATCCAGAGGGAAACGACTGGTACAAGACCATCGATCCTCATGAAGCCTCGGCTTCAATTGCTCGAAGACTGCAAAAGTCGAGCAAGGCGAAAATCTTCGCTCAACTCATGGAAGGTGTCCGTGAAGTTGCCGTTCACAAGACCGGCGTGATACCCTTCAATGATTGGAGGGATGACGTGATCGTTCAAGCCATCGGAACTGCGGGTAAGACTCGCATTCTCGTAGTGGAAGATGATCCGGCAAATATCGCCTCGGCGAAGGAGCTTCTTGGAGTATACGATCTCACAATCGTTTCTGGATTCGATCAGGCGCTCGACGCACTTGAACGACAGCCGGAAGTAGTCCTCACCGACTGCATGATTCCCAAGGGTGGTTATGCTTGCATGGGACCGAGAGGTCAGGCAATGGTTAACTGTCAGGGTGTCATGCCTTACGGACCCATCATCGCGCTCCACGCCATTCAAAAAGGTGTGAAGAAGATCGGCATTATCACTGCCGGCAACCATCACGATGATCCGTTCGTATTCGCCTTCGATGGTCTCCGCGGCTTTGCCAAGGGTGACGTCAAGGTGGTATGCACCAATCATTGCTCCACGCCTTCCGGCGCGAAAGACTGGAACAAGCTCCTCGAGGCTGTCAACAGTTAGGCAAATCGGGGGTTCGGACATTTTCCTCAAATGTCCACTTTATAGAGTTCATGACATGAAGTCGTGGATTCTTTGAGAAAGGAGTTCTTTGTGAAAATTACGATTATTATTCTGCTTTGGACACTGTCAGTTACATGGTGGTGTTTGTATCAGTACTCCCGCAAGTACAGCAATGTACTGTGGGACCCAAGGCGAGGCGCAACTGCTTGGATGCTCTATCACCTTCTGCCGTACGATGGTGTCATTAGCTGGTCCTCTTGGTTCATACCCATTGGAACGATCGTGCTTATCACCAACGGTATGGTATCAACGACAGCATCATTTGCATTTCTGTGGATAATCTTCTGCTCATTCTTCTATATGTATGAAGAAGCTGGTCTAAGATCAGACTTGTACTGTGCATATGGCGATGGAAGAAGCAAAACGGTCGTGCTACTCTGTTTCGTCTTTCTTGCCATTTGGTGCGTATTCGTTGGCATAGTAGCGGTATCAAGAGTTTCAAAGGTTCTCTAAAAACCTTTTCGATCCGAGAATGTTATTCTCGCTGATGAGTCCCTCTGCCTTGTGGTAGAGAACGAGGACGAAATCGGAACTTACGGTGTAAGTATTTGCGATACGCGGTGCGTATGCAAAAAAGAAAGGTAGGTTTGTATGGTTATCACATTGAAAATCGCAGGTGTCCCAAGCGGTGCAATCGGCAACTTCCATGATGCAGTAAGGAAAATCACAAATCCTCGCTGGGTCACGGTTCAGGAGTCAAGGTTTGACCCTTCTCACGATGACTACGCAGTCACTGTGAAAGTCGATCCCACAGCCAATAAGAAGTCGGGAGAGTTCGGTACTGACGAGTATGTCACCTACCGATCCCTCACCGATCTGCTCTCCATCCTTCGGTCGGTAGATCCCCGTTTGTTTCCCGAAAAGGAAACCGACATACCCACAGCGGAAACGGTCGAAAAGATGAGGGTCGCACAAGTGCGAGGTAAGATCGAGAAGTTGCGACTTGAGGTGGTGGAAAAGATGGGGAGTCTGCGTGGACAGACTACGCGCACACCGATCAAGAGGCATGGGAGAACGATACTAGATCCTGGGGAGACTTATGATCAGAAAGAAAATGAGTATTGTTTTCTCGGTGCGGGTATCTCCGAGTTGGAATTGCCGGAGAAAAGTGACGATCCGTTTGTCATCACCCTGAAGGAAGCTCAGGAAATCCACAAAAAGATGGACGAGCTTCACGAGGAATCTAAATAGCAGTTCCTCAGGTCATAAAATTTCAAAGCGTCTGACCAACGCTTTTTTGTTTGATTAATTTCTACTCAAGTGTGTCAATGTGGTAATATTATAATCAATATGAAAGATAAATTTCTAACAAAAGATGATGCGGGCAACTGGAATACTATCCCTCCTGTTTCGAATGATAAGATAAAAAATGTTAATTGTCATAAATTTGTTCTATATGTGATCAGACGCATCTCATGGGAAGAAATGATTTCGGATTCACAAGCACAAAAGGATGCTGGACTTGATTTTACTTTTGGCGAAAAGGTACGGGACACTTCAGGTGCACCATTTACTCTTGTTGGGGATATCAAATCCTTATACTCGCTTGCAGCCATGAACTGTGAGCCTGGGAAATTCTATGTCGGTCAAATTCTTGATGCGGAAACTGGTGAGATGGCACATTCATTTATTATTGAGAAGGGTTGGAATGACAAATATACTTGCTTCGATAAGCAAGGTTTTAAATATCCCTTTAGTGTTCACGAGCTCGAAACAATGCTCGATTTTGTAAATAAGGATGGGATAAAATCCTATCAAAACCAGAAGTGGAGGTTTGTACCTATAGCTGAATCATTAAATCAACAATAATTATCTGCTCGCTTTTCGTGCAGCTTCTTCTATCCAAATAGGCATATTTTCACGTCCATTGTTTGTTACCCAGTCATAGACAGGGTAAATTTGAGACAAGGATTTACCTGTAGAAGTGATACTTACTTGATCGAACGGGTTAGATCCTTGGAGTGAGTAGCGACCGTGCAAATCTTTAACATTATGTATTCTTATACCCAAAAGCCCATTTCCTTTATTATGACTCTCAATGATCTCATGAATGACCCACGGTCTACTAGCAGTTTCTTGTCCAATCAACACAACCGTAACAGATGTTCCACTTAATTGAGTATCGATCCATCGCTTTATAGCCTCATCACCATTTCTTTTAATTGATTCCCATGCTGCCGCATCTACGAAGCCCAGATCCTCGCGCTCATCTCTAAGAAGCCAGCTATTACGAATCTGCCCTACCCTCAATATGTCGCCCTGATGATGAAAACTAAAAAATACTTTTCTTGCCATAAATCTATATAGAATTAGAATTAATAAATATGATTACGATCAAAATAAATCCGTAGAAAATCACAGGGGTATGAGAAAAAAATGATCTCCACCATGTGTTTCTTCCTCTACAAAACTTTTTTGTATGCATTAAGAAATCGATTTTATCCTCTGATCTAGGAACGACGTCGTTATATAAAGCAATAAATAGTCTCTCCTGAGAAAGATAATAACTATCTAGAAGCCAAAACATAATTACAAAGAGTGGAAGTATGCTGGTTGAGGAATTTCCACCTCTAAGTGCAAAAATTGCTCCAATTATACTCAAACACCAACCTTTCAGTAAAAAAGAATTGTTTGTCATTCTATTAATGACTGACTGGATAAATTCTAAATGTTTGAATTTCTTTTCCATATTTTAATACTTACTCCAACTCATACTTCCATCCCGGCTGCCATTTCCATGGTGCAGGAATAATTTCTTCGAGTGGAACACCCTTTATAAGATTTTCGAGTGCGTACTGAGTGGCTCTATGACCTATAATCATAACTCTCCTGTTTTCACATTTCTTCCTAAGATCCTCGAGAAATGCCTTCATCCTTTCTGTAGTTTGCTCATAGCTTTCTCCTTTAGGAAAGGGTTCATGAATTCTCTGTGGTTTTTGTCGATCAACTATTTCGCTAGGTTGTTGAGTATAATCACCATAGTCGCATTCTCGCAATCGTGCATCTTTCACAATCGGAAACCTATTGCCGAATGCAATCTCCGCACTTTTATATGATCTTTGCAAATCCGAGCAGAAAATTATCTCAAAGTGCTCATCTTTGTACCTTTCTCCCATTTCTTGAGACTGTTTAATACCGAGAGGAGAAAGTTCGACATCAAAGTGACCAGAGGCAAGGTGTGCTTCGTTATCAAATGTCGTGCCATGTGCTTCAAAAATAATCCCTACCATAATTTTACTCGTTAGAATTATTTGTTAGCCATTCCCAAAGTGGAATAAACTGTATCGTCATTCCGTCCTTCTTCATTTCCCTCTTTTCATTCCAAGTGAGTACAGTGAGCTTCGTGACTTTCAATTCCTCAGCTGCCTCAACTAGTGCCTTTACTTCTCTCTCCTCAACATCCTGGCTAGTAGAATCATAGGAAACCTGTAGCAGTTCGACCACCTCATGCCCTTTTTTAAGTACAAAATCTATCTCTCGATCGTTACGAGTCCTGTAGTAGAACAATTCACGGTTTGGCTGATGTCCTCTTTTTACAAGTTCCATAAATACGAGATTCTCCATTAGCTTACCACTATTAGGAGAATGCTGAACCGCCTTGGCAGTAACGAGGCCGTTATCTACCACATAGGTTTTCTTTGGCAGCTGTAATCTCATAGTAGCTTTGGTCGAATGACGATCCAAGGAGAAAACTAGGTATGCCTCAATCAAATAATCAAGGTATTTTGCCACAGTAACGTCACTCTTGAATGTGAGAACGCTAGCAAGTTTTCTAGCAGTGTACTGACTTGAAACATTATTTATCAAATACGATCCAAGATTGTCTATCTGTTTTGAGAAGCGGACCTTGTGACGCTTTATGACATCTTTGAAAAGCACTGCATCAAAGAGTACATCAAGATAGCCACGAGGTTCAACATCTTTTGTGACAACTTCTGGAAAGCCGCCATTTGTCATGTATTGAGTTATGTATCCCTGAAGTTTAGCTTTTTCCTCGGGTAACAACATTTTGTCTGCTGAATATTCATACTGCTTAGCTTTCAAAATCTCTTTGAAATCGAATGGCAATATTTCTATGGGAATATGTCTACCCGTGAGATGTGTGGCGAGTTCTTTTGAGAGAATGTACCTCCCCCATTTCTTTAGACACTAATCTTGTATTGAGTTAATTGTATCCCTGACGAATTTTTAATGCAAATTGAACTGGAGACATTTTAAGTGCTGTATGTATTCTAGTATTGTTGTAAACATAAATACGATGATAGATTTCATATACTAATTCTCCAAGAGTCTTGAATCTACTAGGATCACCTAAATCAATTTTAAATTTATCATAGAATGATTCTTGATATCCATTTTCCCACGGACAACCTGGAGCTGATCTAGATATTGAAACTCCAACGGTATTTAATGCATGTATGAATATATCTGAATCATACTCACTTCCATTGTCTGAATGGAATATTAGAGGTCTAGGATTGTTATGTATTGCAGACATGAATGCTGACAATACCAATTGTGTAGCATGCGTGGTATATACCGCCACTCCAACTATTTTTCTTGTAAACAAATCTTCAACAGTAGCAACATATACAAATTTTCCTTGAAATGGGATGTAAGTAAAGTCAGATACCCAGATATGATTCTCATACATTGGATGATTTGTTAAAAGAAGATTTGGGTATACTACCTTGATGTTCTTAGTTTTTTTCCACTTCTTACCTCTTCTACGATATGCCTTAATACCAAAGAGCTTCATCACTCTTTCAATTGGTTTATGATTACGTTTTAAAGCTATGGCAATACGTGGAGAACCATAACTTGGATGTTCTCGGAGTATTTCTTCAATTTTACATTTTAATTTCCAGTCTTCCTCTGGTTTCTTTTGTTTGTAATACAGACTACTTCTAGATATACCTAACTCTCTGGCCCTGAGAGTTTTAGATTCAGTTACCACTTCTTTTTTTGGGGTAGAGAAAGTTTCAATGTGATATCACCGACAAGTCTTTTCAATTCATCATTTTCTTTTCTTAATTTCAATACTTCAGCTAATGTAGGTTGTCCTTCTACTTTCTTTGATATCCAACCATATATTGTGTTATCAGATACACCATGATCTTTTACTGCTTGTGCTACTGATATACCTTCATTCTTTACCCTGTTAATTATTTGTTCCTTTAACTCTGGTGATATTTTATGTGTTTTCATATTCCTTATATATTTAATTATTTCTATTAATTATACAAGATTGGTGTATTAAATTTGGGGGGAGGGCCAACTCATTACCTTCCTCTTTGAGTTTATTTCCTCGACTTTTATAGTTCACATTGTATGGAGGGTCAGTGAAAACCATATCAGCCCTTTCCTCTCCAAGAAGTTTTTTGTACGTATCGGGATCTGTTGAATCACCACATATGAGCCTGTGGGACCCGAGCTCATAGATTTCGCCAAGCTTTGAGCGAGGTTCTTTGTCGGCACCGTCGCCCTCACCTTCATCCTCTTCCTCGTCCTCAAGAGTCTGATCGAGTATTCGGCTGATCTCATCGTCTCGAAATCCCGAAGCGGGAATGGATGGTGATTCCTTAAGCTCGACAATAATTTCGAAGAGTTTTTTCTCATCCCATTTTCCTTTGATTTTATTGAGGGCGAGATTCAAAAGCTTTTCTTCAGGAAGGTGTAAATCAACTAGGTTGGCTGGAATGAGGGTGACTCCATCCTTGGTTTCAATGCCTTTTATGGCTTCACCTTGTGCTACAAGCCCCTCTACGGCGGTAGTTCGCTGATGACCCCCTACCAGTACCCATTTTCTGTCACCACATTGGTCACAGGTGTGGGTATTTACCACTACTGATTCGACAAAGCCGAAGGTCTTGATACTTGTCTTAAGCGCAGACATTTCATTTTCTGGCATAATGCGTGGGTTATACTCAGCTCGTCTTAACTCATTAATTTTAATTTTTGTCGATTCCATAGGTTTCTGCGAATTTAATTCTGGCTTGTAATTGGTCAACCTTTTCTTTTTCCTTATTGGTATTGTCTCTAATTACAACGATCGTCTCATCACACTTCAAGGTGAAATCCTCAGCTAGGGCTATTTTCTTTTCTAGATCCTTTCTCTTTATTCGACTCTGTTTTGTTGTGTCAGTTGAATCTATGAGCTTTAGATCGGCATTAAGACCATCAAGTTCCTTGAACCTAACATCGCGGAGTTTTTCAATATCTGGAATTTTACTGAGGTCAAAGGCGATATTCATTTCCTTACGCCAAATCTGCTCATTAAGTTCTAGAATAAATTTATCTTTGATTACTCCTGTTTGTTCTGCTGTCATTGTTTTTTAATTTATATTGATAATTATTTCCACTCGACCTTTTCCATCCTTGGCGAGTTCACTTTTGAATGAGCCGTCAAGGTACTTATCGTTGTAGAAGAGTGCATCTGCAATCGAGCCGAATATATTCTCTGGGTCACCATGTGTTTCGTCTTTCCAGAAAATACGGATGTCCATAATAGCTTTCTCACCCTCAGCAAGTTTTATTGGTTTCTTCACCAATCTCTGAAATCTTATGTGAACTTTGAAATCAATATCTACAAGAGACCTGAGAAATGCTTCTTGTATGAATCCTTTCCATGCCGTATATCTTTGGGCTTCAGGTGTCCATTGCTGTCGGTATGTCTTTCTGATCTTTGGTATAGCATTTCCAAGTCGATCATCTTGGTTGCCTTCTATGGTAAATGAGAATTGCTTCATGATTTTTGGTTAGTAGTTTTTAAAGAGAACTTCTGTGTGAGATCTGCCATGAGCCTCAAAAACTCAGGGCGGTTATCCACAGGAGGATCAGTAGAACCCCTAATACTTGGTTTCTCTTTGTTTCCTTGGTTTTGTGTGTCTACTAGGTAGACCGATTTCGGTCTATTCTTTAGACCACTTTTGGTCAATTTTCTAGACTGGTCTACTAGGTAGACTACTTTATCCACAGCCATTTCAAGGTTAATTTTGTAGAAATTTCCCTTGCTATTTTTGCTTGAAATGACTACCCCTGCACGGACCAGATTCTTGAGTCCTTGAGAAACTGACTGGCGGGATAGTCCGGTTCCATAATCAAGAACTATTCCTCTCCTATCTTTGATCCCTTCCATGAATTGCGAAAAACTAATCCGATCCGATTCTTTTTGGAAACCGAAGGTGCGACGACATATGTAAATCAAGCATCGTGCTTCAGCTTCAGGGATAAGAGGAATGATCTTGTCTAGAAGAATATTTGGTAACTGCGTACTATTCGGTATTAAATTGTATTTTTTGTGTTCTTCCATTTTGATGAAGAAAGAAAGCGCCCGTAGGCGATCCTTGATGCTTAGCTCCTGATCTCAATCCTCACGCCACTGCGATGAGGATTGAGTCAGTGGCCAAGCTCCGAGTGCTTTCTTTATTTTGTTTTTGCCTTGGCTTCTGTCTTCTTGACTGGCTTTTCGACCTTTATTGGTTCACCACTCATCTCTGCGCTCTGAAGTGCGGTGTGCTTTCGTACAAACTCCTGAACCTTTGCGAATCCCGCTTCCAGTGCTTCGGGTCGCAATGATTCGACTACCGTCCAACTCATTGTGTTGAAGGCAAACTGGATGGCATCGATCTTGAGTTTCTTTTGATCGGCAGATTGTCCTGGCCAAACAGAGACGAGATAATTCTCAATCTCCTCGAGCCATCGCTTCTTCATCTGTTTCCACTCATACTTTTCTTCCTCGGTTCGGAAGAGCGTTCCTGCATCACGTTCAGCCGTAGTCTCAAGTTTTTCAGGAGCTTCTAGCATCACTTCAACTGCAGGTGCAAAATCCTTGAAGTCAGGATTTTCGAAGACCTTACCGTCGATTACGGTCGATCGATCTTTGATAACAATTCCTTGTCGTGTCACCTTCTTGATAGAACCTCCTTCCATTTCCTGCATGCGTTCCATGAGGACAAGCAGGTCAGGCTCATATGCCGTCTCTCCCTCAACCTTCATCTTTATTCCCGACTTATAAATTTCTCTTTTCCCAGTCTCTTTGTTGATCTCGTTCTCGTACTCATAGCCAGCACGACCAGTCATGATGATGTGATATGGATCACGTACGAAGACATCGGAGAATTCTGTCTTCCATGTAGGCTTGATCACGCCCCAGTCTTGAAATTCCAATCTGGTGCGTCGTACCTTCTCTGCGTATGATTTGAGGAAGTCCTCCCAGACATGGCTGATTGAGTCGATGATGAGAACATCGCTCGCACCCTCTCTCATGCGAGTCATCGTCTCCTTGAGGTCAGCGAGGGATTTTGATTCACGGACCAGTACCTCTATCCCTTCTGCTGCGAACATGGACTTAAGAAACTTAGCCGCCTTCTCGGTGTCAAAGATGATGACCGGTTTCTTTGATCCGACTCTCTTGTGTAGACCTATGGCAACCTTAGCTGCCGTATAGGTTTTTCCCGTTCCGGCGAAGCCTTCGAAGGCTGCCTTGAAGTAGGGTTTGGTGTTTCCAATTAGCGCGAAGAAGTTATCATGCACCTTTGGCTTATTTGTTGTTATATTTTGTGTGTTCATTATGGTTATTGACTTCCCGGAGGCTTTTTGAGAGAATGAATCTATCTGACGGATCCGATCTCTCCCTGCGTGGAGATTTTATTTTTTGAATAATTTAGTAATTCTCTTGTCGGCTTCTACCAGCATCGTTTCATTGATCTGACTCATGATTTCGCTAAACAATCCGTCCCGGATAATGCCGTGTGCCATTGTTATGGCTTTGTCATTTTCCGCATCAAGATTGGTGAGCTTTCCCATGATGTCGCCGCTGAATTCCGCTACTTCATCGAGCATGTGAGGCAAGATCTGTTCGTCGACAATTGTCGGCGCTTTATCCTTCACTAACTTTAATGCTTCTCTGGCTAGCGTTTTCATCTTGGTTTGTGATGGTGTCATGTGCGTATCCTTGGATTCTTCGTTTGCGGATTTCTGCCTTCTCTTTGAGCATGGTTTGTCGCTCTTTACTAAGAGTAGGGTTCTTTCGCAGTCGAATTTTTTTAGGTTGATAATCGATATCGACGACATCACCTATGTTCAATCGATATTTTTCTGTGAGCCATTTTCCCTCGAGGATGAGGGCGGGGATGCCGTATCTCCGATAGGTAACTGCTCTAGTGCTTTTAGGTTTATTTTTCATTGGTAGCATCTGCCGTTGTACATCGGCTGATCCTTTTCAGGACAATGACTTTTTAGTTAATAAATTTCGACCTTTGGTAGACGAGCCTAGGTACAAAAAAGACCTAGATTTACTAGGTCTTTAAATTTATTGAATTTTAGAAGTCTGGGTTTTAGACTAATCTTCCTGCCGCAATGACATGATTCACGAGGGTATGTGTGTACCCCATCTCATTGTCATACCAAGCTAAAACTTTTACCAAATTTCCACCAACTACTTTTGTAAATGCAAGATCTGCGATTGATGCATGTGGATTCCCTTTTATATCTGAAGAAACTAAATCTTCTTCTGTAACTGTAAATATTCCCTTCCAACGATCTTCTGAAGCTGCTTTTTTCAAAGCTTCATTTACTTCTTCAACTGTTGTATTTTTCTTTGAAATAAATGTTACATCCACTATAGAACCAGCGATAACAGGAACTCTTATAGAAATGCCATCAAAAAGTCCAGTAAGACCTGTCATAACCTTTGTTACTGCAATAGCTGCTCCAGTAGTTGAGGGAACAATATTTTCTGCTGCTGCTCGTCCTTCTCGCATATCTTTTTTACTTGGTCCATCAACAATTGCCTGACTAGCGGTATATGCATGTACAGTATTTAGAACTGCTTTTTCAACACCGATAACTTCATCCAGAATTGCAAGCAATGGGCTTCCGGCATTTGTTGTACAAGAAGCATTAGAAGAAATCTGACAAGTAGAAAGCTTTTCTTCATTCATTCCCATTAGAATAGTCTCACCTTTTACAACTGACATTGCATCATCTTTTATTGGCGCAGAAACAACAACTCTCTTTGCACCAGCAAGAATATGGGCTTGAGCCTTATCGCTTGATGTAAATAACCCAGTAGATTCTATAACTACATCAATATTAAATTTACCCCATGGTAATAATGTTGGATCTTTTTCAGATAAATATTCAACACCTTTCAAAGTATAGTCACTTTTCCCATAAACAGAATCATATTTTAAAAGATATTCTACATTTTCAAGAGAAGTTAAATCATTAACAGCAACAATTTCAATATTTGGATTTTCTTTTGCTACTTTATAAAATGCACGACCGATTCGGCCAAAGCCATTAATGGCAACTCTTATTTTTTTCATAGTTTTATTATATCATAAGTAAAATTTAGATTATCTACAATCATAGCTTGTACTGATATAGTCTATTGCTTAATTATAAAGATAGTGGCCAAGCAGTTACGAATAGAAATGTAATAGTTGCACCAATCAATGCAATATTCTTCATAAAATGAATTTCTTCCCCCATTTTTTGCATAGGATCTTGGATTTTCCAATATTGATGCATTTTAAATGTAACTGGAATTAAGAAAATTAAAAGTAATACAACAGCAATTCTTGGGTACAGACCAAGAACAATACCTGTACCACCCAGAACAAGAAGAATACCGGTAATTACAATTGATGCTTTCGCATAAGGTACTCCCTTAGATTGAGCATATCCCGCCATTCCTGAAATATTTTTCAAATGATTATACCCATTCATTAAAAAATATCCTCCAAATAATATCCTGCCCAGTAAAAATAAGTATTCCATATGTGCTATATTATATATTAATATAATCATTATATTAAAAATAATGCAGATATACAAATGATATGAATAAAATTTTAATTGTTGGTGGAGGATTTGGAGGAATTTATACAGCAAAAAAGCTGAGTAAATTGTTTGGCAAAAAAGCTGAAATAACTTTAATTAACAAAAGTAATTATTTTATTTTTACTCCACTTTTACATGAAGTTGCAACAGGTTCACTAACTCCTCAAAGTGTTACGGAGTCTATATATGAAATATTTCGTGAAAGTTCAGTTATCTTTATTGAAGATACTGTAAATGAAATTGATAGAGTAAATAAAATAGTAAGAACTGGAAATAGATCTTTCAATTATGATTATCTAGTTATTTCATCTGGCGCTGAAACAAATTATTTTGGAATTGATGGTGCACAAGAGAATAGTTTTAGCCTAAAAAGTATAAATGATGCGATGATTTTAAAAAATCATATTATTTCCACTTTTAAAAAAGCTCATACTGAGAAAAATAAAGATCTACTTTCTTTTGCAATAATTGGTGCTGGAGCAACTGGTGTAGAGCTAGTTACAGAACTAACAGAATACACTGATCATATTTTAAATTTATATTATAAAGATTCAATTTTTAGAAATAAAGATGTAAAAATTTCAATTATTACTAATACGCCAGAAATAATCCCACAATTTCCTATTAAAATGCGCTCGATTGCACTTTCTCAATTAAAAAAGAAAGGAATTGAATTAATGACGAACAGAATGGTAATAAGGGTTGAACCAAATTTAATTATTTTCGATGATAATACATCAATAAAAGCTAATACTATTATTTGGGTTGCTGGGGTTAAACCTTCTCTTTCAGAAATAATAGGGATTGAAATTGGTCAAAAAGGAAGATTGGAAACAAATGAATATTTACAATCAATAAAAAATCCTGAAATATTTGGCCTTGGAGATTCTGCAGGAATTTATCCAATGCTTGCTCAAATAGCTGTTCAACAAGCAAAAACCGTAGCAAATAATATCTATTTTTTATCCAATAAAAAAGAATTAGAGAAGTTTATAGTAAGAATAAAAGGTTTTACTATTTCACTTGGACAATGGTCAGCTGCTGGACAATTTGGAAAAATTACATTGAGAGGTCCGATTATGTGGTTGATTTGGAGAACAATATACTTATTCAAATTTAATTCATTGAAAAAAAGATTAGAAATAGTTCTTGAGTGGACTATCAATCTTTTCTATCCTCGAGATATTACTTATTTGAAATAGACCAACTATCTTTACCGTTAAGAAATACTACGAACAGCGCAATAACTAAGCCTAAATTTCTAAGAGCTATAGGGCCATAACCAAGTGTATATATAATTGCGGTCAAATGAATTGCCATCAATAATGAAGCAGTTCTTGTAAATAAACCAAGAATCATCAATAGACTAGCAAGTACTTCAAATAAACCATTCAAATAAATAAGATAAATTTTTGACATTGGAATTGATTCTGCAAAATCAGGAAGAAAACCAGTCCATGATGTTGGATGCATCAACTGTTGAAAACCGAACCACATTATTACCGCAGCAATGCCAACTCTAAGAATATTTGGTGAATAAGTTTTTAAATTTTTCATATTTAATTATTTTTAGACATAATTATATTATACGACAAAACGACTAATTTTATAACCAAGCCAAATACCAGCTATTCCACCAAACATACCAAATATTATAGACGAAAATGAAAAATAATCAGCACCCCAAAGTGTTGGTAAATAACCACCAATATAACCTCCAATTGTCATTCCGATATAAATTAAAAATTTAGATGACATAATTATTATTTCAATTGATTATATTTTAACATAAAAAATCTAGTTTTTATTTAAATAAATTAAAACTCAAAGCAATAAGGATTAAAGAGTAAATTGCATCAAACCAGAAAAATCTTAAGAAATTAGCAATCCAAATAAGCCAAACTAGTGGAAAAGCTAAATAGTACAAAAGATGACCACCATGTAGTATTTCACTCGAAATATTTTTCATATCATGATTACTTGGAAATGAATGCATTCCAATTGAAAAAGCTAGCCAAAGAAAAATCCAATACCACCTAGGATCAGTAGTAATTCTAAAAGCAAAGAAACTAAGAGCGACCACTGCCAATGAATTTATAATCAATGGACCAATAGAAATCCAGAAAGTCTGCTTAAAATTTACTGGGGATTCATGCTCAACATAACCTGCTGGATTTCCAAAAGTAAAATATTTAACCTTATGAACTCTTACATTATTCCAATTACAAAATTTCTTATGCGCCCATTCGTGGACCATTACTCCAGGAAAAGTTATTAAAGAAATTACTCTATTTATCATTAATTTTAGAAAACAAAAGGAATGAAAGCCTTAACTTTATTTTTATAATCAATATATTTACCAGGAAAATGCTCAATCAAAAGTCTCTCTTCTTTATTTGCCTTATAATTTGCGCCAAGAAAGAAAAGAACAAAGAGTAGAATCTCTGAAAGTAATCCAGAATATATAGAAATTCCAAGGATCATTAGAAGTAGACCAGAATAAATAGGGTGACGGATATATTTATAAGGACCATTTATAATTAGTTCATGATTTTCTTTTAGAACAATATTTGCACTCCAATTCTTACCAATACTTACACGCGCCCAAATCATGATTATTGTTCCAATTAGAACAATAATATCTGCGATAATTCCAAGTGAGAATGAGCGAGGCCAAATTTCAATACCCAAAAATGGTAGAGTTGCCATCACTTGTTGTCTAAATAAAATCAATGCACCGACTATAATAATAGCAATTATTCTTAGTGACCAACCACCACTATTGACCTTTGTGCTTTTTGTTGAAAAACCAGTAATAATCCAAATGATAATCTGAATAATAAAACAAATTAATATAAACAATAATGTTGGATCTTTCATAGTAGGTTAATTATAGCAGAAGTAAGAATTGATGCTAGTTGGCTGCGGGACTTGGAATCGAACCAAGATTCACGGCTTCAAAGGCCGCTGTACTACCATTATACGATCCCGCAATGCTATATAAAATACATTAAAATCAATGAAAACTCAAGGGATTAAGATTGACAAGTTATTTTATTTTGATAGCATAGTTATGTAAAGTGATAATATCTGAAGACTGGAAAGTCCCCCACCAGCGATCCTTATAGGATGCACGTATGCGGAAAACCGGGGGTTCCGCCAGAGCTAAAGACGACTGGAAAATAAATTTCCAGTCGTCTTAGTTCATTATAATTAATAAGGTGAATAGTATTAATCTCACTTTTATCCAAATTGTTTCTTGAAATTTCAACCACAATTTCATGTAATGGATTAACACTTATAAATAAATACTTCTTATTTGATCTCGTATCTTGAAGTATCTTTTTCGGATTACATAAATTATTAGGAATCATACAGAATAATGAATCTGTTATTTCATTATGACCAATATTTTTCTTAATGAACCCCTTAATTTTTGCAATTATAAATTCAGAAATATTTATTTTAGTATCACCCATGATTAAAGCAATTTCCTCAGGTAGAATCGCTATTACTTCTGATTCTTTATTAAAAATTCCTGACCTATTTTTATTTACTCTCTCTAATAAAACTGAAATACCAATTATTTTTGTATTTTTCATTCATCAAGCCTAACAGACCGAAATAAAGAAATTCTAAAGACAAAATAAAGAAACGCTGTAGACGGAATAAAGAAATGATAAAGATTTACAAAAAATAGGGGTTTTAAATTACCCCATCTCCACCACCCCCAATTCCAATGGCAAACTTTCAATATATGCTTTTCCAGTAGTATCATAAGCTTTAAGAAGCATCAGAAGTGTCAATGAGCCTAACTTTGATTCTTTATCGTTCGCCAAAGTCTCAAGCACTTTCCAATCATCTTCAGAAACTTGTTCTTGTAAAGTTTTCAGTAAAGCTGGTGCATTTTTTAATAATAAAATAATACGAACTTTCTCAAGAATTAATGCAATAAAAATTTTCATTGAAATATTCCCTTCCTTTGCTAATGAAATAGTTTGCAAAGCTTTTTCTTTATCATTTTTAGCAATTGCAATTATAAAATCATTTACCAGACTTCCCTTTGGAGCGCCTGTAATATTTTCTACTTCTTTTATGGAAATTTTCTCGCCTGATATAGAACTTATAACTTTTTGCAAAATCCCAAGACTATCTCGGAATGATCCATCTCCCAATAATGAAATTAAATCTGCAATCCCAGTTTCTAGAACAAAGCCCTCTTTTTTACCAACCTTAGAAATTAAAGTTTTCAAAATTTCTCTCGTAGGTTTTTTGAAAGTAAAAACTTGGCAACGAGAAATAACAGTTTCGGGAATCTTTTCTGTTTCTGTAGTAGCCAAAATAAATAAAGCATGCGCTGGTGGTTCTTCTAGAGTTTTAAGGAGCGCATTAAAAGCTTCTTTTGTAAGCATATGGACTTCATCTATTATATAAACTTTGTATTTTGATTCAAAAGGAAGAACACTTACACCATCACGAATTTCACGAATATCATCAATACCACGATTCGAAGCGGCATCAATTTCATAAATATCATTATCGCTAATTCCTAATGCTCTAGAAAAAATACGAGCTATAGAAGTTTTACCAGTTCCACGACTTCCAGAAAAAAGATATGCGTGAGCGATGCGATCAGATTTAATTGAACTTTCTAAAACACTTACAACATGCTCTTGGCCAATAACATCAGACCAATCAAAAGGACGGTATTTACGATAAAGTACAGATGAAGTATCTTTTGAGGACTTTGAGGATTTATCAATAGTTTTTATGGGCATGCTTTTATTTTAACATTTTAAGATAATCTTTCACAATCTTCTCCATCTCCCCAAATCCACTACTTTCCATAAGTTTAATTCTCAATTCCTTTGCCCCATCCCAGCCAGAAACATAAGCTTTAAAATGTTTTTTCATAATTGCGAAGTTCTTTACTTTACCAAGATATTTATCAAAAGCTTTTGCATGTTCCAGCATCACTTTTAATCTTTCCTCTACAGGAATTTCTGAGACAAGTTTACCACTGAAAAACCAAGGATTACCAAAAATTCCACGCCCAATCATTGCACCATCGCATCCACTTTCTTTTACTTTCATTTTAGCGTCTTCCAAACTATTAACATCACCATTCCCTATAATTAAAGTTTCTGGAGAAATTCTATCTCTCAATTTAATAATTTCCGACATTAAATCCCAATGTGCGGGAACATCTGACATTTCTTTTCTTGTTCGCAAGTGAACTGTTAAATTTGGTAAATTCAATTTTAAAAGAAATTCAATCCACGATAAATCAATTTTATTATAGCCAATTCTTGTTTTTACAGAAATTGGAATATCCTTACTAGCATCTTTTACTCCAGCTCTTGCTGCTTCGATAATTTCTTTTGCTAATTCTGGATATTTAATATGAGCAGCACCTGAACCTTGTTTTTCTACAGATTTATCTGGACATCCCATATTTAAATCAATTCCGTCAAAACCAAGTCTAGCGACCAAAGCACAGGCTTCTCGCATTTTTTGTGGATGAGCAGAAAAAAGTTGAGCAACTATTGGTCCTTCATTTTTTGAAAATTCTAAATCATGCAAAAGCATTTTTTTACCAGCAGAACAAAGACCATCTGCTGATACGAATTCAGTCCACATTACATCTGGCTTACCGTACTTTGCGAACATTGAACGAAAAGCCACATCAGTAACATTTGCCATTGGAGCTATGACAAATAAAGGCCTTTTCAAGCTTTTCCAAAAGTTTTTATTGGTTTTTTTACTTCCTATTTTAAACATTATTTAATACTACTACCTCAGAGCCTCTTCTAGCAAATATAATGTGTCATTGTCACGAATAGAACTTCCAAGTAAAACTACAGCAAAGAGTTTCTTTTGAAGACCCAATTTAAACAGTGAAATACTTGTTCTGTTAGCTTCTACTGTATATCCATTTTTCCCACCAGCATAGGTTGATAAATTTAAAAAGTGAGTTGGATTAGTCCATGTATGTGTTCTAATAGTTTTTGTTTTATTTAATGTAATATCAAAAATTTCTGGATCATTTTCCAAAATCCATTTAGTTATAATAATTAAATCTTTTGCAGTCGAAATATTTGATGATGAAAGTCCTGATGGGTCTTTGAAATATGTTCTATACGCACCAATACTATTTACCCAATTATTCATTTCTTTAATAAACTTTTGTCGACCTTGTGGATAAGATTGGGCTATAGCTTCAGCAGAATCATTACTTGAAACCATAAGAAGTGGGAACATTAATTCATCTAATTTAAATTTTTCATTTAATCTCAATCTTCCTTCATTTCCATAAGTTTTCAAAATTTCTGAGGTAATATTAATATACTTATCTTTATCAAATAATTTTCTTGCGACAACTGCTGTTATAAGTTTTGTAATAGAAGCTATTGGCATAAGTATTTCAGTATTTTCTTCAAGTACAGTAAAATTATCTCCTACATTTACAACAATATATCCAGCAGCAGAAACTTTTTTGGAACCAACTCTTGGTAATGATTTTTTTATACCTTCAATAATTTCTAAGTCTTTCTCTATTGAAGAAACTGTTGAATTTGATAATCTCGAAGAAAATGTAGAATCTTCTTCAGATAGTTGTGGTAATGAAATCTGTGCTGTAACGGGCTCAGAATTTGAAAAATATGAATATAAAGAAATAAATGAAAAAGCCAATATTCCACCAAATATAGTGGCAGTAAACATTGAATACAATAATGCTTTAAAATTATTTGTTGACATAGAAAATATTATTTCCAAATCGAAGATTTATAGAATCAAAATTTCCTTTTGAATTATTAAGAAAAGTTAATAAATTTCCAGCAGTTTTATCAAAAGGAATGCGATCATTAAAATATATAACAGTCTCTGAATTATTTGAATTTTTTGAATACATTTCATAATTCCCTTCAGCTCCTATCAAAATACCTATTAAATTTATCTTGGATCTTTTTGTAATATCAATAAAATTTTGCAAATCATTGAAAAGTTTTTTATCAATAAAGGTTGTACCAATTATTTTATCGTTAATATCTGAATCAATGTAATATCTGATATACACGCCACTTGAGAATGGTGGTGCTTTTTCATATACATATCCATTTTTATCAGCAAAAAAACAATTTTCATTTTGACCATTTTCTTCATGGAATCCTTCACAAACTAAAATGTTTGGATTTCTTTCTTTTATAGTAATACCAATTTCTGACAGACTTTCGTAATTGATTTCTAAACTTTCTATTTTTTTATATGAATCAATTAAAATATTTTTAATAAAGTTTTTAGGATAAAAAAATAAATTAGATTTTGGAATAAAATATAAATAATTACCATCTAAAAGTGACAGAGTTTTTTGTTCAATTTCATAAGCATTTAATGTATTCGCGCCAATTACTTTAATTGATGAAATCTGAAGAAAATTAAAACGTAAAATTAATATAATCGCAAATAGTACAGAGATAACACCTAAAAAAATAAAGCTAACAAGCATAATATTCTTCTTACGTTTTTTCTGTAATTGTTTTGGTGAATGTAAAAGACGTGAGCGTTTATTTGATAACATTTTTACCCATATATTTATGCAAAACTTCTGGAATCTTTATTGAGCCATCAGCCTGTTGATAGTTTTCAACCAAAGACACGAGAATTCTAGGAGTTGGAATGGCTGTACAATTTAATGAATGAGCATAACGAAGTTTGCCTTCAGAATCTTTATAGCGAGTATTCAAGCGTCGAGTTTGGAAATCATGAAAATATGATGCTGATGAAATTTCTCTATATGTATTTTCTTTTGGAACCCAAAGTTCAATATCGTATTTTTTAACTTGTCCAAGTCCAAGATCTGCGCCACAATTTAAAACTGTATGATATGGAATACCTAATGATTCAATAAATTGTTCAGTATTATTGTTTATTTCTTCATGAAAAGCTACTGAAAATTCATGGCTAGCTTCGCAAAGAATTAACTGTTCAAATTTATAAAATTCATGGACACGAATAAGACCCTTTACATCTTTACTATGTGCACCAGCTTCACGCCTATAACAAGGTGAGAATCCTAAATAACGTTTTGGTAGATCTTTTAATTCTAAAACTTCTTCGCTATGCATACCCATTAATGGAACTTCTGCAGTACCGGCAAGTGCGTCACCATCTTGTGTCATATAAAAATCTTCCACATCTCCAGGAAGATGAGCTGTACCATATAGGAAAGCTTTTCTTACAATAGTTGGTGGAATTACTGGAATAAAATTTTTATTACTAAAGAACTCCATAGCATATTGCCAGATAGCAAAAGACAATCTCGCTCCATCTCCCATAAGATAATAACCTCTAAAACCATGAACTTTGGCTCCTCTTTCAAAATCAACCATATTCAACTTTGTCATTATTTCAACATGATCTTTTGGTTCAAAATCAAATATCGGTTTTTCTCCCCAAGTTTTTATCTCTTTATTGTCTTTATCTGTATTTCCTTCTGGAACAGACATATCAGGAATATTTGGAACTCTGAGCATCATATCTTGCCAAGATTTCATTGTTTCTTTTAAAAATTCTTCTTCTTTTTGAAGAGACTCTTTAACAACTTTCATATCATTAATCATTTGTTGACGAATCTCTGGAGTTGCTTTAGTTATTTTTTCGCTAATAGCATTTTGCTCTGATCGTTTCTTTTCTATAGATGTAAGTAGTTCTTTTCTTTTATCATCAATAACAAGAAGCTCTTCAATGTTTATTTCAACATTTTTTTTCTTTGCTCCAGCTTGTACTAAATCTTTATTCTCTCTTATAAATTTAATATCTAACATATTATATATATTAACATATTTATTAAAAAATTCATTAGTATTTGATATAATTGATACTTTATTAATTAATCTTAAGATTTTATGAATAATATCTATACATTAGAAAAAGATGAAATACCATTTTTACTTCAACAAATTACAGATCCACCAAAGAAACTTCATATAAAAGGTAATTTACCTAAAACTGACACAGTGAACCTCTGCATTGTTGGAGCTCGTAAATACTCAAATTATGGCGAAGAAGTGTGCAGAAAGCTTATTTTAGGCTTAAAGGGATACAATATATGTATAGTATCTGGTTTAGCATTAGGAATTGATGCAATTGCTCATAGAGCAGCTTTAGATGCTGGTTTGCAGACTATTGCATTTCCAGGTTCTGGATTGAATGATAATGTACTTTATCCATCAGCAAATAAAAAATTGGCTGACGAAATTCTATATGCTGGCGGTGCACTTATTTCAGAATTTGAAATGGATCAAAAAGGTACTCCCTGGACATTTCCACAAAGAAATCGTTTAATGGCAGGTATTTCAAAAGCCACAATTGTAATTGAAGCAGAGCTAAAATCTGGCACATTAATAACTTCAAAATTTGCTACGGATTATAATAGAGATGTTGGAGCTGTTCCCGGTCAAATTTTCTCATCACTTTCTGAAGGACCACATATGCTTATTCGTCTTGGTGCAACTCCAATAACTTGTTCAAATGATATTTTAGAAATGTTAGGATTAAAGACAAAAGAAGAAATTCGGAACATTCAACCGAGTTTGCTTTTAAATTTATCAGAGAATGAAAGAAAGATTGTAGAATATTTACAAATAGAATTTTACACAAATGAACAATTGGTTTTAAAAACCGATTTATCAGCAAAAGAAATTAATGAAATACTTTCGTCTTTAGAAATTCAAGGATTAATTGAAGAAAAATTTGGAAAATTCAAATTGATTTAAAAAATAAAAGTGATATAGTTATTAATAGTAGCAAAACTTTGTAAAAGTAAACAATCAACCCAGGAGGATTTACGAGAAAGCCACATAAAAAACATCGGCGAAATCATAAATGCAAACCAAATGATATTACCGAACACCATCGCAGACCCAAAAGTCGTGGAGGAAATCGTAATAGCGAAAATATTTCACTTGTCCCTCGTTACAAACATGAAGCATATCATAGGCTTTTCGATAGTTTGGCCGTACCTGATGTATGCAAAAAATTACAGTTTTATTATGATCTATTCAATGATGACAAACCCCAGTCTTTAGAGGAAAAGACTCGTTTGCAGAATTGGATTCATGCGGAACGGCAACGAGATCAAGATTGTAGAATCAAGCGTCAGTGGGCATGGAATTGTTTATTTTCCAAACTTACAACTGACGATATCTTAATCGAACTCAATCATGTATGGCTGGATCCAGCATACAAAATAATCAGGAACTCTGATCCTACTGGCAAAATAACTTTTACTGCAGTAAGGATAGCGGTGATATACCGCATAAATTATAGGAAATGAAGAATTCAGGAAGCAGATTACCTTTTCGGTGTCTGCTTCTCTTTTTTATTCAAAAATAAAATATTTGACGAGTATAGTAATATATTGTAGTTTAGATATAGAAAACAGAATTGCTCGTAGCAATTCACGACTCTTTGATATTATGAAAACAAATAAAGAAAGTCTGATACCTGATTTATCAAAAAAGGTAATAACCATCGAACAAATCATTTCTGTTCAAGTTTCAAATGGTCCAAGTGGAACTCTTTTCAGTAACGGTATTACTGCATTGAAAGATGCATTTTTTACTTCCATTCATCCGGTCAATTCTGACAAGATAAATTACATTACAGGAATTGCCCCTGACAAAGGTTCAGAGACATTCATGATTTTGGAATATATCTCAAAAAAAGTAATGATGAATAATCCAATTGAGCTACACCTTATCAATCGTGATTGCAAAATTTTGATTGAAAAAGGAAGGATCATGATTGAATTGGAACAAACTGATGGCACAAGGGCCTACTCAATTATTGGTGAAGAAATAGGATTTTGGGAAATTATCACCAAGCAAGTATCGAAAGAGATTTCAACTAAGATTGATCTCTTTAAAAATGCAAGCAGGATTTACATAGAAAATGTGGGAAGTATTGAATTGTTAAGTGAGGAAAGAATGGAAAGAAAATATGGATCAACCTATATGGAGCCACTAGTTCGAACATTCAACAACAATCCACTATTTGCAAAATTCGTAAAGGAATATTGCAATGGTGACATACGTGTTACGAACGTCTGTAAAAGTTTGTGTAAATATCTTGAAGATGAGAAAATAAAAGCTAACATATTCACAAGAAGAATGAAGGAAGGAAGTGTGGCTTTATTTTACAATGTAGCCACTATTAAAAATCTTCATCCTAAACTTAAACCACTACTCAATATCACTCGAAGTGTTGCAAGAGAGACTGGTGCTGAAAGGATGACAATAGATATCGGCGCCATGATTGCACGCATTCCTGTTGAGCATCAAATTAAAGTTTGGAATCAAATCAAAGGACTTGCTTCTCAACCATTAATGTCAGCAACAATTGCAAAAATGAAAAGAGAGTTAAATCTCTGACTCCGTCAAAAAAAACCGAAGTGCAAGCAGACTTCGGTTTTTTCTTTTAATTAAATTATTTTTTACTTCTTTCCTGCTTTTTTTGAAACTTTCTTTGCAACTGCTTTTTCTACAATACTTACTGGTGCTTTTTCTTTTGGATTCTCTTTTGACTCATTCGTAATTTCCTTTAGAGTTCCCTTCAAAGTACTAGCATGTACTAAAGAAAGAATTTTATCTAATTTAATATTTATCGCTTCTATCTGTTTTTTAATTTCATTATTTCCGACAGAATTTGAATTTGATTGAGAAGTATCTTTTGAAAAAGATCTTGGATCTTTTCTATCTGATCTATCACCACCCATAGCATTTCTTCCAGCAAAGCAATCTCTACAGTAAACTGGCTTATCCCCTGACGGTCTGAATGGGACTTCACAAGATTTTTTACAACTAGCACAAATAGCACTATGCATAGTTACAGGACCTCTTGATTCTCTACCATCATCTCTTCCACCCCTAAATCCGCCTCTATCTCCACCACCAAAACCTCCTCTACTAGCACCATTTCTTCCCCCTCTTTCGAAATTTCCCATATATTTATGAATTATTTATTATTTTAATAAGAATTGTCCGTAGAATTTACATTACCACAGATATGGCTTTATGGCTATGATTTCTTATATTTCATATAAGTAGTATAGTTAATTTAAATAGCACAAACAGTAAACCCACAACCAAAGGATAATTATGCCAATAAGAAAAGGATATTTCCAAATGGACGAAAATGGTATTGTTGGTTACATAATTTTTAACGATGGTTCTGAATCTGAACCATTTCTAACACAATCAAAGGGTATCGAGATTGCACAGATAATGTTGGGAATAAAATTAAGCGAAAAACAATTTGAAAAAATTTGTACAAATATGATACACTCAAGCTTGCCAGAAGAAGATGGATATCTTGATTTGATTAGTGAAATCTTTTCTCTTCAAATATTTGAACTTCAACAAAAAATGTTAAATCTCAGGAGACGAATTAGAGATGATGAAGATGATGGTGAAGAGTGGAAAAAAGGATAAAAAAATAATCTCAAAAAACAAAGACCCCGTCATTGAAAGATAGCTTTCTTGGCGGGTTTCTCTTATATAAAAATCTTTACAGATTTGCCACCTTCCCTATTATCATGTAATACTATGTGAAATATGAAATTACTTATTGTTGAATCACCAGCAAAAGCACAAACAATTTCCAAATATTTAGATGGGAAATATACTGTTAAAGCTTCTATTGGACATATTCGTGATCTACCAAAGAGTAATAAGAAGGCTATTGATATTGAAGGTGGTTTTATTCCTCATTATGAAATCTCTCCGGGAAAAGAAAAAGTTGTTGCAGAAATAAGACAATTAGCAAAAGAAGCTGATGAGGTAATACTGGCAACTGACCCCGATCGTGAAGGAGAAGCTATTGCTTGGCATATCGCTGAAGCTGCAAATTTAAAAAATCCAAATCGCGTAGTCTTTCATGAAATTACAAAAGATGCAGTTATAGAAGCAATGAATCATCCTCGTAAAATTGATGAGAATCTTCGTATGGCCCAAGAAGCTCGAAGAGTTCTAGATCGTCTAGTTGGTTATGATCTTTCTGGTCTAATTTGGAAAAAAGTTCGATATGGTCTTTCTGCTGGTCGTGTTCAATCACCAGCACTAAGAATAATAATGGAAAGAGAAAGAGAAATTCGTGCTTTCAAATCTCATGCATTCTGGGTAATTACAGCTGATACAGAGACTATCTCAAAACCAGCAATACCTTTTGCATTAACTTGTTCTGAAGAACCAATTGATTTTAAAATTGTAGAAAATATTCTTAAATTAGGAAGAGAAAATCCTTGGGAAATTACAGATGTAAATGAAAGTACAGCAAAGCGTTCACCAAAAGCTCCTTTTATAACTTCTACACTACAACAAGCAGCTAGTTCTAGACTTGGTTATGCGCCATCAAGAACAATGCAAATTGCGCAAAGACTTTATGAGGCTGGACATATTACATATATGAGAACAGATAGTACAAATCTAAGCCAAGTTGCTCTTGGTCAAATCGCCTCTGTAGTAGAAAAAAAATATGGTAAGCCATATTTACAATTCAGAACTTATGCAAAGAAAAGTAAAAATGCTCAAGAAGCTCATGAGGCTATTCGACCTTCATATATAAATGTAGAAAATGCAGGATTAAATGATGAACAAAAAACTTTGTATAAATTAATTTGGCAAAGAACTGTAGCATCTCAAATGACTGATGCTGAACTTCTAAGAACAAAAATAACAGCCAATATAAAATCTAGAGAAAGTATTCCTGAATTTCAAGCCAATGGCTCCCGTCTAGTATTTCCTGGTTGGTTAATTGCAGATCCAGATGCTAGAGGTGAGGATGTAGAACTTCCAAAAATTTCAAAGGGTGATTCTTTAAATCTAAAAGATATTAGAAGTGAAGAAAAAGCCACGCAACCACCGGGAAGATACAGTGAAGCTGGTTTAATTAAAGAATTAGAAAAAAGAGGAATTGGGCGTCCTTCTACTTACGCATCTATTATTCGTACAATTGAAGAGCGTGGTTATGTTGAAAAAGAAAATAAAGCTCTAAAACCTACCGATACTGGAGATGTCGTCTCATCTTTTCTTGAAGCCAATTTCATGAAATATATTAATGATTCATTTACAGCTGAAATGGAAGACTCACTTGACGATATTGCAAATGGTGATAAGCAATATTTAAAAGTTTTAAAAGATTTCTATATTCCATTCGCAAAAGAAATCAAAGTTTTAGAAAAAGAAGCAAAGATCACAAATCTTGGAGATGCAGAATCTCATCATAAATGTCCAAAATGTAAGGTGGATATGATTATTAAACTTGGAAGAAATGGTAAATTTCTTTCATGTTCAACATATCCAGACTGTGATGGTGCTCTAATGATGGATGGTACAGAAATAAAAAAAGATGAGCCAATTGGTATTGACCCTGTTTCTGGATTACCAATATTTGTATTAGTTGGCAAATATGGCCCTTATGTTCAACTTGGTGCATATGAACCAAAAGTTAAAAAAATTGAAGGCGAGAAAAAACCCCGTAGAAAAAAGGGTGATCCAGTTATTTCTAAACCTGTAGTCTTCAAGCCTCGTATGGCTTCAATTCCAAAAGGAATGGATCTTGCAAATATTAGTATGGAAAATGCATTGAAATATTTAAGTCTACCAAAGGTTCTAGGTGCATTCCCTGCTACAGGAAAAAATATTACAGCTAATATTGGGCGTTTCGGTCCATATATAGTGCATGATGCGGATTTCCGTTCACTGAAAGTTAAAGATGGTGACAATCCATATGAAATTACTCTAGAAAGAGCAATTGAAATTCTAAATAAACCAAAAGTGATTGGAAGAAGAGGTGGCTTTAAAAAGAAGGCTACAGAAGCTAAATAAATTAAACCCCGAAATTCTTCACTGAATACAAATCTTCAGTATTTTCTTCAGCAACAATCTCTGCTGGAGCTCTATCATCTACTGGCTTATCTTTCATTTCTGGAGAATCATCAACTTGTAATGGAGTAGCATCTGAAATTATATCTAAAGATTTATCTACAACAGGTAAAATAGCATTTAATGAAATCTTTTCTAAGAAATTTCTTATATCTTCTGGAGTAAAATAATCAATTGTAATTCTTCCACCATTTTCTCTTTTTTCAATTGAAACTCGAGTTCCAAGACTTTCTTTTAATTTATTCTCCATTTCAATAAGTTCTGGATCAATAAGAGATTTCTTTCTAACCTTATCTTGTGCAATTTTTCTAGCATAAGATTCTGCTTCGCGGACAGTTAGTTTTTTCATTACAATTTCTTTAAAAAGAACAGACTGCTCTTCTGGCCTATCAGCAAGCATTAAGAGTGGACGAGTATGACCTTCTGAAAGCTTTCCTTCTGAAAGACCATTCAGAATTTCTTCTGGCAAAAGAAGAATGCGCATTGTATTTGATACATATTCTCTACTCTTTCCAACTTTTTCAGCAATTTGAATATGCTTCATTCCAAATTCTTCAGCAAGACGATTGAATGCTCTTGCACGATCTACAGAATTTATATCTTCTCTTTGAAGGTTTTCAATAATTGCCAATTCAAGCTTCATCTTGTCATTTTCTTCACCATTACGAATAAGAACAGGAACTTGTAGAAGACCAGCAAGCTTGGAAGCTCTTAAACGGCGTTCTCCTGCAATCAATTCATACTCAACAGCAAGACCTCCATCTTCCTTTGAAAATTCTTTGCGGGTAACCACAAGTGGTTGTAAAACACCATACATACGAATAGATTCTGAAAGATCTTTTAATCTTGCTTCGTCAAAATCTCTACGCGGCTGATATGGATTTGGTTTAATCTTTTCTACTTCTATCCAAAAAATTGAATCTCCAAAAAATTGTGATGACATGGGTATATTTTATATCATAATTGATTTTATCGCCAGATTTAGTAGACTAACAGTATTGCCGAAGTGGCGGAATTGGTATACGCACACGACTCAAAATCGTGCGGGGAAACCCATGAGAGTTCAAGTCTCTCCTTCGGCACAGTATGAAAAATAAAATTAAAGTGATTTGTATTGTTGGCCCAACTGCGGTCGGCAAAAGTGACTTTGCTGTTCAATATGCTATCAAACATAATGGCGAAATAATTTCTGCTGATTCTAGACAAGTTTATAAAGGAATGGATATTGGAACTGGTAAAATTACAAAAAAAGAAATGCAAGGTGTACCGCATTATCTTTTAGACATTTTGGATCCAAAAAAACAATTTAATGTTGGCAAATATAAAAAATTGGCTCAAAAAGTAATATCTGATATTTCTAATCGTGGCAAATTACCAATCATTTGTGGTGGTACTGGATTTTATATTGATGCAGTTGTAAATAATATTGAATATCCATCTGTTCCACAAGATAAGAATTTACGTAAAAAATTAAATAAAAATACTACCGAAGAACTCTTTGAAAGACTAAAAAAATTAGACAAAAAATTTGCTCTAAATTTAAATAATTCTGAAAAAAATAATAAGATTAGATTAATAAGGTCAATTGAAATTTCAAAAACATTAGGTAAAATTCCTAAAATTAAAATAAATAAATCTCCATATCAAATAGAGTGGATCAATTTAAATTTACCAAATGATGAGTTGAGAAGAAGAATTCATACTCGCCTTCTCAATAGACTTCTGAACGGAATGATTGAAGAAGTAAATAATCTTCACAAGAACGGCTTATCTTGGAAAAGAATGGAATCTTTTGGACTTGAATATCGATATATTTCTAGATACTTGCGTGAATTAATTTCAAAAGAGGAGATGATAAAACAATTAGAAACAGAAATTTGGCATTATGCAAAGAGACAGATATTGTGGTTTAGGAGATATAAATAATTCAAAACTTTCTGCGGGCGATGAAGGAGTCGAACCCTCGATAAACCTTTTGGAGAGGTTTGTGATACCGCTTCACCAATCGCCCAATCATTGAAACTAACCAAAATACTATATCATAATAAAGAAAAAATCGCCTGTCGGCGACTATTTTCTTATTTCTTTGCTTCTTTAAAGACAACATGCTTTCTAAGCTTCTTACTGAATTTCTTTAATTCAATTTTACGCTCTACTTTTTTCTTATTTTTACGACTCATATAAACCTCCCCTGTTTCTTTATTTTTTAATTGTATAAGTTGAATCTGTGACATAGTTAAAATACTATATACTACTTTATTAAAAAAGGCAAAGGAAAACTGCAGGGCTCGAAAGCTCTGCAGTTTACTGTTTTTCCAATCAATACACTCAACCCTTGCCGTTATCCATGCTTAGTGGGCCGTAGAAACGATGAAGGTTAACCCACGGATTTTGAATACTATTGCTTGGCTTAGGAATGATACTGATTACCACCCTACCAATATTCCCTGAGGTTGTGTGGACTTTCGTATACACACCCCAAGGATACGCAATGCTGTTATCAACGAGAGGAATATTTGGCATTTCCCCATTCTGACCTATTGCACCTTGGACATGAATCCGAAAATCGCCCCAAATCATGATTTCCAAATTCCCAGCACCAACATCTGTGAAGATGACTTTGCCGAGAACATTAGACCCTGTGGTCATAGGAATTTCGCAATTTAGATCAACATTATTCACGCCAATCCAATCTTCCATACCGATTTGATTCGGGAATTCAATTCCCAGAACATTACCAATGTAGTGAATTCCAAGATATGTATTGTTTGCAGTTACAGTGTCTTTGAAAGGTTCAACCCAACCATCACCGATGATTGAACCATCACTCCAGCGACGAAGGATATAGTGATACCTGCCGCCAACTGGTGGAAGATACACATAAAACTTTCCATCACTGACACCATAACCGTAACCAAATGTAACTCCCTCAATATCCATGCGAATGTCATTTCCATAAATACCAACATCAATTGGAATTTCCTGCTTAATGTCAGCAGGACGAATTTCAACATCCAAATGATCACTTTTTAGAACAATGGGTTTTTGAAGGTAGCCATTCCCAGCATATTCACCATGACTAGTTTTTGCTGTTACATTAAGCCAAACATCCTTAATGAATCCACCAGCACCAATCGGAAGTCCGTAGATCGGCTCTGGCAAATCAATGGCAACGCCGTTGATTGTCAGATTCGTAATGCCGAAGTCAGACTTTCTCATCACGAATTCCATATTGATGTTTTGCCAACTATTGCTGACAAATGCCAATCCCTGCAAAGAGCAGTGGAAATGTGTTGGTGTCTTCAAGGCGAAAGCCCGAGCGACATTCAACGGATTAATGATGACTTCTTGACCTTGAACCTGCACACAAGTGCAGAAGGTAAAGATTGAAGCGAGCACAAAGCCAATAATCTTTTTCATATTCTTTTCTGTAGTTTTTGTTTGTTTGAATTGTTTTTCGTTTCTGATTTTATTTCTTGATACCAACACTGAAGCTATTACTCAAACTGAGCCCTAGCTTGTTCAAAGACTTTTCAGTCGTCTGTGCTGCAGTTATTTTGACTGTCGGCACACAACTAGACGTAATCGGATTCACCATCGCGGCGGAATCCATAAGCTTCTGATCATAATCCTTATTCTTGGGCACAAAAATGTATCCCAAAAGCATAAGATTAACAGCAATGAGAATTACCAACCATTTTTTCATTTTCATAATTTTTCCTCCGTAACTGTTATTCTGTATCAAACAAAAATAAAAACTCACATCCATGAGTTTTAGTATTGATTTGTCGAAGAACAAAATTGGGACTTTTGTCCCGTTATTTGACTAGTGATAATATTAGCATAAATAATAAACAAAGTCAAGGTGGCTTGCCATTCAAATAAAGGTACAATACATTTATGAAAAAACTGCTTAAAAAGCTAATAAAGCTATATAATTCAAGCCACAATTCAATTAACCCCCTTATCACTCTTTCTCTATCACAGTCAAATTTATTAAATAATTTAAATGAATTTAGTAGATTAGCATCCAGCCATCAAGTAGCTCCAGTTCTAAAAAGTAATGCGTACGGACATGGAATTAATCTAATTTCACAAGCATTAGAAAAAGAAAATACTCCTTTTTTTATAATTGATTCATATTTTGAAGCACAGTCATTAAGAAATGAAGGAATTAAAACTCCCCTACTGATAGTTGGTTATGTTAGATCAGAAAATATAAATAATTCAAAATTAAAAGATATTATTTATGTAATTAGTTCAATTGATTCTTTGAAATTAATCAAATCAAAAACAAGAATTCATTTAAAAATAGATACGGGAATGCATAGACAAGGAATTCTTCATGAAGAAAAAAATGAAGCTATAGATTTAATTAGGAACAATTCAAATATAATTATAGAAGGAATTTGTTCTCATTTTGCTGATGCAGATAATTCTGATACTACATTTACAAATAATCAAATAAAAGAATGGAATAATTCTGTAAAATATTTTAAAGAACAATTTCTTACTCTAAAATATTGGCATATTAGCGCTAGTGCTGGATATATTTATAAAGAAGCTGAAGCAAATCTTACACGACTTGGAATCGGGCTTTATGGATTGATAAATATTCAAGGATTAAATTTAAAACCAGTTCTTGAAATGAAGACTATTATTACTGGAATCAAAAAAATAAAAGCTGGAGATAGACTCGGATATGGTTTTACATTTAAGGCAGAAGAAAATATGACTGTGGCACTTATTCCTGTCGGATATTACGAAGGTTTGGACAGAAGACTTTCTAATAATGGTTTTGTAAAAATAAAAAATATTTTCTGCCCAATCATTGGAAGAATTAGTATGAATATTACAATCGTTGATGTGACTGGAATTAATTCAATTAAATTAGAAGACGAAGTTATTGTGATGAGTAATATTAAAGAAGATAAAAATTCAATAGAAAATATAGCTAGAGATTGTGGAACTATTTCATATGAAATAGTGGTAAAGATTCCGGGACAATTAAAAAGAGTTTTAATTTAATCAAAAGAAAAATCACTCTTAAACATAGAGTGATTTTTCTTTTTCTGGTGCGTCGGACTGGACTCGAACCAGTGATGCCCGAAGGCCGGAGATTTACAGTCTCCTGGAATAGCCGCTATCCGACCGACGCATATCAAGAGTTTACCAGATTTTATGGTTTCGGCAACAGGAAAAGGCTAAACCACCTTCTCCTGCAGCATCATCTGCCCATTTCCCTTCTTTTTCTTTTTAATTTCAAAAGTAAATTCATCGTTCTTTAGTCCAACATGAATACTTCCACCCTTAATAACACCTTGAGAAATCATAAACCCAGCAACTGGAGTCAATATTTTATTTTGAATCAATCTCTTCAATGGTCTAGCTCCGTATTGTGGATTATAACCTTCTTTTGCAAGATAACTAAAAACTTCAGGAGAAATAGTTAGATTTATATCTTTCGATTTTAATCTTTCAATTATAATGTCAATTTGAATTTTTACAATTTTTTCAATCGATTCTCTACTTAAAATATCAAATAGAATAATATCATCAACACGATTCAAAAATTCTGGACGGAAATAGTCTTTCAATGAAGCCATGACTTTTGTCTTTGCTTCATCATAATTATCTTTTTCAGGATTATTGCTATTATTTACGAATCCAATCTTCTCCATTTTTTCAATGAATTGAGCACCAATATTAGAAGTCATTACAATAACTGTATTTTTAAAATTTACAGTTCTACCCTTTGAATCAGTTAGACGGCCATTATCGAGAACTTGAAGTAATATATTAAATATTTCTGGATGAGCTTTTTCAATTTCATCAAAAAGAATTACAGAATATGGACGACGACGAATAAGTTCTGTAAAACTTCCACCCTCATCATGGCCAATATACCCAGGAGGAGCACCGATCAGTTTTGAAACTGAATGTTTTTCCATAAATTCAGACATATCAATACGAATCAATGCTTTTTCATCATTGAATAAAAATTCTGCAAGAGATTTTGTGAGCTCTGTTTTTCCAACTCCAGTTGGACCAAGAAAAATAAATGAACCTATTGGACGATTGGGATCTGCAATTCCAGCACGAGAGCGTTTTATTGTATCTGAAATCTTTTTTACAGCTTCGTCTTGACCAACAAGACGTTTCTTCAAATTTTCTTCCATTTTAGCAAGTTTTTGAGCTTCTTCTTCCATCATTTTTGCAACTGGAATTCCAGTCCATCTAGCAACAACATCAGCAATATCTGCTTCTGTAATCTCCTCTTTCAAAATTCGACGAGATGACTGTAATTTTTTCAAACGCTTACTTTTTATTTCTAAATCTTTTTCCAAATCTGGAATTTTTCCATAACGAATTTCTGCAGCTTTTGACAAATCGGCACGAGCTTCTGCTGCTTCAGCCTCAATACGAAGAGTTTCAAGGTCTTTTTTAATCTTTTTTATATCTGTAATGGTATTTTTTTCATTTGTCCATTTTAATTCAAGTTCGGAAGTACTTTCTTTCAAATCTGCAATATCTTTTTCAATTTTATGCATTCTTGTTTTTGCATCTTTATTTGATTCTTTTTTCAAAGCTTCTCTTTCAATTTCCAAACGCATAATTTTTCTTCGAGTTTCTTCAAGAAGTGGTGGCATATTTTCAAGAGAAATTTTCAAAGCAGAAGCAGCTTCGTCTACAAGATCTACAACTTTATCGGGTAAAAATCTATCAGAAATATATCGAGTTGAAAGATTTACAGCTGCAACAACAGCTTCATCAGTAATTCTTACACCATGAAAAAGTTCATATTTTTCTTTAAGACCACGAAGAATAGCAATAGCATCTTCTGTAGATGGTTCATTAACAAATACTGGTTGGAAACGACGAGTTAAAGCAGGATCTTTTTCAATATGTTTTTGATATTCACGAAGTGTTGTAGCTCCTATAGCACGAAGTTCCCCCCTAGAAAGAGCTGGCTTTAACATATTTGATGCATCCATCGAACCTTCAGAAGCTCCTGCGCCAACAATTGTATGAATTTCATCAATAAATAGAATAATCTTACCTTCAGCTCTTTCAACCTCTTTTAGAATATTTTTTAATCTTTCTTCAAATTCTCCGCGATATTTCGTACCAGCGATAAGAGAACCTAGGTCAAGAGAGATCAATTCTTTGTCTTTTAATGATTCTGGAATATCTCCCTGTGCCATTCTGATAGCAAGACCTTCAATAATTGCTGTTTTTCCAACACCAGCTTCTCCTATTAAAATAGGATTATTTTTTGTTCTTCGAGAAAGAATTTGAATAATTCTTAAAATCTCATTGTCTCTTCCGATGACTGGATCTAATTTATTTTCTTTTGCTAATTTTGTAAGACTTCTAGCATATTTTGAAAGAGTTCTGTATTGCTTTGGCTTTTGTTCACCAACAAAATCTGAGGACTTTAATTCTTTAATTATTTCCGTAACATTTACTTTTTGAATTTTGAATCTGGTCAAAATATCTTTTGCTGGTCCAAGAACATCAAAAAGTGCTACAAATAGATGCTCTGTGGATATAAATTCGTCTTTTAAACCAGCAGAAAATTTGCCAGCATTTTCAAAAACAGCAGCTAATTCTGGAGTAATGTAAATCTGATATGAAGGTGAGAGTGTTTTTCCTGCTTCTGGTGCTTCTATCTGTTCAAGGATCAGATCCGTCAGAAACATAGTATCTACTTCGAGTTTTTCTAAAATAGAAGTAACCATACCTTCTTCTTGTAAAATCAATGCGCACATAAGATGTACTGGATTTACATGATTCATTCCACGCTCAATAGCCAATTCGTGTGCTCTACGAATGGCTTCTTTGGCTTTAGTTGTAAAGTTTGTTAATGGTGGCATATGGCTATATTGCTTATTATTTAACTATTATAGCATTTTCGACTATTTCTGTAAAAGTTTTTTAATGATTTTAATTGTAAATTTTAAATCTGATTTTTTTGTATATTTTCCAAATGAAAATCTTAATGAATTTTTTGAATTTGCACCTATGGCCCTTAAAACATAAGATTCATTTTCATCTGTCAGGCATGCACTTTTTGTAGAAATTTCAATTCCCTTTGCATCTAATTGAAGTAGAAAAAATTCATTATCAATATTTGAAATAGAAATATTTAATATATGTGGACTTGAAGTTTGTAAATTTCCATTAATTTTAAGAGAATACTCATATCGTAGATTAATTTCTGAATTTATTTTAATTAATTCATTTATAAAATAATTTTTTAATTCTGTAATTCTTAATGTTTCCTTTTCTCTCATTTTTTCTGCAATTTCCATCGCATATACGAATCCCATAATTCCAGCGACATTTTCTGTACCAGCTCTATGAATATTCAAAGTTCCTCTTTTTATATAAAGCATTCCAATTCCTCTTGGTCCATATATTTTATGACCATCAAGGGTTAGTAGATCTACACCTAATTTTTCAATATAAATTGGCAAATGAATCATAGCTTGGCATGCATCAGTATGTAAAAGTGGGAACTGTCCGCCTGAATTCTTTTTAAAATCTCTAACAATTTTTGCAATTTCTTGAATCGGCTGAATAGATCCAATTTCATTGTTTACTAGCATTATAGAAACTAATTTAATTTCTGGAGTAATATATTTTTTGAGAATTTCCAAATCTACAATTCCGTCTTTATCAACTGGAATATGAATTGCTTTTGTATTTTTAATTATTGAAGAATGTTCAATATTGCTAATAATAATCTGATTGTCCTGAAATTCTTTTAAAATTAAATGATTTGATTCTGTTCCACCAGAAGTAAATACTATTTCATCTGAATGAGCATGAATTACCTTTGCAATTCTAATTTTTGCATCTTCAATCGCATTTTTTGCATTAATTGCTGAAACATAAAGAGCTGAAGGATTGGTATATTCCTCAGTTGAGTATTTCCTTATTTCCTTCATTACCCCTTTATCTAATGGTGTAAGTGAGGCATAATCAAGATAAATTCTTTTCATATCTTAAAAAGTATTCTATACTTCTATTATGAACTTTACAATGGATTCAACAACTATTGGATTTATTATCTTAATTATCGCTATTTTAGTGCTTATCAGTATTGTTATACATTTACATTTAAAATTGAAAAAATTTCTTATCGGTTCTTCCTCAAAAAACTTAGATGATTCTATTTCCTCAATGAATGATTCAATAAAAGAGCTTGAAACTTTTAGAATTGATTTGGAAAAATATTTAACAACAGTAGAAAAGAGAATAAAGAAAAGTGTTCAAGCTGTTAGCACAATTCGTTTTAATCCTTTCAAAGGCACAGGTTCTGGTGGCAATCAAAGCTTCGCTACAACATTCTTAAATGAAGAAAATGATGGAGTTGTCATTTCAAGTCTATATTCTCGTGAACATACAAGTATATTTTCAAAACCAATTAAAAATGGAGTTTCAGAATATGAACTTTCTGACGAAGAAAAGGAGTCTGTTGTAGAAGCAAAAAAGGTTGCTAGATAATCCATTCTCCATTGCCATTACTCATTTTTCCTGATATATTAGGAATCTGTTAATTTTACTAACATGCCAGCAAAAATTACCCCTAACTTAATAAAGCGTTCTCCTGTGGTTGTTATCATGGGTCATATTGATCATGGTAAATCTACCCTCCTAGATTATATTCGAAAAGCGAATATTGTTGCTGGTGAAGCTGGAGGTATTACTCAACACCTTGGTGCATATGAAGTTGCCCATACAACTAGTGCCGGCAAAGATGGAAAAATAACTTTTCTAGACACTCCAGGACATGAAGCTTTTTGTAGTATTCGCGAAAGAGGTGCACAAGTTGCTGATGTTGCTGTTCTTGTTGTATCAGCTGAAGACGGAGTTAAGCCTCAAACACTTGAAGCTCTAAAATGTATTCTTGCAGAAAAAATTCCATATATTGTTGCAATAAATAAAATTGATAAACCTGGTGCAAATGTAGAAGTTACAAAAGCCAGTCTCGCAGAAAATGAAGTTTATGTTGAAGGATTCGGTGGTGATATTCCTGTAGTTCCAATTTCAGCCATAAAAGGTACTGGTATTGATGAATTATTAGATATGATTTTACTTGTAACAGATTTACAAGATTTAAAAGCAGATTTAAATGCTCTTGCTGAAGGAGCTATTATTGAAGCAAAACTGGATAATAAAAAAGGAATTTCAGCTACTCTACTCATTAAAAATGGAACATTACAATCTGGTCAATATATAGTTGCTGAAGATGCAATATCTCCTGTTCGTATTTTTGAAGATTATCAAGGTAAAGCAATTAAGTCTGCAAGTTTTTCAAGTCCAGTCAGAGTTATTGGATTTAATAAAATCCCAACAGTTGGCGCAATATTCATTACTTGTGATGGAAAAAAGGAGGCAGAAAATCTTGCAAATGAATTTAAATTAAAATCAAATACAAAAAAGACTCAGTCCATAAGACGCGACGAAAATGATACAACAGTTATTATTCCGATTATTATAAAAGCAGATGTTATAGGAAGTCTCGAAGGAATAAAACATGAATTAGCAAAGATTAAAAATGATAAAGTAAAAATCAAAATAGTTTCTGAAAGTATTGGTGATATAAATGAGAATGATATAAAAGTAGTTCAAGGAGATCCAAGTATTATTATTGTAAGTTTCAATAGTAAACCAGATGCCAAAACTCAAGCATTGGTAGATCGTTCAACAATTCAAATAAAATCTTTTAACATAATTTATAACCTTGTAAATTTTTTAAAAGAAACTATACTTTCCAAAGTTCCAAAGGAATATATCGATGAGGCCTCAGGAACAGCCAAAATTCTAGCTATATTTAGCAAAAATAAAGACAAACAGATTATGGGAGGAAAAGTACAACAAGGAACTTTGAAAGTTGGTTCTGAAGTAAAAATTCTTCGCAGAGATTTAGAAATTGGTAGAGGAAAAATTAAAGAGCTTCAATTACAAAAAGTTAAAGCAAGTGAGGTAAATGAGGGCTATGAATTTGGTTGTATGATAGAATCAAAAATTGAAATAGCTCAAGGAGATAAAATTCAAGGATTTATTACAGTTGAAAAAATAACAAATTAATTAAATAAAATGGTAGGAAATAGAGATCAAAAATTAAAAGATATAATCAAAGAAGCCGCTGGAGAATTTCTTCAGCGTGAATCAAATTACACTTCCCTATTAACAGTTACTGATATTTCACTTTCAGATAGAGGAAATCAATCAACAATATTTTTTACTGTACTTCCACAAGACAAAGAAAAGGCTGCTTTAGATTTTGTAAAAAGAAAAAGGGCAGAATTTCGTGAATTTTTTAAAAATAAAGCAAGAATGCGTGCTCTTCCCTTTTTTGATTTCGAAATTGATAATGGTGAAAAAAATCGTCAAAAAATAGACGAAATAGCTAGAAATGTTATAGAATAGGTAGGAATAGGATTCGTACCTTAGTTCAATGGCGTAGTGGCGAAGTTGGTTAACGCAGCAGTTTGCAAAACTGCCATTCACCGGTTCGAGCCCGGTCTACGCCTCCAAATTAATTATTCCTAACTAGATACGCTTTTTGTGCCCGGGGCGGGAGTCGAACCCGCATGCCTTACGGCGGCAAATTTTAAGTCTGCTATGGCTACCAATTACATCACCCGGGCAATTTTTTTATTTCTACCTCTATGAGTTGGCTTCAAGCTATGACAATTTGGGCATAGAACTCTAAGATTCTCAATCCTATTATCATACCTATCACCATTTATATGGTCAAGCTCAACTGGAATTCTACCATCTTCTGATTTCTTTGCCCATCCACATTCTTCACATTTAGGAGATTTAATCTTTTCAAAAAATAATCTCTTCTTTAATTTAAAACTCTGATAATCACTATTTTTAACTAAAATATCTTTAGTTTTTCTTAATGGTAAATATCTTCCACTCATTCCCTTATTCCAAGCCTTACCACTAAAATGTGAAGTATCTATATTATAAATATCTAAATACTTTTTTAATTGCTCATAATTACCACCAGCTTCAACCAGATGCAATTTAATAAGAACTTGACGATTGCTTGTTGATTTAGCAACTGCATTTATCAAATCTTTCTTTGTCCAGCTTCTTTTTCTCATACATAAATTATCTCATATTGTTTAACTAGGATGAATTGCTAATTTACTATATTTCTGTTATATTTTTTGTTACTGATATTAAGTAAATTAATTGCGCCCATAGCTCAGTTGGTAGAGCAGATCCCTCTTAAGGATAAGGTCGTAGGTTCGATCCCTACTGGGCGCACAAGTGCAAAGGCACTTGTGCGAGCCGCAGCGCGACGGCGCGAGGCGGGGTCGCACAAAATTTCAGCAGAAATTTATGTGTGACCACAAGTTACACTGACCACAGGTTTAGGTGTAAAAATTTATATATGACCACAAAGTTTAAATAGGTTATAATAAGATAGTAAAAATATGCGCGGGTGGCGAAATTGGCAGACGCACTTGCCTTAGGAGCAAGCGGGGTAACCCATGGAGGTTCAAGTCCTCTCCCGCGCACATATACAAAAAACACAGATATTGACTGTGTTTTTTGATTATTTCAATTCAAGTGCTATTTAAATTTAATATGGTATTATTTAAGCATAAACATTATTAACTTATAATACATAATATGGCAAAAGAAGAAACAGAATTTGATAAGTCGTTTGATGAATCAATGAATAAAGATGGCTTCGCTAAATTTCTTGTTGATAGTAATCAAAATGAAATACATGATGAAGAAAAAATGAAAAAAGGAATGGAAACCTTTGATTCTTTTGGTGAAGTTGCTAGAGAAATTAAAGCTTTATACATTGATAAGTTAAAGCAAGATTTAGGCATTGAATTGGATGCCAAAGATTTTGATGCTATCGATGCTCATTTGTATAAAATGGCTATTACAGATTCTGAAAAATTGCTTGATTTAAATAAAAAAGTTGATAAGCATGGTGGACTAAAGAGTGAAATTTCTGGACTAGAAACAAAATTAGGTCAAACAGAAAGAGAGAACAAGCGTGCTGGTATGTTTGGTAAAATGTTTGGATTTATCAAGACTCAGTCTTTTGAATTCAATAAGGGTCGTAAAGAAGGAAAATCTAGTGATATCAGAACAGAGTTATTTGATGAGGTTAGACAAATTAAGGGTATACATGATCAAGTTAAATCTCTTATTGCAAAAGAGATGAATAGACTTCTTGGAAAAGGAGGTAGAAGTGTTGAAGAATTGTCTGATCTTCAAGATAAACTTGAAAATCTTAAAGATGTAGAAGAAAAGGGAGAAATGGGTGATGATATACTAGAAAATCTTAATCCTGATGAATTTCAGAAAAAACTAGACGAGGCCATACAGAAAAAAGTAAATCAAGAAATTATTAAAGCCGTAGAAAAAGTTAAACTTGGCGAAGGTACGCTTTCAAAAATGGAGCAGGCATTAAGCTCATATCTAGAAATGGACAGGGCTGGTTCTAAAGAGGGCGATGAAGCAAGATTTATTATTATTGATTCAATAAAAGATTCTATAAATAAATTACCTAAGGATACTGATGGTCAAGCAAAGAGACTTATATTATTGCGTGTGGTACAAAAAGCAGAGAAAAATTATCAACATAATTAAAATATAATGAAAGAAGATAAAATTAAAGATTTAGAAAAATTACTTTCTGAAAATAAAATACCAGAGGCGCAAGAAATAATTAGAGGTATCATTGCAGAAAAACTAACAAATGATGATAGGGGTGAAGCTTTAGTAAACCTTGCCAGTGTTTATTTAGATATTATGAATAGCATTGACGAACAATACGCAGAAGCTTTAAAATCTGCTGTTTCTGATTTAAAAAATTTAGATATTAAAATTTCAGAAGAAACTGATACTGAAAAACTAAAGAAAGTTAGAGAAAGCCTTCAATAATAAGCCTAATTAGACCAATAAAGTACGCATAACCACTCTATTGACAAATAGCGTGGTTAGTGTATAATTAGTACATATAGGGATCGGCCCTTCGACAATCGAATAGTTTAAAAATAACAAGTCC
This sequence comes from Candidatus Tayloriibacteriota bacterium, assembly GCA_031384385.1. Taxonomy (GTDB): domain Bacteria; phylum Patescibacteriota; class Minisyncoccia; order Phycocordibacterales; family PALSA-1337; genus CAIOGI01. The sequence goes on along the minus strand of JANNAN010000013.1, from coordinate 2,736 downwards.
ATGGTATCAATCATGGCAAACCAAGAAGGACACAGTAAGAATATGGCCAAAACGAAACCTGCTCCCAAAGCTCTACCGGCTCCCAAAAAAGGACCGGCGGTGCCCCCGAAACTCCCGCCCGCACCTGCACCCAAACCGCAGGCACCGCCCGCGCCGAAACCGGCTCCGGCAGTGCCTGCGAAGAAGGCTCCGGCGAAGAAGAAGGCTGCTAAACCCAGCTCGACCCCGAAGCCGCCCGTTGTCTTGCCCTCCAAAAGCAAGCCGGTGGCGCCAGCAAAATCATGCTGGTGGCCCATCATCCGTGGGATCCTCGGTGGCATCTTGGCCCTGATCATTGGGTTCATCATTGGAACCCTGATCATCGCTATGTTGTCCCTCTGGGGCTCCTGCTACACCAGCTGGTGCAGCGAAGTTGATGCGAAGAACGAGAATAAGCAAAGCATCGTCAACGGCATCGGCGCCCATCACAACACAAACATCATCAATAACATCAACATGAACATCTTTGTGGCTCCCAAGGCCCATTGTTCTGGTGGCAGGTCGGAGAAATCTGATCGCATTGTGTTGAAGGACATGTCGGATGACTCCGCGAGGATCATTCCCGCTGGGCCCATGGTTCCAGTAACATCACAGGCACAGGCGATAGTAATCACTGCTGAGGCTCGGCCGAATGTGATTAACTTGGAGCCCTGCAGTCAACACTGCGTGATTCGGAAGGCTATTAGCCCCTTGGGCAACACGGTCTTCATGATCCCAGTGGGTTGGACCGTGGTGCCCAGAATTATGGCCCCGCAATCAACATACCAGCGGCTCGACAATGGTGCCTTCGGTGGCCATGCTGCTGGTGAATACATCCAGATCAAGAACTTGACTGGAACTCCGCTGAACGTGGAGTTCGAGTGCTTCCCCGCACAACCCCGCCGACAGGGCTGGTTCGGTCGCTGAAATATTGCGACCTGTCACCCAAAAGGTGACATTAATCAAAAAGCGCGAACCCAGGTTGGATTCGCGCTTTTCTTATTATATTTTTCTAATAGTTATAATGGATATGGTTGACCAAGACTACTTGCAACAAAACGAATAATTCCATAAACAGAAACCATTATGAATATTCCTATAACTCCCCAAAGAATATGATCCTGCCCTTGTTTTCTTTTGGTTGCATCTCCAGAACCAGTAAAAAATACAAATAAACCATAAATAAAATACAGAGTAGCTAAAGCAAATAGTAATTCTACAATTGGTACAACTATATTATCAACAATTTTAGGAACTATTTGATTTACAACAGCGTTTGAATTCATTAAATTAATTTACACGTGGAGGAATGATGGCCTTTGGAAAATCATTTACTGGAACATTATTGCTTGTACTGAATGTATTTTTTAGAATAGCTACAAGACCCCATATTGATAGAATAATAAAAAGACCTACTATACCCCAAAGAATAGACATTCCTGATTTCTTTCTATTCTCCTCACTACCAGCAATAAGATATCTTACAACATTGAATATAATCCAAATAACTGAAAATGATATCAGAAGAACAACAATAGTATTGCCGATATTTGTAGCCTTACTTGTAAGACCATTAATATCAGTAATTTGCTGTGCAAAAAGAGAAACCGGTGCGAATGAAAGTGCTAATACAATTAATTTTTTCATATTTATAATTTAATAATAATACCTATATACTCTATATTCTAACAATATAAACTTCTATATACAAATCAAACTGTGGACAGCTTAGAATTTCTTACTGAACCAAGCCCCTATAGAACCAAAAAACCCTGGATTGGTATCTGGATTATCAATATAATTTGTTACACTATTATTATTTGTATTTGTAACACTACCACCAAATGATGAATAGTTCTGTGAATTATAACTACCAAAAGGTAAATCCGGCTGTCTACTTCTTAATCTAAGTGTATTTGTAAGAATATTTACTAAACCCCAAAATGATATAATCACGAAGAAACCTATAATACTCCACATGACATATAGTCCAGCTTCCTTTTTTGAATCTTTATTATCACTACCAGCAATAAAATATTTATAAATATTCCAAACAAATACAACCATAGCTAGAGCCATAATTAAATAAACAGCTTTGTTGATGTAAGCAATCACTAATCCAATTAATTGACTAAGGTTATCTGTTGGTTGTTGTGCAAAAGCTAATGCTGGTAATGTTAATATTGATGCAATTCCTATTTTTATTAATATTTTTTTCATATTTTTATTTATAAATTAAATTATTTTGGACTAAATACACCCCGCTCAACAACACCAGCACTGATCAAAGTATTTTTTACTATAACAACCATAACCTTTGCACTTATTAAAATAGCCAAACCAATGATTATCCAAAATAACCATTCTCTTGCTTTTTTTATTTCCTCAGGCTTACCTTGTGCCATTACAAATTTGAATCCAACAAAAATTATTGCCAAAACAGCAAATGCAACACCGACATAAACAGCTAGGTCAACAGCAAGAAAAATAATATCCTGAATTGATTCGGCTTTTAGGGGGTTCTTTAAAGTCATCGAACTACCAATTGTCTTAGGTTTTGAAGAGTTAGTATCCGTTACAGACCCAGTATTAGTAACTGAACCAGCGGGAGCACCATAGTCATATTCAATAGGAGTTAATATACCACTACTGTCTGTTGGGATAATTGCTGGTTGAGAAATATCCATCGCTGGAGCATTAATATCATTATTATTTGTT
>JANNAN010000021.1:0-2221 GCA_031384385.1 Candidatus Tayloriibacteriota bacterium | reverse complement strand
TAGTTGCCAATACCAGACTAACGTCCGATTCTTTGTTAGCATCTGCTTCTTTGATAATTTCTTTAACTTCTTTTTCAACTTTATATATTTCTTGGTATTCTGCAATGAAAGTATTGGCGTCTTCAAGCTCACCGCACTCGTCAAAATAGCGGCGAGCGTGTGAATTACACAGAACTTCAATTATCGTATCAACTTCAGCGATCACTCTTAGCTTGTTAACTTCATTAATTGCTCGCCCATATCCCGTATAGGCATCTGAGACAAAATATCGACATTCCGATTCACTTAATACGTCTAGAGCAACCTCACCGGAGCGTGTGTCATGGCATTCGAAAAAGCATGAAGTAAGGCTAAAAAATCCCCAAAAATACCAATTGGACTTCTCATCTCCCTCTAACATTTTATGTGGGGTTTCATCACCATATAAAATTCTTGAATCTAATGTTTCAATCCTAATCAATTCATAAATCACTCGCAAGAACTCACCTAAGCGCCACAATCCCTCATGCAAGCTATTTGGTGGCAATCCAACAAATCCCCCTCGTGCCGCCATTTCGCAATAGCGCTCCACTGGCAAAAGATCGCAATACTTAGAAACTGCAACGTCTATTAAAAACTCATCGCTATAAGTTCCTCTAGGAACAACTCGCGGAAGTTGCGGGGCCGTTTCAATATGACTGTGACATTGCGAACAGTGGTATTTCATACGAAGGATGTTCGTGATTAAATATTTTTTCTCAATCACTGTTAAAGATTGTGACTGCTCAAAAACACCCATTTCATTCATTTGCCCCTGACAACAAGAACAAGTTGGCAGCTGCTCTAACTTGATCTCTTTTTCAATTACGTCAGCGTCGGGATATCTCTCTTCTAAGTTTCGGTTGCGAGGTAGTGGTTTTTTCTTTTCACCAGAATTTAGCTCTTTAGGTTTCCGAGGTGACTTTTCACTCTTAGGTGACAGTAGTCTACATTTTACAATGACTAGCTTTCCCTCAAGCTCTAAAACCTTATTTTCGAGTTCTTTATTGATGGCCGCCGCATTGTTTGCCGCTTCTTCAAAAAACTTTCGCAGCTGCTGTTCACCTCGAAGAACTACTAGTAGATCTTCACGGGAAAGTGATTCCATTTGCTCGTCCGTTAATGGACGAAGAACCATTTCAATTTGTTCTGGAGTTAGAGGCTTTTTATTCTTCTTTTTTTTCATACCAATAATTTGGCAAAATATTTTCAATTGGCCAAGAAAAAGAATCTCACATGGCCTTACAGCTAAGCTGTCTTCCTCATCACCCGAGGGCTTTCAACAAAGCGCTTGTTTAAATCGGCCCCCTCGAAGAAAAGATTAAATTCCGCTTGCGTAAGAGTAATCTCCCCTGAGTAAAGAGGGTTTAATTTGCAAAACAATATTCCTTTCTCAAGGCGCTTACAGATGAGCACAAGTCCCGTTCCATCGGAATAAAGACATTTACAATGAGTACGCCGTGTGTTTATAAAAACAAATAAATGACCTGAAAAAGGGTCTCCTCCCATCATTGCTTTAACTTTATCGAACAAAGTATCAAACGACGCCCGCATATCAACGGGCGTCTTACAAAGAAAAATTTTAGTTCTTATATTTTGAATAATCATGCTGCTTTTTTCAAAAACTCCAGTAATAAATCCAATTGAGAAAATCTAATCAAATGTCCATCTCTCCATACAACTTCTAGTCCTGAACAAGGAGAGAGCTCCATTATTTGTCCTGTCGTAGGCTCTATCTGAAGTTCCTTGAATTCGCTGACCCCAAAGCCCTCTCGCTTAAGTTTCTTTGCTTTTCCAAGAACACTTGCCATCTTTTTCGGATTAACTCCAATCGCCTGATAAAAACCAGAGGCCGCTCCGGCCCACTGTTCCCAGAAATAAAGGATTTCCATTGCAAGCTCATCAGGAACCTTAGTTAAACTTCCTTTAGCTGTACGGTACGAACTAATCTTTTTCTTTAAAATACTTAAATCCATTTAACACCTCCATGTGTTTTTGTTTCCTTGGATCTAACTATGACAGAATGGGAGAACTTGGAAAGACGTGATTGGACGATGATTTACGGTGAAGAAGAGCAATCATGCCAGATAGAGTATAGTTGGCTCGATATTTTTTCTTAACATATTCGCAAATGTCATGAGTGTTTTGATAGGTCATGGAGGTTAGGTGGAGCTGGAGTTCAATTAATTCATCATTTGAAACT
>JANNAN010000011.1:0-13774 GCA_031384385.1 Candidatus Tayloriibacteriota bacterium | reverse complement strand
CCTTCTTCTTCTCCTTCTGCATCTTCAAAAGTATCATCTTCTAGTTTGGTATTATATTCCTTTAATTGAGCTTGTATGGAGTCTGCTAGAGTGTGGAAACGGTTTTCATAGTTAATACGAGCTTGGGCTGGGGTTTTTTCTGGCTTTCCTTTATTGGATGTCATTTCTAGTATAGGTGGTAGTTCCATATTATTAAGTATATCAAAAATTATAAATCTTTTAAATGTTCTTTCAATAAATCTCCAAGGATTAGTGGCAATTTTTCAGCAGTTTCAGCTAATCTTGCTTCTGGTTTATATGTTTCCAAAGCAGGTCTTCCTGATTCTGTTACACCAACACCTATAGCTATTACACCATTTTTACGTAAATTTTCTAATGCATTTTGTACCCTTTTAGTATCATCGCTACCACCGTCAGTAAATACAATGACTATTTTCTTTATTTCTCCTTCTATAATTTTCTTTTTTAATTCCTCATTCATTTCAGAAATAATTGTTTCCAATGGCACGAAATCTGTTGTTGATCCAAAGGTAGATGAAAGTTTCCCGCAAATATTAACCCTTTCTTTTTCATCTAATTCTTTTGACATTTTTTTCAAAGGTTTTGAATCTGCAGCAGAATCTGATTGAAATGAATATATCTCCGAACGAATTTCTAATGGTTTCTCCATATTTATTCTTTCTTCGTCACATAAATCAGCAAATTCTTTTAAGGCCTCCATCATCAAAACTGCAGCTTTTTGCTGCTCAATTCTCTTTGATCCATTTCCGTCATCCATAGAACCAGAGCGATCACAGACCAAAGTGATTTCTATTTCACCAAATCTTTTACCTGTCTTTTCTTTTGTCTCCCATGTTTCCCAGACTTTTGGTTCAAAATTACCAGCTTTTGCGTCTGAAATAAGCTGTGCTGGATCTACAAGATCTTCTCCCTCTTCCATTGGATATCTTGGCGCAAGATTTGGTTTTAATCTTTTGGCTATAATTTTTGAAATAAGAGTATGCAATTCTTCTATCAAATTTTCATTTGTTTCTGGATTTCTAATATTTTTTAATGACTCAACTATTTTGCGATACTTCTGTAAATCGTCCTTTTCTACACCAAGTTTGTTAGCATATTCTTGATCAGCCTTTTCTTTTGGACTTTCACCTTGTTCTTTTTTCCATTCTTCAAAAGCTTTTTTTATTTCTTCAATTGGAACTGCATTGGGTACTTTTTTATCTGCTTTTTCATAAGCATCTTTAAATATTTCATTTGGATCAGGTTTACCTGATTTTTCTTGACCTTCTTTTTTGTCATCCTTACCACTTTTACTAGTTTCCTGTTTATCTTCTTTTTTATCACTATCTTTTCCTTGCTTTTGATCTTTTTCAGATTTATCATTACCTTTTCCTGATTTTTTATCCTTATCTGCTTGTTCTTTTTCTTTCTTTTTTTCCTCTTCAATATCTTTATCCAAAAGATCTTTAACAATTGGCCAAATAAATTTATCCTGTAATTTTAAACGCGTAGACATTGGAGTTTCGGGGTTTGTCATAATTTCAAGAAGAGATATGTCTGAATTACCCCTAATTGATCTAAATTCTTCCAGTTTTTCTCGAACTTCTGGCAAAATTAAACACTTTTCATTAGGAATACGAGCTTCACGGAGAATTGCATAACAAAATTGTATATGTTTTGGAGACTGTGTAAAATCTAATTCCTTAAAAAGATCTTCCTTATAACATTTTTGTTCTATTTCACCAAAACCTGCATGAGTTTTATCGATAACCGCCTTATTTTCTCTTATATCAGCCACAACATTATCCATCAATCCAAAAGCTTTTGATTCTTGTATTTTCTTCAAATATTTTTCAAATTCTTTCTCACCTTTTGGTTCAGATAATAGTTTAATTTTCTCAAGAAAGTGTTCTATCTCATGACAGGTGGCAAATGATGTCTTTTCGTCAGAAAAACCCAATTTTTTATAAAATTTTGAATTAATATAAATCGTATTATTTTCTAGATTAAAAGCAAAGGTATCAAGACCTTCTGGCGCTGGTTCAAATTTTATTCCACCTCTTGCGTAATGCTCGAAGAAGTCACGATTTTTATCAACAAAGTCAACCGCCTCTTGATGGGCTTTATTTTCACCCTCATTAGCATGTGCCATATTTATAAATTGAGGTATTTTTTCCATTTTATTAAGCTAATGATTCTATTTTATCATCTTTCTCGGGATTATCTTTATATAATCTTTCAATCATTTTCTGTATCAATATTTTTCTAAAGTTATCTTCTTTCATCTCTTCCCAAATATCTAAATGTGCATTTTCTTCTGCATCTCTTTCTTCTCTAAAAATCTCACGAAATTTTGTAGAATAATTTGGCTGCCAGATATTTAGAACATAGTCATCTAAACTTATTTCTAAATTTATTTTTAAATACGATTGATGGCCTATTTTGATAACAGCAATCTGCATATCCATAAATTGTTTAATATGCTCTCCTTCTTCTCTTTTATGTCTCTCTTCCTTTTGCTTTTGACTTTCTTCAAAATTCAAGAGATTTTCTGGTCCTTTATATTCTCTTTCTATTCCCATAGTATTAAATATTATAGCATAATGATTTTTCTATATCTTCGTCAAAATCTCTGGCTCTCCTTTTGTAATAACAATTGTATGTTCGAAATGGGCGCTCTGTTTTCCATCTTTTGTTCTATAAGTATATCCATCAGAATCAAGAACCACATGACGAGTACCGAGATTGAACATGGGCTCGATGGCAACCACCATTCCAGGTTTTAAAACTTCTCCAATTCCAGCTTCTCCGTAATTTGGGATAAAAGGATCTTCGTGAACATGATAACCGACACCATGACCTGAAAGTTCCTCGACTACGCCATATTTATAAGGAATAGCCACCTTTTCTATAGCAAGACCAATATCACCTACTGTTTTACCCCCTTTTGCAGCCTTTATACCCGCCATTAGAGCCTTTCTTGTAATTTCTAGTAGTTCTTCTAACTCTTTTGAAATCTTACCTACCCCAACAGTTATAGCTGCGTCTGTAATCAAGCCATTATGAATTAAGCCTAGATCTATAGTTACAATATCTCCATCTTTTAGAATTTTAGAATTCTCATTTGGAATACCATGAACAACCTCATCATTTATAGATACGCAAAGACTAGCTGGAAAAGGTCTTTTAGCACCTTGTGGTTGATAATTCAAAAATGCTGGAGTATCATTTCCTTCTAGGATAAGTCTGTTAGCTTCTTCGTCTAATGCTTTTGTGGAAACACCGGGCCTTATCATTTCTTTAAGAGCAAGAAGAATTTCAGCATGTCTTTTACCTCCCTCTCTTAATATCTGTATATCTTCTTTTGTCTTAATTGTTATCATAATTGTGAAATAATATCTTTATGAATTTCTTCTATAGTACGCTCCCCATTTATATTCAAAAATTTATATCTTGGATTATTTTTAAAATAATCCACAGCCGGAACAACATCAGTATTATACCAAGCTAGCCTTTTAGCAATATCCTCTGACTTATCATCCATTCTGTGTCTAGCTGTAAGTCTTTCCGTCGCCCATATTTCACTTACATCAATAAAAATAACATAAGGATTTTTAAATTTATAAAAATCAAAAATAGAATCAAGTACACCTGCTTCATGTCTTCTTCTTGGTGCTCCATCAAAAATTACATGCTCATTTTCTGTATAATTCTTTACCAAAACATTAATCCACATAAAAACTGATAAAAATTCAGGCTGAAGTTTATCAGCCTTATATAATTCATTGGAAAGTTTTTGAGTAGCAGAAGGACCCTTTATAAATTCACGAAATTCATTACCACTCATTATATAAAGAGTTTTTTTATCAGGACTTACCTTTTTAAGATATTCAGTTAATAAAGCACCTTGAGTGCCCTTTCCACATCCTGATCGGCCTATTAATATAAAGACTTTTTGATCCATCTCTTATATTATAGCGTAAATTAACTAACGAGAAAAGGAGAATTATGTTATAGAGCAGACTCCTCAGGCGAGTAGTCGCCGAGGATTAGGAAGTTTTCAGCAGAAAACTTTCGTGTCTGCGATGGAACATAATTCTCCTTTTCTCTAGTACTCCCTCATTGAAACTTGAGCGTCAATTTTCTTCAATAGATCTAGAACCACTGAAACAACAATTAGTAGGGCTGTACCACCAATAGCTAGTGTCTGATTACCAGTTATACCTTGCATAATTAGAGGGAGAACAGCGATTAAACCTAGGAATAGCGCACCGACAAGAGTAATACGAGTTACTATATTCCCAAGATATTGCATAGTTGAATCTCCAGGACGAACACCAGGGATAAATGCCCCACCCTTTTGAAGATTTTCTGAAATCTGCTTTGGATCAAAAGTAACAGCTGTATAGAAATATGTAAAAATAAATACTAATAAGAAGTATATAATTCCATGTGGCCAAGGAGAATTAAGGAATGTAGATAATGATGATGCAATATCAGCTATAGTTGTATTTGCTGAATTTGAAAGAAAATTTGAAATGATTTGAGGAAAAAGAAGAATAGATAGTGCAAAGATTATTGGAATCACACCTGCTTGATTTAAGCGTAATGGGAGATATGTAGAAACACCTCCATACACTTTATTTCCTCTAACTTGTTTGGCATATGTTACTGGAACAGATCTTTCAGCTTCTGTTACGACAACTACACCGATAATAACAACAAGTGCTACCGCAAGAAAAAGAAGATAGAGAGGAAGTTGTGCTGGATCAAAACTAGCCATAAATTGAAATATTCTTGTTGGTAAAATAGCAACGATACCAGCAAAAATGATCAATGAAACTCCGTTTCCAATACCAAATTCTGAAATTAATTCCCCCACCCACATCAACAATACAGAACCAGCAGTTATAACAATAACATTAACGATTAGACTGAGACCCGTAAGTTCTGGAAGGACATTTTGACTTTGTAAAAGGGCTAGAAAACCTAATGCCTGAAGTGCTGCCAAAGGAATAGAAATAAGTCTAGAATATTGAGATAGTTTTTGTCTTCCAATTTCTCCATCTTCTTGCATCATAGCTTTCATTCTAGGGAACATCATAGTTAGAAGTTGCATAATGATTGAACCTGTAATGTATGGACCAACTCCAAGCATAACTATAGAGAGCTTGGAAATACCTCCTCCAGAAAAAATATCCAAAAGACCAAAAAGCTGACTACTGTTCAAGAGTTTTTCCAAACTAGCAAGATCAACTCCAGGAACTGGAATGGTCGATAAAAGACGAAATAGAACAAGTGCAATAATAGTAAAACCTAGACGCTTTCGCATGGTTTTATCCTTTAGAACAATTACGATTTTTGATAGAAATGATTTCATAATTTTTATTGCTCTATTTTATCATAATAATGATGATCTTACTTTACTGAACCTCCAGCTTTCTCAATCTTCTCTTTCACTTGTTTTGAAACTTTACAGTTTTCAATTATAAACTTTTTTGTAACTTCTCCATTTGAGAGAATTTTTACCCAAGGAATTTTTCCATCAATTGTAGAAATAAGTTTTTTCTCAAGTAGAGTTTTTGAATTTATAACAGAACCAGCATCAAAATTTGATTCGATGTCTCCAAGATTAATAATAGTAGGCTTTGTTTCAATTGTTTTATTTGAATTGACACCTCGTCCACGAAGTTTTGGTATTCTCTTTATAAAGTCTCTTAATTCTGGACGTTTTTTATGTCCTGAACGAGCATTTTGACCCTTTGTTCCACGGCCAGATGTCTTACCTCTCTTTCCACCACGACCAACTGTCATAGTTTTTTTATTCTTTGTTTTTGGAATTAAATTATTTATTTGCATGGTAGTATTTTATTTTGTTGTTCTAGGATGCTTTGATAATTTTTCAAGCGCCTTTATCGTAACTCTAGCAATATTGAGTTTATTCTTACTTCCAGACAGAAGTTTTGCACAAACATCCTTAATACCAGCATGTTCAATAACTGTTCTAACAGCACTTCCGGCTACTACTCCACGACCCTTTGCTGGCATAATCATAACCACGGCACTTGAGAATTTTGCCTCAACCATATGAGGAATAGTCATAGCTGGTGATAGAGTTACTTTTATCATATTTTTCTTTGCATGTCTTGTAGCCTTATCAATAGCAAGTGAAGTATCGCCAGCTTTACCTAATCCAACTCCCACTCTACCCTTTCTATCACCAGAAACTACAGCAACAGAGAATGTGAACTTTCTTCCTCCTGAAGCAACTCGAGTTACACGACGAATAGCAATGATTTTTGTATCAAATTCTGGCTTTACCCTTTCTTGTCCTGGGCGTTGTAGTCGTCTTCCACCTCTTGGAGGTCTAGAATCTTTCGGAAAAGACTTGATCGCTGTTGTAGTGATAGCAATAGGAGTCGCTGTGGCTACTACTGGTATACTTTGTTCTGTTGTTTTTATTTCTGTATCCATAATATTTTATTAAAAATTCAAACCACCTTCTCTAGCAGAATCTGCTACAGATTTGATTTTTCCTGTATAAAGATATCCACCTCGATCAAAAACTACTTTTTCAATCTTTATTGCCTTGGCTTTTTTAGCGATATCTGCACCAACCTTTTTAGCATCGTCTGAACTTGATTGAGCCAAAGTATGACCCTTAACATCATCGATAAGTTGAGCATAAACAAATTTATTTGATCTAAAAACTGAAAGACGAGGACGCTCTGAAGTGCCACTCAGAATAGATCTAATCTTACTGTGTCGTCTTGCAATCTTTAATTGTTTTTGTTTACTTGTATTCATAATATTTATCTTTATACTGACTTCTTACCTTGCTTTCTTTTTATTATCTCGTCACTATATCTGATTCCTTTACCCTTATATGGTTCAGGTTTTTTCATAGAACGAACCTTGGCAACAAAGTGCCCCACATTTTCAATATCCATTCCATTTACAGTAATAATATTCTTTTCTGCCGTAACCTTTAATCCTTCTGGAATATTTAAAACTACTGGATGTGAGAAACCTAATGCCATATGTAATTCCTTACCTTTTACATCTGATTTAAATCCAATTCCCTCAACAATTAATTTCTTTTCAAAAGCTTTGTGAACTCCATCTAGCATATTTCTAATATGAGAAGCGTAAGTTCCCCAAAGAGCCAAGATATCTAGAGATTGTCTAACTGGAACAAGAGAAATTGTATTATTCTCAACTATTATTGAAATTTCTGTTCTAAAATTTTTCTTCAATTCACCAAGAGGTCCTTTGATAGTCAAAATTCCATTGGAATAATTGACTTCCGTCTTTTCTGGTATTGCTATAGGTTTTTTTGCGATTCTTGACATGGTGGTTTTTATTATTTATCTATTACCAAACTTTAAATAGAACTTCCCCACCGACCTTTAATTTCTTTGCATCTGTATCAAGCAATACTCCTTGTGGTGTAGAAAGAATGAAATTTCCAAATCCGCTCTTGAACATACGAATATCTTTTGATTTTTGATAAATTCTTCTAGATGGTTTAGAAATACGATCAAAACCATTAATTCTTGGCTGACTGCCCATATATGAAATAACAATTTCTAAAGTTTTATCTATTTTCTTACCCTTTGCTTCCACTGAAACAATGTATCCGCCTTTTATTAAAGTATGCGCAATTCTTTCTTTCAAAACTGAATAAGGAATAGAAACCGAAGCTTTACCAGCATCACTAGCATTTCTAATTCTAACAATAAAGTCTGAGATAGGGTCTGTTACCATGATGATTTTTTTATACCAGGAATAAAACCTTCATTAGCAAATTCTCGGAAACAAATACGACACAAATCGAAATCTCTCATATAACCATTTTTTCTTGCACAACGAAAACATCTTCTCACTACGCGTGATTTAAATTTTGGTGTCTTTTTTGATCTTGCTATTACTGATTTTTTTGCCATTTTCTATTTTTTTTAACAAAATAGGGATTGGTTAGCTTTTCCTGCCTTTTGGGCTGATGTGCTTCCAATCACTATTCCATTTATTACTTTTGTGAAGTTTCTAAATCATATCAAATTCGATTCAATCCGTCAAATTTTCTTTTTATTTCTTCTTAATCACCTCCTTTTTAAAAGGGAAACCGAGATATTCCAAGAAAGCTATTGTTTCATCTTTCTTTTTTGAAGAAACAACAATAGTTGCTCCGAAACCAAAAACATCTTTCAAATCTTCATCAGATGTTTCTGGGAAAATAGTATGTTCACTGATTCCAAGAGTATAATTGCCCATTTGATCAACAGCAGTCTTTGAAATACCCCGAAAGTCCTTTGTTCTAGGTAATGCAATGTGTATGAGCTTATCAACAAAATCACACATTCTCTTACCTCTTAGAGTTATTTGATATCCAACAACATCACCCTGACGCACCTTGAAAGAAGCTACAGATTTCTTACTTGAGCGTGGTGCTGGCTTTTGACCAGTTATCTTTGCAAGACGATCCACGATAAGCTCAACCTTTTTCTTATCTTTTACAGAGCCTGTTCCTGTACTAATTACAATTTTCTCCAGTCTTGGAGCTTGCATTGGGTTTTTGTATCCAAAAGCCTCCTTCATTGATTTGAAAGAATACTTATTCATTTCGTACGTAGTTTTTATTGCGTGTGGTTTCATAATTATTTCTTTATAGCTACATTTGATACATGTATTGATCCATTTTTTTCAACGACTTGACCTTTTTGACCTTGCTTTGTTGGTTTCTGATTTTTCTTAAACATATTTATTCCAGCAACAACAATTCTATTTTCTTTTGGCATAGCCTTAATAACTTTACCAGTTTTACCCTTATCTTTTCCTGTTAACACTATTACATTATCATCTTTTTTTATTTTCATATATTTCAGTATTATTTTGAAAGTTTATACAATTTCTGGTGCTTTTGAAGCAATAGTTTGAAAACCTTTTTCTGCAATTTCTCTTGGTATTGGACCGAATATACGACCAGCAATTGGCTCCTTCTTTCCCTTTTCAAGAATAACTACTGAATTTTCATCAAATCGAATATAAGAACCATCTTTTCTTCGAAAAGCTTTAACTTGTCTAACAACTACGGCTTGAAGGACATCTTTCTTTTTGATCGCCTTTCTTGGTTCTGCCTTTTGTACAGAAAGAATAACCAAATCTCCAATTTCAGCATAACGCTTTTTTGAACTTCCTAGTACTTTAAATATACGGCCAATCTTTGCTCCGCAATTATCTGTTATTTTAACTATTGATCGTGGTTGAATCATTGTATTTTATATTATGCGACAATTTTAAATGATTTTGTCTTTGAAATAGGTCTGCATGATTCGATCATCACCTTATCTCCTATTTTCTTTGTATTTCCAGCATCATGAACTTTATAACGCTTATGTAAATTCATAAATTTATGATACTTCTTGTGCATCACAAATCTACTTACAAGAACAACAACCGTGTCTTTCATTTTATCAGAAACAACCACTCCTGAGAGGATTTTTCTTTTTGATTCTGTATTCTTTTGTATTGTTGTTTTATTTTTCATGTTTTCTAATACTTAATTCTGTCATAATTCTCGCTATTTCCTTTTTTGTGGTATTAGCAAGCTTTACATTCTTTGTTTTACTTCCCGCTGAACCAAATCTGAAAGTTCTAAGAACTTCTCGCTTTTCTGCGATTAATTTATTTAAATCCTGTAAGTTTTTGTTTTTATATTCTTTCATATAGATTATTACATCATATTTCTACTTACAACCTTTGTCTTTACTGAAATCTTAGTTCCAGCCTTTCTCAAAGCTTCTTGAGCTACCTTATCATCAACTCCATCAATTTCAAATAAAATACGTCCAGCTTTAACTTGAGCAACAAACCCTACTGGATCTCCCTTACCTTTTCCAAGTTTAACTTCTGGAGGCTTTTGTGTAAATGGTCTATCTGGAAAAATTCTCACCCATACTTTTCCTGACTTTGTAGCATAGCGTGCCATAACTTTTCTAGCTGCCTCAATTTCATTTGAAGACAATCTAGCATATTTCATAGCTTTAAGACCATAAGAACCAAACGAAAGCTTCACTCCGCGTGTTTCAACACCATTAGCAAGTTTCTTTGCATTTGTTCGGCCTGTATGCCACTTTCTAAATTTTACCTTTTTAGGGAAAAGCATATTATTTATTATTAGAATTATTATTTGTCTTCAAATCTTTTTCGAAAATTTGACCTTTGTAAATCCAAACCTTTATACCAATATCACCGTATGTCATGTGAGCTTTCTCTCTGGCATAATCAATATCAGCACGAAGAGTTTGTAAAGGAATTTGACCCTTCTTTAAATCTTCTTGTCTTGCCATTTCTGCACCACCAAGACGACCACCAAGTTTTATTTTTGCTCCCTTTACTTCCTTACTTGCAAGAACTTTTTCAAGTGTTTGTTTTAGAACTCTTCTAAAAGGAAGACGCTTTTCAAGACCCTCAGCAACCATCATCGCCACAATAGCAGCATTAGCTTCTGGACTCTTTACTTCCTCTATATCAATCTTTAATTCTTGACCGTTAAGCTCTACTCCTCTCTTTTTTAGAAGTTTAATTATTTTATCACTTAATTTTTGAATACCATCTCCACTTCTTCCAATAATCATACCTGGGCGTGATGATTTTATTACAACCTTAAGAGTTTTTTGATTTCTTTCGATTTGCACATCAGCAAGATAGAAAGATCTTAATTCCTTAACAAGAAATTCACGAATAATAAGATCGGTCTTTAGAGATGTCCGATAGTTTTTATTAATACCAAACCAACGACTTTTCCAATCGCGTATAACTCCTAGTCTATGTGAATATGGGTGTACTGAATGTGACATATAATTATTTTTTATCTGGCTTAGGTGCTAAAATCAAACTGACATGACTTGTGCGCTTATTTATAGGAAAAGCACTTCCACGAGCTCTTGGCATTCTTCTTTTTAAAATATAGCCAGCATCAACTCTTAGTTCCTTAATCACTAATAGATCTTTTTCAATATTAAAATTATTTTTTGCATTAGCAATTGCAGACATAAGTAGTCCATACAATGGATCTGCTGCTTTTTTACTTAAAAAATTTAAAGTATTTAAAGCACTTTCTACTGATTTACCACGCACAAGATTTGCTACACTTCGTACCTTTCTTGGTGATTGTCTATAATTTTTTAGTGATGCGGTAATCATATAAATTTATTATTTTTTAGCTGGAGATGCTACTGCTTCCTTTGCTGATTTTGCAGCATTAACCTCAGCTTCCTTGGCTTTTAATTCAAGTTCCTTTTGCATCTTTCCTCCATGTCTAATGAATTTACGTGTTGGAGAGAATTCACCAAGTCTATGACCTACCATTTCTTCATTGATAAGAACCTCAACATGTTGGCGTCCATTATAGACACCAAAAATGAAACCGACCATTTCTGGTGAAATCTGACTTCTGCGATACCATGTCTTAATAACCCCAGTTTCAGTGGGTTTCTTTCCGACTATCTTTTTCAAGAGTCGCTCTTCAACGTATGGGCCTTTATAAAGTGATCGTGACATGGTTTTTTATACTAACAAAATTTTGTATTAAGTCAAATTTGACTATTAGCTTATGGTATCAATAATTCGATAAATAATTTCATCTATCATTGATTTGGTTTTTTTAATAACTTTAATTAACATTTGTTTCTGCATTCTTATTCTTACCAACTCTTCTTCTTGAAACAACAAAGATATTTGAATATTTCTTTGGAGTTCTTGTCTTCTGGCCTTTACCAGCTGGCTTACCCCATCGAGTCTTCAATCTTCTCAGACCTCGACCTGTTCTTTGTTCTCCTCCTCCGTATGGATGGTCCACAGGGTTTTGAGCAGAACCTCTAACAGTAGGACGAATTCCTAACCAACGAGTTCGTCCGGCCTTACCAATATTTACTAAACGAGATTCATCATTTGAAACAGTTCCAATAGTTGCCCATGCTGTATCGTGAACTTTTCTGATTTCTGTAGACGGAAGTTTAATATGGGTATATCCATTATCATTGGCAATAACTTGAGCAAATGATCCAGCAGAACGAACAAGTTTTGAACCACTATTTGGCTTAATTTCAATATTATAAACAAAAGCACCTACTGGAATCTTACCCAAAGGAAGTCTATTCCCTGTTTCAATTGGAGCTGTTTCTGAAACAATAAATTTATCGCCAACCTTCATACTTTTTGGAACAAGAATATATCTCTTTTCTCCATCAGCATATTGCACAAGGGCAATAAATCCTGTTCTGAATGGATCATACTCAATGGTAGTGATCTTTGCAGGAACATTTTTCTTATCATAAACAAAGTCAACCATTCTATATAGTTTCTTATTCCCTCCACCCTTATGACGAACAGTGATGCGTCCGAATGCATTTCGTCCCATATCTCTCTTCATACCCTTTGTAAGGGCCTTGTGTGGCTCTGAGACGGTAATATAGTTACGATATGGAATCGTAGTCATATGTCTTCTTGATGGTGTATGTGGTGGGTAACTTTTCATGGTAATTATTATTAAAATTATACAAGATTTATCTTATCTCCTTTTTTAAGGTAAACAAGGGCCTTTTTTATTGCTGATTGTGTTCCCTTTTTTCCTCTTACAACGACATTTCTTGCCGGAAGATTAACTACTCGTACTTTTTCAGGAGTAACTTTATAAAGAGCTTTTATTGCTTTAGCTACTGTCTGCTTTGTGGCATTTTTTGCAACTTCAAAAGTATAGACATTCAAAGATTCATTCATAATTCCTGATTTTTCAGTAACTCTTGGTCTCAATATTATATCTGATGTAATAAATGTAGTCATGGTTTTTATTTAAATGCCTTTAGTGAAACTTCTGGGTTAGCAATAACTAAATACTTATGATTTAGAATTGAAACAGGATTAATTGTTCTAAATTCTTCAACTTCAAGATTTCCAAAGTTTTTGAAACTTTTTATAACCTCTGGAGTTTTCTTTTCAACTGTAATAACAGCAACATTCTTTGGTTTTGTGGCAAATTTTTCAAATCCTTTAATTTTTGAGAATGAGAGAATTGTTTCCTTTGCATCAGAAGCTTTTGGTTTTGCAAATGATAGAGAATCTACAAAAAGAATTTCACCATCGCGTAATTTCTTTGAAAGAATCGTATAAAGCGCCTTTGATTTTGCCTTTTTATTTACTTTTCTATCAAAATTCTTATCAGATCTTGGTCCGTGAGCAACACCTCCACCAACCCATATAGGTGATCTGGTTGATCCGTGTCGAGCTCGTCCTGTGCCCTTCTGTCTCCATGGCTTCTTTCCTCCTCCCCGTACTTCTCCTCGAGTCTTAGTGTGAGCGATAGGAGTTCGGGCATTAGACATCATCGATGTGATTACCTGGTGGACAAGGTCGGCGTTCCAAGACAATCCGAAAACTTCTTCGGGAAGTGATATCTTTCCTGTCTCTTTGCCTTTTTGGTTGTAAATTGTTGTTTCCATTGATTTAGCTTATAGGTTATAGGTTATAGCTTATCTAAAAGCTAAAACCTATCAACTAACTCCTGATTTCTACTAAAGTTCCCCGTCGTCCAGGAATTGCACCTTTCACTAGGAAGACTCCGTTTGTTGGGTCAATTTGAACAAGCTTGGCATTCTTGATAGTGATTCGATCGCTACCCATTCTTCCTGCCATTCTCTTTCCTTTTGCAACACGTCCTCCATCTCGTCCTCCACCTCCCAAAGATCCTGGTTCTCGCTCAGAGTGTTTCTGACCG
>JANNAN010000009.1:0-5461 GCA_031384385.1 Candidatus Tayloriibacteriota bacterium | reverse complement strand
TGGATCAATGACATTACCAAGCGACTTCGACATCTTTTGTCCGTCAGAGGTAATAAAACCATGAATCCAGATTGTTTTTGAAAGCGGAAGGTTTGCTGACATCAACATCGCCTGCCACATCGCCGACTGCTGGCGTAGGTTGTCCTTTCCCGCTATTTGTACGCCTGGCCAATAGCCGTCGAAGTCTGCTTTTTCTGGCCAGCCTGTTGCTGAAATATAGTTTATGAGCGCATCGAACCACACGTACATCACGTGTGCATCATCGCCAGGAACAGGAACACCCCATGACATCTTTTCCTTGAGACGTGAAATAGAAAAATCTTCAAGGCCACGCTCCACAAACGCTTTAATTTCGTTTGCGCGAGACGCCGGTACGATGAAATCTGGACGCTCCGCATAGAGCTTAAGTAGTGCATCGCCATACTTTGAAAAACGGAAGAAATAGTTTTCCTCTTCACGCACTTCGAGCTCGGCATTTGGATGCAGCGGACAACGGCCATCTACAAGCTCTGAATCGGTCTTTTCAAGTTCGCATCCAACGCAATACTTGACCTTATACTGCTTCTTGTAGATATCACCTGCAGCCTCACAAAGCTTCCAGAAGGTTTGTGCGGCAGCTTTGTGGTGCGTGTCTGTTGTGCGGGTAAAGTGCGTATAGGAAAGACCTAGGGTGTCGCGGAGCGTCTTAAACTTAGCCGCGTACTCGTCGACATACGCCTGAGTTTCCTTCCCTTCGCTTGTTGCTTTGTCGGCAATCTTTTGACCATGCTCGTCGGTGCCAGTATTAAAAAATACATCAAAGCCGCGGAGGCGCTTGTAGCGCGCAATGATGTCTGCGTGCACCATTTCAAAGGCAAACCCGATGTGTGGGTCGGCGTTTACGTACGGGAGTGTCGTGGTGAGATAAAATTTTTCCATGTCCGTCTACTATAGCCGAAATGCGCGTAAAGTCGAGAAAAGAAAAGACGGTCGATGAGTATCGACCGTCTTTACAATTGTTCGCTATGCAAATGCCTGCAAGCGGAGTGGCTTTTCTTCAACGTTGATGCCGTGATGCTCCGCGTCGTCGCGGAGAGCATGCAGCGTCAAGGCTGTGAGCTGACCCAAAATCCACAGCTCGGCCACTTGGCGCCGCTTCAGATAATTGCGGACTTGCGCCATTGTTTCAATGGAGCCGTTACTGACTACAAACGTGTAGCCTGCAGCTTGTCCAACAAGTTCCCTTGCAATACCCTCCATCTCCACGAGAGACAACTCACCGAGCACCGCAATTGTTGCAAGCCCATTACCATTAGCTTCACTCATTTTTTTCCTCCTCTAACCTAGGAAAAACTATACAACTATTTGATGTAGTTTGTCAATTCACTAAGAGTGACACGGGTCTGGGTACCGGTGTCGCGGTCACGTATCGTGACGGTGTCGAGAAGCTCTGGATTTTCTCCCAAAGTGTCGAAGTCGATGACGACGCATGCTGGTGTGCCTATCTCATCTTGACGACGATAGCGCTTGCCGATGTTGCCGTTGTCGTCCCATGCGACGTTGGGGATATTTTTCTTAAGCATCGTAAACACTTCGCGAGCTTTCGCTACGAGTTCTGGCTTGTTCTTGAGAAGCGGTGAGACGCACACGCGGTATGGCGCGATACTTGGGGCAAGCTTCAAATAAGTTCGCACTTCCCCGTTCATTTCGTCTTCGGTATATGCGGAGACAAGGATAGCAAGAATGGTACGTTCTACACCGAACGTTGGTTCGATAACATGCGGAATGAAACGTTCTTTTGTTTCTTCGTCAAAATACGAAAGATCGACTTTTGAATGCTCGGCATGGTTCTTTAGATCAAAATCAGTTCTGTACGCAATACCGTAAAGCTCTTTTGTCCCCTGTGGAAATTCAAACTCAAAGTCGATGGTCTTTTTTGAATAGTGAGCACGGTCTGCTTCCTCGACATCGAGCTCGTGCACTTTTGCAACATCTACACCGACGTCTTTCATCCATGACTTCATCTCGCCCATCCAGTGTGCGAAGTGAGTTTCCCATTCGCTTTCACGGACAAAGTATTCAATTTCCATCTGCTCGAGTTCGCGAACACGGAAGATGAAGTCGCGTGGCGCAATTTCATTTCGAAATGCCTTACCTATCTGCGCCATACCAAAAGGCAGTTTTGGATGGATAGAATCCATGACGTTCTTAAAGTTCACAAACATGCCTTGCGCAGTTTCTGGACGGAGATATACCTTTCCCTCCTCACCACTAGTAGAACCAGTACGTGTCTCAAACATCATGTTGAACTGACGCGGAGCGCTAAGCACACCTCCACAATCTGCACATTTCTTTAAGTCATCCAAATGATCTGCTCTAAAACGATGCTGGCACTTGTTGCATTCAACCATTGGATCTGAGAAGCCTGCACCTGTGTGCCCTGAAGCTTCCCATACACGCGGATTCATCAAAATTGCTGCATCAACGCCATACATGTCTTCGCGGTTATGCACGAAGCGTTTCCACCAGAGGTTTTTGATATTGTTCTTAAGCTCGATACCAAGTGGACCAAAATCCCAGGTACCTGCAAGGCCTCCATAGATGTCTGAACCTTGAAACACAAAACCGCGCCGCTTACACAGCGATACTATCTTTTCCATGAGGTCGTTTTCTTTCATGTCTGCCATATGCGCTATGCGTATCTTAGGAAGTTATGCTACCACTAAATATATACCTTGGCGAAATTATGCCCCTCCGCTTAATTCCCCTTATTTACTACTCTGCCTTCCTGCTTGGTTTCGTCGCTTTCGTCTGAAAGCTGTGTCGTGAGGTCTGGTGTCGATGTGCGTACCAACGTGCTGGTAAAGCGATCTTGCGCTCGTGCACGTTGCTCGAGGATGAGCGCTGGTACACTGCCCGCCTGGCTTACGCTTGGCAGTATAGACACCTTATACGCTGCGCCCACAGTCTTTCCCGCATCGATGTCACCGATCTTCCAGGTCATCATGCGTGTCGAAGCGTTGTAGGTCACTGTACCAGCAGCTGTTTGTATCTCGTTTTTCCACGTGACGTAGGGCGGAAGTACTGCCTCTACCACTGTGTTTGAAAGTGCGTTTGTGCCGTTTGCGTACGCCATAATGACTGTGTACGTCGTCGGCTCTTCTGCTACTGGCGGAAGCGGGCCGTCGTTTGCAAAAGGGCCGGTAGAATGAAACACCTGCGACGAAAGCGCCGTATCCGACTCTACCTTTACAGTGCGTGAAATAGTACCCGTAAGTCCTTCAGGGACATTATTTTCAGAAACACGTCGGCCTTTCACATTCACTTTTGCAGTCACCTGCGGGGTCCGTGAATTCTGACTTGAAATGGTCGGTGTAAATGAGAAGGTCACCGTTTCAGAACCACCAGGGATTATTTCTTTAAGGCCATCGGACGCTACAGAGTCCCACGTAATGACATTTTTTGATGAATCGTAGAAGCCTGTGCCCGCACTCACTGTCGGCTTGTCGATAGCGTTTCCAGAAAGTTCGACTTCTATCACTGCGTTGTGAATAGTGTCTGGAAGTGTATTTCTAAATGTCACCTCGACAAGCGCAGCCTCACGAGAAGCAAGCGACACCGTGTCGCCACCCTTACCGTTTACTGTCATTTCGAGATTTACGAAGGCAGCTTCAAGTCCGACCTCGTGGGTAGTCGCGGTGAAAATTGACGACAGAATGTATGGGTCTTTTTCATTTGCGACGCCTGAAGAAAACTTGAAGATTTTCTTTTCAGGGTTGTTGCCCGTCATCTGACCCTTGATGTGGATCGTCTTTTTTTCTTCAGGTTTAAGCTCAATGATACGCCATGAATCTTCACCTGCTACTGTCTTTGGATCAGACGATGTAAAGCTAAAGCCTGTTGGGTATTCAGCCTTGAGGAGCAGACCTTGGAGCGGTGACGGCGAATTCGACTGCAGCGTTACCGCAAGATCGATGTCTTGCCCCGAAGTAATTTTATTTACTGCATCGACAGTCATTGTGACTGGCGACGAACTAATTTTAAAGTGAAGCGGCGGCGCATCGCGGTAGAATGTTGCGTTTGAACCTTGCACACGATATTCGATAGTTACACGGACTTCTTTCTCATCATTCTCTTCACCGAACATAATCGCCGAAAGCGGAATGTTTAATACTTCACCCGGACCGATATGATCGATAGTTTTTCGCTCACGCGATGCGCCTTTCCCTTTTTCAGTGGCCGACTGTGTACCTTGTGGGTATTCTATGATGAGCGTCGCGGAATCTATCGCTACAGCGTTTTGATTGGTGAGCGACACGGTAAAATCAAACTTTTCTCCACCGCCAATTGCAAAAGGTCCGCGCGCATCGAGGGTAATGTTGTTTCCTGAAATCGAATTCTTGCCGAAGAAAAGGTACGTCGACGCAAGGACTGCTGCAACGATAAAAAATATTGCGCCACCTGCAAGAAGTATTTGTCGTATGCGTCTTCGTTTTCGCGTTTTCTGCATAGTTGGTTGTAGAGAACTTTGTGCTGCATATTCTTGCCTCTGTGAAATACCTCCAAGAGGCCGCTCTGCATGCGTCATCGCTTGATCGCGCACCTGGTGCCACACAGGTGCAACAACGCTATTGGTATGCCTGTGCGTTTTTTCAAGATCTGTAAAACCAAGATCGGGGTCCTTTGTCCCGCGAGCATAGAGCTGCTCACGAAGAGAGTCTAATCTCCCTTCTTTGTCTCCTTTAGGTTGAGTATCTTTACCACTATCCATCAGAGGATTATATCACCACTGATACCATCCCCAATTAACCATTACACACTTCACCCTGAATTTTGACTGCATAACTTCGTCTCGCATTTATCATATCTCGATATGATAAATGCTCCGACTCGTTTCTCGCTCAAAATTCAAGATAAAGTTATTGTGTAAGCGTTAATTGGAGATGGTATTAGAGATGACTCACTGATAGTGCGCGCTCGATGTCACGGTCAAGATGTGCCCCGAGCGACGTATCGTAGCCGAGTAATATTTCACTGAGAGTAAGTGGTGACACGAGAACTTCAAGCTCGCCTTTCGGAGCGATATAGCCGAGTAAGGAAAGTAGTCGAAACGCCACGACGCGATACGCGTGTTCATCGTCGAATTCTGCGAGATGCTGTATGCCCTCTTTAACGATACGGAACAAGTCGCGACTTTCCTCTTCACCGGTGACGAATCTATCAACAAGTCGCATGAGTTTAAGGAGCTGCACACGGCATGCACGGTCCTGCGCAGCAAAAAAAACATTAGAGTCACAGAGCGCGCCTGTGAGACGCCACTCATGTCTGCCACGCACCAAGGTTACTCGCGCAAAAGAAAATGGCTGCAGCGCGTAGCGCATCTTTGATTTCTCTTCACGGATACCTGAGGCGCGTGCAGAGAGCATACCCGACTCTTCGGTGAAAAGTTGTATGGAGCGGTCGGCACCAATGCGGTTTCGTA
>JANNAN010000018.1:0-22934 GCA_031384385.1 Candidatus Tayloriibacteriota bacterium | reverse complement strand
AAAAAGCATTACAAAATATTAATAATGAAGTTACTATTGATGGATTTAGAAAAGGTAAAGTTCCAGAAAATACTCTCATTACTAAAGTTGGCGATATGAACATATTAGAAGAAATGGCAGAACTCGCACTTTCTGAGGTCTATCCTGAAATAGTTTTAAATGAAAAAATAGAAGCAATAGGTAGGCCCGAAATAAGTATCACCAAGCTAGCCTTAGACAATGATTTGGAATTTAAGATAGTGACTACTGTTATTCCTGAAATTAAATTAGCTGACTATAAAAATATTTCGAAAGATAAAATGCAGGACGAAGAAGAGAAAATAGAAATTACTGATAAAGAAGTTGATGAGGCTCTTCTAAAAATCAGAAGATCTAGAGCGAATCATTCATCACATGATCATTCAAAAATGACTCCAGAAGAGCATGCCAAGGTAATTGATGAATCTTTACCAGAACTTAATATGGAATTCATTACAGAACTTGGAGATTTCAAAGATCTAAATGATTTAAAAGAAAAAATTAAATTATCTTTAATTGAAGAGAAATAAATAAGAAATAAAGAGAAGAAAAGAATTGCAATTTCTGATGCAATAATAGAAGGCACGATTATAGAAATTCCTGAATTATTAATTGAGAGTGAATTACATAGAATTGAAGCCCAATTTACTGAGGATATAAATAGAATGGGTGTAAAAGTCGAAGATTACCTTAAGCAGGCCAAGAAAAGCATTGAGGATATCAGAAAAGATTGGAGACCGCACGCTGAAAAGAAAGCCAAGCTTCAATTAATATTGAATAAAATCTCAGAGACTGAGAAGATTACTGCTGATAAAAAAGAAATAGATGAGGAAGTAGAACACATAATTGAACATTATAAAGAAGCAGATAAAGAAAGAGCTTACACATACGCAGAAACAATCATCACAAATGAGAAAGTTTATAAGTTTCTAGAGGGAATTAAGTAATTAAAAATAGAGATATCAAGTCGGAGGGGGTATCGAGGCTGTCGAGCCGAGATCTTCAGGAAATTCTTAGCAAAGAATTTCCGTACCCGTAGACTGATATCTCTATTTTTAATTCACCTAAAAAACCAATCTTGAAATTACAGCAATAACCGCAGTTTCTGAACGAAGAACTTGTGGACCAAGTGAGCGTATTTCAATTCCATGCTGTTTAAATAGATTCAATTCTTGATGAGACCATCCTCCTTCTGGACCAATATAAGCACCAAGAGAACTATCAACATCTTTCGAAGAAAACTTGGTAGCAAATGGATCCCAAGCAACAGATTTTATATGTGCATATTTTATAATTGCATTGGTTAAATCTGTTACCTGACAAAGAACGGGGATAGTTCCCCTGCCCGATTGTTCGGCTGCTTCAATAATAATTTTATTTATTCTTTCTATATTTATATCTTTCTTTTCACTTCGTTCAGAAACTATTGGTATTATATGAGAAACACCTAATTCTGTAGCCTTCTCTGCAATCCATTCAAAATTATCTTTCTTTACAATTGAAACAAAAAGGTATGTTTCACGAGTTGGCAAAATCATATTCTTATGATTTTCAATAATCGCCAATGAAACAGAGTCTTTTTCATAACCATCAATTGTGGCAGTAAAGTCATACCCTGAATTATCGAAAATAATAATCTGATCTCCCTTAACAAGACGAAAAACATTTTTTAGTTGATTTATAAACGAATAATCAGAAACAATAACCGAACTATTAGTACCTATACTTTCTTTTAAAAAAAATCTGTGAAATCTCATAGGTACAATTCTATACCTTTTAAAAAATTTGTGAAGTTGCTAAATGTGAAACATGAGGTATTATGGAAATATAATATTAAATAATTTAAATATATGTTAATACCAACCGTAATAGAAAAGACAAATATGGGTGAAAGAGCCTATGATATTTACTCAAGACTTCTTAAGGAAAATATCATTTTTTTGGGTGGACCAATAGATGATTATGTGGCAAATATAATTATTGCTCAATTATTATTTCTTCAAGCAGAGGATCCAAAAAAAGATATCACTCTTTACATAAATTCTCCTGGAGGAGTAGTTACTGCAGGTCTTGCAATTATAGATACAATGAATAATATAAAAAATGATGTATCGACAGTGTGTGTTGGTGTTGCTGCATCAATGGGAGCACATATTCTTGCGTCAGGCAAAAAAGGCAAAAGATTTGCATTACCAAATTCAGAAATAATGATTCATCAACCGCTTGGAGGTGCTGAAGGACAGGCTTCAGATATTGAAATCAGTGCAAAACATATCCTTAAAACAAGGGAGAATCTTAATAAAATGCTAGCAAAAAATACGGCTCAAACACTAGCTAAAATTGAAAAGGACATGGACAGAAATTTCTTCATGGATTCAGAAGAAGCTCGAAAATATGGTATTATCGACAAAGTTCTTTAATTGTGATACAGTAACCTCGTTATAAATTTAATTTTTTAGTTCACTTTTAGAGACTCTTAAAAATCCGTGTTTCCCATTAAAATTTTACAATAAAATACACATAAATAACGGTCACGAAGAAGCGAATTAATATTCGCATATGACATCATTAAAAACAGTAGCGGTATTCTTGAGCATCGCAGGTTTAGCTGGTATAGCAATCGGATACTACCTTCGACTAATAATCTCTCTTGGTAAAAAGGGATCTATGGAGCTTGAGATAAAAGAAATGCTTCTAACCGCAAAAGAAGAAGCAAAGAAAATTACCACAGAAGCCGAGCTAAAATCAAATAAATTCATTGATGAAGCTAGAATCGAAATAAAGGAGAAGGAAGAAAAAGTTCAACAAGCAGAATCCCGTCTTATTAAAAAAGAAGATATTTTAGATAAAAGACAGTCTGATATTGATAAAGAAGTAGAATCAATCAAAGAAAAAGTTGCAGAAATAAAGGTTATTAGAGAAAAGACAGAGAAACTTGAAACTGAGAAGGCCCAAGAACTTGAGAAAATAGCTGGTATGAAAGCTGAGGATGCTAAACAAATCCTTATAAAAACTGTTGAAAAAAATACAGCGGATGATCTATTGGTGCGTATTCAGAAATTAGAACAAAATGGTGAAGAAATTCTTGAAAAGAAGGCTCAAGGAATCCTTGCTACATCTATACAGAGATTGGCAAATTCAGTTGCATCAGATTTTATGTCTACATCTGTTTCTATACCAAGTGATGAAGTAAAAGGTAAGATTATTGGAAAAGAAGGAAGAAATATAAAAGCTTTTGAACGAATGACAGGGGTAGAGGTTATAGTTGATGATACTCCTGGAAATATAACAATATCTTCATTTGATCCAATAAGAAGACATGTAGCCAAGATTGCTCTTGAAGAATTGATCAAAGATGGACGTATTCAGCCAGCAAAAATTGAAAAGACAGTAGAGGAAGCTCAAGCAAATATAAATAAAACAATAAAAGAAAAAGGCGAACAGGCTGCATATGAATGTGGAGTTATTGGTCTTGATCCTCGTATTTTACTTATACTAGGAAGATTACATTTTCGAACAAGTTATGGTCAGAATGTTCTACAACACTCTATAGAGATGGCACATATTGCTGGAATGATTGCTCAAGAAATAGGTGCAAATGTTGCTATATCGAAAGCTGGTGCCCTTCTACACGATATTGGTAAGGCATTGGATCATGAAGTTGTAGGTACACATGTTGAAATAGGACGAAGAATTTTACAAAAGTTTGGTGCTAATGAGGAAATCGTGAAAGCGATGCAGGCCCATCATGAAGAACATCCTTATGAAACAGTTGAATCTCGTATTGTTCAAACAGCCGATGCAATATCTGGAGCTAGACCAGGCGCTAGACACGATAGTATCGAAAATTATCTAAAGAGATTGGGAGATTTAGAAGCTATTGCAAACAACTTTCATGGTGTAGAAAAGTCTTACGCACTTCAAGCTGGCCGTGAAATACGTATTTTTGTTACACCAGAACAAATCACAGATATAGAAGCAAAGAATATGGCTAGAGAAATTGCTCTAAAAATAGAAAAAGACTTAAAATATCCTGGGGAAATTAAAGTAACGATCATCAGAGAAACTCGTGTAATTGACTTTGCTAGATAAAATATGCATAATTTTTCATCTATTGCTTAAAGAATGGCTTATTATATAATTATATTCAGGTTAGAAACATTTATTAGAAAATAATTAATAAAAAAATATGAATAAAGCAGGAATTGTAGACGCAGTACATGCGATATTGGGTGGAACAAAGGTTCAAGCAGAACAAGCAGTAGAGACAGTGATGAATTCAATTATCAATTCTCTAAAAACAGGGGAAGAAGTTTCAATTGCCGGTCTAGGTATTTTCTCAGTTAAACAAAGAG
Source organism: Candidatus Tayloriibacteriota bacterium (assembly GCA_031384385.1). Taxonomy (GTDB): domain Bacteria; phylum Patescibacteriota; class Minisyncoccia; order Phycocordibacterales; family PALSA-1337; genus CAIOGI01. The sequence continues at coordinate 18,561 of JANNAN010000018.1, read as the reverse complement.
CAGCAAGAGATGCTCGAAATCCTAGAACTGGAGAAGCTATAAAAGTTCCAGCTATGAAGGTTCCTAAGTTCCGAGCTGCAAAAGCTTTGAAGGATGCTGTAAAATAAACGCTTTGCGTCTTAGTTGGTTCGCTCGCTCGATATTTATATAAATATAATATCTCACTCGTTGCCAACTATAAATCTCCCGAAAACAAAATACCGCCATAGTGCGGTTTTTTGTTTTCAACATTTTTCATTGATACGTACCCCTTTTAGTAGACACCTCAGAAACCCCCTCCCTCGCCCTCAGGATTTCACCAAAAGATGATTCCCTGTACTCTATAGGCGCCATCCTGTTTCTGCTCCACTTTATGGGATACAGATCACTGGTGCGGGATGGGGGAATCGAACTCCCGACAACAGTTTGGAAAACTGTAGTTTTACCACTAAACTAATCCCGCATTTATTTATCAACAAAATCTATACTAGCAAGAATATTTACTTTTTGCTACTTCTTTTCAATTTCTTCTATATCTCTCTTAATTTCTTTTCTAATTTCAATATTTCCATGTTCAACGGCTTCCTTTATTTCATCAACCTCTTTTTTCATCTCTTTTATAGTTGTTCTTAGGCTATCCAATTCATATTCCTCAACCTCAATATCTTTTTTTGTTTTATCAGTTGTTTTCTTTTGTTGTTTTAAACCTGAAAGTAAAATAGTATCCCCAATAAAATATGAAACAAATAATCCAGTTGCAAGAAGGATTATTATGACCAATACCATATTTACTGGTTCATAAAAAATAAAACCAAGAATACCACCTTTGGCTTGTAAAATATCTGCCGTATGCCATACACCACGCCAAAATAATACAATAGCTATACCGCCAATAAAAGTATAAAGGATTGGTAAACCACTTAAGCGTCCACGTATCTTATCTTCAAATTTATCGAAAAATATTATTATTTTTTTAAGCATATCTGTCGGAGCGCCGGGATTCGAACCCGGAGTCACTTCTTCCCAAAAGAAGCATGTTAGCCGTTACACCACGCTCCGATATAAAACTATACTATCACAGCAATACAAAAAACCAAAGAGAGAAACTTATAGAATGATATCCTCCAAGAAATTAATTTCAGATTTCCCTGTTATCTCATTAGTTATAACTGTAACAATATGAAATTTGAATTCAATATCTATTCCATATTTCCTTTCGTTAAGATACATTTGGACTACCCTTCTTAATTTCTTTAATTTAAGCTCATGGACATTTTCCTCTGGCCTATGTCCATTTAATCTTCCCTTGTCGATTACACTCTTTACTTCAATAAAATTCAGAATCCCTTGTTTTATTGCTATAATATCAATTTCTCCACACTTTTTTAAATAATTTCTATCTTGTATGAAATAACCATTTTTAATTAAAAAGTTACATGCAATATCTTCTCCAATATTACCTTTTTCCCTAGTATTTTTATTGATTTTACTCATTATTTTTGATAATTAATAATAATTAAAAAGACAAAGGACACGATTATAAGCCATATAATTGATGTCTTATAAACATAATCCACAGAGTTATCCACAGTTTACAGATAAATATGAGCATACAAGCCATATAATAAAAAGGACTAGGATATGCGGACAAATAAGCCAAACCTATAAAGCCTTTCTAATAAATTTTCTGTGCGGGCGCCGGGAATCGAACCCGGGACTAAATCTTGGCAAGATCTTATTTTACCACTAAACCACGCCCGCAATTATTTAAAATCTAAAAAATATTATAATCTACTTTTCTAACTTTTGCCAGAAAATTGTGCGCCCGGAGGGATTCGAACCCCCAACAACGGTTCCGAAGACCGGCATGATATCCATTTCACTACGGGCGCATATTTAAACTCTTACAACAACATTATCATAATACTGTATTAATAGCTTTTGCCAAGCTATTACCTTTCTAATTACGGAAATCCTTGTAATAACAATTCCTGAATAATTAGAATATTTTACTTCTTTTATTAAGTTTGTATCAATTTTAAGATATTTAATTATCCATTTATTCATTAAATTCATTATGACACTACTAGAATTAATAAATTGGAAATAGCCAGACCTCTTTGAACCTTTGGCAATATACAAAGATAGACCAAATACAAAAAATGGATCTTTAATCAAATACTTAAATTCCCTCTCTGCTTCTTCGTATACTTGCTTTTCTTTAAATATTCTTGAAGATCTTCTAATTATTGAAGCATTTAATCTTCCTCGACCAACCTTTTCGGCTATACGATTTTTCAAAGAAATAATTTGTTGATCATTCAAAACTATGTCCCCTACCCAATTAGAAATCGTTCCCAGTGAAACATTCATTTCTTTCTGTATTTCTGAATAAGATCGACCATAAAGCCTCAATTCCCTAGCTTTTTTAAGTCTTTGAATATTAGATATCATCTTATATAAGATAGTATCACATATTCATAATAAATAAAAATAATACAATAAACATAGAAATTACTTAAATAACGTGTTAGAATCATCGAATGAAAAACTCAGCTATTCCAGCCGAAATAGTACTAATTATTGAAACTCTAGAGAAAGCAGGTTTTGAGGCTTTTCTTGTTGGTGGATGTACTAGAGATATATTACTTGGCAGAATACCAAAAGATTGGGATATTACAACAAATGCAACTCCAGAACAAATAATCCCACTATTTCCAAAAACTTTCTACGAAAATAATTTTGGAACTGTTGGTGTTGTAAATGAAAATACTGAAAATGAGAGATTGAAGATTGTAGAAGTCACCCCTTATCGCCTTGAAAGCTCTTATACTGACCATAGACACCCAGATGGAGTTAAATTCAGTAAAAGTATTAATGATGATTTAAAGCGTCGTGATTTCAGTATAAATGCGATTGCAGTTACTTTATCAAAAGGAGCAATAAAAGACATAATTGATCTATTTGATGGTTTAAAGGACATAAAAGACAGAACCATAAGTGCCGTTGGAGATGCTAATGATCGTTTCACAGAAGATGCATTACGCATGATTAGGGCTGTTCGCATAGCAACAGAATTAGGTTTTACTATAAACAGTAACACAGAAAAGGCTATAATTACTCACGCTTCCCTACTAAAAAAAATATCAACAGAGAGAATTCGGGATGAATTTATTAAAATACTTATGTCTAGCAATCCAAAATCTGGCATAGAATTACTAGATAAAGTAGGACTACTTATATATATACTTCCAGAATTAATTAAAGCCAAGGGAGTAGAGCAAAATAAAGCTCATGCATATGATGTTTGGGAGCATCTTCTTAGAACATTACAGCACTCTGCAGATAAAGAATGGCCCCTAGAAATAAGGCTTTCTGCTCTATTTCATGATATTTCAAAACCTGAAACTCGTAGGTTTTCACATGAAACAAATCAATTTACCTTTTATGGACATGAAGTAGTTGGTTCACGTGTAACAAAAAATATACTAGAAAGACTGAAATTACCAATAAAAACCATAGAGAAAGTAGCAAAAATGATACGTTGGCATATGTTTTTCTCAGATACAGAGCAAATTACACTTTCAGCTGTTAGAAGAATGATTGTTAATGTAGGCAAAGAAAATATATGGGATTTAATGAATATTCGTATTTGTGATCGAATTGGTACAGGAAGACCAAAAGAAAATCCTTACCGCCTTAGAAAGTACAAATCAATGGTTGAGGAAGCTCTTAGAGATCCAATTTCTGTTGCCATGATTAAGATAGATGGCAAAAGGATTATGGATGTTACACATGTAACACCTGGACCAAAAATTGGCCATATACTCAGTACGCTACTTGAAGAGGTATTAGAAGACCCTAGATTAAATACGGAGGAATATTTAGAAAATAAAGCTAAGGAATTGATTAAATTGAATGATAAGGAATTAAAAGAATTAGGTGAAAATGGAAAAAAGAAGAAAGAAAAAGCTGAAAATGAAAGTTTGGAAGAAATACATAAGAAATACCATGTTTCATAAGAAACATTACATAATAAACAGATATTAATTCAATATATTTTCACGTGAAACTACATAAAATGGCTCTGTAGAGGCATTTTTGATATTTATATACAAAAACAGCCACTTCTGATAGAGCGGTTATCTCAAGTTTAGATATATATGAGACTGCCGAAAAATGAAATGGCTGTGCGAAACAAGATCAAAAGAGTCTATAAAATATGTGAACCACAGTTCACAAGACTCAACAAAAACTGACCGAAACGACTTCCACAAAGGGAGGTGTTGCAATAAACTTTTAATAACTAAGTGCCTGACTAGTGTCAGACTAAAATTGTGATTGTAAAGTTATGCAGTTACCAAACCAATGCAAATGAAGGGTTGTTTTTTCTTTGAAATCAAGTTTCAAAAAACTTACTACTTACTACCCTTATATTTTTGAAAGAACAATTTCGATGTCAATCCTCGGTTACTGACTCCGATGATCTGAAATCATTATAGCAAGCATAAAAGTCATGTAAAGGACATTCAACATAAAACTGTGGATAACTAAACTTTCTTTGTCTTTTATAAAAGACATTCTCGAGATTTAATAAAAAACAATTAGCATGCTAATATTAATCTAATGAACAATAAATACTACCTAAGTACCTTTGTTGTGGGATTCTCTTTAATGACTGTAGAACTTACATCATCAAGAATAGTGGCTCCAATCATTGGTTCTTCAATTTTTACATGGACTTCAGTAATCGGTACAATCTTACTAGGTCTTGCAATAGGAAATCTAATCGGTGGGAAAATAACTGATAAATATTCCAAAATTTATGGCGAGCTTGTTCTTGCCATATCCATGCTAATTTCATCGTTACTTGTTTACTTAATTATTCCGCTTTCAAAAAATACTGATCTTATCGTGGAACATTCACTCTCAATAATAACTGTTTCTGTGTTAGTTTGTATTTTTCTTTTTTTATTACCATCAATATCAATAGGAATAATATCGCCAATAATTTTTGATCTCTATGTAAACGATATAAGAAATATTGGTAAGAAATATGCAATTCTTTCTGGACTATGGTCTTTTGGTAGTATTCTTGGTGTTTTTATTACAGGATTTTATTTTATTTCAAAAATAGGTAGTTCTGGTACGATTTATTTAATCTCTGTAGTTTTTCTAACTCTTTTCTTTTTCTTTTTTATTAAAAACATTAGAAAAGAAGATCCTCTATTGAGAAACAAGCTAATCTTTACTATTCTAATATTTATCTTATTTTTACTTTCTATTTATCTTTTTTATAATAAAGAACTTTCTACTTCTTCCAAGATAATTCATTCCGAGGAAACAGAGTACTACGACTTAAAAGTTGTTGATTATGATCTGTATCCTTTTTTAGGAAAAAATAGGATACTTTTCCTAGATTTAGATTCTCATAGTATAAGCACTAGGAAAGAGTCCAAATTATTTTATACTGATATTTATCCAGTATTTTCAGCTTTTTCAGAAAAAATAAATAAGATTCATATTATTGGTGCTGGTGCCTATACATTGCCAATAAATTTAAGAAAACACTATCCAAATTCAGAAATATCTGTATCAGAAATTGATCCGAAAATTGAGAAAATAGGAAATGACTACTTTAATCTTAGGAAATACAATATAAGTACGGAGATTACAGATGCTAGAATCAAATTTTCAAAAATTAAAGATAGCACTGAAAAATACGACTTAATATTTGGAGATGCTTATAATTCTTTTATATCAGTACCATGGCATTTACTTACAAAGGAATTCGTAGCTAGTCTAAAAAATAGACTCAACGATGATGGAATATATGCAATAAATTTTATCGGCTCCATAGAAGGTGAAAATTCAAAAATTTTTGAATCTATTTACAGTACAGTTAACGAAGTATTCCCAAATAATTATATCTTCACATTTGGTTATGACTATAATAAAATACAAAGTATTACAATATTAGGTATAAAAAATGATAAATTTATTGAACAAAGAACATTATTAAATAAATTATCCAAGATTGATTCTAGTGAATTTCTTTCTCAAAGACTATTAGACAAAAAGGTAATAAACTCTGGAAAGGGTCTAAGAAAGGGAATAGTCCTCACGGATGATCTTTCACCTATCGAATATATGATGACTGGTTTGATGGAGGAATATTTTAAATTTTATTTACCAATTTATAATAAAATAATAAGCTAATTTAGAACCAATTCTATCGGACAATGATCTGAACCATAAACCATATTGAGGATGTTGGTTTTTTTGACTTTATTAAGAAGTGAAGGCGAAATAAAAAAATAATCTAATCTCCATCCAACATTTCTCTCTCTTGCAAATGTTTTCATATCCCACCATGTATATGAACCGACTTTCGTTGGATTTTGATATCGATAAATATCAATATATCCTTCTTGAATAACTTGATCTATCCATGCGCGTTCTTGTGGAAGAAAGCCTGTATTCTTTTCATTATCTTTTGGTCGTGCAATATCTATTTCTTCATGGGCCGTGTTAACATCTCCACAAAATATAATTTCATAGCCAGCTTTTCTTTGCTTATTAATATATTTCAAAAAAGCATCGTAAAATCTCATTTTATAATCCAATCGATCTGGCCCACCGCCACCGTTAGGAAAGTATGCTGTAATTAATACAAATTTCTTATCGATTAAATTCTTATTATTAGTATCATCATAGAATAATGCTAAAAATCTGCCTTCTTTATCTAATTCTTCGATTCCAAAGCCATATTCTACTTTTTCTGGCTTTTCCTTTGCGTAAATAGCAACACCGCTATAACCCTTACGCATTTTTGAATGATCAAAAAATGAATAATAACCCGCAGGATTTCGAATTCCTTCTTCTAATTGATCTGGATGAGCTTTAGTTTCTTGTAAACAGAAAAAATCTGAGGATTGCTGTAATAACCAATCGAATGAACCTTTTTTAACATTTGCACGCAAACCATTAACATTCCAGCAAATTATATTCATAGGCTTATGATATCAGATAAATGTTTTGATTAAAAATGGAAAGATTTAGGAGGAACTTTTATTTTACTCACTTTTTCTATGAAACTTTTTGTGAATATTTTTTAACTCTTTATCTGTAATATGAGTATATATCTGAGTTGTATTGATATTAGCATGCCCAAGTAACATTTGAACCGATCGTAAATCTGCACCATTTCTTAATAAATCTGTTGCAAATGAGTGACGAATAACATGAGGGGTGACTTTTTTTGAAATTCCAGCGAGTATTGCATATCTTTTTATAATTCTTTCAACAGAACGAGAAGTTAAACGCAATGAATCTTTTTTTGCGAATCTTTCTTTTTGTTTTTCACTCATTTTGCCTTCTATTTGAATAAATAGAGCATCATCCATATCTTTTCTTTTGTCCAAATATCTTTGTACCCAATTTCTTGCATTGTCTGAAATAAAAACAACTCGAACTTTTTCACCCTTACCTCGAACAGACATTTCATCTAATTTTAAATTTATTTCACGCTGTAAAGCACAAAGTTCAGAAACCCGCAGACCTGTTGAAAAAAATAACTCTAACATTGCTTTATCTCTTAGGCCGCGCAATGTTGTGGTATCTGGAGATTTTAACAATCTTTCTAATTCTTCAATTGTAATCAAGTCCAGAGATCTTTCGGGAACTTTAGCAAGCTCTATTCTTGCTGGTGCAAGGGAAGTAATATTCTGACGAGTTAAATATTTAAGAAATGCACGCAAAGCAATTAAATAGTAATTCTGAGTACGCTTTTTTAGTGTTGCTGGTGCAGAACCTTTTTCTTTTTTTGCTTCTTGTCTATTAAGCCATACACGAAAATCACGCACGACATTATCAGTAATATCTTTTGGGTCTTTTATTTTAGTATATTCAAGGAAACGGCTCAAATATTGATCATAATTTCTGACAGTATTCAAGCTACGACCTTTTTCTATTTCAACATACTGTAAAAATTCAGTTTTTAGCGACTGTAGATTTTGCGACATGGTTTAAGTATAGCTTTATTTGGGTATTTTAGAGATACTTGACAAAAAAACTGAATGTGCTATTATATAAAAGGGTGGCACGAGGAAAGTTGTTTGCGAGCCACCTACAAACCCAGAGAGGACAAAACGCATGTATTCAGTATTCTTAATAAGAATGAGGCCATTCGACAATAAACCCGATCGAAAGGGAACGGCAACCGAACTGAAGCCCCAAGCTTCAATGTCGTAATCGAGGGCACTATTCCAAAAAACCCCGCACCACTAGATAAATCCTTCAACAAGGTCTAGCTGGTGCGGTTTTTCATACAAATCTTGCGCTTTAAAGGCATTTATGCTAGTATATTCAAATCATGTTAACGACACGACAGAAGACAAATATCATAAAAATTGTAGCAATACACGATAAGGACACTGGTTCTCCAGAGGTTCAGATTTCAATTTTGACAAAAAGAATCGAAGAATTGGCTAGTCATTTAAAAAAGCATAAGAAAGACAATCATTCAAGACGAGGACTTTTAGCGATGGTAGCTGATAGACAAACTCATATGAACTATCTGAAAAAGAAGAGCACTAAACGATATAACAGTATTGCAAAGAAGTTAGATATTAAGGCAAAATAATCATTTAACCACACTCGAGGTGGTTTGTGATTTTAATGGTATAATTCTATCGTAAGTAATTTTAATAAGTCGTTAGTATTTTTAATAATAAATAAGTAATTTTTATATGTCAGTAATTAAACATAAAGAGCAGCGTGTCGGCGTATTCATAGACACACAAAATATTTATCATAGTGCAAAAATGCTTTATCATTCACGAGTGAATTTTGGAGCAATTGTAAAAGATGCTGTAGGAGACAGATCTCTTATCCGTGCTATTGCATATGTTATAACAACAGAAGCAGGGGATGAAAAAGCATTTTTTGAAGCCCTAACAAAAATGGGAATAGAGACGAAGACCAAAGATCTTCAAATTTTCAGTAGTGGAGCAAAGAAGGCAGATTGGGATGTCGGTATGGCAATAGATGCAGTAAAACTAGCACCTAAGCTTGATGCAGTAATTCTAATAACAGGAGATGGAGACCATGCGCCATTAGTTGAATATTTACAAGTTAATCAGGGATGTCAGGTAGAAGTAGTTTCATTTGGTAAATCAACATCAACAAAATTACGAGAAGTAGTAGATGATTTTTTTGATTTAGATGAAAATGTTGGAAAATATTTAATTGGTCATCAAAATAGATTTCAAGGAAAAGGTAAGGGCGGGCAAAGACCTCATTTCAAGAAAAAAATGACTGGACCAAAAGATGCAACACTCGGAACCATTGCAGACGATATTGCGGATTTGAGTGGTCAGGAATAATTAAAAATAAAATGGTATATTAATGTCATGAACTCCAAACAATATACCATTGAAGTTGGTGGTAAAACATTAATAGCAGAATTTAATGATCTAGCAGAGCAAGCAAATGGTTCAGTAATGATGCGATATGACAATACTGTTGTGCTTGCAACTGTAGTTATTAGTAAAGAAGAAAAGAAAGGAGATTTCTTTCCATTGACTGTTGATTATGAAGAAAAATTTTACGCTTCAGGAAAAATTTCTGGAGGTAAATACAATAAAAGAGAGGGGAGGCCTAGTGATGAGGCAATTCTTTCAGGAAGGATTGTAGACCGAACTATTCGACCACTTTTTGAACAATATATTCGTAATGAAGTACAAGTAATTATCACAGTACTTGCTTTGGGTAATGGAGACTTACATACTCTTGGGGTGATTGGCGCTTCTCTTGCTATAGGGACTTCAGATATACCATGGAATGGCCCAGTTTCTTGTATTCACGATATAAATCCAAATTATGACCTTATAGCCTGCGGTAAGGATGGATTGATAAATATGATTGAAATTGGGGGCAAGGAGGTTGGTGAAGATGAAGTAAACAAATCTCTTTCAAATGCCAGTGTGGAAATTGAAAAAATACAGAAATGGCAAGAGGGAATAATCAAAGAAATTGGAAAAGCAAAAATAATTATAAAAAAACCAGAATTAACCGCTGGAACTGAAGAGCTTTTTAATACAGAAATAAAAGAGAAATTACCAAATTATGTTTTTGGTAAAATTGGCGAGAATAAAATGGGGGAAATCGCTGATATTTGGACAAAATTATTTACTGAAAAGTTTCCAGAAGGCAATCTGAGTCTGGCTCAAGAATTTCTTGATGGAAAAATAAATGATTTAATTCATGCAGAAGCAATTGATAATGAGAGACGTGTTGATGGAAGAAAATTGGATGAAATAAGACCACTATTCGCAAAAGCTGGAGGAATTTCTCCAATACTTCATGGATCTGGGACTTTCTATCGTGGAGCGACTCATATTTTATCTGTACTTACACTGGGTGGACCTGGAGATGCACAAGAAATGGAAGGTATGGAGACAAAAGCATCAAAAAGATTCATGCATCATTACAATTTTCCTCCATTTTCAACTGGAGAAACAGGACGGGCTGGTGGAACAAATCGTAGAATGATAGGGCATGGAGCTTTGGCAGAGAAAGCATTGATTCCTGTACTGCCAGCTGAAAAAGATTTTCCATATACAATAAGACTTGTTTCTGAAGCATTTTCTTCAAATGGTTCAACATCTATGGGTTCTGTTTGTGGTTCTACTATTGCATTGATGGATGGTGGAGTTCCAATAAAAGCACCGGTTGTTGGTATTGCATCTGGACTTATGATGCGTGAAGCAAAAGCAGGAATGATGGGTAAATTATTTGGTAAGAAAAAATATGAATATAAAGTTTTAACAGATATTCAAGGACCAGAAGATCATCATGGTGATATGGATTTTAAAGTTGCTGGAACAAAACAGGGGATTACAGCTATTCAAATGGATGTAAAAGTTGATGGTATTCCACTTGAAATTCTAAGGGAAGCTTTTGAAAAAGCCAAAATTGCACGCATGACCATTCTTGAACTAATTGAAAAAGAAATTCCAAAACCACGCTCAGATATTTCATCAAATGCACCTAAAATTCTTATCCTCACAATCAAAACTGATCAAATAGGTTTCATAATAGGTTCTGGCGGAAAAACAATAAAAGAAATAAAGGAAAAGACAGAGGTTGAAGACATAACAATACAAGATGATGGTTCGATATTTATAACAGGAAAAAATGGTAGCGCAGAAAAAGCAAAAGCTGTAATCGAAATGCTAATAAAAGACTTCAAACCAAGAAGATAGGCTAAAATAACAATTTTTATTGTGTTATAATTTTCATGATGAATGAAGAGCACCCACTACATATGCTTGATAATCAAGCAGATCCAGATAATAAGCCGAAGATAATACTTCAGAAGGCTATTCGTACCTATGAAAGCGATGTTGCTGATGCAATTGCAAATAAAAAAACTTCTTCAATTTCAATGGCTGTGGCAGAAAATCAAAGAAAGATTGAGAACAATACCTTGTCTGATACACCAAATAGTGTCCAACCATCAAATTTAAATAGAAAAATTTTAATGTCGTTAATTAGTATTGTTATTATCATTGCTGGTCTAGGTGGTGGCTACTATCTCTATTCAAAAAGTCCATTAGCAATCTCTAGTCCAGTGATACAAAATACAAAAATACCAAGCATCATTAATCCTAATATTCAAAAAATTCTTGCTGTAAATAATCTGACTGGAAACCAATTAATCAAATCAATTTCTACTGCATTACAGAATGAAAAAACTGGTTCTGATTCAATTAATGAACTAATTCTTACACAAATAATAGGATCAACGACATTAAGAGTCTCTAGTGCAAATTTAATAGAAAAATTAAATTTAAAAATTCCAGATATTCTTGTGCGTACATTAAATAATTCATGGATGCTTGGTGTTTATGGTTCTAATGAACAAAATTTACCCTTTATTATTGTAAAAAATGATTTCTTTCAAAATGCATACGCGGGAATGTTAAATTGGGAATCTTCAATGCCAGATGAACTTGCTGATCTATTAAATTATAGAAATAGACCAAACCCTACAGAAAATAGCTCCAGTTCAATAAGTTCATTTTTTACTATTAGAGGTAAATTTGAAGATAGAACTATTTTAAATAGAGATGTAAGAGAATTTATAAATAATAATGGAGAATTACTTGTCTTATATTCATTTATTGATAAAGATACACTACTTATAGCGACATCTGAAATAACACTAAAAGGCTTAATTGGGAAGATTGAAAAACAAACTTATATAAGATACAATTAATTTACAATGAACAAAAAAGACCTAGAGCACTATAAATTTAAATTAGAGAAGGAATATGCTCTTCTTGAGGAGGAACTTGATTCTATTAGTCGTGAAAGCTCAAATACTTCGAATCATCGAGAAGCGACAACAGCTGACATAGAGATTGATAGTGCTGATGAAAATGAGGTTGCAGATAAATTTGAAGAATTAGAGGAAAATAAAATGATTTTAGATAGGTTAGAGCCTCAACTCAATGAAGTTAAAGCTGCCTTGATTAGAATAAAAGAAGAGAAATATGGAATTTGTGAAGTATCTGGTGAAAAAATAGAAAAGGAAAGACTTGAAGCTAGTCCAACAGCCAGAACTTGTAAAAAACATATGAAATAGCAAAAGACCGCCGGATAGCGGTCTTTTACATTGTCTTACAATCAAAATCTTTATCATTTCTTTATTCCGTCTACAGCATTTCTTTATTTTGTCTTTAGAATTTCTCTATCTCTATATTATAAAATACTCGATATGAGTATATCAAAAACATATTGTGCACAACTTTCAGGTTTACAAACACATATTATTAATATAGAAGTTGATTTATCAAATGGTTTACATGCATTTGCAATAGTAGGGTTAGGAGACAAAGCAGTAGAAGAATCTAAAGATAGAATCTCTGCTGCAATAAAAAATACTGGATATACATCACCAAAGCAAAAAAATCAGAAGGTGGTTATTTCACTTGCACCTGCATATATAAGAAAAGAGGGGCCATCCTTCGATTTAGGGATGGCTCTTACATATCTTTGTGCTAGTGGAGATATAAATTTTGATCCAAATGGTAAAATATTTCTAGGTGAATTATCTCTCGAGGGGGAAGTAAAAAGTGTGAGTGGAATATTGCCATTAGTTCGTGGTGTTCAACAAAATGGTTTTAAAGAGATTTTTGTTCCTTGGGATAATAAAGAAGAAGCTGGATTAGTTAAGGGTATTAAAATTTATCCAGTAAAAAATCTAGATCAAATAATTGGACATCTTACTGGTAGAAAAAATTCTGAAATAAAAGCTCAGAAACTCACAGAAATAAAAACGAATTCAGAAGACTTTGATATTGATTTTAAATTAATAAAAGGGCAAGAAATTGCCAAAAGATCATTAGAGATAGCTGCGGCTGGTGGACACAATATTGTAATGTATGGACCACCTGGTACAGGCAAGACTATGTTAGCCAAAGCTTTCAAAACAATTTTGCCACCATTGCTTTATGAAGAAATAATCGAAGTAACTGGAATACATTCAATAGCTAGAATATTGGAAAAACCATATATTACCGAACCTCCATTTAGATCACCGCATCATACTTCATCATACACTTCACTTGTAGGTGGTGGTCCTGTCCCAAAACCGGGAGAAATCACATTAGCACATAGAGGTGTTTTATTTCTGGATGAATTTCCTGAATTTGATAAAAAAGTCATTGATGCATTAAGACAGCCACTCGAAGATTTATCTATAACAATTTCTCGTGCGCGTGGAAGTTTAACTTTTCCAGCACAATCTATCTTAGTAGCATCAATGAATCCATGTCCTTGCGGTTATGGCAAAGAAAAAGGTTGCACATGTTCAGATCGTGATATTTCAAATTATAAAAAGAAGATATCTGGACCAATCGTGGATAGAATTGATTTGTGGATTTCTGTTTCTAAAATTGAATACGATAAATTAGCAAATAATTCAAAGAACAATGAAAATTCTGAAACTATTAGGAAAAGAGTAATCAAAGCCAGAGAATTACAAAAGAAAAGATTCAATAAATTTAAAATTAAGAATAAAAAATATAATAGCGAAATGAATGTTTCTGATATTGAAAAAATGATTACTCTGAGCAGGGAAGTAAGTGAACTACTAAAAAATTCTTCAGAAAAATTAGAACTCTCTGCAAGAGCCTATCATCGAATAATAAAATTATCACAGACAATCGCAGACTTAGAAGGATCTATAGATATAAATAAAAATCATTTACTAGAAGCATTACAATACAGAAAAAAGGGTTTTTAAAAAATAGATAGAATCCGGTGAGGAAAGTCGCTTTTCTGCCTAGCCAAGCGTAGCAGAAAAAGAGCTTTCTGAGCGCAAGGATTATATCATTTTTTAAAAAGGATTTTTTGCTCCTCTGATTTCGAAGTGAACATGAGGGCCTGTAGTTTTACCAGTCATACCAATCTTAGCAATCATTTGACCTTGCTCTACATGATCACCAATATCTACAAAGTTCTTTAATGTATGAGAGTACAATGTTTGAGTGCCATTAGGATGAGAGACGATTATATAATTACCATAACCTCCGTTCCAATTTCCAGAATTTTTTGCTGCGATAACAGTACCACCAGCAGATGCGTGTATCGGAGTTCCAACTGGTGCTGCCAGGTCAACAGCATTATAACCATGCAGACCCTGAGACTCACGCCCGACATCAACTGGTTTAATATAATAACCTGGATAATAAGGACCGTCAGCATCATGGACAGTATTTACACCAACTTTTATTGTTTTCTTTACTGCATAAACCGGTGCGTATGTTGGTTCGGCGTCAGGTATAAGAATTGTATCTCCAACATTAAGTACTGAGGATATTGTCAAATCATTAAATTGAAAAACTTCATCTAAATCTGATTTATACCTTGTAACAATACTTCTTAATGTATCTCCCTTTTTAACTGTATATTTTATTCCAGAAATTGGAAGGATGATAAGTTTTTGATCTTTTACTAAAACACTATTTCTATTTAAATCGTTAGCCCAAATAATTGTATTGCTTGTAACTTCAAACATTTGAGCAATTTTTGATAGAGTATCTCCTTCACGAACAATGTAAAGACTGATTTGCGTAGAATTTTCTTTATTATCTAATTCTGAAGCTGTTCCAGATGGGCCAATACTAGCGACCAGAGCATTACCAGAGATAAGAGGTTCTTCATTTTCAGTTTTATTTGGATTTGGATCACTATTAACTACAGACTGTAGAACTAGCATATTTTGTGAATTTGAAACCTTTGGTGCATCTAAAATCTCGGCAGAAGCTTTATCACCTATCATCTCTGAAAAGAAAGAAAAAAGGCCTGCATTGGCAGTCTTTGGACTTAAAAATGGTATCAAAATAAAGGTAATAGCAATAACCATTACCTTAAGAGAGGTATCGAAAAAAATAATAGTTTTCTTATTTATTTGTGAATTAAATTTCATAATATAGATAGTCGTTTGTCAATCTGTATTGAATACCAACAAAGGTATTTTTCGGCTTCCAAAGTTTTGGTAAACGGCTCTATTGAGCCATTTTTATACCTCTATCTTTAAGGTACTTATCAAGCCTATCCGAGGGTATATACAAAGTCAATGGCATATGTGGATAGCTTGTTTATAACAATTTTATTCAAATTATGTCAACTGTGGGTATTGAAAATATTTAATTATATTGAATAATATTTTATTATTTTATATAAAAACAAGCTGAGCATGATATAGTGTTAAGAATGTTATCTCAAGAATTAAATTCCAAACAAAAAGAGGCCGTAGAAACAACAAAAGGTCCTCTACTTATTATTGCTGGAGCTGGAGCAGGAAAAACAAAAACAATAACACATAGAATACTGAATCTTATACAAAATGGTGTTTCTCCATCAAAAATACTAGCAATAACCTTTACGAACAAAGCTGCAAAAGAGATGCGAGAGCGTGTTTTTCAATTAATTGAAAAGGATACGGCTCTAAATATACCTATTTCATTCAATGAAAGACCTTTTGTTAGCACTTTTCATGCATTGGGTGTTCATATTATTAAGGAAAATGCTAGTCTATTGGGCCTAACGAGACATTTTACAATTTTTGATAGAAATGATTCAAAAAGAGCAGTGAAGGAGGCATCAGAACAACTTGGCCTTGATCCTAAACAATATGAGCCTGGAACTATTCTCAATGCTATTTCAAGAGAAAAAGGTGATGGAATCACATTTCAAATATACAGAGAAAGAGCAACAAAAGAATATTTTATGAAAATTGTTGCACAGGTTTGGGAAAAATATGAAATCACATTAAATAAAGAAAAATCTTTAGATTTTGATGATTTACTTTTAAAAACTGCATTATTATTAAAAAAATTCCCAGAAGTTAGAGCTCATTATTCAAAAACATGGGAATACATTCACATCGATGAGTACCAAGATACAAATAAAGTTCAGTATGAAATTGCATCATTACTTGCAGAAGAAAATAGAAATATTTGTGTAGTGGGGGATACTGATCAGTTGATTTATTCTTGGAGAGGTGCTGATATAGAAAATCTTTTAGATTTTGAAAAAAATTATCCTGAAACAAAGGTAATTATCTTAGAACAAAATTATAGATCAACACAAACAATATTAACTGCTGCAAATAATGTAATCAAGAAAAATGTAATGCGTCGTGAGAAAAATCTTTTTACAAAAAATATTGAAGGTGAGAAAATTGAATTATTAATTTCATACATTGAACAAGAGGAGGCAAGAATAGTCGCAGAGAAGGCACGTGAATTAATTACTAATGGAACTGATCCGAGAGAAATTGCTATTCTATATAGAGCAAATTTTCAATCACGTATTCTAGAAGAATCTTTTTTAAATAAAAATATTCCATACCAAGTTCTTGGGGTGAGATTTTTTGAAAGAAAAGAAGTTCGTGATGTGCTTTCTTTTATTAAAGCTGCATTAAATAGAGACAGTACAAACGATTTAGTAAGAATAGTAAACGTTCCTCCAAGAGGAATAGGGAAGGCAACAATTATGAAAGTTGTTACTGGTCAAGAAAATACTCTTGGACCTGGATTAAAAAATAAAGTAGCTCAATTTTTAAATTTACTTGAAAGAATAAAGTTGGT
Source organism: Candidatus Tayloriibacteriota bacterium (assembly GCA_031384385.1). Lineage (GTDB taxonomy): Bacteria > Patescibacteriota > Minisyncoccia > Phycocordibacterales > PALSA-1337 > CAIOGI01. The sequence continues at coordinate 1,417 of JANNAN010000018.1, read as the reverse complement.
GGCAATAAAAGAATCTCCTTCACAATTAATCAAATACATTATTCGTGAAAGTGGTATGGAAAATGTTTATAGAAATGGAACATCAGAAGAACAAGAAAAACTTGAAAACCTTAGGGAATTGGTATCTGTAGCCACACAATATGATTCATATCCACCAGAAGAGGCAATAGAAAAACTTTTAGAAAACGTAGCACTAGCAACAGATCAAGATGAATTGGAGAAAGATAATAATGCTGTAAAACTTATGACAGTCCACGCCTCAAAAGGTTTAGAATTTGATTATGTTTTTATTGTTGGACTTGAAGAAGATTTATTTCCCCACCAAAGAATTGGTCAGGAAGATAGAAATCAATCAGAATCTGAGGAAGAAAGACGCTTGTTTTATGTTGCACTTACAAGAGCAAGGAAGAAAGTTTTTTTAAGCTATGCTCAACTTAGAACTATTTATGGTGCACAGAAAGTAAATACACCTTCAAATTTTATTTCAGATATTGGGAATGAACATATTATTTCAAGTGGCGACGAAGAAGCACCAAGAGGAATTAAAGCAATATTTATTGATTTTTAATTAAAATATTTATGAATTTTATTGCAAAAAAATCTTTGGGACAAAATTTTTTACACGCACCAAATATAATTTCTGCGATGGTTCATGCTGGGAAAATTTCTAAAGAAAATATTATCTTAGAAATCGGACCGGGGAAGGGAGCTTTAACTTCAAAACTTCTAGAAACTGGAGTAAAAGTTATTGCTGTAGAAAAAGATGATAGAGCGATTCCATTTTTACAAGAAAAATTTGCCAATGAAATCAAATCAAATCAATTAGAAATAATTCACGATGATATTTTAACTATCGATATTGAAAATAACAATCTATTTAGAAATTATATACTAATTGCAAATATTCCTTATTATATAACTGGAGAATTTTTAAGAAAATTTTTAGAAACAAAAAATCAACCAACACGCATTGTTGTAATGTTGCAAAAAGAAGTTGCGAAGAGAATTACAGATTCAAAAGAAAGCATTCTTTCACTTTCAATAAAAGCCTACGGTGATCCAAAATACTTAACTACAGTCTCAAGAAAATTATTTAGGCCAATGCCCAATGTTGATTCAGCTGTACTAATTATTGAAAATATATCAAAAAGATTCTTCGAAGAAACAAAAATTGAAGAGAAGTACTACTTTGAAATCATAAAAGCTGGTTTTGCACATAAAAGAAAGGTATTAATCAAAAATCTAGAAACCAAAATATCAAGAGAAAGGCTTCATGCTATATGGGAAAGGGAAAATATAAACAAAAAAGCTAGAGCAGAGGACTTATCCCCCGAAATGTGGAAAAAGATAATAGGAAATAATTGATTATCTTGTTATAATTTCTTCAGTATTTTAAATACTACCCTGTGAAGAAACT
>JANNAN010000012.1:0-36149 GCA_031384385.1 Candidatus Tayloriibacteriota bacterium | reverse complement strand
ACTCCAACACCACTTATCGCCACCTCAACATCATCTATGGCTACTTCAACACCATCTATCGTGGCGAATCCTCCAGTTGTAGTTACAAATACAGTTTCTACTATCAGCTTTGTTTCGATAATTCTCTGTAAAATCTAGTCTCACTGTATAGGTTTTATTTGGAGTAAGATTTGGAATCTTATATGAGAATGAATTTCCATAACGCTCAGTCTTGTATACACTTTGTGGAGCTGGATTGGATACTGCACTTGTATCAATTTTATTTGTAATTGAATATGTCTTTCCTCCTGTGAAATATTTATCTGCTAGATAATCTCCTGAAGCTGAACCACCAGCGTTGATGCGTATCGATACAAGATTTGTGGTAGTGGAAATGAAGTTTGTAGTAGTAGAAATCAAAGTTGTGGTAGTAGAAACTGTATTTGTAACTACAACTGGAGGATTCGCCACGATAGATGGTGTTGAAGTAGCCATAGATGATGTTGAGGTGGCGATAAGTGGTGTTGGAGTAATAGGAGAATTTATTATTGTTGTCGTTCCAGCAATAACAAATGGCTTTCCATAAAAAACTGAACCTCCATTTGCACTTTGAACTGAAATAACATAAATATCCGTTGGTGTTGTTGTCGGCATATTCCAATTCAAAAATGTTGTGCCACCGCCCAAACTAAGTGTTGAAGAACTTATACTTGAAACAAACTGAGTATTGGTAGAAGACGCAATAGTTCTGCTTAATATTCTATCTAATTGATTAGACAATTCTATAGAATTTCCAGATGAATTATTCTTTTTTGAATTTTCTGAAATATATTTTTTATCAATATTAATCAGAAGTTCTTTAAAATTTCTTGAAATTTCACTTCGAGGATCATTATTTACAATTAATTTATTTAGAGATGTTTTTACATAAGATGATGTCTTAACTTTCCAAGAAACACTATATTCTCTACCTGATTTTAGAATTTGTCCTGAAGAATTTTCATTATCAAGATTGGTATTATTTCTATTTTGATGTTTATTTATATTTATTTTTTTGCCTGAAATATAAATGTCAGAAATTTTTGCATTTGATGGGAGTACAATAAAAGGTGTGCTAGTACCAGAAACTATTAGTCTATCCCAAGCATTAACCTTAACTCTCATAATATATGAACCCGGCAAAAGAGAGTTCACAGAAACATTCGTCTTACCCTCTTCGATATAGGGACGAGAAAGTAATATTGTTTTACCATATGTATTTGTACTTGTAGCATATTCAATAACACTAACATCAGCGATTAATGCCATAGGAGCCTCATCAAATACTCCAAAAATATTTAGAAAAAATATTACAATACCGATAACCTGACCAACCACAGGAAATGCCTGACTTATAAGAGTCGTTGCTGCAGTAACGCCAATTCTCTCTGTTAAACCGTATTGATTACCACCCACATCGTAAGGTAATCCAATTCCATATGGACGAACTATTTCTACGCCAGCATATTTACTTAGTCCAGTATTATTACCACCTCTTTTAAAATTAGCAACCCAAGAAACTTGATGAGATGCATCTGGATTCCACTCTTCATTGTGTATTGGAGCAGTAATAACAATAAAGGCATCTGGTGCTGGAGTAATCTGAATTAAATTTTTACTAGATGTAGATATAATAGTATTTTTTACTATTGTTGGAGATCGATCATCATTATGTGAAAAATTTCCCATATTTGAAACTGGAATAGGTACAAGTTTTGCTTTATTTTCTCTAAAAGAAAGATCATCGTACAGATAGAAAGGAATTTCTTTGGTACAATTTGCTGTATACACAGAATTACTTCCAGAAGTATATCGACTTTGGGGCTCATTGAGACATGTAACCCCTCCAACAATTCTTACTGAATAAGAACCAGTAGGGATTGAAGCTAGATCAGAAGAAGATATAGTTATAGTTGTTGAGGCACTATTATTAATTCTTTCTCCGCTTGAATTTTTCAAACTTTTCATTCCAACCAGATAACCCTGTTCAGTTGACGATGCATAAATATTAGCCGCACGAAAATGATCATATTTAATATCTTCCTTATAGTTTGCAATATTACCCACACCTGGACGAGCATCAAAGGATTTATTGTAAACAGCCAAACTTGAAGTTGCTGGAACTAGATAAATAGCAAGTGGAATAGTAGACGATGAACTTATTTTTATATCATTACTTTTTTGCCAAATAGATTGTGGCTCACTATTAAATTTTAATGAATAATAATCTGCACTGTTTATTTGATTACTGTTATTTGTATAATTCTGTCGTGCACTAGCAATAGAAAGTGGTCCAAATAACGAAGTAAGAACGAAGGAAGTTGTTGTAATAAAATAAACTATTTTTTTCATATTTTTTTAATAAATTTTTAAAAACTAAACACATCAGTTACAGCATTCCAAATTGCAGCACCCAATTTAATATCTTTATCAGATTGAATTGAATTAACTTCAACTTTCATACCAGACTCTAGAATAACTGGCATCACACTAATCCCATCAATCTTTGCAGCATTCTTTAATGATTTGAAAGTAATAGTAATCTTGCCTAGTGAATCAGCTACTGCTGTGAATGACTTTTGTACAGCTTTGTATTTTGCTCCAGCTTCTTTAAAAATATCAAAGTTAGTTATAACTTGATTATCATTTAGAGAAACATTGAATACTCTCTGATTTGGACCATTAACATAGTTTTCAGAAAAGTCTAATGCAACTGAATATTTTGAACCTGGAGTAAGATCTGGAATTGAATATACAGTTGCTTCACCATATCTTTCTGTTTGATATACACTTTGTGGAGCTGGATTGGATACTGCACTTGTATCAATTTTATTTGTAATTGAATATGTCTTTCCTCCTGTGAAATATTTATCTGCTAGATAATCTCCTGAAGCTGAACCGCCTGCATTGATGTAGATTGGAGATTGAATAACTACGGGCGGATAAGATATTCCCCTTCCCACCTCAACTGTTGCTGTTGATTGCGCTGATTGTCCAACATCATCTCTTACAGTAAAGGTAATTTTATATGAACCAGCTGTAGAATATGAATGGCTAAATGTTGAAGTTTGAGTAATTGATTTTTGAACTTTCATTTCGCAAATATTTGGATGGGAACATGGATTATTATCTCCCCAATCAACTGAATATGATATTGATTTGTTTTCAGGATCAGATGCACTAATTGACCACGTTCCTGTTTCACCAATCTTTAATGATGTTGGTGCTGTTATTCCGTTTATTATTGGAGGAGTGTTAACCTCAATTGGGGGAATTGTTGGCCTACAAGCATTCAAAGTTGCTCTTGTAAGTGGCCCGACAAAACCAGTTGCAGGTTGGCCGATAGATGTTTGATATAACATTACAGCAGCTTTGGTAAGGGCACCAAAGTAACCAGTTACAGTTTCATCTCCAGAATTTATTGCAAAACCATTTTTAATTAAATAATTTTGAAGTGCTACTACATCTGCGCCTGTATTACCAATTGTTAAATTTGAAGTAAAAGTATAACAAGGAGAAATAGGAGGTTCAATAATAGGACCAACAGAAACATTCTGGTATTGAGAAGAAATTAATCTTCCATCATTATAATTTATGCTAAATTTAATTGAATATTTACCATCACTTTTATATTGATGACTAAATGCAACAGAAGAAGTCCAACCTACTGTCTCTACTAGACTTGAATCATTCCAATCTACAGACACGGTCGCGGATATATTATCTGGATTCTGTATATACAAAGTCCATAACCCCACAAAACTTTTATCTATTATTTGAGCTGGGCCAACCACATTTGAAATATAGGGAATATTAACAACTGATGTTCCCCCCTCTAACTTAAACCAAATAATATTACTTGCACCAGCTGAATCACTCTTAACTTGTAATATATGATAACCATCTGTTGTTGAAGCTGGTACATAGAAAGATAAGGATGAATCATTTAATCCAACGAACATTCCTAAATTTATATTATCAATAAATAGATTTACACCATTTAATCTGGCTCCAGTAAGTGTTAATATTTTCCCTGCACTGGCTGGATTTGGACTTATTGAATTTATATAAGGAGAAACTTCACCAATAATTACAACAGAATTTGTTTTATTTTCTGGAACTTGAATAGCTACCATTTGAGGCACATTTCCGCTAGTAACTGCTGTTTGACCATAAATACCAACTAACGACATTGAATAATTCCCCGCAAACATCAATCTTGGTGTTGTAAAAGAATTAACAATAAATCTTGCTTCTTTTCCGGCTTTCAATGTATATGGGAAAACAGGATTTTGACTATTAATACCCTTAACTTCGTATGAATCAAAATTCATTTGATAGCCATTTGAATCTGTAACTATAAATTGAAATGGGCTTGAATTAAAAACAATATCTTTATCAACAGCTTTCACTTTAATTTCAAAAAGTGCTGATAATGAAGACTCTCTTTGATTTGCATCATAACTTAGCCCGAGTTTTCCAGCAGTAACTTCTGCTGTAATTAATTTACTTTGATCAAGAACTTGAATACGTACATAATTACTTTTTCCTGCTTGATCACCAAGTTGAGTATTGGTTAAATAGATATAATAATTTCCAAATGGAATATTTTGATTTTCTAAATTAAACTTGATTTGATTTGAATTATTAATTCCTTTGGCTGAAAAAATTTTAAAAGGAGTATTCGTATCAGATTCTTTCACAATAGTTATTGTTGGATTTTTACCAGCACGAACTGAATTCAGGGTAACTGAATCTTTCGTTCCATAAATTCCTTTACCAACTAGGGTGATATAGGGACTATTCTCACCAACAACAATGAATGTGTTTGATTTATTTGTTGGAGGATACAATTTAACATTTGATGTAATCAAATAAAGATTAGCTTGATATTGGCCAGCTATAAGATAGGCTGGATTAATTGAAGCAGTAACATTAAAAAGTGCTGTAGTTCCTTTTTTAATAATATAAAAACCTCCCTTACCTTGAGATAAATTTGAAATTACTTTTGATGACTGGACAGTCGCTGGCATAACGGTATCCAGAGTTTTATTTTTTAAATTAAAATAGAAACTATTATCTGCAATATCAATATCTGAGTCCATGGCAGTTATCTGTACTTTTGCAGTAATGTTTATAGAAGATTCCTTTTTAGAAGAATCGTATATAACCTTACCCTTTATTTCCTTAACAAGAATAGGCTGAGAGATTGATGTAACTGCAGCTGCAACATTATTTGAGCTAATGCTAAAAGCATTAACCATCTCAGCTTTTACTTGTGGAAGTGAATAAGAAATACCAGCTAAAAGTGTAAGTGCTAAAATGTGTTTAAAATAATTTCCAAACATAATAATTTTTTATAGTTAATAATGATTAATAATTTCTATTCAAGTATAACACCCAGATTATCTATATTTATCTTTAACAAACTGTTGATAAATAAAGAAAGAAGGCATCCACTTTCATGGATCGCCTTCTAGGGTAGTGAGTACATTATAACTCTATAAATATTTAATACAAATATAGTTATCCCCAGTGTCTATTATGATATAGTTATATGAATGAGAAAAATTTTTAATATAATCATCTATATATTCGCGGGTATAGGTTTTGTATTGGTTATTGTCTATTTAGCTCTACAATTAGGTCTTACAAGCACAAAAGGCATTATCGATAATCAACATGATTATTTCAAAAACCAAAGAACTGAAGCGGGCTCATGGCAAAATACAGAAGAGTGGCAAGTTCTGAAATCTGCAATTATAAAAGACAAGGATACTATAAATAAAGCTAGTATTGATGCTGGTATACCCTCTCGTCTTATAGTATCCATACTTATAGTTGAACAATTAAGATTATTTAATTCTGAAAGAGAAATATTCAAACAGGTTTTTGCACCATTAAAAATTCTAGGAAATCAAAGTCAGTTTTCTTGGGGCGTAATGGGAATAAAACAAGATACTGCAAAAGAAATCGAGAATAGACTTGATAAAAATAATCATATTCTAGATTTTAAAACTAGAGATCATGATAAGGAAAGATTTGAGAGATTAACTAATGAAGATGACAGGTACTACTCATATTTGTATGGGGCTCTTATGATTAAGGAATTAGAAAAACAGTGGGCAGATGCTGGATTCTCTATTTCAAAAAAAGTGGGTGTTCTAGCCACACTTTACAATATTGGTTTTATCAATTCAAAACCAAATGCTAGTCCTAAAATTGGTGGCGCGGAAATTGAAATAAACAAGACCACCTACAGTTTCGGTGGTCTTGCTCAATCTTTTTATGAGTCTGGTGAGTTAGTTGAAGAGTTTGGGAAATAATATCCTCGATCTTATCTTTAATATATCTAGATCTACAATGACTTAATACTCCAAGGTAAGAAGCGAGTATCGCGTCGAATTTTTTATTTGAAATTAAATCTAAATCAAGTAAATTTTTGCTTTTTTCTAATTTACTAATAATTCTATTCTTAGTATTGGTCCTTAATACCCTATAATTGGGCTTTACAACATATCCAAGAAAATCAACACCCTGAATGATTTTTCTGATTTCAACTTTTCTTGGATGTAATTCTATTTTTAATTCTCTTAATAAAAAATCAAAAATAATAAAGACCAATGACTCAAGAAAATCTTTGGACTTATGCAAGATAATAAAATCATCACAATATCTAATATAATATTTAGCTTTTATTGTATGTTTTATGAATTGATCAAATTTATTCATATAAATATTAGCAAAAAGCTGGCTAGTAACATTACCTAGAGGCAAGCCCTTACCTTTTGTGTAGTGAAATGAATCAATGGTTTGCCAAATTAAATGCAACAACTTTTTATTTCTTACTTTTTTTGATATTAGATCAAATAATATCTCATGATCAATAGAATCAAAGAATTTTCTAATATCACATTTCAAAACAAATCCTGGTCTGATATGATTTGAACTTATTTTTCTTGATAATTCCTCTAGTCTAATAACTCCTGCGTGTGTGCCCTTATAATTTATAGATGAGTAAATATCATATATGAAAGATGAATCAAAAACCTGATATAATGATCTACACAAAGCTTGATATAATACCCTATCACGAACACTGGCTTTATGGATTTTTCTAACCTTTGGATCTTGAACAAAAAAGGAAACATAAGAATCTGGTTGCCATAAATTTGAAATCAGATCCTCATGAAGTTTAAATAGATTATTTTCTAAATTTAATTCAAAATTAGCTACATCTTCTTTTGATCTTTTGCCTTTAGAAAATTCTTTCCAAGCGGAGTATAAATTATTAATACAAATTACATCATAAAAATCACAACCATGAGCACCCCCACCACCCATTATTTTTAAAGCTAGATTGTTGCATAGAGATATTTATACCATAGGACACAGACGCAATAAAAGAGATAAGTTAGGAATTCATAAAATCATAGAAAATTATTCATTACTTTTACTTACACTTCTTATTAAAGCAGCATTTATGTCAAAGCAAGAAAAAATAAAGATTCTAGAAGATGCTAGAATTAATGGGGAGGTTTTGAAAAATATTTTAAGAACAGAATACGAATTAGAAATCATCGATGAGAAAACTTACTTGAGATTAGCAAGGGATTCTATTGAAATATCAAAGATGTTAAACGGCTGGATTTCTTATATCAACAAATCATAATCACAAAAAAATCCTGCGGTTAGCAGGACTTTTTGAGAAATTTCCAGACGAGCACCATAGCTGCCATTGATGTTGTCGGCCCTGTTCCAGTTGAACTTGACCTTGCGGTAGTTCGGATTCGGATTCCAGTTGCCGTTCGCAACCTTGCCACTTGGAAGGCGCTCATACTAGTGCATCTTTTCTTCCAAATCTTCGAAAATCGATAATTCAATTTTCTGTATTATCACGGGGTAAGTTGTGCGTAGTATAAAAAGATGCACGCAATTTCTATATGTGGCAAATCGTTATTTATGAAAAATCGATTTAATAGCCAAGACAATTATATACAAAATAAAATGGTGCACAACTTGACGTTGTGCACCAACTTAATCTTGAGTAAAAAAGGATTAAGATTTAAGGGGAATAGACATTGCCAGACGAGCACCAAAGTTGCCATCGATGCGGCCGGCCCTGCGCCAGTCGAACCTGACCCGGCGGCAGTAAGGATTCGGGCTCCAGTAGCCGTACGCAACCTTGCCACTTGGAAGGCGGTTCTTGGGAAACCATGTCCAGGTCTGCGGATCAAGGTAATCCTTGGAGATGAAGTAGCGCTGGCCGAAAGCCAGAGTATAACCACGAATATCCAAGTAATTCCGTCCATCCGCATTAAGCTGATCTGGTGATTTAGCATTCGAGCCAAGTGTGTCTTCTGATGGCCTAAGTGAATTTTCGACAATACACAGTGTCGGCAGACTTGAGGCCGACGAGCCACTATATTGCATGACATCACTCTCCTCGTAGACCTTGAGCTTTTGGCCTTGAAGCGTCTTCTCGACAGCTTCGCGGTTGTTGAGTCCGGGATCATAAATCACCATCACATTCTTCCAGGGGATTTCACTGGGAAGGTCGAACACACTCTTGAATTCGATTGTAATACCCAAAACTTTTCGGGTGAACTTTTCTGCATTTTCGATGGCCTGGTTCAGATTAGTATCCGAGGTCTTAAACAAGGGCGATGAAAGAATTACAGACCTCCCTTCTTGAACATTAAACTTGCCCTCGATGATTTGCTGAAGACCCAGCTTAAGTAGCTGTGGGTCAAATGGATATCCATCAGGTTGACGAAGTTGGCGTTTGATTTCAAACAGCTGTCCGTCTAGTTGCTGATACATATCGCCCGCGACAATAGTTTTTGCCATGACGATCCTTTCATTTTCATCAAGCTCACCTGCGACTGGTACGGTAGGTGTGTTGGTTAACAAAGAGCTTGATTACTGTTAGTATTATATCACATCTATTCTATTAGTGCAAGTCTAACTAGAAAATAAGAAAAGAACACTAACCTGTAGGGGGTATCGAGGCTGTCGAGCCGAGATCTTCAGGAAATTATTAGCAAAGAATTTCCGTACCCGAAAGATAGTGTTCTTTTCTTATTTTAAATAATTATTTTCTCGCCTCAACAATTGAAGCCTCAACATTTTTTGGAACTACTTCATAATGATCAAATTCCATTGTTGAACTTCCTTGACCTGAAGTCATTGATCTCAATTGTGTTGTATATCCGAACATTTCTGAAAGTGGAACTGTGGCATGTAAAACCTTCGCTTGTCCTCTTTCTGTCATTTCAAGAATTGTTCCTCTCTTTGATGAAATACTTCCTGTAACATCTCCCATAAACTTATCCGGAAATAGAACTTCAATTTTCATAATAGGCTCTAGAATAACAGGACGAGCTCTCTTTGCGGCTTCTTGGAATGCTTGTGATCCTGCAATCTTGTAAGCAATTTCTGATGAGTCCACATCGTGATAAGAACCAAATGTAAGTTCACAAGAAACATTAACCATTCTGAATCCAGCAACAATACCTCTATCCATAGCTTCATGAACTCCCTTTTCTACGGCAGGAATAAATTCTTGTGGAATAACTCCCCCCTTAATTGAGTTGATGAATTCAAAATCATCATAACGACTAACATTCTTTGGAATCTTTTCACCTTCAACAAGTTTCTCCATTGGCTTGATAGTAATCTTTACGTGACCATATTGACCCTTACCTCCAGACTGCTTAACATATTTATGTTCAGCTTCAGCCATGCCCATAATTGTCTCTCTATATGCTACTTGTGGCTTACCGACATTGGCTTCTACACCGAATTCTCTCTTCATACGATCTACCATAATATCTAGATGCAATTCTCCCATACCTGAAATAATAGTTTCTCCTGTTTCACTATTTGAAGAAATTTTGAATGTTGGATCTTCATTTCCAAGCTTACGAAGTGCCATACCCATTTTTTCTTGATCAGCTTTTGTCTTTGGTTCAATACGCAAAGAAACCACTGGTTCAACGAATTTAATTTTTTCTAGAATAATTGGTTGATTTTCATCACAAAAAGTATGAGATGTTAAAGCATCTTTCAAACCTACAGCTGCTGCAATTTCTCCAGCAAAAACTTTCTTTACTTCTTCTCGTTTATCAGCTTGTAACCTAACGATGCGTCCCAATCTCTCTTTTTTTCCAGTTGAAGAATTGTAAATATAACTTCCAGCTTCAATAGTTCCAGAATATACTCGAAAGAATGTAAGCTGACCTACGAATGGATCATTTTGTAATTTGAACGCCAAAGCACAGAATGGATCAGAATCTGATGGATGTCTTTCTATTTTATCACCTGTATTTGGATCTATTCCTATTGTAGCTGGAATATCAAGTGGAGATGGAAGATAATCAACAACCGCATCAAGTACCAATTGAACTCCAACATTTTTCAAAGCCGAACCAGTAAAAACTGGGAATATTTTATTTTCAATAACCAATTTTCGTATTTCTGTCTTTAGAACTTCTAAAGAAAATTCTTTTCCATCAAGGTATTGCTGCATAAGAACATCGTTATGCTCAACAGCTTTTTCAACAAGCTCAGCATGATATTTTTTTGCATCAGCTAGAAGATTTTCTGGAATTTCTTTTTCAATTACATTAATTCCTTTTTCACCCTCAAAATAATAGGCTTTCATTTTCAAAAGATCAACAACACCATGATGATCTCCCTCTGTTCCTATTGGAATTTGAAATCTAACAGCTCTTTTATTCAATCTTTCAAGAATAGACGCGTATGATTTATCAAAAGATGCGCCAGTTCTATCCATTTTATTTATAAAACAAAGACGAGGCACATTACTTTCATCAGCGTATCTCCAATTTGTTTCTGATTGAGGTTCTACACCAGCTACTCCATCAAATACAACAACAGCACCATCTAGGACACGAAGAGAACGCTTTACTTCTACTGTAAAATCGATGTGTCCTGGTGTGTCAATCACATTGAATCTAACTTTTTTAGAAACATCTGTTTTTTCCATATATGAAGGATTCCAAAAACAAGTAATAGCCGCTGCAGTAATTGTAATACCACGCTCTCTTTCTTGTTCCATCCAATCAGTAGTGGTTTCTCCATTATGTACTTCTCCAATTTTATGAATTTCTCCTGTATAAAATAGAATACGCTCTGAAGTAGTAGTTTTTCCAGCGTCAATATGGGCAATAATACCGAAGTTACGAACTTTATCTAAGGTGTAGTCGCGTTGCATAAATTAAATTAAATTAATAATAAAAAATTTGAACTAAAACAAAATTACCAAGCAAAGTGAGCAAAGGCCTTGTTTGCTTCTGCCATCTTATGAGTATTCTCACGCTTCTTAACTGCTTCTCCTTCATTCTTTGACGCTGCAATGATTTCATCTGCTAGTTTTTCTGCCATTGGCTTTCCCTTCTTTGATCGAGCAGCTAATACAATCCATTTCATAGAAAGAGCTCTTTGTCTTTCTGGACGAACTTCACGAGGAACTTGATAGTTTGCTCCTCCAACTCTTCTTGATCGTACTTCCATGGCTGGCATAGTATTTTTCAAAGCTGTTTCAAAAACTTCTAGTGGACTTTCATTCTTTGTTTTTTCCTTTATAACATCGAAGCAAGCATAGACTACTTTTCTAGCTGTAGCCTTCTTTCCTGAGTCCATAACATAGTTAATAAGCTTTGTAACCTTTATTGATTCAAATACTGGTTCTGGCTTAAGTGGATGCTTATTCTTTATTCTTCTTCTCATATTAGTTGTTTAATTAAATAGATAATTTATTAAGCCTTTGCTGCCTTTGGTCTCTTATTTCCGTATTGACTTCGACCCTTTCGTCTTTTTTCTACTCCTGCTGCATCTAGAACTCCGCGAACTACTGTATATCTTAGACCTACATCCTTTACACGACCTCCTCTTAGAAGAACAACAGAGTGTTCTTGTAGATTGTGTCCCTCTCCTGGAATGTAAGCAGTAACTTCCATACCATTTGAAAGTCGAACACGGGCAATCTTTCGGATAGCTGAGTTAGGTTTCTTTGGAGTCTTTGTTGTAACTTTAATACATACACCTCTTTTAAATGGTGATGGGAAAAAGTTAGGACGATTTTTAATTGTATTAAAACTCTTTGTTAAAGCTACTGACTTTGGCTTTCTTACGAAAAGCACGCGATTCTTTCGAATTAATTGATTGATTGTTGGCATTCTTTATTTTTTAGAGAAATCCATAAGAGCAGCGGTACTTTTTTCTGAACTTGTGGAAAAAAGTAGCCTGTGCGCATTAAAGGATTTCTCGAGTCTAGTAATAAATACTAATAAAACTGACTAATTATCCAAATTTGTGATAAGAGTTGAACTTTTCACCATAGTGGTTACTCACCTCTGTATCGTTTTTGGAGATGGGACTACTCTATCATATGGGGATTAAAAGGCAAATTATACCCCTCCCCCAACTATCACCTTAAAAATAAAAGGAATTATCGGCTCAACAAATCTCCAGAGGAAGAAAATAACTATTAAAAATAGAAAAATGGAGTATTTTTCAAATACTACTCTTATATTAGACATATTTGGCGGTAACAATGAAAATAAAACTTTTGAACCATCTAGTGGTGGAATTGGAATTAAATTAAATACAGCTAATACAATATTCACAGCAACAACATAAGATGCAATTTCTACAAAAGAGAGCGGCAATGAAATCCCAAATAATCTAATTACTAGACCAAAAACAATTGCAATGAGTAAATTTGAAAGAGGTCCTGCAATAGAAATGATTAATTCTCCCCATTTTTTATTCTTTACATTATATGGATTCCACTGGACTGGCTTAGCCCAACCGAAAGTAAATCCCGCAATAGAAGTTAGAACCGGCACTATTAAAGAACCAAAGACCTCTAAATGTTTTAGCGGATTGAGTGTTAATCTACCTTGCAATCTGGGTGTAGGGTCACCTAAAAGTTCAGCCGTATAGCCATGAGATAATTCATGTATGACAACTGACATTATTAAGATAATAAGTGAAATTATAAAAGTTAATGAATCCATTTGTATACTATATTAACATAAAGCTTGCTAAATATATTCATTATGATAGCATGGTTACCACTATGGCTAAAGTTTGTGATATAACAAAGAAGGGATCAATAATGGGTGGTGGTTATTCAAACCGCACTCGTGCTACTCAATTTAACCCTACAGGAATGGTTAGAAAATATCCGAATCTTCAAAAAAAGAAGGTCTATGTTCCCGAATTAAAAAAGATTTTCAATCTTACAATCTCAACTCGTGCCCTAAAGACTATTCAAAAAAGGGGGGCATTCATAACGCTAAAGAAAGCTGGCATAATTAAATAGGAAAAACTCAAAGACCGTATCAATTAAAAAATGTGCGGTTTTTTGTTGCATAAATTTTATATAAAATGTATATTCAAAATAGAAAGAGATAAATATGAATGAACAATTCCAAGAAATCCGAGCTGTTGTGGTATTCTTTGAAAAAATCACTGAGGTTGAGCAGTCTTCTCAACCACTTCTACCAGAGTTATTAATGGGGCTAAAAAGGCGGGGCTATGGTGAAGGTTATATTATGCCAGTAGGTGGACATTACGAAGATTCAGACATGAATAATCCTATCTTTGTTTCTAGGCGTGAAGGCAAAGAAGAGTCTGGTCTATTGGGGAGCAACAATATGGTTATTGGTAAAATTATTGTGACTATCCTTGAAAAAAGAGAGAGGCTTTTCATCGATGTGATAATTTTTACAAATTGGTCAGGAGAACTCAAAGAGCTAAGTTCTGACGATGAGTTTTATTGGCTAAAATTTATACCGTACAATCAAATTTGTTGGCCTGAACTTCTACCACGTGAGAAAGATTGGATGGATAAGATATTTATTGATCATCAACCATCACTAGTTGAAATCACCTGTGGTAAAAATCGTGAGGATATTATTAAATACAAAATTTCTCTCCTTTAATAAATCAAAGGAACAAAAAATCCAGTGTTTTAAAAATACGCTGGTTTTTCTTTTATTCTTTTTCCCAAATTTTTCCATCAGAAATATAATGTGTTGTTTTTTCTTTTGTAGAAAAAATAAATCTAGGTTTTATTTTATTAATTAATTCAATATAAACTTTTGAAGTTTCTGCATTATTATAAAATTCAATAATATTTTCATCTGTATTATTGCCTAAATTTTTATAAATATCTTTTTGAATAGTTTTAGATAAATTTCCAAATAAATAAACCGCGGTATTTTTATAATTAAATAGTAAAGCTAATTCTGGCAAGCTAGTTTTATTAAATTTAAATTCTTTATAAGGAAAAAGAATATCGATTTTAAAATCTATACCCAACTTAATTTCATTCCCCCTTTCGACCTCTTCTATGTGTATTTTCTTCTTCCGAATCAATTTAATTAATTCAGATAAAATGGTACTTGTTGCCATATTTTTTGGCATAATTATTTCATTAATTTCATATCTATTAATCAATTCAATTAGTCCACCAATTTGTCCAGGAACAGCACTAGGAATAATAATTTTATCTATTCTATGATTATAAAATGGTGTTACTTTTGTAAGCTCACGAATTATTTCTGAATTCTGACTACCTCCTATTAAAATACTTTTATTATCAGGGGTGCGTATAAAAATAGATCGACCTTTATTTAAACTAAAAAAATAAACTTCAAACAATGGTTTTCTATACTCCCATTTATAAATATATGAACTTAAAAATCCAAATGAAACTACTGCAATGATACTTACACTTATCAAAATTTTCTTTTTATTTTTCATGATATAATTATTTTATATGAATAAATTTAATGAAATAAAATTCAATATTCCAGTATTAAAAGGTATCTCAGCAAAAACTATCGAGGAACATCTAAAGCTTTACGCTGGCTATGTAAAAAATCTAAATGAAACAATAGAGGGCAAGCAAGATATTCGTAGACTAGGTTTTGAATACAATGGAATGCGAAATCATGAAATTTATTTTTCTATTTTAGAAGAAGGTTCAAAATCTATTTCAGAAAATAGTTTTATTAAAAAACAAATTGAATCTGATTTTGGATCTTTCGATTCTTGGATTACAAATTTCAAAACTATTTCATTGACTCGTGGTATCGGATGGGCTGTTCTTTGTTACGATAGAAAAACAAAAACACTAATAAATAATTGGGTTGAAGAACAACATATAAATCAATTGCAGGACTGCTCTATTATTCTAGCTCTTGATATGTGGGAACATTCGTATGTTTCTGATTATCAACCATCTGGGAAAAAAGACTATGTAGCAGACTTTTTCCAAAATCTGAACTGGGAAAAAGTTGAAGGTAATTTTATTAATGCAACAAAATAACTAAGATAGAATCCAATAACTATCCAAAAAGAGAATTTTGGTAATTCTATTACAGAAAAAGGTAATCTAGCAAAGGAACGAACAGTAAAAAGTTCATACGACAATAGTATATGTGAAATCCATCCAGTTATTTCTGATAAATGGTATGAAACAAATCCTAATAATCCTGTTAGTGAAACAAATAACATTGTGGCTGGTACAATTGGGAGAACAAGAATATTAACCATAATTCCAATAATAGATAATTGACCCATCATATATAGAATATATGGCGAAACAAAAATTTGAGTAGCTAAAGTAGAAGCAAATAATCCTCTCAGGCCAAATTTTTCTGTAATAAATCCAAGTCTTTTTTCAATTGGTGATGAAAGTAAAATCAATCCAAATGTAGCAAGGAACGAAAGTTGAAATGATGGATCATAAATAAGAATTAAAGGATTTTGAATAAGCATTAGAGCTGCAGCAATAAATAATGCTTTTGTAACATTATAATCTTTTCGAAGAATTACAGAAATCAATCCAATAATTGCCATAATACAAGAACGCACGACAGTAGCACCCCCACCAACTAAAATTCCAAAAGCAATAATTCCAATTCCACCAAGACCGAGTCCAATATTTCTAGGCAAGAAAGCTAAAATTCTTCTTATGGAATCTGCGACAATTGTAATATTATAACCAGATAAAACTACAATATGTATCAGCCCAGTCTTTCGAAAATCATCAATCAGATCATTACCTAAGGCACTTTTTTCTCCCACTACAAGTCCCCCAGCTAACGCCGCATGAGGTTCACCCAAAACTTTCTTAATATTTTCTAAAAAGCTCTGTTTAAATTTAAAAAGATTTTTAGAAATTAAACTCCCATTATTACCTTCAATCAATCTTATAGCTGGTTTTTTCATTTCAAAATATATTCCATCTTTCAAAAGATAGTTTATATAATCAAATGTTCTGCCACCATTACTACTAAAATTTCTTGGTGAATTTATCTTTCCTGAAAGATTTAATATCTGACCGTAGTCATACTTTATATATCTATCAGAACTAACTTTTATATAAACTTCTACATAATCATTACCTATTTTACTTGTCTTAAATGTAAAAGATTGATTAAAATCTTTAATTTGTGGTTCATTGAAAATTGAGCCTTCTATCTCAACAATTTGGCCAGAATATTTTTTAACTATTAATTCTCGATCATTGTTAACTAAGAACCAAAAACGAATCAAGATTGTGACTATTAATACCGATATCACTATTATATTTATTTTTTTATAATTCATCCACCAACGATACCAGATCGAGATAAAGAAATTCTAAAGATAAAATAAAGAAACGCTGTAGACGGAATAAAGAAATTCTAAAGAACTAATAGAATTATCCAAAAAAACAAGAATTTCTATAAATTAGAAAACTTTTCAATAATTTCCATCTCTTGTTCTTTTGAAATAGCCTTTTTATAAAGAGTCCCTGATTTCCCCCTAACTCTAGCCTCGCATTCTACCCAAGAAGAGTGTACAGAGATTTTCCCATCAACTTTACTTATATATGAAAAAGCTTTTGCTTTTGAATGAGATTTCTTTGAAACTTTTTCTATGGCATGTGACAAATCTAATATATTTTTAATGTGATAATCTAAAATTGGTCCATTATAAAGCTCAATCTCTATATTGTCAGCAAATGAAGTGGCAATTTCATCACATCTTTCATTGCCAACTATTCCAGAATGTCCACCTACATAATTCCAAGAAATTTTCTTATCACTAGATACATCCGCAAGCTTTTCCCAAAGATCTTTATTCAAAACCTCTTCTTTTGTTTTTGTAATCCAGCCATTTTTAATCCAACCTTTAATCCATTTTGTTATTCCATTTATTACATAAGAAGAATCAGTATTTATTGTAATTAAATCTTTTGAATCTAGTCCTACTGATGAGAGACCCTCAATACAGGCTGTTAACTCCATTCTATTATTTGTAGTTTTATTCTCTCTTCCGCCAAGTTCTATTACTTTTTCATCAAGTATAACAACACTTCCCCAGCCTCCTCTTCCAGGGTTTCCTCTTGATGCACCATCAGTAAAAATTGTTATTTTGGTATTATTCATAAATGTCGTGAGTGCCTATAGTATGAAATCTAACATTTTTCTTTTCATCAGTATACTCAAAAATAATTCTATATTTATAATTAATTGAAAATGACAAATGACCCTCAAATTTACCATTTAGTTTATGAGTTTTTAATTTGGGATCAAAATTATCAATTTTAAAGGCTTATTCCTTTTCTTCAAAGAGTTTCTTAACTTCCCTAGATAATTTACGATATTGTTTTATAAATTTTCCTGAATATGAAATATCCATCCGAACATTATCGCAAATCTTTTAGTGATTTCAAAGTTTTAAAATTACCTTTTGCAAAATCTCTCTTCGATGCCTGTAAATCTCTGTATTGCTTCTCCGTATTCCACACTCTCAGTATATGTCGAAAGAATTCACTTGTAGAAGCAAACTTGCCTTCCTTAACTTCATTTTTAACTTCTTCTGCCAAAGCTTCTGGCAAAGATATATTTATAACTGTTCTCATGTTTTTGTGTAATACTTTGTAATACAGTAATATTATACTTTGTAATTTAAAAAGTCAATAAAAAAGGCGCTGCCGTGAGACAGCGCCTTGATAAACAAAACGTATTCAGTCCGGATTCGAGAGTGCAAGTCGCTGGACAGACACATCAAGAGTCCCGAAAGAAATACCGCGATCAGCTCTGAGGAACTCAAGAGCTTCTTTCAGTTTTTCTTTATGGTTTGCGCCACGAGACACAAACTCCTCCAATTCTCCCTTGGCCATAAATAATCCTATCAAGAACCAGATCTCCCAATAATGACCGCCATCCCCCCTCTTTGACCTCATGCATTGAAACCCAAATGATTCAAGGCGTTCGGCAACTTCTTTGTATTTTTCACGGGAATAGCTGAAACCACAAAGATATCGGATGGATATTGAGGGTGATTCATAATCACCGAATGATTCGTGATTGAAAAGCTCATAATTTTGAGGATGCTTTTCTTCATCTTCCGTTGACTGTCGCCAAAAAGGAAACATGTGTTCGTCAGTAATTGGATCTGGGAGCGGGTGGTAGCTTTTAATGAATTCGGGTTTACCATTTACAACCCTCATCCAACAATGCCCACCCAGGATACAACCCTCCATTTTTTCGAGGTCTTCTTGTAAAAAACCATGGAGTGAAATCCCTCCTTCATTACCGCCTATGGACTTGATTTTAATCATAATTTGTCTTTCTTTTTCTGGAGTTAAACGTTATGTCAATTTTTTGAAACGTCAGGCAATCTAACGAAACAAAACCTAAATTAACCTTACTCTTTATATTAATAAAGTCAATTACAAAACATCAACAATTCTCAATCTTAGCTCTGCCCTACCTCTAAACATAGACTTTTCCATTGTAGCCACCAAATCTATCAAATCCCCCTTTTTAATAGGCTCAGCATCTTTATTTTTAAATTGATCGGCTATCATAAAAAATCCCATAGCATTTACTAATTGTCCATTCTCTTTTTTAAATGATAATTCCAAATGATTTTTTTCCTTACCGAATTCTTTTATTCCAAAAATTTTAATATCTTTAAAGATAAATAATGGCTTTTTATTGCCAACTCCAAATGGTGCTAACTTTTCTATTTCTGCATAATTTGTCCAATTTACCGCATCCAAAGAAAGTTCCATATCAATATACTCTGGTTCAATCATAGCTTTACCATCAACCATATCTTTTTTTAACAAATCAAAGGCGGAATTTAAATGATCATCGATATGATGAATCGCGTCATTTGAGATAGCAAAACCACCAGATGCAAAGTGACCACCATACTGAAGCATCACGCCAGCAGGAACTTTATGCATAATATCTACAACACTTACAGTTCCACCAGAACGACATGAGCCTTTTATTACACCATCACCATCTCTACCCCAGAGAAAAGCTGGCTTTCCGAACTCTTCTGCAAGAGAATTCGCCACAAGACCCAATAAGGACGGTCTCCATTCTGGATTTCCTGCTACTATTACATTTTTAGGATTATCTACATGTCTTTCATTTATTATCTTTTTGACTTCTTTTACAAGTACAGCTACAGTTCCTTTTCTTTCATTATTTATTTTATCCAAATGTTCTACATAAATATGAGCCTCATGATCATTATCAGTAGCAAGTAGACGAAAAGCATCCATGGGCAACCCCATTCTAGATGCAGCATTTATACGCGGAGTAATCATAAAACTAATATCATCCTCAGTTAAATTTTTTTGATTAATTTTTAAATGATTTAATAATCTCACTAAACCCTTTCTTGGACTCATTTTCAAAACTCGTAGCCCGAAATGCGCCAAGGCACGATTTTCTCCAGTTAGAGGAACCATATCTGAAAGTGTGGCAAGTCCAACCATATCCAATAACCATTTTTCATATCCCTCTTTTAAATCAAAAGTTTTTATTTTTGAATTTGAATTTAATTTGATAATTGCTTGAATAAATTTAAAACCAACACCAGATCCACAAAGAATTTTTTCAGGATAATTACAATCAGTTTGTTTATGATCCATAATTGCAAAGGCTGGTGGAAGTTCATTGTGAGGTTCATGATGATCTGTGATTATTACATCAATCCCATTCTTTTGAGCTAGTTTTACAGCTTCAATATCAGAAATTCCACAATCTAATGTAACTAACAAATTAACTTTATTTTTTACGAAATTTTTAACCGCATCAACATTTAATCCGAAACCTTCATCATGTCTATGGGGAATATAATTTGTAAAATTCTTAAATCCTATTTTATTAAAAAAATCATGAAAAATAACTCCAGCAGGAATTCCATCAGCATCATAATCACTATAAATAACTACTTTCTCATTATTTTTAATAGCTTCAATTATTCTCTTACCAGCTTTTTCTGCATCTTTCAGAAGGAATGGGTCATGAATATGCTTTTCATAATTTGGATTTAAAAAACTTTGTTTTTCTTCCAGAGTTTTTATTCCGCGATAAAAAAGAAGATGATCAATTAAATTTCCATCGGTTCGATTGCGAATTGAATACTTCTTCATATACAGCAGTATAACATTTGAGATAAAATGAAATAGATAACTGCTTTAAATAAATGAGTTATAATAACCTCCATGAAAGACTGCATCTTCTGTAAAATCATAAATGAAGAAATACCAGCTCACATTGTCTATGAGGATAATAATTTCTTAGCTTTTTTGGACATAAGACCACTTTCCCCTGGCCACACCCTAGTCATTCCCAAGAAACATTATAGATGGGTATGGGATGTTCCGAATGATGCGGAATATTTCGGAATAGCAAAGAAAATTGCTTTGGCACAAAGAAAAGCTTTTAATGTTGAGAAAATTGTATCAAAAATTGTTGGCGAAGAAGTAGAACATGCCCATATTTGGCTTATTCCAGACAAAGACAACACCGTTGGCAAGAAGGATGACTTTGAAATCAATAAGAAAAAAATAATAGAAAGTCTATAAAATAGATTTGGATATAATTTTAATAAAAGATTTCTTTTGACAAAGAATAGGTATCACCATGACTCAATAATCCTATATACGAAGCTTTTGTCGCAGGATTATTGATCTCGTGAAGTCGCCTTTTCATCCTCTTTTCTGTAACTGTCCTCAAAGTCCTATGGTGTGGAAAATGTACCCAGCCTAGAAAATCTATGCCGGATGAGTACGTAGATATGTGCACTTTTTTAAGATTTAAAGATAAATGTAAACTTTCTTTTAAAAACCCAGTGACTTTTTGTAAAATAAACTCTAATTCTTTCCTATCCTTAGATAAAAATAAGAAATCATCTGCATAACGTATATAATATAAAACTTCTAATTCTCTTTTTACAAAGTGATCAAACATATTCATGTAAATATTCACAAAAAGTTGCGAAGTTAAATTCCCTAGCGGAAGACCAGCATGAAAACTTCTTATAATATCTTTCAACAAGGTTACGAGATTTTTGTCACTTATATAACTATCCAAAATTCTAATCAGAATATCATGGTCAATAGACGCAAAAAATTTTCTAATATCACATTTTAAAACCCAACAGGTTCTTGTATTATTCTTTGAACATTTAAAATGAAAATTTCTAAACCTATTAATTGCTTTATGTGTGCCTTTTCTATTTCTACACGAATAAGAATCAAGGATAAACTTTCTATCAAAATACGCGTATAGTTTTCTATAAATAGCGTGGTGTAGAAGCCTATCCCTGACACTGGCCTTATGAATATCTCGTGGTTTCGGATCAGAAATCTTAAAAGCCTGATATTTTGAATGCTTATAATTAAATGAAGATAAGTCTGAGTAGAGTGAAATTATATTTGTCATTAAATTTCTCTCAAAATCTAAGACATCCTTTCTTTTGCGCTTACCTTTTACAAATTCTTTCCATGCTAGGAGCAAGTTTTCAATAGAAATGATATCCTCATATGTATGAACGCAATTAATCATACACCAAATATTACCCCCCCCCCGCATTTATTACCAGTTTTATCAAAATTAAAATCTTGTTATATTGTCTGGTATAAATTCTATACAACAATACCAAAGATTCATAGACATACTCTAGGCGAACGAATAGATCGGCTATTTATCGAGACGATAGAAGCAATATCAGTAGCTAGTTTCTTACCAAAAACAGAAAAATTACCTTGGGTAAAACATGCGATAAAGAAATTGGATACTTTGAAGTTTATGTTGATAATATTATGGGAAACAAAATCAATTGATGATAAAAAATATATTTCAGTATCAATTCTCATAGAAGAAATAGGTAAAATGTTAGGGGGTTGGAATGGCCAACTAATAAAACAAAACTCCTCTAGCAAAATAAAGCTAGCGGAGAAATAAAAAGATTTGCGAGACACGAAGACGAAGCGATTGTTGTCATTCCAGACATTGTCAGGATTGCCATTGTCGTTGTTGAGCCATGATTCACTGTCATTGCGATTCACATTGAACAGTTTCGGGTTGCCATCTGCGTCAGATTTGTATATATGTCATCTATACCACCACCCTCAGAAACTTGCTTTGGGTTGAATTTTATTCGGCATAAAAATGCCCCAACATATATACCAAGTATTTTTTATTTTTTGAAGTATACATATACATCACTCTGTTTGAAGCCTTGACTGCAAACACTCTCGATGTGTAGATACTGGATTCGGTAGCCAGAAACCGTAGTCGCCAGCGTACTCACCTACTACCAAAATTATTTTAACACAAAAATCAAAGTTCAAAAAAACAAAGCACTATTTCTAAATTACCAAAGATCAAGTTCTACTTGCGAGACACGAAGACGAAGCGATCGTTGCCACGCCAGACACCGTCAGGATCGCCATCGTCGTCGTCGAGCCATGACGCACTGCCATAGCGATACACACGGAACAGCTCCGGGTCGCCATCTGCGCCAGAAATAGGCTCCATAGCAATTCTTAAATAATTATCAGTTGGTTGATTTGCGTACTGTAAACGAAGAAGAGGGCCCACTTCGGCTGGACATATTTCTAATCCTAATTCTATTGCCTTTGAATATATTTCTTTCAACTTTGCTCCATTTGGAAAACCGAGTTGTTTAACTGAGAATTCAACGAGTTTATAAGATATTTTTTCCTTTGAAAAAGGAGTCTTTTGTAATATTTGTTTGGCGTAGTCATTGATTTTATAACCCTTATCTAATATCGCTTTTTCTGCCTGTTCTGGTGTCTGTATATTCAGATCCGTCTCTATCGTCTTCATGAATAGTGGAGTGTCTGGAAATTTTTCGTATGCGTATTTTACAGTTTTTGGTAACAACCTGCACACTTCTGGTGTCCAAGGTCCGATATATGCTTTTGTATTTTCATTTATTAATTCTTTGTTTAAAGCGATTTCTTCAGTTTTACAATTAAATATAAATGGTGCATCTGATAGAGGGTTGCGTTGGGAACGAATCTCATCTATTCTAGGGTCTCTATCATAACCAAAACCTTCTATTTTGTGATCAATCTCATAAAGAAATTCAAGCTCATCTCGTGTAAGAGTGATGCCTCTCTCAGTTTTCTTTTCTATTTCAGTCATCTTCCTCATATCCTCAGTTTTTTGTTTGTATCTATCGGCTTCAGGACCAAATTCCTTGAGTTTTGCTTCTAGAATATCATTCATCACTGGTTCTAAAGATTGATGTTTCTGTATACCTCTAACTTCACCGATCTTGTCATGACCATTCATGCGAATAGCTATTCTTGGTTGTGTAGGTGCACCAGATTTATCATATGTGTAGTAAACATAGAAATCACCAGAATTGATCTGTACTTCTGAAGTTGACAGACCCGCTGTACACCAACCTGTCCCCTTTTCCTCAAGAGATTTATAGAGTTTCTCTGCTTCACCAGCTTTGCCCTGTTCATATTTTACCCATTCACCTTTCACCTCTTCTCTGCCTTCCATCGAAGCTGACAGTGACTTTGTTATGAGTTCTGCATATACAGTTGGGAATTTTCTAGAAAAAAGTTCTTGTATTTCAGGATCCTTTAGATTTTTATTATCAGCCTTAACCTTTTCATATACATCACATAATTGTGCAAGAGGTTCTCGGTATACATCTGGATATGGAGCTGTGGTATTGTCATTTCTAGATTTAAATTTACCTAGAGCTTTATCATATTGAGAAAGTTTGGTGATATTTCTGAATACAAAGTATTTAAACCATGTAGGATACACCGCATCTTCTGATGTCAAATAGTTGATCCAATTATCTAGTGAGTGCTTTTGATCTTTGATGATAGTTTCTATCATCTGTTTTCTTGTTTCTTCTGGTATCTCTTCTACAGCCTGCCCTCTTTCACGAGCCACTTGTTGTTGTAATTTAAAATATGATTCTGGTACTTCATCTGGTTTTATGATGAATGCATCATAAATATCGTCATGAAGCATTTCTAAATTTCTTTCTCTAACTCTTTCATCGGAATTAAGGAAAATATTTTCTAAACGATCCATATAGGCTTCAATACGAATAGAGGGATCATTTTGTAATTTAACCTTTTCACCATCAATACTAGCAAGACGTTCTTTCTTTTCAACAGCCTCAACAACTTCATCTGAGGTTTGTAAATCTGGTATTTTTAGATGAAGAGGGTGTTTTTCCATGAAATTACTGATTATTATGGATATAATATAACATTATTTTATCTTAATTAAAATATATTCAACACCTTGTATTGACACTGTCACTACACTTGATATATACTATTTGTATGTCAACAAATTCAACAACAATACAATTAAGAATCGATAAAAAAACTAAAAATCAGGCTCAGGATATATTCAAAAAACTAGGTATGGATTTAACTTCTGGAATGAAGCTTTTTCTTACCCAAGTTATACGAACAAAATCTATTCCCTTTGTCGCTAGAACTGTAAATGGCTTTACACCTGAGTATGAGCAGGAACTTTTAGAGACAATCGCTGACGCGAAAATAAATGGAAAAAGATTTAAGACAGTGGAAGCAATGATGAAGGATTTAAATAGTTAATTATTATGTATGAAATCATCTGGACTAAGAGAATGTCATATTAGAGGTTATATATTATTAATATATCAAATTGAATTAGAAACTAAAACCATATATTTAGGTAATATCGGAACCCACTCACAACTTTTTAGGATTTAACTACATCCCCTTCTCTAATGCCTCAATACCCGGCAAAGTCCCCTTTGCAAGAAAATCTAGCATTGCGCCACCACCAGTTGAAACAAAAGTAAATTTATCTTCAATTTTTAATTCATCTATAATAGCAATAGTATCTCCACCTCCCACAATTGTCTTTGCTCCTCTTTTTGTGGCATCTATTATTATTTCCGCGAGTTTAAGTGTGGTGTCTTTATAACCATATTCATAAGCACCCAAAGGACCATTCCAAAGTATATATTTAATTCCTTCAATTTCTTTTTTAATTAATTCAATAGTTTTGTCACCACAATCCATTAGAATGGTATCTTTTTCTTTAAAATCAATAGGCAAAATTAATTTTGATGAATTAAAAAATCTTTTAAGATCAAAATATTCTGATGAAACTAAAGATTTACCTATATCCTTCCCCTGTTCTTTAAAAAAGTTAGTAGCCAAAGCACCCCCGATAAAAACTTTGTCAAAAATATTAAAGAATTTTTCAATTAAAGGAATCTTTGTTTCAAACTTTGCACCACCAAGTATAAAAATTGAGGGGTGCTCTGGATTAAAAGCTGAACTTAAATTTCTTACTTCCTCTTCGAATTGAAGTCCTGCATAACTTGGAATAAATTCAGTAATAGCGCAAACAGATGCATGCATTCGATGCGAAACAGGAAAAGCTTCATTTACATAAATATCAGCGAGAGAAGCTAGTTCCTTAGCAAATTTATTATCATTCTTCTTTTCCCCTTCATAGTGGCGTAGGTTTTCAAGTAAAATAATATTATTTTCATTATTCAAAGCTTTTTTATAATTTTTCTCAAAAACACAATTGATTCCTAATTTATTCAAATGAATAGAAATCGGCTCAAGCGAAGGATTATTCTTGTCTTTTGATTCAATGTGACTAATTAAAATGATTTTAGCTCCTTTTTCAATTAAATATTTAATGATTGGTAATGACTTACGAATGCGAAAATCATCCACAATATTTCCATTATCCAAGGGAACATTAAAATCTACACGAACAAGAACTCTAACACCCTCGAGATTTTTAATTTCTTTTATGGATTTCATAATTAGAGTAAATCAACAACCTTAAGTAATTCAACAAATCCTGTAGAATTTATACTTTCTCTTCCTACAAGCAAACCATCCACCTCTCCTTTTGTAATAATATCAACAGCATTTCTAAAATTTACTGAACCACCATACAAAATAGGAGTTGAAAGTGCTTCATCATGACCATAGATATCTGACAAAACTTTTTTAATAAATAATGACATTTCATGTACAGTAGCAGGATCCATGGCATCTTTTGCACCAATAGCCCAAAGTGGCTCATAGGCAACAATTAATTTACTAATATGTTTTTTTGAAACTTTATTTAATGAATTCTTTATTTGAGTTTTTAAAATATCAAGATAATTTCCATGCGTATCTCTTTCTTTTTCACCAACACACAATATTGGACTGATTCCAATATCTAGAGCTGCTTGTATTTTTTTTGAAATCAATTCTTCTGTTTCTCCTTCTGCTCTTTTTTCAGAATGACCAATAATAATATAATTTACTCCCAAGTTTTTTAACATCATTGGACTAATTTCACCTGTAAATGCACCACTTTCTTCGAAAAATACATCCTGAGCTCCGATTTTTAATGATGATTGAATTTTTTTATTTAAAAAAGTACTTAAATATATAAATGGTGGGCAAATAACAACATCGGTTTTATTTAATTTATTAGAAATATTTTTCGCAGACTGATAAATCCTACGAGCTTCCTCGAGAGTTGCAGGATTCATTTTCCAATTACCAATGATCAACCTTCTTTTCATAAAAAGAATTATATCACAATAAGAAGACCTATTTAACTTCATTCCAAGATAGAATAGAATATTGATTAGAAGTCAAAGGAAAGCTTGGTGGCGGGGCATAAAGTAGATTTCCATCATAAATAATATTTCGAATGGCGTATCCAGTGCCATTTGAATAGGCGAAACCATATCTTAAAGCTGAAGCTATCATTCCGTATAGAGTAATCGACACTCTTTGATATGAAGCACCACAATTACTTGAATAATAATATCTACCGATACGGCCATTTTGTGACATCAGGGCTGAATCTATTCGCATAGTATTAATGCTATTTAAACCTGCTGTTATATTGCCCTGAGCAATTAGAGCGATAGCATCAGTACCGTCATATGCTGTATAAAGAAGATTATTATTCACTATAATATTCTTCCATGTGGCTGATGTACCAGGAAAAGATGAAGCAGCAGCAACAATAGTTACTCTTGTGCCATTTACTTGTCCATCAATCCAAAGATGATCCTCAACATAAATTATTCCATTTGCTGGAAAAGTTATTCCTGATTGAATTAATGTTTTTGTATTTATACTCCAAGTTCCCCAATTCGTCTGACTACTAGAATTTGTACAATTATTCGGCGCAGAAACTAGAGAATTAACTTTATACAAATCATAAGTACCATTTGTTTTTAATAAAATATAATAACCCTGAGCACCAGAAGATGCATAATATCTACCAGATGATCCAGCGGCGATAGCAGCCGACCTCATGCTTGATAACGAAGTTGTAATGCCAAGAAAATCTACTGTAGCAACTGGAAATTGCCTACCTGCCATAAATACATCTGGTCTAGTTAATATAGGTGTTTGAGGATTTGGATCATCCGTACCAAGTGTTGTATAAACTGCCCATTTATTAGCACTAACATCTGGATCTACATATGTAGTTACTGCACTTGTTACAACATTGTGTGCAAGTCCATCAAAATGAATACCATAATTTGAATGTATAGGACCAAAAACCTCTGTTCCTGTACCGAAATTCATAAAATCATTAGCGACTACAGCATATTTTGCAAATGATGGTATAGCTAGAGATACTTGAATACTTCTATAAACACTAGGATCTTCTAGAACTGTTCCTTTTGATAAAATTTTCACCAAAGTAGAACCAGTTGGTGGTGGTGTAATTGTTAAGGCGTATTGGCCTATTATATTTCCATCTTTGTCTTTAAAATCATGGATAAAAGGGCCATTGGAAGTTGTTGTTCCTGTACCATCTTTATAATCATTTGATGCATGTGCCAAATGCCAACGATAATAATCAATTCCAGCTTCAGCGATTTGTAGTGCTTGCTCACGAGCTGATAATTGGCGAGTATTTTTTAACATTGTTGCTCCCCAATTAACTAAAGCTGTGGTTACAATAATAGCAATCACTCCAAAAACTAAAACATTTACTAATATCAGACCTTTTTTATAAATTATCTTTTTCATTATAGATTATCTTTTAAATTTCTTAGACTGACCTGTGACGTATAAAATTTAGAACCAATTGTTAAATTAATCTTTACTAATCTGATTTTACTTACATCAACTGGCTGGACCAGCGGAGAACTAGTCCCAGCATAAGCATTATCATAATATTCAAAAATTGCTGAACTTGGGGAATTGATCAAATTATAAGATAAAATTGTAAAAGTTTCATTTACTGAATTATATAATAAAGGAGATCCTGTGGGTATAATTAATCCTTTTTTAAGAATATTAGAAGAAACAAAATATTTAATTTGATCTTTAACCCCATTTCCATCTGTATCACTAAAGAAAGTTAAAGAATTTGTTGCTGCTTGAGAAATTGCGAAAGAACCATTATTCCCCGCTGATGCTGATCTTAATTCTTTAACCATAGTTCTAAGTATAGTCCTTGCATCTTGCTCTGTTGAAAGTGAATCTTGTGATAATTTATTATTTTTTAAAATATTAATTTGAAATGAACTGACAGAAACCATAATCAATCCTAAAATACCCATAACTACGACAAGCTCCACCAGAGTAAAACCCTTTCTAAAAATTCTATTATGATTTAAATTAAAATTTTTCATAAATACTACAAAGATAACAATATCTCTTGATCTTTCCATGCACTATTAACAGTAACATCTAAACTATTATTAGAGTAACCATTCTTACTTACTTCTACATGATAAGTCCCCGCTGAAAGACCTGAAAATATAACCTGACCTGGAGGAGTGCACTGCGTTGTTACTGTAAATGATACATCTGAAATATTTGGGGTAATTGAAGTATTGTCTGTATTTAAATATACTTTATATCTAGCATATCTAGCATTATTATGAACTACATGAAACGGAGTATTTGGTGAAGTATAGAATGTATTAGAAGTTCCATCTGGACCCTTATACTCCCATGTAGTTGTAGCTGTACTTGTTGCATTTGTAGCAAATTGGAATTTTACACTTGTACTGGCTGGCTGGTTAATTGGTAGCCATGATAAATTATAAAAATTACTTTCTGAACCTGTATCTATTGTATTTGATTCTAATAAGCCAGCTGTATTGTATGTACTGAAAGGTTTTTTTAACTTTATCTCACCAGAAGGACTTGATGTATCTATATTACCATCATCGGAAAAATATGAATTTGCCGTAGACCAATCTGTTTCATTTATAAAACCACGACCCGTTGTCTTTGTGACATCATAAGAGCCACCATATGTAACATTTACAACAGCATCAGTTAATGGAAGCTGCGTGACACTATCTTTTACTGTTATTAATAAACTTTTAGCATTTTTTTCAGCTGTGACAATGTACACCTTTTGATTTGTATCTGGATTTAATACGATAGAATTTAATGGATTTAAACCAATAATATCATAAACTGAATCTGTATTTGCCAAGGTATATGAATCCCATTCCATAGATGGAATATTTAAAGTACCAGAACTATCTGTAATTAAATTTTGAGTATATTTTAAAATATTTACACCAATAGTTTTTGAACCAATTAATGAAAAATCCATTCCAGAAATAGCTGCGCATGATGGTGTGACACTTGAGAAAGATAAATTACTTACCTTATCAATTGCAAAACTAATTGGTGTTACTTGTTGAAGTATTACTGTAGCATCAGGCTTGGTTGGTGTTGTATTTCCACCTGATCCTGGGGTATATGTTCTATCTGTTGAGTATCCAGACTTTGTAACTGTTATTTGATACGCATTTGTTCCTGGGGGAGCATCAACAATTTGTAAAATGCCATCATTATCTGTCACATCATCGATTGTAATGTTTGGAGAAATCATTGAATTAACTATATGTACAGAAGCACCAGAAACAGCAACGCCATTTGAATCGAAAACTCTTATTAAAAGAGATCCATTTGTTGAAGCTGTTTCTAAGTTTTTTGGAGCTATTGTCGTGGTTAAAGTTATTGGGGTAAAATTTTTACAATTTGGACATCCAATTTCTATTTCTACACTTTTATTATCAGCTGGCGAAAGGTCATTCTTTGTAGTACTTCCAATAGTTCCATCGAAAGGTAGGTCTACATTCCTTATGGTTGTTGTAGCAATAAAATCTATACCACTTCTATTTAAATTTTGAACATATGGGATTTTACCATTTGGAATACTCCCTGGAGTACCAATATCGACATAAGATAAATTTCTAATTATTTCAAATTGTTCATTGGCAAGATTCAAAGCAACAATTTTATATTGATTTAAATTAATTAAATTAAAGAGACTAACATAAGCTTGATAAGAGGCGATTGAAATTATCAAAAAAACAGTAACGCCGACTAGAGTTTCAATAAGTGTAAAGCCGGTTTTTTTATTAGTAAAATTAAATAACATTTAAATTAAACTTAGATAACATTTACAAGAGAATACATTGGAGAAATCATTGCAATTGCAAAAAATCCAACTACAGCGCCGATAATAACCATCAAAACTGGCTCGATAATTGTAGACATATCTTTTGTTTTTTGATCAACATCATCTTCATAAAAGACAGCGACGCCCATTAACATTTCACCAATCTTACCTGTTTCTTCACCAACATTCATCATTTCACCCAAAAAAATTGGATAGAGTTTTGTATTTTCTGTAAAAATTTTAGAAAGTGGATCTCCTTTTTTTATTGCTTCACCAGATTTCTCTAAAATAGCTTTATAATGAACATTCTGAATAACATCTCCTGTTATTTTAACAGATTCAATCATATCAACACCAGAATTTAGAAGTGACGAAAGTGTTCTCGCTGTGCGAGCCGTATTTACTTCTTTTATTATATTTCCAATAACTGGAATTTTTAAAATAAGATAATGAATTATTTGCTTACCACTTGCTCTCTTGGACCAAATCACAAAAAGTCCGATCGTAACCGTCGTAGATAGAAATACCAATAATCCATTATTTCTGAACATATCACTTGTCCAAAGTATAAATTTTGTAGAAGCAGGAAGATCAAGTTTTAATTCTGTAAATGTCTTCATCAGAGTTGGAACAATGAATGTAAGCATTAAAATTGCTATCAAAACCATTAGAATAAGAATAATCGCAGGATACATCATTGCCCCCTTTACTCTTTTTTGTAATGCAAAAGTTTTATCCATTTGATTGGCGACAATTTTTAGGGCTTCAGCTAATGTACCACTCTGTTCCCCTGCTCTAACCATAGATACGAATATTGGTGAAAACATATTTTTAAATTGAATCATTGAATCACTTAAAGTTTTACCTTCACTAATGCTCTTTTCTATATAAGAAATGATTTTCTTTAATTCTTTATTATTAGTCTGTCTTTCTATAACCATCAAGGCACGCGACATATCCAAGCCGGCGGTTATCATAGAGCCAAGATTTCTAGCAAATGTTATCTTATCTTGAGTTTTTATTGAATGAAGAAATGGTAATGAGATAGACATACTTTTTGATAAGGCTGATTTTGCTCCTTTTTCCTTAACCTCTATCACCTCTTCTCCAGATTCTTTCAAAATTTTATATAATTCAAAACGATCCTTGGCATCTTGTTCGCCTTTATGTATTTCACCATTTGCATTTTTAGCCTTGAAAATAAAATGTGTCATTTGATTTAAATTATTCTGAAACAACTCTTAACACCTCTTCTACTGTGGTATTACCCTGAACAACATTGAAGATTCCATCTTCAATCATTGTAAGCATTCCCTCTTTCTTGGCTTGATTTTCAATTTCTGAAGTTATAGCACCCTTAATAATTAATTCTTTTATACTTGGTGTCACTTTTAAAACCTCATGAATACCTACTCGACTCTTATAACCATCGTCTTCTTTACCCGGAACAGCTTTATAGAAAGCGATTTTTTCCCATACATCATCTGGTTTTACTACTTTTTCAATTTTTAAAACATCTAAAACTCTATCCAAATCAACTGTCTTTCTAAGAGAAGCAATTTCGTCTTTATTCAAAAAATACTTCTCCTTATTTTCAGAAAGTCTTCTAACAAGTCTTTGTGCCACGATAACATTAATAGTTGAGACCAAAAGAAATGGTTCAATCTTCATATCCAAAAGTCTAGGAATAGCTCCGGCAGCACTATTTGTATGGAGGGTTGAAAGAACAAGATGCCCAGTAAGAGATGCATTAACGACAAGTGAGGCTGTTTCATTATCTCGAATTTCACCTACCATTATAATATCTGGATCTTGTCGAACCAAAGTTCTTAATCCTGATGAGAAAGTAAAGCCAATATCATTTTTTACTTGAGTTTGATTTATTCTTTTCATTTGATATTCAATAGGATCTTCAATTGTAGAAATGTTCACATCTGGTTTATTCAAAATATCTAAAATGGTATACAGGGTTGTAGTTTTTCCAGATCCTGTTGGTCCTGTTGTAAGAATCATCCCAGTTGTAAGCGTTGTTGCATGATGGATTCTTTCAAGACCTTCTCCGTGAAAACCTAAATATTCAAGAGTAAAACCTGAAACATTTTCACGCAAAAGACGCATAACAGTTTTTTCACCATAATATGTTGGAAGCATTGAAACACGGAATGAAACTTTTTCACCATTCATATCAATTTTAAATCTACCGTCTTGTGGTAAGCGTTTTTCATCAAGTTTTAAATTGGCCAAAACTTTTATACGGGCAGTAATTGATGATTCCGCATTTTTTGGAAGGACCATGGCATCGTGAAGCATTCCATCAATACGATATCTTATCAAAAGTTCTTCCTCCATGGGTTCAATATGAATATCTGATGCATTTTGTAAAATAGCATGCTTTAAAAGTGTATCTACAATACGAATTACTGGAATATCTTGTGCAATTTTCTTTAAATTCTCTTCTGATTCATTATCATCAGAATTATCTGAAATAGTTTTTAGAGTATCTGATTCTTTTTGAATAATATCTCCGAATTCAGCTTTCAGACTTTTTTGATATTGAATAATTACATTTTTAATCGAATCAGAATCTGTAAGTCTAGGTAGAATTTTCAAATTTACTTTCTTTTTTACGAAATCGATAGCAGAAAGATCATCTACATCAAGCATCGCTACCTCTAAAGAATCCTCATCCTTTTTGAAAGCTACAATATTGTGATTTCTGGCTACTGGTTCTGGGATAAGAGACAAGGTGTCAAATGGAATTTTTCTAGTTTTAAGATCAACGAATGGAATACCTAGAACATAAGCCTGCATTCTGCGTATATTATCAGCAGTTATTTTACCTGAATTTACAAGCTCATCTCCAAGTCTAACACCCTTCTCTTCTGCATTTTTCTGAGCAATTTCAAGATCAGCTTTTGATACAAGATTTGAATCAAGAATAAATTTATTTAACTGTGAATCTTCTATAAACATAGAACTTTTATTAAGATAATTATATCATAAAAGAAAATCCCCAGCTATTACTTGTTACACTTTGATAGACATTATCCAGTAAACTTGTGGATAATTAAACTTTATGATATATTAGACAAGTCTGAAGTTCGCCGAAAGCGAACTATTTTTTATAAAAATTATACTAAAATACAATGTTTGATCTAAAAGTAATACATTCCGTTCTACAACAATTAGAAGATGAGCGAGGAATTCCAAAAGAAAAGATGCTGGAAGCAATAGAACTTGCTCTTGCTACTGCTTATAAAAAAGAATATGGCAAAAAGGGCCAGATTGTTAGAGCTATTTTCGACAATGAATCTGGAAAAGTTGAATTTTTCCAAGTTAAAATTGTTGTTGATGAATCAAAGGTAATAATGGAAGACGAAGAAGATGAACAAGATCTAAAGAATATGGCAGAAGAAAATATCCGTGTTCGTTTCAATCCAGAGCATCATATTTTCCTTACAGATGCAAATAAAATCAAAAAAGATGCAAAATTAGACGATGAAATTATATTTCCTCTTGAAGAAAAAGGGGATTATGGAAGAATCGCTGCTCAAACAGCAAAACAAGTAATTATTCAAAAGATTCGTGAGGCTGAAAAGACTTCGGTTTTAAGTGAATATGGTCAAAAAGAAGGTGAGATTGTATCAGGAACAGTACAAAGAGTAGAAAGAGGTTCAATATTTGTAGATATGGGACGAGCTATGGGTATTATTTCATATGAAGATCAGATTCCAGGCGAAAGATACAAACAAGGAGAGAAGATTCGTGCATATCTATATGCAGTAGAAGAAACTCCGAAAGGAATTATGTTAAAACTTTCACGCTCTCATCCAAAGATGATAGCCAAGCTATTCGAAGTTGAAACACCAGAAATATCTCAAGGAATTGTTCAAATAAAAGCAATTGCGCGTGAAGCTGGTGCTAGATCAAAAATAGCTGTTACATCAACAGATTCACATATTGATCCAATTGGTTCATTGGTGGGTCAAAGAGGAGTACGTGTTTCTACAGTTATGAGTGAATTAGGTGGTGAAAAGATTGATATTATTCAATGGAATGAAGATCCTGCACAATTCATACAGGAAGCACTTTCTCCAGCAAAAATACTTGAAATAAATTTAAACAAAGAAGAGAATAGGGCGATTATTAAGGTTTCTGAGGATCAACAATCATTAGCTATTGGTAAAGGTGGACAAAATGTACGCCTTGCAGCAAAACTTACTGGATGGAAAATAGATATTCAATCAAAAACTCCTGATTCAGAGCCACAGAACGAAGAAAAATAATATTCACTTTCAAAAAAGACCTCTAGCAATAGGGGTCTTTTTCATGTATACTATAATAGTTACTTTTGTAACAGTTACCAGCCAATTAAATTAAAATATGAAATTAAAAAATATAATAGGATTATCATTAGTGGCAATATTTACATTAAGTGTAATTGTTGTAAAAGCACAGGAAAATATTTCAACTTCAACAGAGGGAATGAAAGAACGAATTGAAAAACCTTTTGAGAAAAGAGATATCAGAAATCCTCTAATTCAACAAAGATCTGCCATCAGAGACGAGATTAGAGATATAAGACAAGAACAAAAAGGATTACGCGCATCTACAACAGATGCTATGAAACAAATTCATAATGAAAGAAAGGATGAAATAAAGAATATACGAGCTTCTAGCACCATGATGTTTAAGGAATTGAAAGGTAAGAAAAGAGAAGAAATGAAGAATTTAAAGTTACATGATTTTACAATTCGCAAAAATATCCTTTCCAGAGAATTGAATCAAGCAATTAAAAATCTAGAAAATATAGATTCTCGTCTAAATAATAGAATATCAAATGCAACATCAACAGGAAGAGATCTAACTGAGGCAAAAGCAGCTTTAATCATTGCTGAAAGCAAGCTTGCTGCAGCAAAAATAGCTGTTAATGCATTTATTTCATTTAATCATGCTTCTTCTACAGTTTCAACAGGAACAACAACAGAAGTTAATTTAGAAAAGCCAAGAAAGCTTGGTGGCGATGCGATAAAAGCAGTAAAAGATGCTAGAGACTCATTTAAAATTGTTGTTAGATTAATTGCAAAAAACATGGGCCTTGGAGAAATGAAACGTAATGATGAAAATAGACCAGAAACATCAACAAGTACAACAAATTAATTAACAATATAAATTAACTAATATGGATATAAATACAAAAAATTCTAGTGGAATGATGAATGGAATGCCACCAGCAGGAAAAAGTGACAAGAAAATTGGGCCTATTATTGGTGCTCTTATTATTATATTATTAATTATTATTGCTAC
>JANNAN010000023.1:0-4717 GCA_031384385.1 Candidatus Tayloriibacteriota bacterium | reverse complement strand
AAGAGAATCATAAACAGGGAATAGAACTTTTTTAATAGGTTTTGATTCTTTATCAATATGCATAATTCCTCCGCCAAGCATTGCATAATCAGAATTCATATCAAGAAATTCAACTTGCTTTTGTAATTTATTTTTATCCATCCAAATATCGTCACTATCAAGAGGGGCAATATAAATACCATTAGCAAGTTGAATTTCTTGATATGAATTCTGATTATGCAATGCTTGGCGGAGGAATTATGCATATTGATAAAGAATCAAAACCTATTAAAAAAGTTCTATTCCCTGTTTATGATTCTCTTATTAGAAATATAATTCTTCAATACAATCCCTTCGCTCAATCTACCCTGTTATTCCGAAAAAGCATTGCCCTAGAGCTCGGTGGTTACTCTACCGAATACAAAATTTGTGATGATTATGAACTTTGGCTTAAGATCGGCACAAAGTATAAATTTACAAATATTCCTCAAGTTCTGGCTGGTTATAGAATACATGGTGGAAATATCACCCACACAAAGAGATTGACCACTTCACGCGAAATACTTGAAATAGTGAGAATATACGCAAAACACTATAAACATGCCTATTTCGGCATTATAAAGGCTTATATACGCATATTATTGTCATATTTCAGGAGTTAATTAGGATAAATTGACTTTATACATGAAGACTTGTTATACTCTAATTACAAGTGGCTTCGGCCTCGCCTCGAAAGGGGCAATAAGTTAGAGAAGTCGTTAAAGCATGTCTTTGACGATTTTTCTTATATTTTCAAACATTTCTTTATCTAAATTTCCTATTTTTCTAACTAATCTTTTTGTGTCTATAACTTTCATTTGTGATAATAGAGCACTTGCTTCCTTTCCATCAACAAAGCCGATTGAAGGACGAAGTTTGTGTATACTTTTTGATGTTGTTAATGGAATAATTAAACATGTTTCTTTACTTAGACTTTTCAAAATTAAAATCGGACGACGATACCCTAAATCAGATCCATCTTGTTCAAAACCAATATTTACACCTAGTGAACACCACCATATTTCACGTTCATGACAAAATGGTCCACTTTTATCATTTATTATCTTCTTCTGATCATTCCAATTATCAAAGTTTTTATTCATATTTTTTATTTAATTTAAATTAATAATACAAAATAGTGGCTCGTTTGTTCTGAGCCATTATGTATGAACATTACATCATTAACTTTTTAAAAAATTATTCCAATTTTAAAACTTCTTTTAACTTTTCTTCAGGAATTTCATTTTTGGGTACAGCTTTTTGTTCAATCTTAACTTCATCTGGCTTAATATCTTCCTTTTTTACCTCTGTTTTCTTATGTCCAGCAAGAATTGATGCTAATGCATTTTTTAATTCATTTACTCTTTTTGGATCTGCCTCTTTTTGATTATTTCTTGATGGAAGAGAAACAAGTTTTACACTTTCAACTTTTGGAATTTGTGGTGCTGTTTTTATTTCTGCTGGTTTTTGCACAACCACTGGCGCAGCTCTTTCCTGAACCTTTTGTTCAACTTTTTTCTCAGGAAGTTTTATTTCTTGAAAAGCTTTTTTAAAGGGTTGCTCAACTATTGGAGGCTTTGGTGCTTGATTAATAATTGGTGCAGGCTTAACTACTGGCGCTTGAACAGGAATAGAAACAGAACTTGATACTGGCTGAGATTTTTGCACAATTGGATTAGGGACCGCAGCCTTTATAGGATTAGGATTTGTAGGTGTAGCTGAAGCCTTTGGCTTTTCTGGTGCTTTGATCGGCGCCATCCAATCATCTATAGACTTCTCAACATCAGCGCGTGTATGAGCAAACTGTTGTCTAGACATTGCAATAACCTCACTCATACTTGAATGATCTGGCTTTTCTATTGGTGCCAAAGTAACAGCAGAAAATGGTGGAGAACTAATACCATCAATCATTAATTTTAAATAGATTTGATAAATTCCAAGATTCACAATATCTTCTGCAGTAAATTGTGGCATGAATTCTTTTTCAAGAACTTCAGCATCAAAAGCACCCACTCTAAAAATAATCATAGTTCCTACGTTACCGAATACAGCTGCTCTGACCTCTTCTTCCATTTGTTCAATATATTGATGTGCAATAGTTAAATTTAATTTGTATTTTCTTGCTTCAGAGAGAATATCTGCAAAAGATTCATTTGCAAAAGACTGGAATTCGTCCACGAATAGATAGAAGTTCGGAAGACCTTTCAAAACCCTATCAGGAATATCTGCACGAGAAAGTGCAGCAAGATAAATCTTTGTAATAAGCATTCCACCAAGAAGATTGGCATTTGATTCACCAATACGACCCTTCGAAAGATTGATTATAAAAATCTTACCTTCATCCATCATCTTTCGAATATCAAAAGATGACTTAGGCTGACCTATCATATTTCTTATCAAAGCATTAGCAGTAAATTGTCCTATTTTATTTTGAATTGCAGGTACAGCTTCAGCGGCCATTCTTTCTGTATAATTTGCAAATTCTTGAGTCCAAAAAGCTTTTACAGAAGAGTCTGTTACATAAGAAATAACTTTATTACGAAATAATTTATCAGAAAGCATTCTATTCACGCCAAGCAAAGTAGCATCTGGATATTCTAAAAGCGCAAGAAGTGTATTTGTTAAGATATATTCCATTCTAGCTGACCAAGCATCTTGCCAAATCTTTTTAAAAGTACTCATTAAACCAGATACTACTAGATGACGATTATCTGGATCTACACTTTCTAAAACATTAAATGAAATAGGAAAATCTGTATCAAAAGGCGCAAAATACACTACATCTTTTTTTCTATGTTCAGGAACATATTCAAGCAAAAGCTCTGCTGTCTTTCCGTGAGGATCAATAAAAGCCATTCCTTCACCATTCTGAATATCCTGCACTGCCATATTTTCAAGTAATGTAGATTTTCCCATACCCGTCTTTCCAATTACATAAACATGCTTCGTTCTATCTTTAGCTTTAATACCAAATTTAACCCTTTTATTTCTGGAATCAGTTTCACCGAAATATGTAATCCTTTCTTCATTCATAAATATAGATCTATATACTTTTATATTTTAGCATTAAAAATAAATAAAAAACACCCCAGAGCCATATAGCACTCTGGGGGTTTATTCACATATTGTTTTTTTTGAAAATTTACTGACTGCTTTCGTCCTCCTGATTTCCTCTCTTCATGGCAGAACCGAGAGAGTGACCATTGTCGAACCGATCCAAAGGATCTGTTCTGTGTGTTTTTTGTATCGCCGACATGGACTCTGCTTGAGTAGGCCCAGTCTTATTCATAAAGAGCCTTTCCCGCGCCTGATCAACATCTCCGCCGAATACACGAATTTGTGAAGCTCTCACCCGAGCAATTGTTTGAGCTTCTGTTTCGCGTTCGTAACGAAGTAGCCGAACTGGAATGATACCAAGAATTCTTTGCGTATCCTTCCCCATTTTTTTGATCTTTTTGATCTCTTCGATCTCTTCGATCTTTAGGGCTCTAGCACTCATAAACCTATTTCCTCCATATACCGTATTGTTTTTGGTGTAGATAACAGTAGACCTCCTTCCTCAAAGAGCATCCGTCATCTGGATAAAAATCATACTACTATTATAGAAAATAGCAATAGCTGGAAAAATTAGTTATGCACAAGTGCAGAAGTTGTATAAACATTAGAAGCATTCCACAATAACCAACCTGTAAGTCCAACATCGTATGTAGCCTTTATTTGAGCTTTCACCATTTCAGATGTATAAGTAGTTCCATTGATACTAAAGTCTTGTAACCAAGGTCTCAATTTCAATGGAGTAGTACTTGCCATATTTGCTTTTTCAATTCCCTTCGACATCGCATAAACAATTAGATCATAAGGTTTTTCTGATGGATTTTTCCAACCATTAAAATTTGCTGGATAATGAGATGGATAAACCATTGGATAAACAAAATCAAAATTGGCCAAAGCATTTTCAAGTATTTGTCCAATACCCAAATCATCATTACTTGATGTTGTTAAACCAAATAAATCAGCGGAAATGGGGATATTCTTTTTATGAAAATAATTTCCTATATAAACAAAGAATTCCTTTAATGCCTCTGATTTAACCTTACCTTTACTAAAAGAATATGCGATATCTTTCATATTTCCATCAGATGGAAAACGAATATAATCAAAATTTAATTCATCAAAACCAACAGAATAGGCTTCTTCTCCTATTAATACTAAATAATCCCAAACTGGCTTAGCACTTACATCAAGCCATGCGACACCTTTATGATCTCTCCAAATATCTCCAGCTTTTGTTTTTACGGCAAATTCTGGATGAGTTTTTACTAGATAAGAATCTTGAAATGAGGAAATACGACCAATTACATAAATACCTTTATCGTGAAGTCTTCCAATAAATTCTTTAATGTCAGAAATTCTATTTTCTGAAGAATTAAATTTCTTTAAATCTTTATTCTCAACATAAAAACTCACTTTCCCAGAATAGTCTTTTATATCAATAACAACAGTATTTAATTCTGTTTTATCAATTAAATTTACTAAACTTGTTCTCATCTTTTCATTGCCAGCAACCCAACCAGACATATAAATTCCTTTTACAGATTTTGGTGTTTCAATATGTGTAACTAAAAAAGGAGTTGGTACTGTAATAGTTGTTGTAGAGATTTCAAAGCCTGATAAATATGCTGGCTGAGAATATGGAATA
>JANNAN010000016.1:0-2923 GCA_031384385.1 Candidatus Tayloriibacteriota bacterium | reverse complement strand
CAGCGGCTCGTCGGCCTCAACCCGGAAATCAAGTCGCAGGTTCGTCTGTCCGACTTCAAGAGTGCCAGCCCGCTGTATATGCCGGGCAAAGGCATCAACGCCGATCCGTTCGGCTTCGCCGCTCCCACGTTCGACGAGCATCAGTTGCGGTATCAGGACATGGGCAACGGCTACCTCCAGCGCGTGTTGCCCTACACGAACGTCGCCGCCACCACCGGCATCAAGCCGCAAATCAACCCGGCGTGGCTCAATGCCCGTTACGGCGTCAGCTACATCCTGCATCCGCTGGCGACCACGCTGTTCACGCCGAAGCCGAAGAAGGTTCACGAGATGATTCCCACGGTGAACTCGGCCATGTGGGGTTCGTGGAAATACATGAACGACACCGTTCTGAAGTATCTGAACCCCGGTGATGCGCCCGGCAACGAATGCACCATCAACAACGAGCTCCAGTGGTATTTCTACTGGCTGTGCTACATGGAACTCGGCTTCCGTTACGACCAGCGGCCTCTCGTCATCCCGATTCTGCACCTGATTGACGGTGCTGGCGCGGCCTGCATGGTGGACAACCCAATCTGTGGCTCTGCGCCGCAGTATGTCGTCCAGAACGTCTCTGACTCGCCCGCGACCTGCGTGGCGTAAGTGAAAATCACCGGGGCAGATTGGCGTAGAAAGCCAGTCTGCCCCGACTTATTCTCAAAAATATGACCCCCACGACACCACAACAGACGGGTGCGGCGGAAGCGGAAAACCCGCCTACCGATACCGCTCCCGAATCCATCGAAATCCCGCTCGCTTCGCTTCCGACACCGCCGAAAGAAGGCGACACCATAACTCTGAAGGTCATCAGCGTTGACGAGCAGGCTGGCGTGGTCAATGCCGTTCCAGACCAGCAAGAAGAAACCGCCGAAGGCGAGGGCGGCAGCGACCAACTCGCCAGTGAATTTAACCAAAAACCGGAGTAACCACTATGGCCACACCAACCTGCACTACTGCCAGTCTCAACATCGCCTGCTTCCGTGGGCAAAAACTGTCCCCGAACAAAAAGCTCGTGCTTCGCGCCTACTACAAGGCGAAGGAGCTTGCGGCCAACGGCGGCACGAATTACAGCGCGGTGCTGGCTACCACCGGCCTGGCTGCGGCGCGAACGCTGTTCGACAAGTGGAATCGAGACGAAATCGAATCGGCACAACTCGCCATTGACTACAAGAACGCGGTTTCCGCAGGCGCAACCGTGTCTGCCGATCCGAATGTGGTCATCGCGTTGCCGCAAGTCCGCAAGGCTTGCAACATCGCCGAGGACGACTTGGTGAAAATCATTACCATGCTGGACTGCCAGCTTGGAGTTCATCGCAACCCTCCAGCATAAATGACTCATGGCAATCTCATGCGGGACAAGCTCGTTGACATCAGCCGCAACCAGCTTCACCTCCCTTTCTGAAAAACAACTGCGGGCTGTTCGCATTTACACCAAGTGCGCCAAACTAAATGGAGCAACCGTGACTACGAACCCGAACACACTCGTTGGACTCGCCACTGCCGCCGGCCACATGGGGATGTCGGTCAAGCAGCAGATGGCGGTTGAAACCTACCTCGACTGCCAGATCGCAAATGGCGGCGGCGGTGCTCCAGACTCAATCGCTTACTCTGGCCCACCTGTGGTAAATCCTCCGGCGTTGCAAAACATCGTTGTTGATGTGGACGGTCGGCAATGGCAATACTACGCCGGAAGTTGGCACTGATTTTATGAAATATCTCATCTCCATGCTTTTCGCAACCTCTCTGGTCGCAAGCGAATATCACGGAACATTCTTCGCCGACACCCTCACCGTCACCAATACTTTGTATTTTGGGAG
Organism: Candidatus Tayloriibacteriota bacterium; assembly: GCA_031384385.1. Taxonomy (GTDB): domain Bacteria; phylum Patescibacteriota; class Minisyncoccia; order Phycocordibacterales; family PALSA-1337; genus CAIOGI01. The sequence goes on along the minus strand of JANNAN010000016.1, from coordinate 1,067 downwards.
TGATTCTCAAAATCTGCCTGAAATCAGGATTCCTCAAGGTGGGATTTTGCATTTCAAAAATTCAGCCGGGGCTGAGTTGCTGCGGCTTGAAGAAAGCAGTGGCCTTGGCAATTTATATGTCTCTGGGATTATTTCCGCCTACAACGGGACATTTCAAAACTACATCAACGTCGCAAGCACTATCTATTTGGGAAATAACAACACCACCTTAACCGCCGCAAACGTCGGCAGCTTGAGTGTGGGGAGTGGTGTGGCAAGTGGGGCTTATAGTTTTGCGGCGAATGGCGGTCAGGCAACTGGCGCAAATAGCTTTGCGGCAAACGATGCAATCGCATCAGGCGCAAGCTCACACGCAGAAAACGGAGGTATCGCTAGTGGCGTAAACAGCCACGCCGAAGGGACAGACACATTGGCATCTGGTTACGCGAGTCATGCCGCTGGAAATTTAGCCAGAGCAGACCATGATTATACTTTCGTTTGGTCTGATTCAAATTCCTATTTTCACTCATCCACAAACGACCAATTTTCCGTCAATGCAGCTAACGGCATCCGCCTTCTTGGTGGTGTTGTCCAACTCGGTGTCGGCATCGCCTCTCTCGCCACCAACGCCGTGAATGGTGCGGCTTCGGGCTGGACGAACACAACCGGCGTCAACTCCTTCGTCGCAGTAGATGGCATTGGAGTGACATACAAGCTCTACAACAACGCTGGTACGGTGGTCTATACCAACACCACATCCGTCACGCACGATTTCCCTCCCGTTCAAGCAGGTGGTTCAATCGTCATTATCGGTGGCACGTCCGTCAAACTTCGCGCACTCGGATTTTAATATGGGACTCTTTGGCAAACTAATCGGAACTGCGCTCGACGTAGTGACATCACCAATCGCTATCGTGAGGGACGTAATCCCCGGCGGTGGTGGATATGTGGATGGTTGCGACAGCACGACTTACGAAAAGGCAGAAGAAATCCGCGACGATTTACACGCAGTGCGGCACAAACTTGAAGAACTCTACTTTATGAAACAACTCCTCACACTCATCGGCGTTGCGCTCGTCGCAGCGGTT
>JANNAN010000001.1:0-26580 GCA_031384385.1 Candidatus Tayloriibacteriota bacterium | reverse complement strand
TTTTCACAGTGGTCGTTTATGGCGTTCGGATTTCCGCAATAAATACATCTTCCAGCCGCTCGGTATCTTGCTTGGCACTTCAAAACCGCAATGCAGTTTTTGGATTTGGCTTTTTTCATTCCGTGCTTTTGCTCATGTGCGAGACTGCCATTGTCTCGCGCATCTGCTTAATCAGACGCGATTTTTGCAACCACATGGAAGCCGGATAATGCACAAGGTTGTGTTTATTGATTGTTCGGCGACTCGCGCTGGTAGTAGCAGCCGAGGACGCGGAAGCCTTTTCGGTATTCGTAGTCGGCGTCCGCTTCTTCCGCCGTCTCAAATTCGTAAGGCCCGCAATAGTGACCACAAACCCATACATGCACCTTGTGGGGTTTCTCGACCGTCTCCGAACCATGCGCTGCACCTAATGACTGCCCCGCGAGGCCGTCAGGTGATTCGATAGTTTTGAGTGGGGCAGTCATAGGTGAGCTTGGTCGTTAGCACGCCGGGTCACGCGCTTGGTTTTCCGACGCTTCTTTTCCCGTGCGGCGACCATCGCCTTTGCCTGCGCTGCGGTCAGCACACGCTTGGACTTCACGCCGCCCTGTGCGCCCCACGCCTTGAAATCTTCGGCGGTGTAGGTTTTAGTTTTCATCTTCCGCACCCATTCTTTGCCGGTGTAGGTTTTCATACGCCATACACCGTTTGCACGAGCAGATTGTTTTCAGCGATCATTGCCCGATATTTCCAGTGCCGGATACAGTCGGTTCGCGCCCCGGTGCGCTGGTGGCTTCCGCCGCACTCGAAGCAGACACCATCAGTTGCCCACCCACATTCGAGGCAGGCGGTAGTTCCCGGAAATGGAGTGGTTAGCTTTTCAGCGTGTGTATGTCCGCAGGTTTTACAGGTTTGGATTGTGTCGGCATTCTCGGCTGCCGACGGCCTCTCAGCCCTTTGTTCCGGGCGATTCATGTTCGCGATGCGTGCGTCTATCTTCGTGAGGCACGACGCGCAGAAGTGGCAGCCGATTGCCTCGACGTGGACGGTTGCTTCCGACTGGCAGGTTTCGCATCTCATCGGTGATTTGCGGCGAGCGCGGTTTCGTAGCATTCCCGCGCCGCCTCTTTATTGGCCTTGGCGATGCGTCCAGCTTCGGTAAAGACGCTGGTGTTCACCCAGACTTTGTGCGCCGCCTCGTATTCGCGCAGCGTGTTGGCGTGGTCGCACTCGGCTTGGTTTCTCGGACGAAAGGTGTCGTTCATGGTTTTACTTTATCATTACCCCGTTACGATGCAAGCACTATTTTCAGATTTGTTTTCGGACACGAAAAGGCCGGACGTGCTAACCAAGCGGTGCAGCGAACGGCGGGGTCGCGTCTTGTTTCAATTCGTGAGTCAGCGGCCCGCCGTCGCTGACCTTTTCGTTAGACCCCTGAGCGCATGGCCTCGCCAGTTCGACGAGCCAGCGTGCGAATGTCTCAGGCGTAGCGTTTGCCTCGCGCCTGCTCAGGGTCGGTTTGTTTCGTTCCTTGCCGCGCTGGTCGTGAAAGCCCACTTGATGCGTGCCAGCCGGCCTTGACCAGTTTGCCGCGAGTGGTTTGTCCGTTCCGGCGCAGTAGAGCCACGTCCTCTTTTGCGCTCGATGCCCATAGGCCGATTGCCAGACTTCGCACACCCAGCCCTGTTTCCATCGCGTCCAGCCGAGGCCTGGATACGGCAGACCGTGCGCGTTCCATGCGTAGCTCTCTGCCGGATGTTCCAGCACGCCGCCACATCGGTTTACGCTATCGAGCGCGAAGCGGAAGCATCCGCCGTCATTGCCGGGGCGGTTGTGTTCGCCGCCCCATCGTAGATGGTTTATCTTCGCCATCTTTCCCCACAGTTGGCAGGGTGGATGTGCCACGACGGGCGCGTTGCCGGTGTAGGTCAGTGCGTTCCGTTCTGCATCGTAGCAGTCGAGACCGAGCGACTTATAGATTGAGTCTTTCATCACGAACAGCACGACGGGGTCTAACCACGCGCTGGAGCGAATGAGAGGGAGCGCGGTCACGCTCTCATTGCAATCCAGCATCATTTGCGCGCTCCCTCTCATCGCTCAGCTTGGTCGTTCGGAGGATTACCCTGCCAGTTCCACGGCACTGTCAGGTTTCCAGATTTGTCACACGGGATTGAGGCGTCAATTTCGTGGTTGAATGGATGACACCACTCATCGCAGCGCGGGCAGTTTTCACCGCTTGGCGAGAGCGCATCACGGCTCGGCCATTTCCATCTGTGTTCACATTCGCCGCAGTGGAAGAATCGCCAGCCACGACGCACCTCCGAACCAGTCAGCGCAGCGCAACGGGTGGAGTCCTCGGCGTTCGATTGTTGGTCGTGTTGGCTCATGGTTGTTTCAGTTCGCGCCCGTTGCTGGCTTCTGCGTTACACGGCTTCCATATCGGGCCGCCCCAGTAGCTAATCATCTGTCCGCAATCCATGACGATGTGCGGGCGTCCTAGTTCTCCAATTTCGTGATATACCCCCTCACTGCCATCCCCTTTAGCAAAGGCACGAGCGCCGAATTTCCCAGAGCCATACAGAAGGATGCGCTGCCCTTCGTGTGGGCGTGGTGGTTCGCATCGCAGTTTCGCACTCTTGAGTTGTGCCTTTATCTTCTTCAATTCCGCGATGATTTTATTGTGACGCTTGATGAGAGCCTTTCGCCGTGTAACAAGCCGCTGCACGCAAAGACGCCCCGCTTCTCCGTTGCGGGAGTCGGCGGGCGTCACTACGTCTTGCGTGTCGGCGGTGGTCATGGTCGGGCGTCTTGCGTGAGCTTTTCGTTAGCACCCCTCCAAAGTGGAGCGTTTCGCTGCCTTCATGCGCTTCACAAGGAACAAGTGATCTTGGAGGATGTCGCAGTCAATCAGTTCTTGGATGTTGCTTAACACGTCTCGGAAACTGTCATTCAGAGACAGGCAGATTTCGAGTGCGTCGGCGGTTTGTTCCAGCCGCTTCTTTGCGCGGCGGTCGGTTTCGGCTTCTGCCATCTCACGATACAGAGCTAGCAGTTTTTCAATCTTGCGTTTTTTCATAGAGTGCCTTTTCAGTTGCGATGCAGATTTCGAGCGAGAGTGCCTTCGGGATTTTTGCGGACTCGGCGGAGTCCATTCCTTGCGTTCCAGATGTTGAGCCACGCGGAGCGCGGTCATGGCACGGCATACCATTCTTGCACGCCGCTTTCAGAGTCAGTCCGGCCGGGAATCCGCCCCAGAGGTCGGTCGGCTTCATCCGTCGTTCACCATATTGGCAGTAGGTCACATTGCGCCGCTCGAAGTCGCGGAGTTGCGGCATCCGGCGCATCTTGCCGACTGGATTTTCGATGATGAAGATTTCAGGATTTATCTGCGCGATTATCCACAGAGTTCTTTCGAGCAGCACGAGTCCGGCGCGGGCGCGGTCATTCTTCGGCTGGTGGTCGTGCGTCCAGTTGCGACCGATCTGCATCACGGTAAAAGCGGTGCATGGCGGGCTGGCGAGTATCACGTCCGGTTTCCACGGCAGTTGGCTTGGCTCGAAGTCCATCACGTCACGATGGTCAGCCGGAAATCGCTCATCGAGTTCGACGCAGTAGGTTTCATGCCCACGCTCGCGCCACGGATTAGACCAGCCTCGGAGTCCCGAATATAGGTCGAGGACACGAATCGGGGTGCTAACCAAGCGTCGCAGACCAACAGCCCTATCGCCACCAGTTGCGGCGCGGGCAGGTAGTTCGAGTATTTGTTGAGTGGCGGACATTTGCTTTTATTTTACCGGGCTGTGGCTGGACTCTGCGTTGTGCCGCCGGGCGGACGCCTTGGGTTTGCGCTTGGTTTTCGCCCACCGTGCGGCCACGGCAGCGCGGGCTTGCTCGGACGTGCGGGCTTTCGCCTCGCCCGTCCCAGCCTTCCCGCCCTTCGCGCTGAATTGCTTGTGAGTCATACGCGGCTTGCGATTGCGAAGGCTTCGATTGCGTCTTCCCGTGAGTCGTAGCCTTCGAGGGCTTTGCGTCCGTCGTTGAAGATTACGAACCACTCCCCGGAGACGATTTCCGAGTCTATGATTCCGCCGCCTGCATTCGGGTTGCAGAGGAGCGCGCCGGGGCGGGATTCAGTCCAGCCGGTGCAGATTGTGTTCAGTGCTTCGATTACTTGGTTCGTGTTCGTTTTCATGCCCATACAATACGCAAGCGGTTGCGTAAGAGTAAGAGAAATCGCAAAGTATTTTTGACCCCTCTTTTGTTGGCCTTTTGTCACGATTTCAGGCCGGACAGCACAACCCAGCACTGGAGCGAATGACTGCCCCGCGATGCCGCTGGTGAATTTGGACGCTGGTAGACGGGCAGTCATGCGCTCAGTTTGGCGTTCCGCATCCTGAAGCCTCGCGCCCGGTCACGGTTGCCGCCGAGCCAGCGCGAGGGTTCAGAGTGTTGTTCGTGTGGGCGCACCACACTAGCCATACTCAGGGTTTCGGTAAGCTGGCAGTTCATCCCGACATCGGCAGGCATTGCCGTTGTCAGTCGAGATGCTGGAGTCGGCCACGACCCAGCGCGTTGCGTTGTGCATCGCGTCCAGCACGTCCGCCGTTGTGTCAGCGAGTCCGTGCATAATTGTTTGTCGCCGGATGCGGAACCACCGGATGGAGCGCAACGCGGCGGGGCGCATCCAGTTTCGATGGTCGTCTCGGTGTTCACGATTTCAGGTGTTCGCGCCGCGTTGCTCATCCGGGCCGTTAGGTGCTTTCATTTTTTCGAGATCAGGATTGCGAACGCGACAAACAGCGTCACTTGGTCTTTGCTTAGTTCGTTGCACGCCGGCCACCAGTGGCCGAGGATTGACCAGCCGCCGATTATTCCCCAGCAAACGGCTATCCACGCGCCGCACCTAACCACGCGCTGAAGACGACGCGATTGGGCGTCTTCAGTTTGCCGAGAAGGTTCTAGATTTGCGGATGTCATAGGTCGCGCGTCTTAGCTTGGGTCGTTAGGCGTCTTGCAAGTCGGCTGCGCGTTCGCAGGCTGATTCGATTTCTTTGATGTCTTTCATGTTTGTTTTTCGGTTTGACGACGCACAACCATAATTAAAACCCAACTGCGTTGTTTGTCCACTCTTTTTTCAAGTCGAACCCCATCGCCCGGCGTTTCGCATCGTGGGAGACGTGGGCATATCCCTGAATGACTTTCAAGCTCTGCCCGGTGATACTGGAAACTACGATGGCGCTCACCCCGGAGTTAATCAGTCGGGTAACAAATCCGTGCCGCAGGGAATGAAAACTTTGCGATGTCAGACCTGCTTCATCGAACATCTTTCTGAACATCCCGGCCAGTGTCGTGCGATAGTGCCGATATTTCAAAGAGAGTTCAGCGCAAACCCATTCTGTTTCTGGTTGCGTGTTCCAGACTTTCAGAAGGTGGTCCCGCAGTTCCGTGGACACAGGTATCTCAATGGCCTGCTCGAATCGTTTCTTTTTCTCCGGCACAACGCGGATGATTCCATCGTCCATGCTCACGTTCTCACGCTTCAATAGGCACACGTCTGACATTCTCAATCCCGTATGCCAGCCGATGATTACCGCCGTCTCAAGATACCAAAGATGGTTGCCGGCGATGTTTAGAACGCGCTGATACTGCGACTCTGTGAAGTGGACTTTGTGCGGCCTGCCCTTTGGCAGTCTTGGAAGCGTGTGCCAAAGCGGTTGCGTGGAGATTGCCCCAGTGTCTTGCATCCATCGAAACCAGCGCATCAGAAGCCCCATCTTTGATCGGATGGTGATATTCTTCACCCCGGACGCCTTCTCCTCCTCGATCCACGCCAAAACATCCGCCGTCTTTACCTTCGACGGGTCAGGGAAATGCTCTGACAACCCGGCAAGCGCGTCCGAATACTTTGAAAGTGTGTTTGGAGCCAGCGAAAGCGCAATTCCGTCAATGAATTGTGATGCGAGCGTGTTCATTTTGTCGGCGGTTTATCGTGCCACAAGCAGTAGCCTATCGCCAAAGCGAAAGCTCCCAATACGCACAGCACAACGATTTGAATTATGTCCATAGTTCAGTCTCCCATTTGAATGTGAAAGGTATCGGCGCGTTCGCGTCCAGTTTGAAACCGTTGCGCTGATAAAATCGGTTCAGCTTCGTCTGATCCTTTTCTGTGTCGGCGCTGGATTGCAGCACTATCGGCTTGCGCTTCTTCCTGGAAACCTGCTTCAGCGTGTTCAAAATTCTTGATCCGATACCAAGCCCTCGCATATTCGGCTGAACCTCAATCAACGCCAGAGAGATGCAGGAGGGATATTCCCGCACGATCAATTTCGTGCAACCCACCGGCTTTCTGATTTCTAGGTTCATGGCTTGAAATATCTCCCGGTGATTAAGTCCAGCTTGAAGCCGTGCCTGGTCATCAGGTCAAAGATGTTCTGCTCAACTTGCGGCGTGTTGTCTGCTGCGTTGACGTGCATCCCTTTCTTTACCCCGGCAACCAAGTTGTTCACCTGGTCAAATTCCTCCGACTTTTTTATGAAGTGGTCGATCATCTCGACGACTGTTGGCTTCTTGGCACTCATGGGTTTGCTCGGTGAAAGGCTTTTGCGAAACCGGCTGGCGTGATGCTCCGCAGTTCCTTTGTGCGCTCGGACTTCCCGCCAAGCAACATCAGCGGACTGCCCTGCCCGGAAACTCGTATCGGCTCGACACGATTGCGGATCGGCAGCGTGAAGTTGCCCCAAAGTTGTGTGCGTTTCGTGTAGAGATTGAACCGCAAGACAAGATCCACGTCCGCCTTGGTCAACTTCTCGCCAGCCTCGGAGCGTCTGCGAGCGTCCAGAATCTTGCCATGCGTCTCGGTAGTCGCGTCCCAAAGCTCGTAGCCCGCGAAGTCGCAAGGGTCAAACTGGTCAACGCACTTCCCCAAGTAATCCTTCAGCCTGCCCACCGGATTTTCCAGCACCCACCAAGCTGGTTTGTAAATCGCCACAGCCCGGAGGCAGGCGTCCACGATGGACAGGCTTTGCATTGTTCGCCCGTCTGCGTCCTTTGCCGGCCAGTATTGCGCTCCGCTTCCACTGAAGTCCGTGCAGGGTGGTGCCGCGAGTATGCCGTGAACCTTGCAACCAAGATGCTCCAGATTCCGAACGTCGCAGACTTGGCGAGTTCCAAAACCGACAAATGGCTTTCGAGGTTTCAAGTCCACGGTGACGACGCGGTATCCCGCCTCCGCGTATGGCCGCGCCCACTCCCCAGAATAGTCGCACAGCGAAAGGATTATCTTGGTCTTGTCCATTGGTCAAAAATTGAAACCCCATCCCCCTCCCGCCTTGTTAACCAAGCAGACAGGCTTGGAAAGGCTCCAGCGGGCCGGAGGATGGGGAAATTGTGTGGTCATAGCCTTTTTGATTCGGTCAATCCGTCACCATCTTGCGGGCCAGAACCATACCCTTGAATACCAGCATCTCGAACACGCTTCCACGAGGCGAGACAAGGCATTGCCCTCCCTTGCGCCGTGGATCGCGCCCAAAAGTCCAACCCCGGAAGCTCACGATACTCAACGGATGTCGGACACGTTTGAATTGTGCGCTCACGGCTGGCCTTTCGCTTTGGCAATCGCGGCGCGGGCTTCGCGCACGCTGCAATGCAGCGATTCCTCGCCGTTGTTCTTTGCCGTCTCGCCTGCCCTCGGCGCGTAGGCGTCAAGTAATCCCTCCAGAGCGGCCAGCAGCTCCGGCGCGGCGGCAATCAAGCGGGCGTTGGCTTCGCGTTCGCCATCTGTCGCGCCGTAGAATGCACAGGCGATTTCCTTCTTGCCCGATGTCACTCGGCAATTTGTCGGCGTGTAATCGTCGCCCCGGCTGAATTTGTCGGCAGCCCACGGCCCCGGTGTGTGTTGGTTTTTCATAGGATTATTCGGTTTCAAGCTCCTCGAAGTTCGCCACACGTTCAACCAGCGCGACAATGGCATCGTGGCGGGCAAAGTGTCTCTTGAAGATGGACTTGATAGTAAGCGGGTATTCGACCTTCATTTTCTCGGCTTGCTCAAGCGCAAGGTTGCACTCCGCGCCCACGTCCAGCTTCCAAGCGTCATTGCCGTTGTCCTTATGCTGCTTTCCCACGGTGTAACGCTCGCCACGATAGGCTGGCGTCCCCGGCTTGCCGTCTTGAAACACTTTCACTCCATTGGATTTTCTTGTCAGATATTTTGTCATGTTAGCCTTTCTCTGCCCGGTTCATCCGGTCAGACTTCGCGCCCCGCCCCGATGGAAGGGCGCGTAGTCTAATCGTTCAAGCCTCCGCTTCGTAGTGCATGGTTGCGGATTTGAGGCACACAGCGAAGTCAATCCCCTCGCGGTGACACAGGTGATGGATGTTTGCGAGCGTGTCCACGATGTTCGTCGTCGTGTCCTCCGCATCGTTGCCGGTGAAAGCGATTGCCAACTCCGCATTGTGCGCTCGCATTGAGTTGTTTGGCGTCCCCGGCAATGAACCCCCATACGGCTTGAACTTGCTCGGCTTGGCTTTCTTGCCACCGACCCGGACTTGGCAGACTTCAACCTCACCATCGTAGGGATTCCAGTCGTCAATCTCGTCGGCTCGGATTTCCTCCGCCATCTCCTCCGCCGCCGCCATGTTCCGGGCCTCGATTACAACCTCCGCCCGCGAACTTTGGGAATGGTTCAAAACCACGGTGAAGGTTTTGAGTTTGTTGGCACGTCCCCGATTTTCAGGGACTCCAGCCCATTGCAATAGCTCCACGTCGCCCGCCTTGATATGATCCGCCAAGGATTGAAGCTCCGCGATTTCCCCCTGACTGATTTTTTCCGCCTGAATCTCTCCGCGCAGATATTCTAATCGCGCCCGAATTTTCTTTGTCGTTTTCATGTTTTAGCCTTTCTCCGGTTGATGTTACAACCAGACTTGCGCGGCGGGTGCCAATCACGCCGCGCTGGTCTGCTTATATCAAGCCCGCCGCAATCAGCACAGAGGGGCAGCCGTGTTCACATTCGCCGTCAGGTTCGACGATGCAGCCTTCTTTACAGCAGGCCGGGCAAGTCCCGTCGCTGCAATCTTCCAAGCTCATGCCGGACTCACGCAAGGCGCGGCTCGCGCTGATGCGGTAGGGGTTTGCCGTCGTGTTTGATTTTGCTATCGGGGTCATTGTTTCGGGCATATCTAGCCTTTTGGTTAATGTTTAATTGAACTGTCCGCCCTGTTATCGCACAGGGCGGGAAGCGTGTCAACTTGTAATTGCTTACAGACCGCAAGCTGCGGCCATGTTGTCCTCAACTTGCATATCGAACGCATCCGGCGTAAATCCCGCCTCGGCGTTGTCCATCGCTTTCGTCTGCAAGTCCACCAACGGATTTCCCTCCGCCTTAATCCGCTCCCGCTGGGCGTCGTAGTCTTTTGCAAGCTGCTTTTCGCTGTGAGGCTCGTCGCTCACGCCCGCAATCTCACAGGCCACCTGCCACGCAAAGGCGGAGTATTTCTTATACCACACACGATTTCTCATGGACCAGCGGAAGCCCGCCGACTTTAGCCTGGATAGAACATCCGGCGTCGGCTTGGCCTCGAAACGGACTTCCACGCCCTGATGTTCCTCGTTCTTGCTCACCGTCGCGCCAGAACCGCCCGCCGCGCTCTCTCCCTGCCCGCTGGCAGGCGTTTCAGGCTGCTTGCGCTCGCCGTAGCCCTTGAATGTGTCGAACGTGTGCTTGTCCGCGTTGTCGGATTGTGTGCAGAATTGGATCTCCCAATGTCCTTGCTTGATTGCTCCGCCGCCGTAGCCAACCCGCAATGCCCCGACTTCCTCCGGGACTTCCACCTTTGATCCGGTCAGGTAGTTGCCGTGTCCCATGCTCCACTTTTCGGTTTTCCATTCCCAACCGTGCTGCTCGTCAGAAAGCCCGGCCAACCCGGAGATTGCCCGCCGCGCCTCGGATTCCGTCTCCGCCCGCCCGCGAAGGATGCCCACGAGGAACGGGATCGAAAGACTGGCGTGAGAATCGAAGTAGTCCGATTGACTGTCGGAGTTGTCGAAACACAGCTTGGCCACGATGCCAACCTGCCCAGATTGTAGCGTCACGGTTTCGCCTGAACCGTAGGCCGCAACGCAAACCGCCCGCTTGTTGTCAGTCTTGGCCGCTTGCGCCTTGTTGCTCTCTTGGCGGTCAATCGCGTGTTGCGCATTTTCCGCGTCCCGTTGTTCCTTGGTCTGCCGCTTGTCAGTAGTCGGCCTAGCCGCCACCAGCGCCGGCATTGCCGCCTCGATGTCCACAATGATTTTGCCCACGTTCGCCTTGCTAACCGTCCAATCGTAACGCTCGCCGATGTCGTTCTGGACTTTGGCAACGTCCTCCCGCCGCAAAGCGGAGAACATGGCTAAGGTGTTGCTTTCGTGTTCGCAATCAGACTCCCAAGCCGCTCCCGGAGTCTGTTTCTTGCCGATGATGCCGTATAGCGTCCTCGTCGTCGCGTGTTGGCTCGATAGGTTGCGCGTCGCCTTGTTGAATCGGCTGACCTGAATAGGGCCTGCCGGATTTATCGTGTCGTTTGTCCATTTCATACCTTTGCCTTTTGTTTCATTGTTGTCGTGTCGCGTGATTGCGCCACCGTCCGCCCACTCCAAAGGAATGGACGGAAGGAAGCCCAAGCCGCTACTTGGTCACATGGGCAGAGCCGACATTGTTACCGTTCACGTCCCGCAGAGACGTAGCGAACCCGCCCATGTTGCCGGAGCCTTCCAGCCTGTCCGCTAACTCCCGCAGTATCCGCCCGGCCTCGTCGCCTTGTGCATCTTCAAAAGCCGCATTGTCCATCTTGATTTCAATTTTCAGTCTCATAATTTCAGCCTTTCGTTGTAGTAGCCTCATGGCTACCCTGCTCTCGCCTCCTGTCACAAGGCGAGACTGGTAATCACTCGTCAATGAACTCCGTGTCGTGTGGCCGCTTCACCGGCTTGAGACAGCCCCAAGCCCAACCCACAAGCACCCACAAGCAACCCACCATTCCCGCCACTATCAGCCCGTAGGCCACAAGGATGTTTGGATCGAAGTCTTTCACAGTCCTGCCTCCTTCCGCGCCAGCTTCCGCGCCGTCGCCATCCTCCCGCCGGTCGCCTTGCGTATCTCCCGCGCCCGCCGGTCAACCGCCTGAACCTGAAACCGCACAGCGAGCCGGTAGGCGTCGAACAGCGACAGCCGCACCGCCCGCCTCGTCCCCGCTGGCCGAAGCTCCAACAAGTCGCCCACCGCCAGCCCGCTCACCAACCGCCGCCCACGGTCAGGCCCGTAACTCCCGTCCAATGCCCCAACCGTCAGCCGGTAGGTCGTCTTGGTTATCGTGGTCACACAGCACCGCCTTTCCCGTATTCCGCTCGCAGCACCTTCGCCAACGTCTCCGCATCCCGCAACGCGTCCAGTGAATCACGCTGGCTGGCCTTCTCCAACGCTCCCTTGAGCCAGAACGAAGCCGCCGGGTCAGCCATGACCTCCGCCCGGCTAATAGCAGGGGCAGGCCCGCCCGCCTTGTCGTCAGCCATCCGGCGATTCATGGTGTAATCCTGCTCCGCCTCCGGTGCCCAGCCCGCTCGCTGCGCCGACTCAAACGCGAGTTCATACAAGTCAAGGCCCTTCAGTTGGCAAAGGCTGAAACACTCGGCCAACCGCAACCCCAACGCCAAGCACTCCGCCGGGGCAAACAGCGATTCGTTGTCGTCCCCCACATATGCAGGAAATTCCGTGTCTGGATGCCACCCAACGAACGCGCTCAACGCATCGAAAAACCCCTCCATCCTCTCCACCGTCTGAATTGGCAGGTCAAACCCATACACCAAAACCCGCTCCTTCTTCGCCCACAACTTCACAGTGTTGAACTCCAATTTGGTCAGCGTCTCGCAATCCTCCGCCGCTCCCAACTCCTCAACCTCCAAGTCCTTCGCCTCCGCAAAACACGACTCGCACAGACAAAGCACTTCATCGCTCGTCGTGGTAGTAACATCAAAGCCACACGTCCCGCCGCTGCGATTGTCGTATTCACAACCACAGGCCGCACACTCCTGCGCCGTCTCGTTTCGTTCGTCTCGTTTCATAATGTTTTAGCCTTTGTTTATTGGTTAATTCTCTACCGTCACCGCTAAAGCTATCAGCCTTCACTAATCGTGTCAACAGCAATCTGCTTACAAGATGAAGATTCTTTTAGCCTCCTTATCCCAAGCGTTTCCACTGGAGGCAACCCAAGTGAAACCACTGGACTCACCCAGCCTTCCACCGGCCACCAACCACTCCATCCACCGTTCCTATATCCTCCCCATAGCATACTGTATCCCATACCCAGCATATAGGAACGAAAACATCGCAAGTAACATCAGCAACTTACTCATGTATCCGATTGCAAGACGGTGGAGAGGGAAAGGCCACCGAATCAACGACTTGCGTTTGCAACTTTTGTAAGCCCTTGATAGTCAACGACCGCCGACAGATTAGTCAGTTCTGTCAGCCTCTATTGATGGACAGCGACTTACGACGAATCGGGGTTTTATTCCACATCGCTTGCGGTCGCAAGAGTGCTTTGATGGCACAAGCGAACGCGAACGACACCCAGAAGCCGTCATTTTTCGACTCGAAGCCAGGCTTTCGGCTGGCGATACGCAAGGCGGGCGGGGAGCGGGGTCACCGGGTAGGTGCGTGATGAAACAACGTATGCCCTCCTGCTACAAGTTTGAAAACATTGGGGAGGGGTGGGTTATGGGTGGAAGTGGGAGATCGAGTCTGGAATTTTTTTTGAAAAAGTGGGGGACGAGCTTTTCCCCCGGACCCCCTTATCTGTATCTGTATCTGTATGCGATTACTATGCGATTACTGGCGATTACTATTTGGAGTTGTGTAATCGTTTTGTGATTGACGTTATTTGGGTGGTGGTGGGATGATTTTGCATCGGGGTGCGAGTGGTAGGAAGCCACATTTGGGTAGCTCCCAATGTCATTGCGGAGACGAAGGGCTGTCGAGGCTGATGACTCTAGCAGGCTCGCAGGTTAAAAGCCTGCCACTCCGACCAATTTTATGAATACCTGGACGCCATTATGGTCGCCGATTGTTGATAGTTCGCTATGGGAGGAGGATGGGGATGTGGTGAAAGTTTTTATGACCATCATCGCCACGAAGAACTCGTCACACATCTGCGAACTGGATGCCTACAAGATGGGGAAGAAGTGTAATTTCAAGATGGCAGATGGGAGTGTGGATGAGGTCAAGGTGTTGGACATATTGAAAGTGTTGGCTGGGCCGGACAAGCGGCGGAAGTTGAAGCAGGGGTTTGATGGGAGGAGGATTAAGGCTGTGGCTGGTGGTTGGCTGGTGTTGAATGGGGAGAAGTATCGGCAGATGGTATCTGACGAAATGCGTAAGGCGCGGCTGCGGCGGGCGCAGGACACCTATCGTCGGAAGCATGGGAAGTCGTCTCCGCTTGCTGGGGAAGTGGCGGCGATCAAGGCGATGGAGAATGGCAAGGAGGAGGAGGCGGACGCCATTGCTGCTGGGGAGCGGTGAAGGAGAGTGTTTTCATCTGCGAACGATTTGATGGGCTGGGACGGAGAATCTGGTTTGGTTCTTACCGCAGGCGACGGTGATGATTGTGGCGTTGTGGTTGATCTTCAAGATGGTGCCGGATTTGAGTCTGTCGAGGTTTCCCCATTTGAATATGATGAATTGGCCTGGCTTACCGATGGCGTCTCTTGCGGACTGGCGTGTTTTCCTCATGGACTTGGCGCTGGGTGAGGGGGAGTAGGCGTTGGTGTCGCCTGGGGCAGCGGCGACGGAAAGGCGGGTGAATTTGGCGATGGTTTCGGGAGATGGCAGGTCGATGGGGCGCATGTGGTTTGTGGTTTGTGTTATCCGATTCTCCCTGTGAGTTGATTTCGCTCGAAGCGGGAGAGGCCGTCGAGGAAAAGTCGTTTGAATTGGGGTGGGCAGGCGGCGTAGTCAGCCTTGAGGCGGGCCAGCTTGTGATCCTCGAAGTCTGGGTTGGTTTGTTCGTATCCGTTGCCCGAGCCGCCCCGGTTGGGGGAGAAGGCTCGTTTTCTGGGTGGTTGGTCGCTCATGTTCATGCTGGCTGAAGATCCTCTTTGCCGGCTTGGGTCACTTCCTTGATGGCTTCCCTGACTTCTTCGAGCTTTCGGAAGCGGTCCATGCTGAATCCTCTTTCGAGGTTGGCCTTGCTTTCCGCCTTTGGGTTGAACAAGCCGATGAGAGTGACGGACAAATCGCCAGTTTTCATGTCCATGCGGCAACCGATGCGGACTTCCCTGATGACGTAGGCTTGGCCTTCCTTCGGGAGCGCGGTGAAGAATTGGGCGACGGCTGGGTGAAACCTGCCGTTGATGCAGATGACGTGATCTCCGGGGTTCATGGCTGGAGTTCCTTCAGTTGCCGGCGGAGCTTGGTGAGTTCACCGCGCAAGCAGTCGTTGTAGGCTTCCTTGGTGTAGCTGGCTTGTTTCCAACGGTCGCGGTCGCGGATTAGGGCGCGGGTGGCAATAATTAGTGCGTCGTTCGACCTGTCGGCGGCATCCTCTCCCATGACCATATCGCAGAGAGCGGCAAGGGCAAGTCCTTGGGCTGCTGGTAATGACATGGTTTCGCTCACAATTCCTCCCATCGGGTTATCCACTTGAACCATCCAGGAACAGATTCCTCGATGCAAAGGTGGTTGTTGCAATTTGGGCTACCAGAACATCTCCGTCCATGACGCATCTGGTAGCTCTTCATGTTTGGCGCGGCAGGCATGTCGTATAATTTCGTCCAACCCATCATGTCGCAGGTTCGGATGCGGAGATGGTTGAAGAACGACCAGACGGAAAGCCGGGTTGCCGCCCACGCCATTGCGCGGACTGCCGGCCACTTGCCGCCGTAGTATGCCTCGACAATCAACCAACACTCAGATGTCAGGATTGGCGGGATTCGGAATGGATATTCCGTGTCGGAACGACGTGCAAGATTTCGGAGGCGGTTTGACCTCATCGCAAAACTTTCGGGATTGGTTGGCCGCTGGTTGGTTTTCATAGATTCATCTCAGCCTGTTCACCAGCGATAGTGACAGGGAAGGTGTAGGCGTTTGCTGTGAGCCAGCGCCGGGCAAGAGATAGGCTTGCGGTGCGGTATTCAAATATCTTTCGGCCTCTGGCGTGGTTTGCGGTGGAGCGGCGGAATCGGCCTGTCCCGATGATGATGCCGGCCCGAGCAAGGTTCTTCCATGCCGTGCCGATGCAGTTTGCGTCAGCCGTCGTCAGGCTGGATATGCCTTCCAATTTCACGTCGTCCGGCCACAGCATCCCATGTTCGAGCGCCGTCTGGACGATCATCGCCGAAACGTCCCGAACTATGCCGGGCTTCCATGTCATTTGCTTCAGCGCCACGTCAGCCAAGTGCGCTTCGGTTGGGTCTTGAGTTGCATTCATGTTTCAATGTTCGTTTCACAGCATCTTCACTTGATAATGGCATCGGCCTTCGCCTTTTGACTTCCATTCGTCAGCCTTGGCCTTGTCGAATGTGGCAAGCCTCGGTCTGGAGTCTTTTCTTGGCGGATTTGTCATCAGCACATAAATCGGATTTTCTTTCACCATGTCCACATACCGAAACTCGATGCGTCGGACGAACTGATCAGGCTCGCCACCCATTGATTCCAGAAACATGGCGATAAATTGGTCTGGCGTCATGTCTGGGAAGCCTTCGCGGGCGAGTTCCGACTTGGGATCGGGATAGACCACAGGATAACCGATTTGAGCCAACCGCTCTTTTCGGATGCTCACAATCTCGATGAGGGCGAGTCTTTTCATCCTCTCGCCCTTCTTCAAGCCTTGGCCCTTCTCGACGGCCTGCACCCAATCCCCTACCTCAAGGGATTTCCAGCCAAGTCGCCGAGTGATGGTCTTGGTCTGATTTAATATCTGTTGCGTCGTCAGCATGAATGACATTGATCTCATAAACTTTTCGGTGTCTCTTGGTTGATTGTAAGATTTCCACCGGCCTGAACGACGACTTTGGTTTCAGATTTTTGCTCGACACCAACCGATGCCCGAACTTGGTCGCGTGGCCCGAACGTCTTGACTGTTGCCGGCGGAGGAATCGACGGCCCGCCTGTTGCTTCACCAGACGAATCCAAGACAACCTTGTTTGATTTGGCAAGTTTGTCGGCGACATAGCCGAGCGCCCGCGCCATCTTATCCAGCTTTTCGAGTTCTTTTGGCCGGTCAGCAATCTTGTTGCTCTTGCTGGCAGAATATGCGATCCGTTTTGTGATTGCGTCCATCGCCTCTTTCATCTGCGCTTGGCTGACGAATGCCGATCCGTGTTGTGATGGGACGATGCCGGTGCCTTTGATGAATACCCCAACCGCAGCGCAATCACTAATGAACTGCGCCCGAACCTTTGTAAGCCCCAGCCGACTCATGGCGGCATCGGCGTTTTCTCGGTTCGCCAGTTCCGACTTCGGAATATCAATCGCCACTTCCGGCGGCAACACCTGAAGCGCCTTCATTCCGTTTGGTTTCGTCTCGCTCATAATTGTGATTCAATTCGTCCGGCCATCCAAAATCAAGTTGCCTCTCCCACGCCCAACAGTTCACGTTCAGATATGCCTTCACCGGCATGAAGCACAAGCAACCCACTTGAGGGTTGCCGATCCCCGGAGTCCCGCACGTCTTTCGGATCGGGTTGAACAGTGGGCATCTCCGGCAGCTTGCCATCCTCGACAGATACACACTTCGCGGCGGAAGGTTCTTTTGGCGCTTTGACGTAATCAAGACGACCAATAAATACACGCTTAAATCTAGTCCCCCTGTGAGCGCCAGCCGCATACTTTGTTTTTGGAGCAACCATTTTGCATTTTCCATCAACACCCTTATGAATAAGGGGAATTGGACACGCCATCTCCGCCAGGAATTGATGGAACAGGCGGATGTGCATTTTTTGTTGCCGGGCTGCGGATTCGCGCAGTTGTTTTTCATATCCTCCTTCGATGCTGTTTTGATAACGCTGCAATTCCACTTTCCGAATGGTTTCCCACCATGCCGGCGTGTGTTCAAGTTCTGCTTTTCGGTAGCAAATGTTTTCCGATGGATCGAACGCCAGCAACCGAACATCGCGCAAAATCTTGGCGTCACCACATTCAATCATCGCGCTTGAAAACCTCTCATGCCCACGACTCATTGCTACTTGAATGACGTGGTTTTTCAAATTCGTGATCAACAAGGAATCAAAAAAGATTTGCTTCCAGTTTCCGCGCAGAACGGAGGGTTGTATTTTCCACCGGATCAAATCAACCGGCCTCTCGCGGTTAATCACCCAATGGGCCATGTGCTGACAAAGCAAGAACCAGAAAACGCTCAAATCTTCACGCGACAACATTTGAGTGTTCTTCAAATAGAACTCGTCCAAGAAATCTCTTGTGTCGTCGTTTTCAATCTGCTGATTGTCTTGCGTCCGCATCCGGCCTGACCAAGATAAATACTGTTCCGGGTCGCCGCCTGTGGTTTTTATGGCGATGCGCTTCAGTTTGAAGTCTGTCATCTTCCATTGCCCGCCACGGCGGTTTCCATTCTTGTCCAGCTTGCGTTCAATCTCCGATGTCTGAATGGCGAGCAGCGTGATTGCGGGCCGAACCAAACAGCGCTTGCCGGAAATCCACAGCACATGGATGGGGATGGTCCAAATGTTTTCGGTGCGACCGCTAACCGTCCAGATTTCTATTTCCTGCGCCATGTGCCAATAGTTATTTCACACGCCAAAAAAAGAGTCAAATAAAATCGTCACCAAATAACCGTTGACACATCACCTGGCATTTGATTACATGGCGACGTGCAAACCAAAACCTGCCCAACATGCAATGGAAAAGGAGTTGTCGCTGACCGCGCTGCGGTTGGTGACGAGCTTCAAAAACTTCGTCACGAAAGCGGGGCAAGCCTCCGATTCGTCGCCAAGAAAATGAAAATCTCCGCGCAGTTCCTTTCGCAGTTGGAGCGGAAATGCCGCAACTGGACTCCGAAGCTGGAATCGAAATTCCGGCAGGTCGTGGCGAAGTCAACATCAACCAAATAACAAAACATGAATCCGAATACTCCGGTCGTTCAACAGAAGCGCGACATTCGCGCCCTCATTCAATCCGAAGCGACGAAGGCGCAGATCGCGCTTGTCTTGCCGAAACATCTCACCGCCGACCGCATGGCTCGGGTGGCTTGCACCGCCATCTTGAAAACACCGAAGCTGGCAGATTGCCGGCCAGAATCCCTGCTTCAAGCGTTGATGCTTTGCTCGCAGGCCGGTTTGGAGCCGGACGGTCGAAACGCGCATCTGATTCCGTTCGGGGATCAAGTCCAGGTTATTTTCGACTACAAGGGTCTGGTCGCGCTGGCCGAGCGTAATGGTGTTGAGTCCATCTATGCCGACCGAATTTGCGACAATGATGCGTTCGATTATCAGGTCATCGACGGCGAAAAGAAGCTGAGCCACAAGGTTGATTGGAAGAAGCCTCGCGGCCACGCCTACGCCTACTACGCATCCTGCCGGCGCAACGGAAGGCTGGACGTTGAAGTGATGACAAAGGACGACGTGGACGCCATCCGCAAGCGCAGCCGGGCAGCAAATGGCGGGCCTTGGGTCACTGACTACGATGAAATGGCGAAGAAAACCGTCCTCCGCAGGATGTCGAAGCGGTGGGACTTGAATCCCGAGGTTGCGGACGCCATCATCGCCGATGATGACACGCCGCTATTCCGCGCTCCCAGCCCGGTTGCGGCATCCGAAACCGCTGCTCCCATCTTCTCGCTGCCTCCACCGGCTGCACCCGCTCGGGTTGCTGACGAGTCGCCCACTCCCGCGCACGATCCTGATGACGACGTTCCGATGGGTGAAGCTGCGTCTCCGGCTGCGTCAACGACGACAGCGCCCACTCCTGCGGTTGCTCCCGCTGAAATCTCGCCCGAGGTTCAGGCGACGATGAACAAGCTGGCTGAACTGTGTGTCGCCTCTGGAATCTCAGAGGATCAGGTCGTGGCTTATTCCAAAAAGAACAAGCTGGCCGGGTCTGCTGTAACCACCATCGCTCAGATGGCGAACAACAAGCGCAACCTGCTCATCACGGAATGGTCGAACATTGTCGAGAAAATCAAGGAGGTTTGAAATTTCCATTGCCGGAATAGCCGGGCCGAACGCAGGCGAAGGCGGAGCGTGACAGGTCGGAGAGACGACCACCAATAAAACATGAATACTACAATACAGACAGACGAACGGGCTGGCCTTGTGTCAGCGTCAGGATTTGAGCGCATCTACAACTGCCCAGGCAGCATGGCGGCGGAGGCGGCAATTCCGAAACCTGCAACCGAAACATCAAACGACGTTGCCTTGTTTGGCGACCGTGTTCACGCTGCTCTGGAGTCTGGGGAACTCGTTGACCTCGCGGCTAACGAGGAGCAAGTCGCCGTAAAAATTAGGCAGATGGAACACTTGGCCGTTGACCAGTGGCTTACCGACTTGGGTTGCAATGAGAAGGCGGAGGACTTGGTTGTGATCCGCGAGCAACGCTCTTGGGTGACGGATGCCGGCGGAAACAAACTCACGTCGGCCAAGGTGGACGTGGCTTACATCGTCGAAAACAGGAAGTATCGACATTGCCTGCTTTTGGATGCCAAGACTGGTTTCCTTGAAGTCACGAAGGCGAGCGCCAACTGGCAGCTTCGCGTTGGCATCGTGGCGCTGGACAAGGAACACGGTCCGTTTGAATCCGCCCGCGTTGCAATCGCGCAGTATCGGCTGCAAGAGAAATTCAGCCGGTGCGACTACGAGCGGTCGAATCTCGACCACGCTTACAATGAGATTGTTTTCCACATCTCCCGCGCCCAACAGCCGGATGCCTCTCGCTCCGCTGGCAAGTGGTGCCAGTATTGCCGGGCGTTGTCACATTGCCAGACTGCCGCCGCCAATGCGCTGCTGCCGTCAGTCGTGGCCCAGACCATCAGCCTGCCCAAGAAGGCGGACATTGAGCTTCGCGTGAACGAACTCGCCCCGGCGGACTTGGCTTACATCCAGTCCCGAAAGACTGCCGCAACAAATCTATTCGAGGCGGTCAGCAATCGGCTCAAATCCTTGCCTGAGGATGAATTGAAGGTGCTGGGTTATGAGCTTGCCCCGACCGGAATGAATCCAGACACCTTCGACATCGCCTCCATCTACGGCGTCCTCGTCAAAGAAAAGCTACTCGACCCCAACAAGCCCGAGGATGCGGCACTGTTCCGCTCTTGGTGCAAGATGGTGCTTGGAGACATGAAGGAATCGCTGGTCGAGCGCATCGCTCTCCGAAAGGAACTGTCCAAGAAAGACGCCGAAAGATGGCTGATGGACGGCATCAAACCCCACATCACCTACAAGGAAAAGGCGAAGGCACTCAAGCAAATCAAACCTTAACTGTCGGTCAAACATCAAAAAAACAAGAACCATGAAGAAAACAAAGAAGGGTGGCGTCCTACCGCCCGCAGCGGAACTTACCGATGCGTTACAGAAGAACCAGGTTGCCGGCGCTCCGACCGAGCCGACCAAGAAGAAGCCACAGCGCGTCGAAACCATCCGTGTGCGCCACGACTTCGACGACAAGGAACTCCTCGCCATCGGCGGGACGCTGGCGGACAAGCAGCGGGTCTATGACCACACTGAGTCCGAACTGAAAACCATCCAGCGCCAGTTCAAAACCACCATGTCCGGCCTCAAGTGCGACATTGATTCCGCCGTGGACAAGATCAAGGACGGCTACGAAATGCGCGAGGTTGAGTCCGTGGTGATGATCCGCGTGGACAAGAAGGCCAAGACCGCGACGAAGGTGTTCTATCGCAAGGATGACGGCAGCTTCATCAAGGATGAGCCGGCCATCAACACCGAACTCGAACTGTTCAACGTCCTCCCAGACAAGCGCGACCACACCAAGCCGCTCGCCAGAGAGCTTTTGGATAGCCAAGTCTGATTCCTGTTGACGTAACGGCTGGCGCGGTGTTCTAATCACCGCGTCGGCTTCCTGCAAGCTGATAGCCGCCGTAGGACGTGGCTGTAAATACAGTATGAAATCACAAAAATTCAATTCCGGTGTCGCTGGCGAACCCTCCAAAGTGCCGCAAGGCCACTGTGTAGTCCTACCTCTGGCGACATCGGAATTGAGCATTTGGAGACTTCACTATGGCTGATTGGTTCAAGTTCTACGAAAACGACCTCGACGAAACGCGACTGCAATACGCGATTTCCCAACTACCGGAAGTTAT
Organism: Candidatus Tayloriibacteriota bacterium; assembly: GCA_031384385.1. GTDB lineage: Bacteria > Patescibacteriota > Minisyncoccia > Phycocordibacterales > PALSA-1337 > CAIOGI01. The sequence continues at coordinate 5,304 of JANNAN010000001.1, read as the reverse complement.
TCCGGTGTGGGTCGGGATACTGTCCGAAGCGTGTCGGCACAAGGTCGGGACAGTGTCTTGGGGGAAAGACGAGATTGAGATGTTCGGCTTCTCAAAACGACTAGGCGTGTCCATCCCGAAGGTGAATGAGGCCGTTCTCATGCTCGCCAAGATCAGGTATATCACCCTCGGAGAGAACACCATCAACATCACGAAATGGGGAGAAAAACAGTCGGAATACTGCCAAAAACGCACAAAAAACCAAAACCAATCAGGCCAAAACCATCACACAAAAAAAGACAGTGTCCCGACAATGTCCCGACAATGTCCCGACAATGTCCGTCAAGAGGAGAGGAGAGGAGAGGAGATTAGAGTAGTGGCCCCCCTACCCCCCAAGGTGGAAGGAAGCAGGTTTGAGGTTTTGAAGGAGCAGATTGAGATGATGTTCAGCCGTCCAAAAGGCGCTCGATGGGGGAACATGGAGGAGCGGGACTTGGTTGAGGTATCCAATCGGGAATCAGCCATTGCCGAGCTTGCCTTGATTCAAGGTTGGATTTTGACCGTCCCCGAGGAAAGGAAGCGGTTCGAGTCCTGCCCAAAGACGGTTGCGAAGCTGCTGCAATGCTGGACCGAATACTTGGACAAGGCAAATGCCACCACCAAGACACTTGGCGAAAAAAACCCATCAAAAACGAATAAATTCTCCGCCTGCGGTCTGACGTGGGAGTTGGGCGGTGTAGGGCCAATGCGGGATGAGTTCGGAAAAGGAACAGACCAGCAAGACTCGTTTTTCGCCTGCCGCGAGGCTTGGGAAGAATTGTCATCTCAACAGCAGGAGGGGAAATGACCAACCCAACAGCCGAACGGCTTCCGCCGCACAGCCCAGAAGCGGAGAAGGGCGTCTTGGGCTGCATCCTACTTTCGCCGAACGAGAGCATCATCGAGTGCGTGTCCGCGTTGAGAATCGGAAAAGAGGCGTTCTACGATCTGAGGCATCAAGTGATCTACGAAAACATTGTGGCAATGTCAGAACAACGCCAACCCATCGACATCATCACACTCCAGCAATGGATGAAGGATAACGGGGAACTGGAGATGGTTGGAGGAATTTTGTATCTGTCGGCGTTGCCGGAAACGGTGCCAAGCTCATCGAACTTGGGCTACTACCTGGAAATCGTTCTTGAAAAGTTCACACTCCGAAAACTGATAGCCACCTGCACCGGAGTCATTCGCCGGGTTTATGAATACGAGGGAGAGTTTAATGAATTTCTGAATGGTGTAGAGCGGGAAATACTCAGCATCCGCCAAAGCATCGAGTCTGGAAACAGGGGAATAGCGGACATCACAAAAATCCAAGAACAACTCCAGCAGGAATACGAGGACGCAGCCGGCGGAAAGACGCCAATGGGATTGCTCACAGGGTTTCCAGACTTGGACAGGATAAGCGGCGGGATGATGCCGCAAGAAATGATTGTCTTGGCGGGACTTCGCAGCACAGGAAAAACATCTCTGGCGCTCAACATCGCAACCAACGTAGCCAGGCAGGAAGTCACAGTCGGAGTCATATCGCTCGAAACCTCCGCGAAGAAAATTGTTCACCGAAAACTTTGCACATTGGGACAGATGAACGGAGGGAAGCTGCAACGCGGCGATGTAACCGACGAACTGATACGCAAGGCGACCATCGCGCAAAGTGAGATGAAGAAAATCAGAAGCAGAATCCTTATCTCCGACGACGGCAACCAGACGACGCAGGGTGTTTCAACCACAGCACGACGAATGTATCAGCGGGGCGCTCGGCTCATCATCATAGACATGCTTCAACTGATAAACGGCAAGGGGAAGGATGAGAACGAAAAAACCGCAGACGCATCGAAGCAAATCAAGGGTCTTGCAAAGGAGTTGGATATTCCAATCATCATCCTCAGTTCCATGAACAGGGAGAGCGCCAAAGAAATTCGCAGGCCAAGGCTTTCCGACCTTCGGAACTCTGGGCAAATCGAAAGCGATGCCGACAAGGTTTATTTGCTCTACTCGGAATCCGAAAACAACAACCCGATCCGCGACGTGAAGATGGACATTGCGAAAAACAAGGATGGAGAGCTTGGGACTGTGACATTCACATTCTTCGCGCCACAGTTCCGAATGGGGTCGCAAACAAAAATTGAAACCGAAACCGACAACCACAGGGCAAGTAACGATTGACTCTAGCGACCGGCATGGCGTATAAACCAGCGCAAGAAACATGAATCAATTCCAAAGTCCAGTCACCAGCGTATTTGCCGAACTGATTCGGGGATCGTGCGCCTACGCGGAAAGGCTTCACATAAAGGAAGCCATCGGAGACAGAATTGATAAAATCACTGTGACCCCAAACATGGCAGACCTGCCAATCCTCATCGGCTCTGGAGGGCGTCAGGCGAAGGCATACACCGCACTATTCCGAGCCGCTGGAGAGATGGTCGGAAAACCAACGGAATACCACTTGGAGGAGAGCTACGAGGGGAAGCGCGACCCAAAGATGAAGGTGATAGGAAAGTTCTCCGAGTCCGAGTTTCTTGGGTTGTTTCGGAGGCTGACAACGCTTCTGTTTGGGACGCCGCCCACGCAAGCCCATCGCTTACGCGACATAGGCTCAGAGCGCGTGTTTGAAATTACAATGGACATCGGACTCAATCCGTCAGAAACACACTTCAACATCGTCACGGCATTGAACGACGTTTGCTACCCATACGGGAAAAGGCGTGGCGTCAGAATTGAGGTTCGCCGGAGGCGTTACAATGTCGGGACTTAAAGTAAAACCGTTTGAGTCCGGCAGGTTTCATGTCACCAGCGAAAGAGACGCGAGCATGGTGTATCTGGTGGACGTGATGGAGAACAACGGACGCGGTTGTTGCGACTGTGAAGATTATCGGATTCGGATTGAAGCCGGGGGAGAGCAGCGCCGGTGCAAGCACCAAGTCGCTGTTGCAGAGTGGTTGGGTTGGATGGTAATTCGAGAGATGATAGCCAATGAAAAATTAAGACAAGATGCACTACAATGAGCAATTCCTTAAAGACCGTGGATTTATTTTCACCAACGGAGTCTGGTGCAAGCCAAAGCCTGTTAAGAATCGACATCCCAGGACGCCTGCCAAGCTGGAATCAAATCCTGGGGATGGAACACTGGTCGCGGCACAAGCTGAAGTCAGAGATTCAAGACGGTTTCTTGTCCGCGTTACGAGCTTCCGCAAGCGACTCCTCGACCAAGACAACCTCTGTGAAAAGTATCATGTCGATTGCTGCCGATACGCTGGAATCATACCGGGAGATAACCCGGAAAGAACGCGCATCGAGGTCAGCCAAGAAAAAGTTGGAAAAGGCGAGCCGGAGTTCACAAGAGTAGAAGTGTTCGTAACTGAATAAAAACATGAAACAAAAAAGCATCGAGAATCCGAAACAAGAAACCCCGCGCCGGCTCATCTTCGACCGGACGATATTCCGGGGCAGCATCGCGCCGAAATATCAAGACTTCGCGCAAGTGGAATGGTTTCGCAAGTTCACGTTTTGGGAGCGGATCAAAATTTTGTTGGGGATGAACTGCATGGTTTATCTGGGCATGGTAACGCAGCATCGGCCCGGCTATGCCGATGTCCAGATTGCGCTCGCAACGTCGAAGCACGAGAACATCGACGAGCATCTCCGAGAGGGATTGAAGCAGCATCTCCGCAAGCAACACCCAGAGGCGTTCAGCCAGTGAACCGTGAAGCATCAAAAGAAATATGGGCCGGCGCTTTGGGTAAAGATGAAGCGCGGGCAATCTCCAGCTTCACAGGGAAGCGCATTGTTCAAATCCGGGACGAACTCAGAAACCTCTCGCCAGTCGAAATCCTTTGCAACGCAGCGAAGCTCCGTCCCCCGAATTGCGGCTGGACTCTTGGCGGGCATGGGAAAATGGATAGTGATACTCCTGCTGTCAGCCTTCACAGCAACCGCACAAACCGGCGGGGCGTATTTCTACGGGGACGAGTGCGCTGGTCGAACGATGGCGAACAACCACATTTTCAACCCCGAGGCAATGACGTGCGCCTCATGGTTTCACCCAATGGGTAGCGTTCTGCTGGTCACGCGCACGGACGTTAATCCTACCGTTTCGGTTGTGGTTACAGTGACAGATCGCGGCCCTGCACGAAGGCTTGTGAGGACTCAAAATCGAGTTATCGACCTGTCGGAATCAGCCTTCAAAAAAATAGGAGACACAAGGCTTGGTCATGTGAGGGTGACGGTTACGCGGAAGCGGATATAAAATTTTCCTTGATTATCAATCACTTTGGGCTGATAAATGCCGCCATGAGTGATGCAAGCGTCTCGTATTTTCCAGGAAAAATCGTCCACCCAGCGCCAGCCAACATCGGCGGAAGTTCTTCTGGCAGCGGATCACCCGAAGGTGTCGTCATTGGCAACCCCGGCGACACCTACTTCGACACAACCGGAAATGTGTTTTGGGCAAAGCAAACTGGTTCGGGAAACACCGGATGGTATCAACTTGTCGGCCCGTAACATGAAAACCAAACTCTCAATCCTGTTTCTCGTCATTCCGCTGGTTTGTTTCGGTCAGCCGATACTGCGAAATTCCGCAACGACAAATGAAATCCCACCATTCACAGGCATAAATACAAATGTCATAATTGTATCTGGCGCGGGTGTTGAAAAAGCAAACGGTGTTTATACATGGAGGCCAGCCGAGGGAAACTATCAAAACCAAAATGCGACGATTGACGAAGATTCAGATGGGGTAATCGTTAAGCAAGCAGTCTTTGGAAGTCCTGGCTATTTTAGGTTTAGCGTTAGGTGTGGGCCGGGAAACGTCTATCGGACGATTTACACAAACGGCGGCTTTTCCGCTAATCCCGTTTCGCCATATTTATCATCTAGCCAATACGGAACAAACCCAATTCCTAGAGTGGTTCACCCGCTTTCTCCAGACCTTTTTTATTCACCAAACCAAACACCGTCAGCAAAAGTCGGATTCCTGAAAGCTGTTGCGATAACCAACAGTGAAAACATCGTAAATACGAAAATTGAAATAGACCCCTCCGGCGGCTCAAGCTCGGCGGTCACGAACTTCGACACCCTCACCGTCACCAATGCTTTGTATTTGGGGAGTGATTCTCAAACGAGTCCTGAAATCAGGATTCCTGATTATGGGACTTTGTATTTCAGGAATGCTGGCAATCACAATGCCTTCTTCACTATTAGCTCGTCTGGCGTAGCAACTTTCTCTGGCGACATCGCTTCTTACGGCAACGTGTATGCCTACAACGGCAACTTCGACAACACCATCAC